>JAEWAQ010000075.1 GCA_023391635.1 Bacillota bacterium | reverse complement strand
AAAAACGCTTGCGCCTTTTCCCCCCCCCCCCCCATCATCAGAAGATCCTATAGTCCGCTAAACGGTAAGCCAAATAATAAGCGATGGAGATAAAGAACGTGGAAACGACCGATTTAAGCAATCCAATTGCAGTTGCCGGACCGTACTGGACATTCTCGAGCCCCATCCTGTAAACGACAGTATCGATAATATCGCCGCTCTCCAGCACCTGCGTGCTGTAGAGGTTAAACACCTGATCGAAGCCGGCGTTCAGAACATTCGCCAAGCTTAGGGTTGCCAGCAATATGATGATCGGCCGCATACCCGGCAAAGTGATATGCCAGGTTTGTCTGATACGGTTCGCTCCGTCGATGACGCCGGCTTCATACAAAGCCGGGTTGATGCTTGTGATGGCCGCCAAATAGACGATCGTGCTGAATCCGAACTCTTTCCACTCGTTCGAAGCGACTAATACATAGGGAAACCAATGATTGCTGCCCAGAAAATAAATCGGTTCAAAGCCCAGCCATTGCAGAAAGTGGTTGACGATGCCTGTAGAAGGAGAAAGAATATCTATCAAGATGCCGCTCAGAATAACCCATGACAGAAAGTAGGGCAAATAAATCAGCGTTTGAATCAAGCGTTTGAAATACTTTCTGCCGATCTCATTCAACGCCAGCGCTACAAATAACGGTGTGATCAATCCTGCTATAATTTTCATAGAGGCAATATAGACCGTGTTCACGAATACTCTGCCGATGCCAGGTTGATTAAACATGTATTCAAAATTATCGAACCCGATCCATTTCGACTGTAAAATCCCTTTGGTCGGGATATATTTTTCGAAAGCAATGAGTATGCCTGCCATGGGTCCGTAGCTATAGATCAGCACTAAAATAAATCCCGGCAATATCATGAAATGCAATGGGAAATTCGGCTTTATTTTCAATTTCAATGCTAATCCTCCCCCCATCGGACAGGAAGGTTAGGGGGAGAAGCTCCCCCCTACTCCCGTCAAGCGATCAAGCCTTAACCCATGCGCTAATTATTGGCTGCATACCATTCGTTAACTTCCTTGGTGATCTCATCGCCGCCAAGCTTCTTCCAGTTGGCTACGAATTTATCGAACTCGTCCATCGACGCGCCCAATATGATCTTGGTAATCATCTCGTTCTGAAGCTTAAGCAACGCAGCGTTTTTCTCGGTCATAATCGGCAAAGAAGAAGTGATGAATTCGTTCTGCATATATTGATCCCTTTCCACGTATCCGCTGACTACGCCCAACGATCCTTCCGGACCGTAAATGAAATTCCAGCCCCAAAAGTTGATATCTCCATCTAAGTATTTCACGACATTGTCGTACACGTTCTTGTCATCGCCGGTCAGTTCGCTCGTATCCTTGGTCTCAAGAGACTTATTCACTTTCAGACGCTGATTGATATTTTTGAACGCCCGATATGCCTGCACGTTGGCGTAAGCCCAGATTTGCGAATTGCCGTCATTGACAAACTCATTATTGATGTCCGGATCCGTATTTTCATAAAAAATTTCCACGAATGAATCCAGCATCTTGAGAATGGCTTCCGGATGCTCTACGCCTTTCTTAACGACCCAATACGTGTCCACATTCAGATTCAGTTGGTTCAACGCAGGCTTGTCGTCTACGGAAACGATCGGATACGGTTTCCACTCCATTGTCGGATCTTTCGTAATCCCTGCTTGAAGGGGGTATAATCCGGCAAAGAAAGGAAAGTAAAACAGTCCGATTTTGCTTGTATTCAAGCTTTCCAGAACTTTGTCGAAGCCTTTGGTACCGAATTCGGGATCGATCTGTTTGTCTTTGAATAAATTCTGAAGCTGCTGCAGCGCCGTTTTCATCTCCGGTTGAATGGAACTGTATTGCAGCTTGCCTTCGGAATCCTTGATCCATATATCCTGATAAGCATGGAAGCCGTTCAAAAACCCCTTAAGATAAGCGTAATCCTTATCCATCGCCAATCCGTAAGTATCCGGTTTGCCGTTGCCGTCCGGATCCTGCTCGGTGAACGCTTTGCTGATCGCAATCACGTCAGCCATTGTCTTGGGCTCCGGCAAGTTCAGCTTCTTCAACCAATCCGAGCGAACGTAGAGAATCGGGACGCCTTCCTTGGGCAGTGAAGTATAAGGAATGGCCATAAGCTTGCCGTCGACAGTGGCCGATTTCAGAGCCTGAGGTCCGCCTTCATTAATGACATTCTTCACTCGCTCCGAAGCATATTTATTAAAGACTTCTGTCAAGTCTTCAACCATATCCGCCTCGACCAATTGTTTGAATTGCGCAGGCGGCACTTGGAAGAAGTCCGGGATATCGCCGGATGTAATGGCCAGATTCATTCTCTGAGGCATCGTAGCGCCATCTGCCTGGAATTCGGTCTTGATCTTGATCCCATACTTCTGCTCGTACAATCGGGTCCAAGCATTATTGTCGACCGAATCTCCCTCGGGAAGCTTCTCCGCGAGTACAGTGCTTGCCGTAGTAAGAGTAATCGGAGGATCGTATTTCTCGGGAACGGCTGGTGTATCGCTGGCCTCTCCCGTGTCGGAAGGAGCCGTTGACGATCCCCCCGTGCCCGTTGCCTGGTTCTCCGGCTTATTGTTACTGCTGCAACCCGCCAACACTGCTGTAAGCGCAAGCATGATACAGAATACGACACTCATCATTTTTTTCATTTTTTATTCCTCCCTTTGATTTTTGCTATTCGCCCATTATTTGAATCGTTCGTACTCTACCGCTTCGGAAACATCGGTAACCGCGCTTTTGATGCTGTCCATGATGCGCATCACCTTTTCGCTTTCTCTCACATCAAGGATTAACCCCGTCGCATCGCTCATAAGCGAGGCAAGCTCCCGTGCATAACTTTCCCATCTGTCGACATCCATGAATGATTGGAGATAATTCATTCCGTGGCTGTTCATTTCCTTGGACTCGTAGCCCTTCCACCTGTCGAAAAATGCCTTTTCCGCTTTATCGAATATGTTCGCAAGCTTCTTCAAAGCGGCGTCATTTCTCGGCCCGTAAAGGAAAGTAAGCGACTCCTCCATCAGGGAATGGTAGGCGGCTTCAGGATTTTTCATGGTCAAGCCTGTCATCACCGTATTGATTTCAGCGGAAGGCGAACTGACCGGACCCGCGTAGCATTCGCCGGCACGCCCGCCGTTGTTGTAAACATCGGTCAGATGGTTGTATGTCCGGTTCGTATAAGGCAAAAATAGCCGATCTCTTTCGATACCCGTATGGTAATAAATCCTTGTGCCGCCCGCCGTCCCGAAATGGCATTTCAATCTTGCCGTTACATCCGAACGTACATCGGCATTGATATAATGTCCGTGATGACCGGGATCGATAATATAGTCCACATATTTGCTCAACTCTACAAGCGAGTCTACCTCGGGGCAGTTTGCCGTAATGATTCTCTTCTCCCAATCCTGCCATGAAATAAGATTTACATTGATGATCATGTTCGGCCACTTGCTGCGAATATACTCGGCAACCCGTATGTTCAGCTTGCTGTGATAGGCAAAATCGTCAATATTCCGGCATACATCGCAGCGGCAGCGGCCCAAATCGGCGGATTCGAGATGAATCCCGTCAATGTTGATCGCTTCGATCAGAAAATCGATAATACGCGTCACTTCGCGGAAGCTTTCCTCTTTGTCTCCGCAAATCACCTGATCGTTTTTCCCGTTATCGGCGGCTATTGCAGGGTTTTTGCGAATCATTTCCGAGTAGCCCCATGAATAAACGCCAAGCCCGGATATCACTTTTATTCCTTTGTAATGCGCATAATCGATAAGCTCGTTGATTCTTCTTATTCTTACGGGATCCTTTTCTCTGATGAAATTTTCCGACCAGCCCCAGGTACAAAGAAGGCCCCACAAAGCAATTTCGTTATAACCTGCCCATGCCATGTGGTCGATTACCTGTTTGAGACTTCTGTCGGTCTCGTCGTCATAGGTAGGCCATGGCCAAAAATCGGTCCTTACGAGTACGTTGCGTACGTCGTTAATCCAGCATCCATAGCCCGCCCTGTGTTGAAAGCTGCCCATCTTGGAATCCTCCCTGAACTCGATCCGGAAAGTAAGCGGATCAGTCTAGTATTAACTTTCAAGCATGAATATCATCGTTTTTTCCCAGAAATGCGGCAAATGCTCATGGCCGAAATCGGGGTAAATTTCCAGCCGTTTAGGCGACAAGATTTTATTGTATACTGCAAATTGCGTAGACGGCGGACAAGAGGTATCCATTAAGCCGACTCCCATGAGGACCGTACCCCTGATCCTTTTTGCCAAATGCTGAATATCGATATAACCGAGCTTGGTGAATATCTCGTCCTCCCGTTCATGCTGCGGATCGAAGCGCGTAAAGTAATGCTTTAATTCCTCATAAGCACGAACGGCCAAATCCATCTCCCATATTCTGCGGTAATCGCTAAGGAACGGGTAGGATAGAGCCAGCTTTTGAATGCGCGGTTCCAGCGCAGCGCAAGCGATCGAAAGCGCTCCTCCTTGCGATCCCCCCATCACCCCTACCCGTTGCGGGTCCACCTCGGGCATTGTCATCACGATACCCGCCAATTGTGCCGCATCAAGGAATACTTGGCGAAATAGCAAGCGTTCCGGGTGATCTTCCAGCCCTCTGATAATATGGCCGTAGAAAGTATATCCCGTCACGCGGCTTACATCTTCCGATCGTCCGGCCTGCCCCCGGCAATCCATGGCGAATACGGAAAATCCGAGCGCCGCATACGCGAGCTTCTCCGGCCACTCTCCGGAATCGGCCGAATATCCGTGAAACTGAATGATAGCGGGATGAGGCTCTGTCGCATGTTTCGGACGAACATACTTGGCATGGATGCGCGCTCCGCCCACACCTGTGAAATAAAGATGGAAGCATTCGGCGAACGGTACCTGGAAATCGCTTGGAACGATCTCGATTTCAGGATCTATTGCCTTCATTTCTGCTATTCCCTTATCCCAATACTCGTCGAAATCAGCCGGGCACGGATTGATGCCTTGATATTTGTGCAGTTCGGCTAACGGCAGATCAACTAATGGCATTTTGTTGTTCGGCTCCTTTAGGCATCATGGATTCGTTATTAAGCCTGCAGCTATTAACGCTTTCAATCGTACGGATAGACAAATTGCCGAGTGTTGACTTAGGATAAATTTAGTGTCGTAGAGAATGCCTCCTTAAGCATGTAAGCGTTTCATTATTTAATATATTATATATAATACAGTATGTCATTTATAAATTCAACAAGTAATTTCGATAATTTCAAAATAGAATTGCGCATCATTTTTCGCTGTCGGATAACGCATATTGACTGCCGTCGCATACAGAAAACAGCCTCATCAAGAGACTGTCCCAATACAATTATTTATCATTTCACAGCAATGTTATTTCACCTGAATAACGGTCTTCTCTTCGACGGAGCGAATCATGCTGTGCATCACTTTTAACGTATCCAGGTTGTCCGCACCGCTGATCGACGGCTCCCGATCCTCATCGATCGCTTGCATCAATTCAAACATGGTGCCGTAAAATGCGTCCGGAAACCATTCTCCTCGCACCGTTGGCCTTATCCACTTCCCGGGGTTGCCGCTGGAGCAATACTCGATCCGAGGATGCTTGTAGCCGTTCTCGATCCGACCGTACAAGCTGCCTTTCGTTCCTTCGACCGAGAAACGCCAGAAATGTTCGTCATGCTGCGTCGTATCGACCGTCGTCAGCAACGCGCGCAATCCGTTTGCAAATTCCATCGTCGTCAGATTTGTCATATCGCAAGCGAAGTTCTGACCCGGCATTCTTGTCCCGGACACGAATACCCGCTCCGGGGTCATCCCCGACCAGTGACGCATCAAGTCAATATGATGGATATCGTAATCGACGATCAGGAAATGCGGAACGTTGGCGAACCACGTATCGGCCATATACGCGTCCTGATTGATGCGCATCTCGTGGGTCATCAGGTAGATTTCGCCCAGATGCCCCGCGTCGATAATTTGCTTAACCCTGTAATAAAAAGGGGCAAACCTGGCGTTCTGATTGACCGCAAGCTTGACTCCGGCAGCTCTGGCAAGCGCGATCATCTCTTCCGCCTGTTCGATTTTGTGTGCAAACGGTTTTTGAATGAGCACATGCTTGCCCGCGGCGACGGCCTCCTTGACGATCTCCACCCTTCCTTCGTTCGGAATCGCGATATCGATAATGTCGATATCGGAACGCTCCAACAGCTTGCGAAAATCGGCAAAGAAATCCGCGATGCCCCAACGTTCGGCCGTCTGTTTCACCGCCGCCCCGTTGACGTCTGCAATCGCTTTTACTTGCAGACCCGCCGCCCGGTAGGCCGGAAGATGCGCTCCGTTCACAATGCCGCCCGCGCCGACGATGCCGATGCCGTAGTCGTGTTTCTTTGGAAGCTTGTAGATCAATTTACTTTCGTGTGCCACAATCTGCCGATCTCCTCTCTCTAATCGCTTATGGAAGCGCAGGCTAGCCGCGTACGCTTTCGGCAATTTGGCGTACGAACGACATGGATGTCAGCATTTGATGTTCGGCCAAATGCTCAAGATAGATTTTGACGTACGGCTTACGCTCATGGAGAAGCTTCAGATATAGCGGATAGTTCAAATACCCGGTGCCCGCCGCCGGCTGAACCATCTTGTGCTCTGCGGTATCGTCGTCGTGGCGGTAATTGAAATCCTTGGCATGAGCGATCAGAATGCGGTCGGACAGCTTGTCGAACGCTTCTTGAATCACTTCGTCCTGACGAGGCTCGTCTTTTTGCGTAATGTAATTGCAGGGATCCATGACAATGCCGATATTGGAGGATGGTACTTCCCTCAGCATTCGCTCCATCGCTGCCAGGGTGTCGATAACATTATTGTAGTATCCTTCCAATCCGAGAAATACACCCCATTTCTCCGCTTCCTCCGCCAACTCCTCGACCGCCGCGCGCAGCTTGATCCAGCTCTCTTCCTTCCGGTTATCGGGGTGATGCTCCCACGGGCTGTGCGGGTTCACCGTCCCTGTCTCTGTCGTTACGACGCTTGCTCCGAAGTCTCTCGCGTAACGAAGATGCTCCTTCAGCTGGTTGATGCCGTACTGGCGCCGCTCCTCGTTCACGTCGACCAGGTTCGTATACATGCCCAATGCCTGGATTCGAACACCGTGCCTCTGGAATTCCTCCGCGAGCATATTCGCGCAGCCCGTACTCAGCTTGCCTGGGGCATGGTCGATGTCCAAAATATGCTTAAGTTCCATGTGCGTCGCGTCAAATCCGTACGAGCCGATCTTGCGGGCCAGTTCCCGATAACCGATTTCTCCGAAAGCGATGGACAAAACGCCGAATTTCATTGTGAATGCCTCCCATGGTCCTCATTCTGTCAAACGAAACTTTTCTCCCCGTCCATGATTTCCGCCAACCTCACCGACCTTTTCTCCTTGTCGGACTTGTAGCAAGCTTCCACCATGGCCATCGTTAACAGATTGTTCCACCCGCTGATCGGCGACTCTTCGCCTGTCTCGATGCTAATGAACAATTCCCCCATCGTGTAGCCGAAGGCGTCCGGGAACCAGTTTCCCTTCAGCTCCGGCGTGTGCCATTCTCCGCCGAGCTTGGAAGAGAATACGCTGATCTCGCTCGGTCCGCCGCTCGGCCATCCGATGTTCATTTTGATAACGCCATCCGTTCCTTCGATTTTGTAAAACACGCCAAACCCGTCTTCATTCCACGTATACCCGTCGTCCCAAGCGTTCGCCAGCAGACCGTTCTCATAATTCAGAATGTACGATCCGAGATAATCCCCCTTGAAGGACCCGTCCGGATGAGGAGCGGAGCTGGCATAGATACGCTCCGGCATCCCGAACCAGAATCGGAACTGATCGAGATGGTGGATGCTCATGAACAGGAACATCAGCCGTTCGTATTCAATCTGATAAGGTTGCCAATGCGGCTTGAAGCGCAGCTCGATCGTCGCGAACACCGGCTTGCCCAGCAAACCTTGGTCTATGTACCTCTTGGCAGCCTGAATAGCGGGATCGTATCTCCCATTCTGGTTTACGCACAGCTTCACGCCAGCCTTCTCGCAGATCCGGACGATTTCTACCGCTTCTTCGTAGCTTACCGCCAGCGGTTTCTGAGCCAGAATCGACTTGCCTGCTTCGGCAACCTTGCGGATGAGCGTGAGCTGCTCGTGAGGCGGTACGGCGATATCGACCACATCGACGCGAGGATCGGCAAGCAGTTCGTCCATAGAACTGTAGACATTCGGCACGGCAAACCTTTCAGCAAGAGCTCGTGCCTTGTCGATCGATCTTGAAAAGATGCCGACGACATGAAAACGGCAATCGCGATATGCAGGCAGATGGCACTCTCCGACGATAAATCCGGCACCAATGATCGCAATCCCATAGCCGTGTTTCACACTGGTATCGGTCACTTCATTCTTTGATAAGTCCGTAACGGCATTCCTCCTGCTTGGGTGAAAGACAAGAGGCTGCTTTCAGGGCAACCTCTTGTTGTAACTTACTCGATGATCCTTAGACCTGTGTAGCGATACGAAAAATCCGGATTATCCAATCCAAAGCCGGGCAAACGTGTAATGGATGACCACCGGAAAGGATCCTCCCAAGTTAATGGGGTATGCTTTTTAAGAACTTCAATGAGAATATGCGTGCGAAAACTGCCCATATCGGCCTGAATGATGGCTACTCCTTCTCGTTTTGTTTTTACGGTTCCATCAGCGGCAACGTCCACGATTCCCGCCGGTTCCGCACTCCATTTCACCGGTTGCGAAGGCTTACGGTAGTAGCCCTCCGCGGTTAGTTCCTTTAAAGCAAGGATGCGTTTCTCACTCTTGGTCAACCGCAAGTACGGCGTTTCTGCCAGAATGGCTGCTGCGTCCGATTCGCTCTCCCCTGACGTTACATGGACAAAGCATTTAATGAGCTGTTTATCCGTCAACAACGTAATGATGGCGTCGCCCCTTTTTAAACCGGTGACATTTCCAGCTTCATCAACCGCAGCGATATCCGGACGATCGCTTTCCCAAACAGAATGTTCATTCGGCGTCCACGGATTGACTGTACCATCCGAGTATACATGAGATACATCCAACGGTGCGGTTTGACCGACCGTTATGTTCTTGTTCTGCTCGTTAAACCGGATGTCGGTCAAGACAGGCTCTTCATTGGAGGCACTCTCTAATGTAAATGCTGCACTTGCCAGATCAATTGCTGAAGATTCGATTGGCGTCCCTGATCGATGACGATAAATAATACTCAAATGGATGGTTTGACCGGCAAAGGCGCTTAAATCTGTTTCAAAGAACCCCCCAGGGGCCTCTATGCTTTTGGAAGCCTGAAATACGGCAGACCAATTCTCGTCATATCCCACAACAATCAAATCATTGACCGTGTCGCTCGATGTCCCTTGCGGATAATAAAGTTCAAGAGCCAGTTTAACGCGATCCCGATCCGGAATCGTTGTATGCTGAAGCAAGGCGCTGACTTGTTCGCCATTCACCCGTGGTTCCAGCCGAATGACGTTATCACGTGTCTGTCCATCTGCCGATACCACGCTGTCGATCAAGTAAGCTGTCCCCCACTCATTGCCCTGGCCAAATGCAAACGATGTTCCTCCGCTGTTCAACGACCACGTGCCCCATGCGGCAGAATCGATTAGCTCCTGTTTGAACGACTGACGTTCAACATCCTTCACATAAACTCCGATGGTTCCCGCAACACCATCCAGCTCAGCGGTAATCACCGCATGTCCTGCGCCAACTGCGCGTAAATTCCCGCCGCTGTCCACAGCCGCTACATCCGGTGCATCGGATGACCACTCCGGAGCCCCGATCATTTCATCCTTGTAATAATAGTAACCATCTTCTGTAATACCGGTGGTTCCCAGTTTGACGGACTGCCCGGGCGAAAGCTCTATCGTTCTCGGTGACGAATTGCCTAATTGTTGTTCCTGCAACTTCTCCCCTTCGATTTTGACAACCAATTCATGCAACGACGTCTCGAGTTCATCGATATTCGGCATTTGCAGCCCGCCTGCCGGACCGACGTAGTACACAAAAGTAGCGGCATGATCCGTGCTTACGTTTACGATGCCGTTGGCATCGGGAGTAACCGCGACGCCTGAGCGAACTTCAAATACAGATCTCGTATTGCGAAACTTGATCGGCTCATCGTCCGCTGCTTCGGGCAGCGTAACGAAGACGAAAGACGCATTCGCACTTACAAAACGGCCCTTTCTGCTATAAAGATGCACCCCTGCGAGGTCCGCAAGATCTCTGTACAAGGCAGGGGATTGGATCGAAGGCGCACCGAACCAAATCTCATTCCAATCTTTATGTTTTTTGAGAGCCGAAGTCGCCTTCCCTTCCGTTCTGCCGATCACCGTAACCCCCGATTCGTTCTTCAAATAGAAGAAAGGAACATCGGCTCCCGCTTTGCCCAGCTCTTCTCCGGCATGTACTTCACCCGAATGACCCAGGGGACTGTGTTCTGCCGTGATCGCCGTTGCTCTGACGCCATCTTCGGCAATAGGCAGCCCGATTATATCCGTGATATTCGCAGACGATTTGTCGTATACGCCATCGGCTCCTTGGGTCCAATAACCGGGTGCATACATCCACACGACGGTTTGACCTCTCTTGTTCAACTTCTTCCACTGTTTCCTCTGCTCTTGATTCATCCAATAGGCGTTGGACATGATAAGCAGTTTATAAGCATTCGCTTTTCCCTTGAGCACATCGGACAATAAGACCGCATCGTAAGGGGCGCCGATCTTGGATAAATTGCTTCTTACATTCGCGAGGCTTTCATTCAAAGACGATGATGTGACGGATTGCGCGAGCTGCGACTGCTCATCCACCACCAACGCGATCTCGGTGACCGAATTCCTGGGCAGTTGAACGCTTTGTTTGGCCAGATCGTTCATCCGGGCAATGCCGTTCATGATGCGGGCATTGTTGAATGACCCGTACCCGCTGTCATCATACCACCAATGTCCGAAGGACTTGGTTAACGAATAGCCAAAATTGCGCCATAGCAGCGCCAGGGACTCTTCCACCGTTTTGCCCAATGGTGGTGAGCCGCCAGAATCTGTGCCGATATGTGTAGCATAATCGTCTTCACTCAGATAAATTTTCCCGCTTAGCCGGATAGAATCCATGGCTCCATGCGAACCGGAATATCCTTGCAAACCGCGATACCGGTAGTCGAAGGGCGAGCCCAGCAAGTCGATATCCGGGGAATCGAGCAGCTTCTCAAACGCAAGATGACCGGAGATTGGGCCTCGTTCGCCGAATTCCATCGTATAGCCGTAGAAAACCATGACCAACTTATTCCGCTGTGTCTCGTCCTTAACAACGGCAGCCAACCGCTTCTGAACATGGGTCACTTGTTCGTTGTGATATTCCAGATAATCGAGAAGAGGTCTCTTGGCTTCCGGGTCCAGGAAAGGATTGCCGCTCGCTTTGGCAGGGATCGCTGCCGTTTGGAACGTCAGCGACTCATCGTTCCACAGCCTCCCCGACTCATCGTTCCACAGCCTCCTTAATTTCTTCGTATCCTGCTTGTATTTTTTCTGAAGCCACTCCCGGAAAGTTGTGGTATTCGCAATGATGCGGTCGAAATCCCTATCCCCCCATGTATTTACATAAAACCACTCTCCGAGATCTCCAGCAGTAAGCGCATACCCCATGACCCGATTCTTCCATTTGCTGTTCTCGAACTGCCGGACCGTCTCCCGCAGGAACAACTCGGCTCGGTTCATCCACTCCTGAGAGCCGAAACCATTCACATTCCAACTCGCACCGGCATCCACATTAAACTCGGATGTATTTTGTTTTTCAAATCCGAAAGTGAACCCCGAACCTAACCAGAAGGGAACAACAAAGTAAGCCTTCGGGTCCTTGGCGAGTATTCGCTCCATCAACGGCTCCCAGAAAGCCAGGGTGGGAAATCCTGTGCCCATCCGCAATTGATAGATATGAATATCTGCATGGACGGCACTCTCGACATAATTGGGATAAGTTTCTGCACGCTGGGTCCACATCAAAAACGTTTGCGGATTTCCATCGACATACAGCGTCGGGTTGCCGTCTAAATCTTTCACTTTGAACGCCATCGTCTTTTCATCCCCTTTGGCTGCATGGACCGGAATCGTTGGGATGAGCGCTAGCGCTAGCGCACAGCTCAATAGCAGCATCTTGATTCTCATGAAGCTTCCGTTCATATCTGTCCCTCCCTCGTTTGGTTATTTTTTCACTTTGAGATGATTGAAACTGACAAAAGAGCCATAAGATTTCAAACCGATGTTGCCGGATGCGAACAACGACTTCTTCACCATATATATCCTCCATAATGTATACGCTTTCAAGCCAAATACAGTTGAAGATATTTTCCACTCGTTAATCCAATGAGCTCACCTGCCTTCACGTTGAATGAGCCCGCGTATTTGCAGTAATGCGAATTTTTTATGGTATCACCTCATCTCACAAATATACAATGCATTATACACTATATATAATGTATTGTATGGCGATCCAAACTAATCAGTATGAGTAACCATCCTCGATAAAAAAAGATGATCCAAACCCGCGCTTCGAGAAGCCGGATTCGGATCATCTTGAAATAAACATTAATTTCGACTGTTTAAGGCCGTTCACGTTCGATACCGATCAAGCAGTCTTACACGCTCAGCCATTTCTTGAACAGGTGCTTGGTCGTGTCTTTGTTCATGGCCGCGATCGACGTCGTGAGCGGGATGCCTTTCGGGCAGGAGCGCACGCAGTTCTGCGAGTTGCCGCAGCCTTCGATGCCTCCTTCTTCCATCAGCGCTTCGAGGCGCTCGTGGGCGTTCATCTCGCCGGTCGGGTGCGCGTTGAACAGCCGCACTTGCGAGATGGCTGCCGGTCCGATGAACGAGTTGCGGTCGTTCACGTTCGGGCAAGCTTCCAGGCAGACGCCGCAAGTCATACACTTGGACAGTTCATAAGCCCATTGCCGCTTCGTCTCGGCCATCCGCGGGCCCGGTCCGAGATCGTACGTTCCGTCGATCGGAATCCAGGCTTTCACTTTCTTCAGCGCGCCAAACATGCGCTCGCGGTTGATGACCAGGTCGCGCACGACCGGGAACGTGGACATCGGCTCGAGCCGTATCGGCTGCTCCAGCTTGTCGATCAGCGCTGAGCAAGCCTGGCGCGGCTTGCCGTTGATCACCATCGAGCAAGCGCCGCACACTTCCTCCAGGCAGTTCGATTCCCAGCAGACCGGCGCCGTTGCGCCGCCGTCCGCTTTAACCGGATTGCGCTGGATTTCCATCAAGGCGCTGATGACGTTCATGTTCGGACGATAGGGAACCTCGAACTCCTCCGTATAAGGAGCGGCATCCGGACGATCCCGACGCGTAATAATGAATTTGACCTTGCGATTGCTCGCCGCTGTCTGCGCTCCCGCTGCCGTTTCCGTAGCTGCCATCGGTTAACCCTCCTTCTTCTGCGCGTGATCATGGTCCGAGGAATAGTCGCGCACGCGCGGCGCGAGCAGCGAGATGTCCACGTCCTCGTAGGAGATCTGCGGACCTTCCGCCGTCCACTTCGCCTTCGTCGTCTTCAGGTACTGTTCGTCGTTCCTCTTCGGGAAGTCCGGCTTGTAATGGGCGCCGCGGCTTTCGTCGCGCAGCAGCGCTCCCTTCGTCATCGCTTCGGCGAGCTCCAGCATGTTCCACAGCTGGCGGGTGAACGCGACGCCGGCGTTGTTCCAGCGGGCCGTATCGTTGATGTTGATGTTCTTGTAGCGCTGCTTCAATTCCTTGATCTTATCGATCGTCGCCTGCAGCTTGTCGTTGAAGCGGACGACGGTCATGTTGTTCGTCATCCATTCGCCAAGCTCCTTATGCAGCACATAGGCGTTCTCGGTGCCGCTCATGCCGAGGATCGACTCGTACTTGTCCGTCTGGCGCTTGACTTCGCGGTCGAACACGCCGGAAGATACGTCCTCCGCCGACTTCTTCAATCCATGAATATACTCGATCGCCTTCGGCCCGGTCACCATGCCGCCGAAGATCGCGGACAACAGCGAATTCGCGCCCAGGCGGTTCGCGCCGTGGTATTGGTATTCGCATTCGCCGCAAGCGAACAAGCCGGGAATGTTCGTCATCTGGTTGAAATCGACCCACATGCCGCCCATCGAATAGTGCACCGCCGGGAAGATCTTCATCGGAATTTTGCGCGGGTCGTCGCCCATGAACTTCTCGTAAATTTCGATGATGCCGCCAAGCTTGACGTCGAGTTCCTTCGGGTCCTTGTGCGACAAGTCGAGGTACACCATGTTCTCGCCGTTGATGCCCAGCTTCTGATCGACGCAGACGCTGAAAATTTCGCGCGTCGCGATATCCCGCGGCACGAGGTTGCCGTACGCCGGATACTTCTCTTCCAGGAAGTACCAAGGCTTGCCGTCTTTGTACGTCCAGATCCGGCCGCCCTCGCCGCGTGCGGATTCGCTCATCAGTCGCAGCTTGTCGTCGCCGGGAATGGCCGTCGGGTGAATCTGGATGAATTCGCCGTTGGCGTAATACACGCCTTGCTGGTAGACGGCACTGGCCGCTGTCCCCGTATTGATGACGGAGTTCGTCGTCTTGCCGAATATAATGCCCGGACCGCCCGTTGCCATGATGACCGCATCCGAACGGAACGACTTGATCTCCATCGAGCGCAGGTCTTGCGCGGAAATGCCGCGGCAGACGCCGTCGTCATCCACGACGACGGATGTAAATTCCCAATGCTCGAACTTCTGCACGAGCCCCGCCGCTTCCCAGCGGCGCACTTGCTCGTCCAGCGCATACAGCAGCTGCTGGCCGGTCGTCGCGCCCGCGAACGCCGTGCGGTGGTGCTTCGTACCGCCGAACCGGCGGAAGTCGAGCAAGCCTTCCGGCGTCCGGTTGAACATGACGCCCATCCGGTCCATCAAGTGGATGATGCCCGGCGCCGCTTCGCACATCGCCTTGACCGGCGGCTGGTTCGCAAGGAAGTCTCCGCCGTATACCGTATCGTCGAAGTGCAGCCAAGGCGAATCGCCTTCGCCCTTCGTATTCACCGCGCCGTTGATGCCGCCCTGCGCGCATACGGAGTGCGAACGCTTGACGGGCACGATCGAGAACAAGTCGACGCGCGCGCCGGACTCGGCCGCCTTGACCGTCGCCATTAAGCCAGCAAGGCCGCCGCCTACGATAATAATCTTATTGTTAGCCATGGTGAATTCCCCCCTTTATCCGAACACGGCCTGTCCGAGTGCCGCCACCGGCGCTGTCGCTGCGAATTCATCGCCGCGGAACGCGACGAGAGACAACAGGAACAGCACGGAAACGATCACGAAGACGCCCATGCATATTTTCGAGGAAATGCGCTGTGCGCGCGGGCCGACCGTGATGCCCCAGGCGACCAGGAACGACCACAGCCCGTTGGAGAAGTGGAAGACGGCCGCAATGACTGCGATAATATAAATCGTTGCCATCAGCGGGTTGGTTAAAATATCGTGCATATGCGTGCCTAGATCATCGTACGTAATATTGCCCAACGCGACCTGCACCCTCGTTTCCCAAACGTGCCAGAACACGAAGATGAACGTGATCACCCCGGTGATGCGCTGCAGCGCGAACGCCCAGTTGCGCCCGTACTTGTATTGCCCGGTATTGATGTTGGACTGATAGGCGACATAAATGCCGTAGACGCCGTGGAACAGGATCGGCAGCCAAACAAGGAAAAGTTCCAGGAAGAAAATCAGCGGCATCCCGTGCAAGAAATTGACGCTATCCTTGAATCCTTCTTTCCCGCCCTCAAAGGCGGAGTAGTTCGTCAGGGCATGCTCCACGAAGAACAGCCCCAGCGGGATGACCCCTAGCAGCGAATGCAGCTTGCGGGGCAGATACGAATTTCCACTCATGTCGTCGTTAGATCTCCTTTCGCATCCAGACAATTGCCAGCGGTTGTAACCTATTGTTCCAAATTCCGCCACAAAGTTGTCATCGTCTTTAAGACTACCCCATTTTCGCTTATAATGGAACTGCTTATTTTTTATAATTTGTTATGCTTCTAATGCATATGCAAAAAAGGAGTCGTACGCAAAATGCTGGAGGACATGCGATTGTTCGCTACGGTCGTCGATCATACGAGTCTGAACAAAGCGGCCGAGCGGCTGAATATTTCCCAACCCGCGCTGTCGCGGCGGATTTCGCGGCTGGAGTCGGAGCTGGGCATTCCCCTGTTCCGCCGGGTTGGCAAACGCCTGGAACTGACGGCTGCAGGGCAGCTGACCTACGAATTCGCTCAGGAGCTGAGACGGTTTCACGGCGCTTATTTGCAGAAGCTGAATGCTTTCAAGACAGGCGAAGCCCAAGGCGTGACGATCGGCGCCAGTCTGACGACGCTGCAGACGACGCTGCCGGATTGGATTACCGCGATGACGGAAAAGCATCCGAGCCTGGAAATCAAAGCGGTAACCGGCAAATCCCATGAAATCGCCACGCTCGTGAAAGAACGGAAGGTCGATTTCGGGCTTGTCGCATCCAGCGTAGACGACCCATCCATCACCAGTTTGCCCCTGTTTGAAGATCATCTCATGCTCGTTTTGCCGCGGACGCATTTTATATTGGAAAGAACGGAGATCGACATGGCCGACCTGAACCGTCTGCCGATGATTCTATTCGCCCCCGGCACCTGGTATCGCTCGCTGACGGACGAGCTGTTCCGCCGCTATGGCATCAACCCGGAGGTGCAGATGGAAATCGATTCTTTCGAAGCGATCGTTCGTCTGCTGTCCGCCTGCCGGGCGGGCACTCTGCTCCCGAAGTCGTATGTGCGCAAGCAGATGCTGGAGGATAACGATCTCTATGTCGTTCGTGTACGCGACCTGGAGGAGACGAAGCGGACGATGTCGCTGATCCATGGCGACCCGGCTTGGCTCACGCCTTCTATTCAGTATTTGATCGACGAGACGACCGCTTATTTCGCCAGACAAGCCCATGCGCCGAATGAGCCCGTCTGACGCTGAATTGCCGCAATTGGCAACACTTACCGCTGGGAACCGTCCTTGCATGTATGATATCCTCGTGTGGAATATTGAAAACATGCCGAAACCGATCGCGGTGCGGGGGAACAGAAGTATCGTGCGTCTTGCGCGCACTGGGGTGAATCGAGTAATCGAAGGGCTTCTCCAGGCCCGAACCCGACAGCTAACCTCGCAGGCATAACACAAGGAGGAACTCGACGCATGGTCTGGAATTGGAAGAAAACTGGAACTCGAACAGCCGCCTTGCTGCTCGGAAGCGCGCTCTTGCTTCCCGGAATATCCACGATGACTGCTCATGCTGCCACACCTTATACGGCAAAAGAAGGCGACACATTCTGGCTGTTGTCCAAGCAATTCGGCATTCCTTTGCAAACGTTGATGGATGCCAATGCGAAGATTGACCCGCTGAACATCTACGCCGGTTTAAAGCTGAGCATTCCGGAAACGGCCGCAGCCAAAATAACGGCGGCAGCCGCACCCGCGGCCAAGGTGCAAAATGAGCCTTCGATTACGACGATGGCCGGCGAAACGCTAACCTATTCGAAAGTGTTGAACGTGACCGCGAGCGCCTATTCGGATGCTCCGGAGGAGAACGGCTGGGGCCCCGTCGATTACTTCGGCAATCCGCTTAAACTCGGCACGATCGCCGTCGATCCGAAGATCATTCCGTTCGGCACAAGCGTGTATATTACCGGCTACGACTTCAGCGGCTTGCCGCAAGGCGGCATGATCGCCAAGGCGACCGATTCCGGCAGCGCGATCAAGGGCAACCGCATCGATATCTTCGTGCCGGGCACGCCGAAGTTCGTCAATCAATTCGGCTTGCAAAATGTGAAAGTTTACGTGCTGAAGTAAGTTAAGTTTGGTACAGGGCAAGAAACCGTCGGGGCTCCGACGGTTTCTTTGTCTTGTCAGCCGATTACTGTGCCGCACGCGGCGCAAGCCCGGCGAAGCGTCGCTGCTCCGACACGCCGAGCAGCTCCGGCAGCGTCACCGGCTCATAATCGTGGGCACGCAGCCAATCGATGATGCGCGGGAGCGCGCCGACGGTGCCCGCCAGCGACTGCCCCTCGCCGCCGCCCGCGTGCAGGAGCACGATCGACCCTGGGCGGACCGCCCGGATCACGTTGCGGTACACGCGTTCCGACGACAGCTGCCGCCAATCGGACGAATCCACATCCCAATTGACGACGGTATAGCCCGAGCGCTTCGCCCATTCCAATTGGCCCGTTAATATTTCCCCGTAGGGCGGCCGGAACAGCTTAGGCTCGAATCCGACCGCCGTCTGGATGCTCGATTCCGCCTTGCGAACCTGCTCCTTCATCCGGGACAGCGAGACGCGCGACAAATCGGGGTGCGAATACGAATGGTTGCCGATCGCATGACCCTCGCGATGAATCCTGCGCACGATGTCCGGGTGCTTCTTTGCTCTCGTGCCGACGATGAAGAACGTCGCCTGCACCTTCTTCCTTCGCAACACATCCAGCACTTGCGGCGTGAACCGGGGGTCCGGCACATCGTCGAACGTAAGCGCGACTTTGCGCGATTCACGCGGCGCCGACAGCACGAACACGCCTTTGTACCGCCGCTGCATCTCGTCCCACTGCATTTTCCCCGGGCGGTCCCCGCCGGCTTCCTTGGCCGACACGCCCTGCAGCGGCACGGCCGATTCCGAACCGGCCAGCATCGTTGCCGCACCGAGCAGGAGTGCCGACAACCATATTGAACATCTGCGCATGACTTTCCCCCTCCTCCCTATTCCGTTCGTCATGACGGATTCGAAAGTCCCTTCGTTTATCGTTGGCGTAAAGCATCTTAAACATTCCAAGGGGTTAAATGAAGGCTAATCCTTCCATAATAGGGGGAGGAGGTGCTCATCCATCATGGCCCGTTATTCCATCCGGCATTGGCATTGGCTTAGCTTGCTCCTCTTGCTTGCAGCCATACCGCTATTCCCGCCGCAGACCACAGCCGTCACAGCCGAAAGCCCGGACATCTACTGGACCGGATTTCTCTCCGAGCCTTCCAAGCATACGTCGACCTGGATCGCCTATACGTACCTTGCAGACAACAAGAATCGGCTCGGCATCCGCGACCCGCGAACGGACATGGTCGTAACCAAGATCGGCAGCGATGAACGCGGATATATGCACGTCCATCTGCAGCGAATGCTGTACCGCACACCGGTATGGGGCGACCGTATCATCATCGAGATCGACGAAGAAGGGATCGTTCGGCAAGCCGCCGGCACGATTCATCCGGACCTGGAACAGCGACTGTTCCACCGCGCGATGCACCCGGCCATCAGTGCCGGACGAGCATCCGCCATTGCCGGTCAATGGCTGCAGTCGCAGCAGTTGCCGGACAGACAATTGGCAGGCGATGCAATTCTCTATTACTTGCCCGATCCGTCAGGCGTGCACCTCATCTATGCGATCGGCACGGACCACGGCAACCACGTACTCGTTCACGCGCTGAGCGGAAGGGTCATCACGCCAAATATCTGAAATACACGTAAACGCTGGCCATGGCGACAGACAGCAGCATGAGCGGAAATCCGTATTTCAAAAAGGTCATGAATCGGATCGGGTGCCCTTCCTTGGCAGCCATGCCGGCCGCGATGAGATTGGCGCTTGCTCCGATCAGCGATCCATTGCCGCCCAGACATGCGCCAAGCGCCAGACTCCACCAAAGCGGCTCCAGATTGCCGACGCCCATCTGGCCCATCTCCTGGATCATCGGAATCATCGTCGCCACGAACGGGATGTTGTCGAGGAAGGCCGAAGCGATTGCGCTCAGCCACAAGATCAACATCGAGGTGGCAACGGGGTCTCCGCCGGTCCATTCTATCGCCCGCGCGGCAAGCTGGGCGATCACTCCCGTTTCTATAAGGCCGGATACGAGCACGAAAAGCCCGACGAAGAAGAAGATCGTCGTCCATTCCACCTTGGCCAATGCTTGCTCCATCGCATGTTCCCCGGTCAATAAAAGCAACAGGAAAGCACCCGCCAGCGCGACGGTGGCGGACTCCAGATGAAGCGCCTGGTGCAGGAAGAAGCCGAGCATCGTAAGCCCGAGCACCGACAAACATTTCGTCAGCAGCTTTCTGTCCGTAATCAGCTCCTTCTCGTCCATTTCCATAATGCTGCGCGTAAGCTCCGGCGTCGTCTTGAGCTGCTTGCGGAACAGCAGAACGAACAGCGGGATATAGGCCAACATAATGATAATCGCGATCGGCGCAAGGTTGGCGATGAACGCGTTGAACGTCAATTCCTTGACCGCGCTGCCGATCATGATGTTCGGCGGGTCGCCGATCAGCGTTGCCGTGCCGCCCACGTTGGATGCGATGATTTGCGTAATGAGGTACGGCATCGGCGAAACTTTGAGCTGCCTGGTGATGCTGAACGTGACCGGCACCATCAGCAAGATGGTCGTCACGTTGTCCAGAAACGCCGAGCCGATGGCGGTGATGAGCGAGAGCGCGATCAGGATGCGCACGGGATTGCCGTGCGCCTTCTTGGCCGACCATACGGCTATAAATTTGAAAAGTCCCGTTTCCGCCGTTATGGTGACGATGATCATCATGCCGACCAGCAGCCCGAGCGTGTTGAAATCAATATGTTCGATCGCGGCCCATTGATCCACGATGCCGAGCACGACCATGAGCACGCCGCCGATCATCGCGACGATGGTGCGATGGATCTTCTCCGAGACGATGAGGGCGTAGATTGCCAGAAAAATGCCGATCGCAATGAATGCTTGCTGTTCCATGAATAAGATCCTCCCGGAAAGTATGATTTCAAGTCTGAAAATGGCAAAAAGGAGCCCTTGGTGACAGGCTCCTCCAAAAATGCTTGCTTTATGCGAATATTCTTTTGGATAACGTCAATCTTTCCAAGTCAGGCTGGTGAGCAGCCGACGCTTCCACAATTCAGCGAGGAAATCCCCGTAGTGCTCGCGCTTCACGATCACTCGATATTCATGATTCTGATAAGGATAGAACAAGACGTCCATGAAATCGTCGTTGTCTTCGAATACATGCTGCACGTCCTTCCATGCGTCGAGCCCGGGCGTATTGTCCTCGATCCGGACCCTGAACTCGACATCCTCTTCATTGGTGGATTCCCGAAGTTCCAACCATCGCGAATTGGGTTGATAGTCGATCATGTGACTCCCTCCTTGTACGAATTAACCTCTCCCTTACATCAGATAACGGAAATAAACATAAATGCTCGATACGGCGATCGACAGCAGCATGAGCGGAAATCCGAGCTTGAGGAACTGAACGAACTTGATCGGATGGCCTTCCTTGCCCGACAATCCGGCAACGATCAGGTTCGCGCTGGCTCCGACGAGCGTGCCGTTGCCGCCCAGACACGCTCCGAGCGCGAGACTCCACCAGAGCGGCTCCAGATTGTCCACGCCCATGCGGCCCATTTCCTGGATGAGCGGGATCATCGTCGCGACGAACGGAATATTGTCCACGAACGCGGACGCGATCGCGCTCAGCCACAAGATCAGCATGGACGATGCCAGCGGATCCCCTCCGGTCCATTCCATCGCGCCTTGGGCGATCTTGGCGATGACGCCCGTCTCGACCAGTCCGGACACGACGACGAACAATCCGACGAAGAAGAAAATCGTCGTCCATTCCACGCGGGTCAGCGCGTTCTCCATCGCATGTTCTCCCGTCAATAACAGCAACAGGAAGGCGCCTGCCAAGGCAACGGTCGCCGATTCCAGATGGAGCGCCTGATGCGCGAAAAATCCTCCGATCGTCAGGCCGATCACGATAAGACACTTGCGCAGCAGCCGACGATCCGCGATGATTCCCGATGTGTCCAGTTGCATGATGCCGAGCTTCAATTCGGCCGTCGTTTTGAGTTGCTTGCGGAACAGCAGGACGAACAGCGGCAAATGAATCAGCAGGATCAGAATGGCGATCGGGGCTAAATTGCCGATGAACGCCATGAAGGTCAACTCCTTCACTGCGCTCCCGATCATAATGTTGGGCGGATCTCCGATCAGCGTTGCGGTGCCGCCTACATTGGAAGCGACAATCTGCGTGAACAGGTACGGGAACGGCGGCACCTTCAACTGCCGCGTAATGCTGAACGTGACCGGGACCATGAGGAGAACGGTCGTCACGTTGTCCAGGAATGCGGAGCATGCCGCGGTAATCAACGTCAAGGCGATGAGAATCCGGATCGGTTCCCCTTTCGCCTTCTTGGCGGCGATGACCGCGATAAATTTGAACAGTCCCGTTTCCGCCGTGACGTTCACGATGATCATCATCCCGATCAACAAGCCCAATGTGTTGAAGTCTATGTGGCCTATAGCCGCATGCTGATCGACTACGCCTAGCGCGACCATGAGCGCCGCGCCGATCATCGCCACGATCGTGCGGTGAATTTTCTCCGAAATAATCAAGGCATAGATAACGAGAAATATGCCTATCGCCCAGATCGCCTGCTGTTCCATCCTGACCCTCCGTAAGTGCTGCGAAATTCGCATGCCCGTAAAACGGCAAAAAGAGCCCGCTGTTGACAGGCTCCACCATTTTCAAGCTGAATATTCAATTCTTCAACATTATATAGGTTTCTTAGCGTGTTTGTAAACAATAAAAGTCGCCGACTTTCGAAGCTGCCGCTCAGAAACCGACATGTCGAATTGGTGAACGATTAATAAATTTTATATAATAGAAAACTAGGAATATGCGCATGGGAGGTTGAACACCATCTTAAAATTAACGATTCGTTCCAAGATCATGTTGGGATATTTGATTGTCATCCTGTGTCTGGGAAGCGCCATGTTCGTGTTAAATAGCCGAATTCATTCCAAGGAAGATGAGATGCACTTTATTACCGACCATGATCTTGAAGTGCATAATCAGATCCATCGAATCGAAAATGTATATCTGGATATCGTGGCCAGTCATCGGGGATATATTATCTCAGGCGACGAGAGTTATCAATCGAAATACGCGGCCGACAAAGTGAAGATCCAGACAGAATATCAACAACTCCATCGTCTGATCCTGGACAATCCCGTTCAGCAAAAAAACCTGGAAGCCATCAAGGTGCTTATCGATCAATGGATTCGGGAGATGGGCGATCCGACGATAGCTTTGAAAGCCGATAAAAAAGATCAGGACATTATCGGCTTTTATAAGGCCAATACGGGTCAGGAAATCCTTGATCTGCTGCGAGCGCAAACCGACGATTTCCGCAGCACCGAAAAAGCTTTGACGAATCAACGCATCGCGAAATTAAATCGAAACAATGCCGAATTTAAAAATGTATTAGTTTTCATTTTCCTGTTCGTTGTCGGAATATCGATTATAACCTCATTCGTGCTGGCGAGAACAATCGTCAAAACGATGAAGCAAGTCACGCATGCCATCTCCGAAATCGCATCGGAAGAAACCTTGACAGCCAAAAGAATTGAAGTCAATACCCAAGATGAAATCCAGGATTTGGCAGATGCCGCGAATCAATTGTTGGAATCTTACGAGAACGATGCCTGGCTTCAAGCCGGCATTGCAGAAGTCGCAGTGGCCAGCCAAGGGCATCATGAAATTTCCCAATTGGCACGATCCTTCTTGTCCAGGCTTGCGATTCTGCTGCATGCCTCTTTCGGCGTCTTCTACCTCCGTTCCGGGAATCACTTGGTGAAAGAAGCCTCCTATGCCGAATCGGGAGAAGGCGTGGGAAAAAATCTGTTCCGGATCGGAGAAGGCTTGATCGGTCAATGCGCACATGAAAATCGTATTATCACGATAGAGCAAATCCCGAGCGACCATATTAAAATAGCGACAGGACTCGGCGAATCGAATCCTGCAAGCATCCTGCTTATTCCCATCGAATACGAAAACCAGGTCATCGGTGTCATCGAATTGGCCTCGCTGAAAAAGTTCAGCCTTATGCATCGCAGATTGGTGGAACAAAGCCAACGTACACTCGGTGTTGTCATCAACAATGTCGTCGTTCAAATGGAAGTGCAGCGTTTGCTGGCAGAATCGCAGGCTCTATCGGAGGAGCTGCAGCAGCAAACCGATGAGTTAAAGGCGCAATCCGAAGAATTGATTGCGCAGCAAGATGAATTGAAAGCTTCTAACGATGCGCTTGTAAAATCCGAAGAACGCCTGCAAGTTCAACAGGAAGAACTTGAACAGGGCAACATGGAGCTGGAAAAAAGAGCCGTTCTTCTGGAATCCCATATGCGCCGAATTGAAGAAATCAATGAACAGATGGAACAACAAAATGCGATGCTCAAGAAGCAGTCCGCCGAATTGAATGCCGCCTCCAAGTACAAGTCAGAGTTTCTCGCGAACATGTCTCATGAACTCCGAACGCCGTTGAACAGCTTACTGATTCTATCTCAGCTTTTAGCGGACAATAAGGAAAATAATCTGCAGCCCAAACAAATCGAATTTGCTCGCACCATTCATTCCTCCGGAAATGACTTGCTGCGTCTGATCGATGAAATCCTGGATTTGTCGAAGGTGGAGGCCGGACGAATGAAAATCGAAATGGAAGCCGTCCCTCTGCTTAGCATCAAGGAAAATCTATGGCGCAGCTTCCGGGTGTTAGCCGAAAAAAAAGGCATTGGCTTCGACATCCGGCTTGAAGATTCCTTGCCCGAAACTTTGTATACGGATTCGTATCGCCTTCAGCAAATTTTGAAAAATATATTGTCCAATGCATTTAAATTTACCCATCAAGGCGAAGTCCTGCTGCGGGTATTCCGAGCAAGACACGACATCGACTCCGCTGCCCAAGCCACGGTTCCCGTTGACCTGATTGCCTTCTCCGTCCAGGATACCGGAATCGGAATTCCAAAGAACAAGAAAAAGATGATTTTTGAAGCATTCCAACAAGCGGACGGTTCGACGAACCGGCAATACGGCGGTACGGGTCTGGGGCTTACCATCAGCCGTGAATTGTCTACATTGCTCGGCGGTTATATCGAAGTGGAAAGTAGGGAAGGAGAAGGCAGCACCTTCACGCTGTACTTGCCGGAATACATCCAAGCATTCACTGAACCGTCCGTGCAGGAAATAGCGATTGCGCAGCCCGATGCTCCTGCGGCGCCGCCGAACGCTGAACCGATCTTGACCAGCGTCGAATGGACGAATCCGGAATTGCTGGAAGCTTCGGAGGTGCAGGACGACCGCGATCTATTGCAGCCAGGGGATCGTGTGCTGCTTATTATCGAGGATGATATTCATTTCGCCAAGCTTCTGCTCGACATGGGCAGGGCGCGCAAATTCAAGGTGCTCGTAGCGCTGCAAGGCGATAAAGGACTGGCGCTCGCCCACGCTTATAAACCCGATGCCATTATTCTGGATATTCAACTTCCGGTATTGGATGGCTGGTCCATTTTAGAGCGATTGAAGCAGCATTCCCAATTAAGGCATATCCCTGTTCATATTATTTCAATTCAAGAAGAATCGCAGCAAGGGCTCTTGATGGGCGCCATGGCGTATTTGAAAAAACCGGTCGATAAAGAACATATGGATGCCGCCTTCTCCCGAATGGAATCCTTTATCGATCATAGGCTCAAACGGCTGTTGATTGTAGAAGACGATATCGTATTGCGAGACAGCATGGTCGAGCTGATCGATCATGACGACCTTGTAATCAGGGCGGTATCTACAGGCGAAGAAGCATTGCGAGAACTTCTGCAAGAAAACTTTGACTGCATGGTACTGGATTTGGGGCTGACTGATATATCCGGCTTCGAACTGCTGGACCGAATCCGTCAGATCGATAAGCTGAAATCATTGCCTATCATCATTTATACCGGCAAAGAACTCGATCTTAAAGAAGAAATCGAGTTGAAAAAATACGCGGAAAGCATCATTCTCAAAAGCGTAAAATCCCAGGAACGCTTGTTTGACGAAACAGCGTTATTCCTTCATCGTATCGAGGCCAACCTGCCGGAAGATCGGCGCCATATGCTAAAGAAACTTTACGATAACGAAACGGCTCTCGAAGGGAAACAATTGCTGCTTGTGGAAGACGATATGCGCAACATCTTTGCGCTAACAAATGTGCTTTCATCGTACAACATCCAGGTGACCTTCGCGGAAAACGGCCGGGAGGCGCTTGAACTGCTTGACAAAAACCCGAATTTCGACCTGGTTCTTACGGACATTATGATGCCTGAAATGGATGGCTACCAGATGATCAAGGCGATTCGCGAACAGTCCCGATTCGAGAAGCTGCCGATTATAGCGCTCACGGCCAAAGCCATGAAGGAGGATCGCCAACGTTGTCTTGATGCGGGGGCGTCCGACTACATCAGCAAGCCTATCGATATCGACAAGCTGCTGTCCTTATTGAAAGTATGGCTATACAAATAAAGGAGGCAGACCATCATTCCAGCAAACAGCAATGCGAATGGCGAGTCGACGGGAAAGGATTTGTCGGCAGAACGGGAGAAAATCGAAGTTGAACTGCTGCTTGAAGCCATGTATCGCATGTATGGTTACGACTTCCGGAACTATGCCTACGATTCGATACGCCGAAGAATCCGGCATGGCTTGCAGGCGACGGGGGCCCCTACGATCGCAGCTCTCATGGCGGAAATTCTGCACGATCCTGCCAAGATGCAGCTGTTGTTTCGGTCCCTGGTCATCAACGTAACCGAGATGTTCCGCGATCCGTCCATGTTTCTGGCTTTTCGCAAGGAGGTCGTCCCTTTTTTGCACACCTATCCGCATATCCGAATCTGGCATGCGGGATGTTCGACCGGAGAAGAAGCGATTTCCATGGCTATTTTGCTGCAGGAAGAAGGGCTTTACGACAAAGCCCGCATCTATGCGACCGATATTGACGAGGAATCGCTGGAGAAAGCCAAATCGGGTATTTTGCCCCTGCACAATATGAAGCTGTATACGCATAATTATTTGAAGGCCGGCGGGCTCCGGGCATTTTCGGATTATTACACCGCTCAGCATGACGCCGTCATATTCGATCGGTCACTGTTGAAAAATATCGTGTTCGCCAGCCATAACTTGGCCTCGGATCAATCGTTTAATGAATTTAACGTCATCTTTTGCCGGAATGTGCTCATTTATTTCAACAGGCATCTGCAAAATCGCGTACACCGTCTGTTTTACGATAGCTTGATCCCGTTCGGATTTCTCGTTCTGGGAGATCGGGAAACGATCCGGTCCAGTGAACATGCCGCAAATTACATGGAAATAAACAAACAGGAAAAGCTTTTCCGAAAAACGCCGTAATGCCGGGGAGGATGAAGCCTTGTTGACGAATCGCGACTATCCGGTCAATATTTTGCTTGTGGACGATCGTCTTGAAAATATACTCGCCTTCGAAGCCGTATTGGCAGAGGAACCGTACCGTCTGATCCGCGCTCATTCCGGCGCCGAAGCGCTGCGGATTCTGCTCCGGGAAGAGATCGCCGTCATCCTGATGGATGTGCAAATGCCGGGGATGGACGGCTTTGAGACGGCCAGCCATATTAAAGCGTATAAGCGATTCCGCAATATCCCGATCATCTTTATTACGGCGACCAGCAAGGAAGCGCAGCATTATGCAGCCGGCTATTCCGCGGGCGCGATCGAATATATGACCAAACCGTTCGTTCCGCATATTTTAAGATGCAAAATTCAAGGATATGTCGCCCTGTACGATGCGCAGAAATCGCTGCAGCGGCAAGCAAACGAACTGGAACGAATGAATCGGGAGTTACGCAATGCAGAAGCGCAATCCCGCGTCGTCATGGATACTTCTATCGATTCCATGCTCGTCTTCGATTCGAACGGCAAAGTGCTGATGGCCAACCCTGCCGTTGAAGGCATGTTCCGTATGAGCAGGAACGAATTGATCGGGCAATCGATTCGTTTAATATTGCCGGCTTTGGATGAAAAAATAAACGCCGATCTGCTGAACAAAGTAGTGGAAATGATGCCCCGGCGCAAAGACGGTACGACTTTCCCCGCAGAGGTCCAGCTGGGCATGTCTGCAGTCGATCCCTATCATCTTGCTTGCACCGTGAGAGACGTTACCAAGCGCAAAAGCGCAGAGCATGTTTTGATTCGCGCCAAAGAGATTGCGGAGCATGCCGCCCAGGTAAAGACCGAATTTCTATCTTTTATGAGTCATGAGATTCGAACTCCTTTGAACGGCGTCATCGGAATGATGGACCTGTTGCTGAATTCCGGACTGACCAAGGAACAGAGCGAATTCGTCAAAATTGTCGTCAAAAACGGGGATACTTTATTATCTTTGATTAATGACGTGCTCGATTTTTCCAAACTGGAAGCAGGACGAATGGAACTCGAAGACAAACCGTTTCTGCTGCAAGGATGTTTGGAGCAAGTTCGCGACTTTTTCACGTCCAAGCTATTGGAGAAGGGATTGGAATATGTCGTATTTTACGACCCGGAACTGCCTGAATTTTTACGGGGAGACGCGTCTCGACTGTTACAGATTTTGCTGAATTTGATCGGGAATGCTGTCAAATTCACCTGCGAAGGCGGAATTTATATTCTGATCAGCAAAGCTGCCGAGTATGAAGACACCCTCCTCCTTGAATTCACGATTCAGGATACGGGGATCGGCATCCCGCCCGACTTCGTCGGACGTTTGTTTCAGCCATTCTCGCAGGTAGACGCTTCTACGAACCGGGAATACGGGGGCAGCGGATTGGGGCTGGCCATTACCAAGACGCTGGTCGAGTTGATGGGCGGAACCATTCGTATTGAACAGAACGATACGGCGGGCGCGACTTTTGTTTTTCAGGTTGAGGTTCGGACATGCCCGGAACATGAAATTACCGAACATTTGCGCGAAATGAAACAGAAGCTCGACGAGACCAGCCCGTCCGTACCGCCTTCGGGTTCTCCCAAGTCTGTCCTTGTCGTTGAAAATCATTCCGTCAATCGAAGGTTGATCCTGCATATGCTGAAGCGGCTGGGTCATGATGCGGATGCGTGCGAAGGTGGCGATCAGGCGCAGAGCGCGTTAGAACAAAAACATTACGATATCGTCTTGGCGGATATCCATCTGCCGGGCGCGAACCGTTTGGAGCACTTCACTCCATCTGCTTCCTATGGTCATGATGCGCAACGGCCTCCCCAATGGGTGGCCATGGCGTCCGACACAGGGCCTGACGCCCAGAATAAATGCCGGGCTGCGGGGTTTGCCAAATTGATCCCGAAGCCCGTACGTTTTGCAGCTATCCAAGGCTTGTTCGATGAACCTATTTCATAATGGACGCCTGAAACTGTTCGATCTGCTGGTTCGTGCCGATGACGACCATGACGTCGTTCTCGATCAGCACGTCGTCGGCAACCGGCGCCACGATCATGCCCTTGGGCTTGTTGATCGCCACAATGCTGCAGCCGAAGCGTCCGCGCGGATTGACGGCCGCCAGCGTCTTGCCGGACAGGCATTCGGGAATGACCAATTCCGCGATCGTATACTTCTTGGACAGCTCGATGTAGTCCAGCAGATTCGGGGACACCAACTGGTGCGCCACGCGGACGCCCATATCCCGCTCCGGATAGACGACGCGGTCGACGCCGATCTTCTCCAGCACCCTGCCGTGCAGCTCGCTGACCGCCTTGGCTACCACTTTGCCGACGCCCATATCCTTGAGCAGGATCGCCGCCAGTATGCTGGCCTGGATGTCGCTGCCGATCGCCACGATGCCGCAATCGAAATTGCGGACGCCTACGGACCGAAGCACCTCTTCGTCCGTCCCGTTCGCCATCACCGCATGGGTCAGCACGCCGGACATTTCATCCACTTTCTCCTCGTCTTCGTCGATGCCGAGCACTTCGTAGCCCGATTGCACCAGTTCCCTGCCCAGGCTCGAACCGAATCTGCCCAGCCCGATAATGACGAATTGCTTCAATTTCATGCGTCCATCCTGCTCCTTCGATAAGGTCCGGAATCCATCCGCGCTACCCGATGATAATTTTGCCTTCTGCGTTGCGATACAGCACGCGCCCCGGCTTGGGAGCGATCGCGTAAGACAGCGTGAGCGGTCCGAGCCGCCCGACGAACATCATCAGGATGATGATGATCTTGCCGACGAGCGACAAGTCCGTCGTTAGACCCATGGATAAGCCGACTGTGCCGAACGCCGAGGTCACTTCGAATAAAATCATCAGAAAATGGTGGTCCTCCGTTGTCGACAGAATCATCGTAGCCACCAGGACGAGCGTCAAAGCGAAGAGCGTAACCGTCAACGCCTTGTAAACCCTCTCCTTCGCGAGCCGATAGCGGAACATCACGACGTCTTCCTTGCCGCGCAGCATCGTATGAACCGCGCCGATCAGGGCCGCGAACGTCGTCGTCTTGATCCCGCCGCCGGTCGATCCCGGCGATGCGCCGATGAACATGAGCACGATGATAATAAACTGCGACGCTTGACGCAGCGCCGAAATATCCAGCGTGTTCACGCCGGCGGTACGAGGAGATACGGATTGGAACACCGCAGAGAGCAGCTTCTCTCCGAACGGCAGACCACCCATCGTGAAGCTGTTCGTGTATTCGAACGCCAGGATGACGATCGCGCCGACCGCGATCAAGATGCCGGACATGCTGAGCGCCACCTTGGAATGAAGCGACAGCTTGCGCTTGTTGCGATAGTCGACGAGGTCGGCGAGCACGACGAAGCCGATGCCGCCAAGCACGATCAGCAGCATCGAGGTGACGTTCACCCACACGTCTCCGACATAGCCGGTCATGCTTCTGAAATCGCCCATAATATCGAAACCCGCGTTATTAAAGAAGGATACCGCATGAAAGATGCCGTAATACAAAGCGCGTCCGGGGCTCATGTCGATCATGAAGCGCAAAGTGAACGACAAAGCGCCGACTGCTTCGATGCAAAGCGAGTACAGCACGATTTTGCGCACCAAGCGGACGATGCCTTCGATCGAAGACTGATTCAACGCCTCCTGCAGCACCAGACGCTCCTTGAGCGAGATTCGCCGTTTCAGAAATACGGCGAACAGCGTTGCCATCGTCATGAATCCGAGGCCGCCGATCTGGATCAGGACGAGGATGACGATCTGCCCGAATGTAGTGAAATAAGTGCCGGTATCGACTACGGCCAACCCCGTTACGCAAGTCGCCGAAGTCGCCGTGAACAAGGCGTCGATCCAGCGGGTCGGCTGACCGGCGGTGGCGGCAATCGGCAGACGGAGCAGCTGCGCGCCGGTTAGAATGATCAAAGCGAATCCGAGCACGAGCAGCTTGGGCGGTGAAGATGCGATCGTGCGATACAGCTTGCTGAACAACTTCCTTCACCTCTGTGGCGGATCTCCAGCGCATGCGCTTGGGTGCCGTATGAAACAAAAAGAAGCATTGGAACTCCAATGCTTCACGCGCGCATGCGAGTCCTGTTCTGGCAGCCTACGAGGTTAGCTGACGGGTTCGGGCGCGAACAGGCGGCCCTATCGTTGCGCACTCGCACTGGCAATCGCAGGCGGTGTGCGGTCTGAATTCACCCCGGGTTTGCCGCGCGTTCCTCAAATGGCGGCAACATTGGTTCCCCCGTTTTCTTCACAGAAATTCGGCTGGTTTATGAATAACATTCATTTGCTTTCACGATCGTACTTAACGCATTATAGTCTTTCCTTCGCGAAGCGACAACACCCGGATTTAACCGAATCGAAGCACGGTAACGCTTAAATGCGTATTTCCGGCGACAGAAACAGGCCCGCACACGCATTATCCGGCCGTTATCTTCCGTTATCTGCGAGAACGACAAGATACATTGGAATTCGGGAATGGCAATATGTTACGCTAGCCTGAGATAATCTCCGCCGTTAGAGGAGCGTTGACGATGCAGCGATACAAATCGATGTCCGGTCTATGGTACGGGGTGGCGGGAATCGGTCTGATCCTCTTCATTCTTATCCAAGTATTCCCGATGTTCGGTTCAGGCGACGCGGGAAGCCGGGCGACGATGAGCCGCCATGCCGCCAAGGAGCATGCGCTTGGCGTCGCTGCCGATCGGTTCGGCGTGACCGGCGATGCGCTTGACGTGGAAATCACTTATTTGTCCGACAGTAAGGCCGCCGGTTATCTGGTCAAGCATGACTTGTTCGATTCCTACCATCGGCAGTGGGATGACGGCCATCCTGTCGATGTGTACCGAGCTGACCTGACGCAGCCGGGCGGAACGACTGTATTGACGCTCTATCTCCATCCGGAATCAGGCAAGCTGACGGGCTGGCAGAGCCGCCTTAAGACCGCATCGGCGACGCCGGTCGAGCAGCCGGATGCTGCCGAACCTGCGGATGCTTTGCAGTTCGCATCGCGCTGGGGGGAGATCCCGGATGACTGGATCTGGGACGGCCGCGCGGCGGATGCGCAGGGAGCCTATACTTTCCTGTCCCGGCTGCAGGGCGTCGGCGAAGCTGAGCTGATGCTGCATGTCATCCCCCCCTCAGCTGCGGCTGATTCGGTTGCGGCTTCATCTTCATCCGAGGGCGGTTGGGCAGGCGGGTCGGTCACTTATGAAATACGCGTGCCCAAACCATTCGCCGACTATCTCGAACATCAAAGCAAGCTTGCAGGCACGCTTAATGCGCTCGGCTTCGTCGTGCCGCAATTGCTGCTCTTGGTCATGTCGATCGTCTATGCGGTCACGCGGCGATCGCATACGTCCGCGCGGCGCGGGCTATGGCTTGCGGCGATATTCACGGCGATGTATGCCGGTTTCTACTTCAATCTGATACCGGGATTCCGGGCGGGATTGATCGCGGACGGAGCGATTGCGGATGAAGCGGCGGTTCGATCGTTGCTCGTCTTCAACTTCATCATTCTGGGCATTATGGCGCTGTTCACTTACTTGTCCGCGGTTGGCGGAGACGGACTGTGGAGATCGATGGGACGATCTTTATGGCCGCGATGGAGGGAGGCTGCTTTCGGCGAAGAAGTCGTTGCGGGCATGAAGAGAGGCTATCTGCTGGCATTTCTGCTGCTCGGCGTCCAGTCAGTCATCTTGGCCGGATTGGCACAGGGCATCGGCATGTTCCAATCGTCGGACGCGAGTCAATCCTCCTATAACATGACCGTGCCTTGGCTGCTTCTCATGCTGGCTTGGTGCGCGGGCATCTCGGAAGAAATCCAAAGCCGGCTGTTCGGCATCGGGCTGTTCCGGCATTGGCTGGTCGGCGGAGCCCAGCGGTTGCTGGGCCGCGCGCCCGCACCGCGCACCGCCGCCTGGCTCACCGCGCTGGCCATGTTCCCGCCCGGGCTGTTCTGGGCGTTCGGGCACGTCAGCTATGCGGTCTATCCGGTCTATTCGCGGCTGATCGAACTGGCAGTGATGGCCATGCTGTTCGGCTGGTTCATGCTGCGATTCGGGTTCCTGGCGGTGCTGTTCGCCCATATCATACTCAACTCCATCCTGATGAGCGTCCAGATGATGGCAGACGGGCTGCCAGGCGACTTGGCCGCAGGCATTGCAGGGCCGTTCCTGCCCATCGCTGTCGCCTATGCCGTAAGTTGGTTGCACGCCTCCCGAAGCCGAACGGTTAAACCCTTGCCAACGAAGGATTGACAAATTGCAAAAACACCTTTACATTGGAATGGTATCGGTTCCATTGATTATAGCTTTTATTATAGATGCAAAGGTTGATTGACATGGATTGGGAACACCGCCACAAGCCGCCTAAGACAAGAGCGACGATTGCCGACGTGGCTCGGACCGCCGGCGTTTCCAAAACGACCATTTCCCGGTTTCTGAGCAAACAATACGATTCCATATCGGCGGATACGCTAAAGCGGATCGAACAAACGATCGCCGAACTGAATTATCGCCCCAACCGGATGGCTCGGGGTTTAAAACAGGATCGCAGCTATTTGATCGGATTCGTCGTGGCGAATATCGCCAACCCTTACGCGACCAGCATCCTGCGCGGCGCCGAGCAGGTTTGCGAGAAACACGGATACAACTTGCTCGTGTGCAACACCGATCAGGATGCGGACAAAGAACTCCGCTATTTCGATTTGCTGCAGACGCACAGAATCGACGGTCTGCTGATCAACACGACCGGCATGAACAACGCGGTTCTCCACGACTTCACCAAAGATAACATGCCCGTCGTGCTCGTTGACCGCAAAGTCCCGGAGCTTGAAGCGGATTTGGTCGGAACCGACAATCGCAGCGCAACCGCCGACGCCCTTCATTATTTGATCGATTGCGGTTACGACCGCATCGCTTTCTTTACGGAAACGATCGGCAGCACAAGCCCCCGTTACGAGCGGGCGGAAGTTTTCCGCAACCTGTTGCAGGAACGCGGGCATCCGAGCGTCGACGATTTCTACGAAGTCGATTTTAAAGACAACGATCGATTCGAGCGCGGCTTGGACCGTTTTCTGGCATCTTCGGAAGGCAGCAATCGCGTCATATTCGCCGGCAATGCCGTTGTCCTGCTGAAGCTGATCGGCGCGCTGAAGGACAGGAAGCTGCAAATTCCCGAACAGATTTCGTTGATCGGATTCGACAATCCCGAATGGGCGCCTTACGTAGGCCCTGGCATCACGACCATCTCACAACCGACGTTCGAAATCGGCACGATCGCAATGGAACAGGTGCTGAAGCGAATCGAAGGAGATACTTCTCCCCCGCAGGTAACGGAATTGGCCGCATCCTTGCTGATCCGAGGCTCGACCTTCCAACTGCGGAAAGGGTAACATACCATCTCAGGCCGTTGACCTCGTCTTTCGAGACGCGGTTTTTATTTCAACCTTCATGGAACCGATACCGTTAACCGATTCCATGAAAATATAACAACCATTATATCAAGACTGGAGTGGCTGCACATGAACATGAAGAATCGGCTCTTTGACGTCGTCACGTTCGGAGAAGCCATGGCGATGTTCATCGCCGAGCAATCCGGTCCCTTGGATCGAGTCGAGCGCTTCACGAGACGGATGGCCGGTGCCGAGGCCAACGTGGCCATCGGCTTGTCCCGACTCGGCATGCGCGTAGGCTGGATAAGCAAAATCGGAAACGACCCCTTCGGCGCATATATTACCCGCAGAATGAACGAGGAGAATGTGGACACGAACGCCGTAATGATCGAAGAGGACCGTGCCACAGGGTTTCAGCTCAAAGGTCGTGCCGACGAAGGAAAGGATCCCGTCGTTCAGTATTTCAGGAAATTTACGGCGGCCAGTACGATGAGCGTTTCCGATTTCGATTCCGGCTACTATTTGAACACCCGGCATTTTCATTTGACCGGCATCGCCCCCGCCTTGTCGGAGTCCGCCTATGCTCTCGCCGAACATATGCTGGCACAGGCCAAAGCCGGCGGCATCACCGTCTCCTTCGATCCCAACCTTCGTCCGACGTTGTGGCCGGGCCAAGCGGCGATGATCGAGGGCGTCAACCGCCTCGCCGTGCAGGCGGACTGGGTGCTGCCGGGCTTGCAGGAAGGCCGTTTGCTGACTGGGTATGATGAGCCGTCCGACATTGCCGCCTGGTACCTCAGCCGCGGAGCCAATACCGTCTGCATCAAACTGGGGGTGGAAGGCGCATATTGCCGGACAGAGGATCTAGAAATCAAGATCCCCGCCTATCCCGTGAAGCATGTGGTGGATACGGTCGGCGCCGGAGACGGCTTTGCAGTCGGTTTCGTCAGCGCCGTGCTGGAGGGCTGCAGCCTCGAAGAGGCCGTCCGAAGAGGAGCGGCGATCGGAGCCGTTGTCGTGACGTCGGAAGGCGACTCCGAGGGGCTGCCGACGAGAACGCAGTTGGAAGCTTTCATGTCGGAAAGAGGTGGCCATCTCTCATGAAGTTGCAACTGGCGCTTGACCGGATGACGATTGAAGAAGCGATTGCCGTCGCGCAGGCGGTCGAGCCTTATTTCGACTGGCTGGAGGTAGGCACTTCCTTGCTGAAGGAATTCGGCATGGAGAGCTTGCGTCATATCCGCAAAGCATTTCCGGACAAATTCCTGGTAGCGGACATGAAGACATTCGATAATGCCGCCTACGAATTCGGTCTCTGCTTCGACCACGGCGCAGATGCCGCGACGGTCATGGCTGCCGCTCCGAAGGCGACGATCGATACTTGCCGAAGAATCGCCAAACAACACGGCAAGCTATGCATGATCGATTTGCTTAACGCTTCCGCGCTTCAGTGCGTCCCCTTGTTCGAAGAACCGGACATCGCGATATGCCTCCATGTCGGCAAAGATCAACAGGAGATGACCGGCACCTCCATCCATGCCGGATCCCGCCATGACTATCGTCCCTATATCGTCAATGGAGGAGCGGCTGTCGCCGTCGCGGGGGGCATCACGTCCGCCAGCCTGCCTTCCTTGCGCAAGCTGCGTCCGGATATCGCGATCGTCGGAACCGGCATCACGAAAGCCGAAGACCCGCAGGCGGCGGCGCGGGAGTTATACATGGCTTTGCAAACCGAAAATGCTCAGGACAAGGAGTGTTGAACGATGAAAGAGTGCAGACTGATCCTTGACGAAGTGCAAGCGGTATTGGGCCGATTGAGGCCGGACGGAATCGACCGCCTGCTCGCTTTGCTGGAAAGCGGCAGAACGCTGTTCACGATCGGAGAAGGCCGCTCCGGCTTGATGGCCAAATCGTTCGCGATGCGCCTGTTTCATCTGGGGCTGCGCGTGTACGTCGTCGGAGAAACGATAGCCCCGGCCATTCGGGAGAATGACGTTCTGATCGCGGTGTCGGGCTCCGGCACTTCCGCTGCCGTCGTATCGGCAGCCGCCAAAGCGCGTGAGTCGCAAGCCGTCGTCATTGGGGTAACGACGGACGCCGGCTCTCCCCTTGCCGGTCATGCAGACGATTTGATCGTGATCGAGGCGGCAACCCGCTACCGCAAACATACCGAAGCCACATCCGCGCAGCCTCTCGGGTCCTTGTTCGACCAATGCGCGCACATCGTGTTCGACGCCGTCTGCCTGCGGTATGCCGAGTCCCGGCAAGTCACCCATCAGGATGCCTTCCTTCGCCACACCAATCTCTAACGATCGACAGGAGGTTTCGCCCCATGGCCATTCATACGATTCAACCCAAGCAAGGAACGCTTCACGGCTCCTTCTCCCGGGATCATGAGCCGATACTCACCGTCCGATCCGGCGATACCGTGCAATGCGCTACGCTGGACGGCGACTGGCTGCAATCGCTGAAGCCCGCGCCGAACCCCGGTCACGGGCCCCAGTTCGAACCGCGCGATCCCGTTCGCGATGCCGGTCATGCCATGTGCGGGCCGATTGCCGTCGAAGGAGCCAAGCCCGGCATGACGCTGGCCGTCGATATTGTGGAGAACCGTCCCGGCGCCTGGGGATGGAGCCGGTCCGGAGGCAGACAGACGGATTACGACCGGCGGCTCGGCGTCGACGAAGGCGACGTTTATTACCTGAGTTGGGATTTGGATACGAGGCGGATGATCGGCACGAGCCACCTCGGGCATACCGTTCCGCTGCGCCCGTTCATGGGCGTGCTCGGGATGCCGCCGGGCGAGCCGGGGCTTCATTCGACCCACCCGCCCCGGTTTTGCGGCGGGAACCTGGACTGCAAGGAGCTCGTCCCCGGCAGCACGCTGTATTTGCCGATCGCGGTAGAAGGCGCGTTGTTTTCCGTAGGGGACGGCCATGCCGCGCAAGGGGACGGCGAAGTGGGTTCGACCGCGATCGAATGCCCGATGGAGCAAGTCGTCTTGCGCTTGACTTTGCTCCCCGATGTTCGGCTTGCCAACCCGCGCGCGAATACGCCGGCAGGATGGCTTACGTTCGGGTTTCATGAGAATTTGCAGGAAGCAACCTATACAGCGTTGAACGGCATGATCGATCTCATGCAGGAAATGCATGGCGTCGGACGCAAGGAAGCGCTGGCGATGTGCGGTCCGTCCGTCGATTTGCGGATTACGCAAATCGTCAACGGCGTCTGTGGTGTGCATGCCGTCCTGCCTCACGGGTCCATACGGAAATAATTTCGCAATGCAAGAGGGCGTCCCTGACAACCGCTGTCGGAGACGCCCTCTTCACCCTACTTGGGACTTACGAATCGTTCAACCTATCGCAGAAGGCTTGATGTGCGCCCAAGGCCTCGCTGCTTCAAAGGCGGATGCCGCACGGAACACGTCGGTTTCGCCAAGGGTCCTGCCCACGATTTGCAGGCCGACGGGAAGCCCGTCGCTAGTGAACCCGCACGGAACCGATGCCGCCGGCTGACCGGTCAGGTTGAACGGGTACGTATAGGAAACCCATGAGACCATATCGCGCTCCGGCAAGTCGGGAGGATGATTCAAGCCGACGTCGAATGCCGCAACAGGAAGCGTCGGACACAGCAACAAGTCGTAATCGAGAAAAAATGCACGGATCCGCTCTCTTAGCGCGTATCGCTCGAACACTTTGCCGTAATAATCGTCCAGCTTCATCTCCAGCGCATGGTCCAGCGATTCCGCGACGGCAGGATCGAACAGATGACGCGAGGACAACAGCAGTTCTTTCATCCTCGTCCCCACGCCTCCGTAATACTCCGCCTGCATCAAATCCACGGGATCCCGGTCGAATATCCGTTCCACCGCTTCCACCCGACAACCCAACTGCTCGAACACCTTCGCCGCTTGTTCCGTAAGCGCCGCTACTTCCGGGACCGTTCTTCCGTAGCCGAGCGTCGGGCTCCAGGCGATGCGCAAGCCGGCGACAGGCTCGTCGCATGCGGCCAGGAAATCGGGCACCGGCGCCGCCAGGCTTCCCGGGTCCCGTCCGTCGAACCCTGCCACGGCTCCGAGCAGCAGCGCGGCATCGCGTACGGTCCGCGCCATCTGCCCGATATGGGCCAAGGTTGGCGTCGCCGTCGTCGGGAACACGGGCACTCTTCCAAACTGAGCCTTGAATCCGACGATGCCGCACAAGGCCGCGGGAATCCGCGACGATCCGCCGCCGTCCGTCCCGATCGAGAACGGCGTGACGCCGGCAGCGACGCTTGCGGCCGCTCCCGCGCTGGAACCGCCCGTCGTCTTGTCCGGGTTCCAGGGATTGCGCGTAATGCCGGTAAGCGGACTGTCTCCGACCGCTTTCGCTCCAAACTCCGAAGTCGTCGTCTTGCCTACGATGCAGGCCCCCGCCCGCCTCAGACGTTCCGCAACCGGCGCATCCCGATCGGCGACATGGCTCTCCATCGTCAGCGATCCGGACGTATGCCGAACGCCGCCGACCGGGATCAAATCCTTTAACGAGACCGGAAGTCCGTGCAGCGGTCCGAGTTTCTCTCCCCTTGCCATGGCCTCGTCCGCATCCTGAGCCGCCGCCAGCGCCAATTCAGGCGTTCGCGTGACGAACGCGTTCAAGATCGGCTCCGTCCGCTCCATGTTTTCCAGCACCGCGCGCGTAAGCTCCACCGCCGACAATTGTTTGTTATCCAGCATGTTCCGCAAGGTCAGCGCGTTCTGAAAGCCGATGCCGTTCATGATGGCTGCAGCCCCTTTCTTATCTTGAAATTTCACCTTTACCCGGTAATCATCGCGGCATGCTTATCGGCCCAATTCATGTAATCGTCGAACGCCTGTCGCATATCGTAACGAGCCTCGAAGCCCGTGTCTTCCCGCAGCCTGTCGATGTTCATCGGCGCGTTGTCCGCAAATAGCCGGACATTCGCTTCTTCGGGCGATTTGGCGATCGCGTAAGAGAAATCCGGATACCGCTCCGCCAGCAAGCCGCACCAATCGGCGACGGACCATTGATAGGACGAACTGACGTTGTACACCTCGTGTTTCAATGCCGAAGCTTTCCACAGCGCAACAACGGCTCCCGCTACGTCGCGACAATAAACCCAGCTCTTATGGCCGCGGCGGGGCAGCCATGCCTGACGGCCGAGCATAGCCATCCTGGTTGTTTGAAACGGTGCGCTCATGACATCGCGCACGCCCGTTTCGTATTCCCACGATCCGAATATATCGCCCAGCCGGGCGGCCGTGACATTCAGGCCGGTGAGCTGCTTATAGCGAAGCGCCATCCGCTCCGCCGCGAATTTCGTAATCTCGTATAGATTTTCGGGCTTCCGAGCCGTACCTTCTTCATCCAGTAGTGGCTCGGATACCGTTGAAGTCCCGTAAACCGCAATCGAGCTCAAATAAACGAATTTGTCCGCCCGATGCTTCAGCGCGGTTTCCAGCACGTTAAGCGTACCGATGCAATTGACTTGAACCACGCCGGCTCCGCCGTCCAATTCCCGCCGTTCGTCCGGGGTGACGGCCGCTCCGTGAATAACCGAAGCGATCCCGTGTTCCCGCCACACCGAATCGAGCTGAGATTTGTCCAGCACGTCTCCGCGAACAAATACGCATTTCCCTCTCTTGCCCTGCAGCGCCGCCTCCGCTTCGGGGCGCGGCGGGGACGCTGCGTATATGATGACCGAAACGCCTTCGTCCAGCAGCGCTTCGGCAACGTTAAGCCCGATAAATCCGGTGCCTCCTGTCAACAGAACGCTCATTCAACTTCCTCCTCCCGGCAAAGAACCGGGCCCTCATCGTGCAGCCCGGTTCAGTCGCCCGAAATTATTCGTTCACGATGGCAAACGCCCTGACGGGCGACCCCGTCCCGTCGTGCAGTTTAAGCGGAACGCCGTAAAACATAAATTCTTTCACGTCCACCAGCTCTTCCAAATTAACCAGCCATTCGTAATGGGTAATGCCGCGGTCCCGGCAAACGCGATGGCTGGGAAACAGGTTTGTGCTCATAATATCCGTCGAAGGCCCTTCGACGCCGTGCAGCTTGGACCCCCGGTCCGCGAGCCAGTGCGTTGCTTCCACGGATAAACCGGGATTGACGTCGAAAATGATCGGATTGGGAAAATGCCGTTTATGAAGTCCTGTATTGAACAAAACGATGTGCCCGTCAACCTTGACACCCTTCTTCCGCTCAGCCTCCTCCAGATCGGCGACGGTGATTTCCCCCAGGTCGGGAATGTGGGTCATGTCGAAGCACACGGCCTTTCCGAAGAACATGTCCAGCGGCATCTGGTCAATGGTGCGGCCCTTGGGGTTCATATGATAGAAAGCATCCACGTGCGTGCCGATGTGCTCGATCATCCCGATGTAATTCCAGGCCGAGGTATGCGGATCTTCCGGTGTTCCCGACCCCATCGCAAGCGTGCTTTCGTGGGTTGCCAATCGAACATATACGTTGCTCTGGAACGCCCGCTGCACCGGCATGTTGTCTGTGATGGGTAGCGTCAGGTCGATGATTCTCTGTGCCATGGCGTTCTTCCTCTCCTATCTATCTGTCTGTGTCGTTATTGCTTGCCGAGCGGATACAGAATTTTTTGGATATCTTCATTGTCGATATTGTTCTTGTCTACATAAACGGCCGATACGGGAACGTCCTTCTCGACGGCTTCGCCCTTCAGCACTTTCACGGCATTGGCTACGCCCGTATATCCGATCGCCGCAGGATCCTGGGAAATCGTACCGTCGATGACGCCGTTGCGGATCGCCTGCAGCAAATCCTCGGAGCTGTCATAACCGATTACGGCTACGTCGTCCTTCTTGCCGGAGGCGTCCACACCGAGCGAGACGCCGACCGACGATCCTTCGTTCGTGGAGAAGATGCCCTTGATATCGCTGTTCGAGGTGAAAATATCCTGCGTAATGTTGAACGCCAGGTTGCGGTCTCCTTCGCTGTAGAAGGTGTTCAGCAATTGGTACCCGCCATAAGATTTGATTTTGTCGATAAAGCCGTTCTCACGGGCGGCCCCCTGAATCGAGCCGGCCACTTCGCTGACGACGGCGATTTTGCCTTGTCCGCCGATTAATTCATTCATCTTCTCCGCCGCCATCGCCGCAGCCGCGACGTTATCCGTACTCACGAAGGAATGTGGAATATCCGAGTTCAGATCGCCATCGATAATAATGACCGGTATGCCGGCTGCGTCCGCTTTCTCCAGCGCCGGCACCATCGCATCCGCGCTCACGGGAGAGATGACGATGGCTTTCACGCCCTTGGTGATGAAATCTTCAATGATTTTGACTTGCCCTTCCACATCCGTATCCTTGGCCGTTCCTTGGAAAACGATGGAATAGCCATTTTCCCCAGCCGCTTTCTCCGCCCCAACGCGAACCGACTTCCAATAATCGTAAAGAGTAGACTTCGGGATGACGCCGATTACGCCGCCTTCGCCGCCTTGCGGCGGAGCCGTTTCACCGGATGCGGACGCAGGCGGGGACGATGCGGCTCCTTCCTTGTTTGAACCGCAGCCAGCCAGCACCAGCAAAACCAACATTGCCGCCAACAAAACCAAACCCGCTTTTTTGTTCATTCTTTTCTCTCTCCCTTGGTGTGTTTTTATAATGAACATTCGGCGGACGGATGGCCGTCGAATGCTTCATCCACTGCGATTACTTGCTGCGGTGCCTCATGCTGTCGATATATACCGCAGCCACGATGACGATGCCGATGGCGATTTGCTGCCAGTAGTAGGAGACGCTGAGCAGGTTCAGACCATTGCGCAAAATTCCCATGATGAACGCGCCGATGAACGTTCCCGCAATGCTGCCGACGCCGCCGTTCAGGCTCGCTCCGCCGATAACGGCTGCCGCGATGGCATCCAGCTCGTAGTTCTGACCGGCCGTAGGCGCCGCGGAGACGAGACGGGAAGTCAGAATAATGCCTGCAATGCCGGCCATCAGCCCGCTCAGCCCGTAGACGCCGAGCTTGGTCTTGTTCACGTTGATCCCGGACAGGTAGGCCGTCTTCTCATTGCTGCCGATCGCATAGACGCTTCGGCCGAATCGGCTGCGCGACAAGATGAACGCCATCAGAACGGCCAGCACGATCATGATGATCACGGGAGTCGGAATCCCGAATACGGTACCTCCGCCGAGCTTGCTGAAGGATCTGGGCAGGCCGGCTACCGGAATGCCGTCCGTAATGACGAGCACCGCGCCGCGGGCGATGCCCATCATCCCCAAGGTCACGATGAACGGTGGCAGCTTACCGTAGGCAATTATCGCTCCGTTGATCAAGCCGCAGACGGTGCCGGCGATGATGCCGACGACTACCGCCAGCCAGATCGGACTGCCCGCCTTCATCATGTTGGCGCAAATAATGCCGGATAAGGCGACGATGGAGCCGACCGACAAATCGATGCCGCCTTTGATGATGACATAGGTTTGTCCGATGGCGACGATGGCCACGATCGACGTTTGCAGCGCGATCGTGAGCAGATTGTTGACTTGCAGAAAATGGCTGGTCGCGATCGAAAAGAACAGTCCGAGCAGTACCAAGCCAAGCAACGCGCCTAGCTTCTGGAAATTCAAGCGGCGTCTGCCGGCGGCATTCGGCTGCCCCGCTTGCGGTTTTATGGCGTTATCCAACAATGACAGCTCCCTTCATTTGTTCATCGCATAGTGGGTAATCTTCTCTTGATCCGCTTCTGCGGCGGGCAAGTCAGCCGTGATGCGCCCTTCGGCCATGACCAGGATGCGATCGCACATGCCCAGAATTTCCGGAAGCTCCGAAGAAATCATGATCACGGTAACGCCGTTCCGGACCAACTCAAACATCAATTGGTACACTTCATATTTGGCGCCTACATCGATGCCGCGCGTCGGTTCGTCGAAAATGATCAGGTTCGTATTGCGGCACAGCCACTTGGCCAACACGACTTTCTGCTGATTCCCGCCGCTCAGATTACCCGCTTCCTGATTGCGATTCACCGCCTTGATGCCGAGCCGCTGCATGAACTTGTCGCTCACGCGGCTCGCTTCCTTGTCCATCATCCAACCGGCTTTGGACAGCTGATCGTAGTTCGCAACGATGATATTCTCCTTGATGTTCAAGGAAAGCATCAGCCCGTCTTTCTTGCGGTCTTCCGTAATGTAGCCGATACCCCGGCGTATCGCCTGTCGGGGGGAACGCAGCGCGACCTTCTCGCCGCGGACCCGGATCTCCCCGCCATCGACGCGGTCCGCGCCGAAGATCGCCCGGGCCAATTCCGTACGTCCGGCGCCCATCAGTCCGGCAATCCCCAAGATTTCGCCTTGGTAGGCTTCGAAGCTGATATCGTGCAGCACGCCGCGTTTGGCCAGATGCTTCACTTCAAGCGTCAAATCGCCTCTCGCATAATGCGGCTTGTCCGGAAACTTGGACACCAATTGACGCCCTACCATTTGCTGAATCAACTCATCGACATTCGTATCCTCGAACCGGTTTTCGGCAACGAATTGACCGTCCCGCATCACCGTTACGCGATCGACGATTCTTTTCAGCTCGTTCATCCGGTGGGAGATATAAATAATGGCCACGCCCTGCGCCCGCAAGTCCGAGATGACTTCAAACAAGGTGTCGATTTCGGATTCCGTCAGCGCCGCGGTCGGTTCGTCCATGATAAGCAGCTCGCAATTGTAAGACAGCGCCTTGGAGATTTCGACCATCTGCTGCTCCGCGACGCTCAGGTCGGATACCTTGGCTTGCGGATCGATCTTGAGCTGCAGCCGCTGCAGGATTTGCCGCGTGTCCGCGATTAATTTTCTTTCGTTAATGAACCCTTTCAGAGAGCTTCCCGGTTCGCGTCCGATATAGATGTTCTGAGCCACGGTCAGATCCGGCAGCAGATTGAATTCCTGATACACAATACCGATGCCGTAGTCCCGAATTTCCTTCGGATGATGAATGTGAAGCGGCTTCCCCTTGTAGACGACCTGGCCGGAATCCTGCTTGACGACGCCGGTCAAAATTTTCATTAACGTGGATTTTCCGGCGCCGTTCTCCCCCATCAGGGCGTGAACCTCACCCCGGCGTACCGTCAGGCGGACATTGCGCAGCACGCTGACGCCGGAGAAAGATTTGCATATGTCCCGGGCTTCCAGCAGTATTTCTCCCAATGCGATCACCCCCAGTAAAAATGGCTATGGCTTAGAGCATGACATCTCCCAAGTTGGGGCCAAGCGTCTGGCCGGTAAACAGATTGCCATCCGGGTCGGATGCCAGGAATACGGCGGTCGGCGCCACTTCTTCCACTTGCCCGAAACGCGGGATGACCAATTCCGCCAGCTTCTTGTCCCGCCATTCCTGGTTAACCGTTTGCATGACATGGGTTTCGATCGGACCCGGTGCGATGCAATTGGCGGTAATGCCATACTGTCCGAGCTCCATCGCGATCGATTTCGTAAAACCGATAATGCCGGCCTTGGATGCAGCGTAATGACTGTGCTCGATGCCGCCCTTCTGGCCGATTTGGGAAGCCATGTTGATAATTCTGCCCGATTTTTGCTTGATGAGATGGGGAACGGTATAACGAGTGGTAAGGAATACGCTTCTTAAATTGACTTGCATCATCCGGTCCCAGTCATCCACCGCCATGTCTTGTATCAGGCTTTGCGTGGAAATATAAGCATTGTTCACCAAAATGTCGATCCGTCCGTATGCATCCAACGTCGCTTCGATCAAGCGCTTGGCTGTCGATTCCTGCGAGATGTCGCCTTCGGTCAGGACCACCCTACCGCCGAAGCGTTCAAGCTCTTCCTTCCAACGGTCCATGTCGGCAGAGGAATGCCCATAATAATTGAGCGATAGATGCGCTCCCTCTCTCGCAAACGCCGTCGCGATTCCTTTGCCGATTCCGTGTACGGGACCCGCTCCCGTGATGATCGCGATTTTCTGCTTGAGTTTCATCCGTACAACCCCTTTCCTCTTTGAATGGTATCGGTTTACGGAACCGGTTCCAATGACATAAGGGTAAAGCACAATTTTCTTTTTGTCAAATATAAATTGCGAGAAATCCCGGCTCCATTTTTTTGAACCCTGCTTGAGAAGCGATTCATCCGTTATGAAAAAAAGGATAATCACTGATTACGTAACATTCCATATTTTCACATCATTCATCCAGCTTATTCCTTGCGCGAAATTAAACAGCCCCCATTCGCCGATAAGGCGCATGATGGGGGCTGTCGCGACAATACGAATATTCGCCGATCAGAAATTTGACGATGTGCCGAGTCTATAAAGAGGGGGCGCCGTCTGTCTCGGCGCCTTCTTTGTTCAACGCGTCGAGAATACGCAGGGCGAGCGCTTCGCCGATGGACACTTCCCGGAAGTCCTCCACCGCCGCCTCGCGGATCGCCTTGAGCGAGCCGAAATGCCGCAGCAGCTGCTTGCGCCGCTTCTCACCGATGCCGGGGATGGCGTCGAGACGCGAAGCGATCATCGACTTGCCGCGCTTCTCGCGGTGGAACGTGATCGCGAAGCGGTGCACCTCGTCTTGGATGCGCTGCAGCAAGTAGAATTCCTGGCTGTCCCGCGGCAGCGGCACCTCTTCCGGCGGATCGCCGACCAGGAGCTGTGCCGTCTTATGCTTATCGTCCTTGGCTAGGCCGCACACGGGAATGTCCAGTCCAAGCTCATTGACCAGCACGTCCAGCGCCGCGGCGATATGGCCCCGCCCGCCGTCCACGACGATCAGGTCCGGACGCGCCAATCCTTCCTTCAGCACCCGCTCGTATCGACGCCGAACAACTTCTCGCATCGTTTCGTAATCGTCCGGTCCCTCGACCGTTCTGACATTATATTTGCGATACTCTTTCTTGTCCGGCTTGCCGTCGATGAATACGACCATCGCCGACACCGGGTTCACACCCTGGATGTTGGAGTTGTCGAACGCTTCGATCCGCCGCGCGGACGGAATTCCGACCCATTGCGCCAGCCCTGCCGCCGCGCCTACGCTGCGCTCGGTATCCCGCTCGATCAGGCGGAACTTCTCCTCGAGCGCCACGCGGGCGTTGTCGCACGCCATCGTCACCATCGAGCGCTTCGCCCCGCGCCTGGGCATAAGCACCTTCACGCCGAGCCAGCGATGCAGCGATTCTTCCACTTCCGCCGAATCCGCGCCGTCTATGCCCTCGCCTTCCGGTGCCGGAATGAGCATCTCGCGCGGCAGCGCCGGATTGTCGCTGTAATATTGCGTAACGAAGCTCATGAAGTCATCATAAGCCTCGCCGTAAAACGGAAAAACGGTCATGTGCCGCTGTACCATTTTCCCCTGACGCATGTATAGAATCTGCACGCACATCCAGCCCTTGTCGACCGCATATCCGAACACATCGCGGTCCAGCGCGTCTTGCACCGTAATCGTCTGCTTTACCATGATAGCTTCGATCGCGGCGATCTGATCCCGGTACTCGCTCGCGCGTTCGAACAGCAGCTCTTCCGCCGCTCTCGCCATTTTGCGCTGCAGTTCCTTCTTGATTTCCTGGTAGCCGCCATTTAGAAACCGCGTAATTTCCCCGACGATGCGTTCATATTCGGGCTTCACCTTCTCGTAGTCATCGTGCGCAAGACATTGTCCCAGATGATAGTACAAGCAAGGCTTGTCAGGCGGGTTGCTGCACTTGCGCAGCGGATACATCCGATCCAGCAGCTTCTTCGTCTCCTGAGCGGCGTACGCGTTCGGATAGGGACCGAAATATTTCGCTTTGTCCTTCAGAATGCGGCGGGTGACCTCAAGCCTCGGATGTTCCTCGTTCGTGATTTTGATATAGGGGAACGACTTGTCGTCCTTGAGCAGGACGTTGTACCGCGGAAAATGCTGCTTGATCAGGTTGCACTCGAGAATGAGCGATTCGGTATTGCTGGCGGTGACGATATATTCGAAATCGCGAATTTCCGAGACGAGCCGCTGCGTCTTGCCGTCGTGGCTGCCGTTGAAATACGAGCGGACGCGGTTTTTCAGCACTTTGGCCTTGCCGACATAGATAATCTGACCCTCGCCGTTCTTCATCAGATAGCAGCCGGGCTGGTCCGGAAGGAGCGCCAGCTTGCTGCGAATGTTGTCCGTATAGGAAGTCATGAGGAGAGCGCTCCTTTCCCTTGCGAATGCAGATACAATTCCTCGTAATAGCCGTGTTGGCTCAGCAATTCCAGATGATTGCCCTGCTCGACGATCTCGCCGTCCTTCATCACGATGATGCGATCCGCTTGCCGGATCGTCGACAGCCGGTGCGCAATGATCAGCGTCGTGCGGTCTTTGGAGACGACTTGCAGAGCATGCTGAATGAGTTGCTCCGAATAAGAGTCGAGATTGGCAGTCGCTTCGTCGAGAATGAGGATGCGCGGCCGGAACACGATAATGCGGGCGAAGGAAATGAGCTGCCGCTCGCCTGCCGCTAGCCCGCTGCCGCTCTCCGAGATGCGGGTGTCGTAGCCGTGCTTCATGCGGCGGATAAGCGGGTCCGCGCCCACGAGCTCGCAAGCCCGCACGACTTCTGCCCGCGGAATCGACTCGTCGAACAAGCGCACATTATCCAGAATGCTGCCCGAATACAGGAACGGCTCCTGCTGCACGAGCCCGACGATGCGGTTCAGCGTTTGCTGCGGGATGTCGCGAATGTCCGTCCCGTCAATGCGAATGCTGCCCTCGTTCACATCGTACATCCGGCACAGCAGGCTGATCAGCGAGCTTTTGCCGGCGCCCGTCGCGCCGACGATGCCGATCGTGTCGCCCGGACGCACGTACAGATCCAATCGCCGGATGACCGGGATGTCCGGCTGATAGGCAAACGCGATGCCGTCGAACACGATTTCTCCCCGTATATGAGCCGGCTCGATGCTCGCCGGATCGGTCGAATCAAGCACATCCGGTTTTTCCTCGAACAACTGGCCGATGCGCTGGACGGATACCGCCGTCGACTGGAACGTGTTCCATTGCTGGGTTATATTCGAGATCGGCTGGAAAAACTGGCGGATATACGTGATGAACGCGTACAGTACGCCGAATTCGAGCGTCCTATCCAGCACCGCGTTGCCGCCGGCCCATACGAGGAAAGCGACCGACGCATTGCCGACGATTTCGAACGACCGGTTGAACAGCACGTTCGTGCGGATCTCTTGCAGGTTGGCGCGGAAATACGAACGGTTGCGCTTCGTGAATTGTTCCTGCTGCTCCCTCTCCTGGTGGAATACTTGAATCAGGTTCATCCCGGCCAGGTTCTCTGCCGTGAAGGCGATCAGGCGCGACAGCCGTGACCGGGCCTGCTGATAAATATTGCGCATATAGGAACGGAAGGCAACGGCAATCGCTCCGATGATCGGCAGCAGGATCAGACAATACGTCGCCAGCGTCGGATCCAGTTGGAACATGATCACGAGAATCAGAATCAGCGTCATGCCGTCGCGCATCAAGCTCAGCAGCACCTGGCTGAAAAACTGGTTCAGCGTCTCCGTGTCGCTGGACACGTTCGTGATCAGGCTTCCCCGGGGCACGCGATCGAAGAACGATACCGACAAATTCGTCAAGTGCCGGAACAGCCGCTTACGGATTTGCGCGATAATGCTCTGTCCGGCGAATTGCAGCAAGTTGTTCTGCAAATACGTAAATACAAGGCCGATGACGGACAACCCCAAGTAGACGCCGGCGATGAGCAGCAACGTCCGCTCATCCTTGTCTCCCGCCATCAGATGGTCATCGATGGCGATTTTGACCAGGTAGGGCTGCAGCAGGTCGGCGGCAATCGCCAGAACGGTGCAGACGAACACAAGCCCGAAGGTGCCGCGGTGCGGCTTGGCGAAGCTGTACAGCATGCTCGCGACTCCTTTACGCATACCGGCTTCCCTCCTCCTGGATCGCATACAGATCGGCGTATATGCCCGGCTTCGCGATCAGTTCTTCATGCTTGCCCCGCTGCACGATCCTGCCTTCGTCCAGCACGATGATCTCGTCGGCGTGCATGACCGCGCTGATTCGGTGGGCGATCACGATCGTCGTGCGGTTGCGGCGCTCGGCGCGCACCGTCTCGAGGATACGCCGCTCGGTGACGGCGTCGACCGCGCTGACGCTGTCGTCGAGGATCAGGATCGGCGCGTTCTTGATAAGCCCGCGGGCCAGGCTCGTGCGCTGGCGCTGGCCGCCCGACAGCGTGACGCCGCGTTCGCCAAGCTTCGTTTCGAATTGATCGGGAAAGGCTTTGATATTGTTGTAGATTTGCGCCTGCTTGGCAGCCCTTGCGACCGCTTCGGCCGCCTCGTCGCGCTTGTAGAACGCGATGTTGTCCTGGATCGTCGTGCTGAACAGGAAGCCGTCCTGCGGTACGTAAGCAATCCCCGAACGCAAGCTTTCGAGCGTCATATCGCGGATATCCGCCTGGCCGATCCGGATCGCGCCGGCCGGCGGATCGTACAGGCGCAGCAGCAGCTTCATGAGCGTCGTCTTGCCGCTGCCGGTACGGCCGACGATGCCGAGCGTACGGCCCGGTTCGATCGTCAGATCGATGCCGCGCAGCGCTTCCTCTTGCGAATCCGGATAGGAGAACGTCAATCGCCGCACTTCCACCCGCGCCTTCGCGAAATCGGCTTCGATCGCCTCCGAGCTTTCCGTCACTTCCGGGCGAACGGCAAACAGCTCGTTCAGCCGTTCCAGCGACGCTCGCGAGCGCTGCATCGTGTTAATGACGTTGCCGATCTGCTGCAACGGGTTCACCATCATCCGCACATAGAGCGTCAGCGCCACGAAGTTGCCGATCGTGATGCTGCCCGACAGCGCCAAATAACCGCCGTAGGCGATCGTCACGATAAGCGACAAAGCGCCCGCGAACGGAATCAGCGACTGAAACAGCGACGATACGCGCACGAGGTGGATCTGGTCGTCGCGAATCCGGTCCACGGTCTCGTCGAACCGGGCGTTCATGATCGATTCGACGGCGAATTTCTTCGTTACCCGGATGCCGCCGAGCTGCTCTTCCGCCGATTCCGTCATGCGGCCCAGATCGTCCTGCACTTGCTTGGAACGGGAACGAATGACCGGTCCGAAGCGAACGACTAGCCAAGGCAGCACGAGCAGCGGCGCCACGCAGACGGCGATCAGGTAGAGCGGGATCTGGCTGAGCAGCATCGTGCCGATGGCCGCGGCAACCAACATCACGGCATTCGTCGTCTGGTTGACGCCGCTGGAGATCGATTCGCGCACGCCCTTGATGTCGTTCATCATATAACTGAGCAGCTTGCCGACGCCTTGCTTGGCATAGAACGATTCGGTCAAGCTGGTGAAATGATCGAACAATTGCTTCCGGGTATAAAATTCGAACAGACGTCCCGCGTACATGACGTGAAGCTGCCCAATGCCGCCCAGCACGACGTACCCGACGCCAACCGCCAGCAGCAGCATTCCGTAATGGACGACCGCATCGCCGGTTAAACCCAGACGGTCCAATTCATCGGTAAATTGGCCGATCAGCTTCGGATAATACACCTGCACGATGTTCGCGGCTGCGATGAACAGGATTCCGGAAGCGTACACATACCATTTGCGCTTGATGAATTGTGTCAATAACCTCGGTGATTCCAATCGATCATCACTCCCCCGCTTTATTTTAGCACATACGGACATTGTCGGAACGATTGAATTCGCGGGATTGTCGCAAACTTGTCACGATCTGCCCGGCGCATCGCTTTACAACAAAAAGCATTGTTGGGTATACTAAGGTCAACGAAGTTGGACCAGGAGGCTTCCCGATGGAAAATATTCACAACCCCGAACTCCACGTGAACGAAGAACCGCGCAATGATTTCGGCGACGTTGCGACCGGCTTTGCCGTCATGTTCACTTTCATGGCCGTCGTATTCATCGTCGCAGTCGTGATTAAAGCGCTGATCTAAGCTAACTTATGATTGCTTGAACGAAGGAAAGACGATCCTTCCGGCCAGAGCCGGCGCGGGGGATCGTCTTTTGGCGTTGATCAAGGCAGCTGAGTCCGGTGAGCCGCGATTGAGTGGAATTATGGCGATTATCTCCTTAACTCGGTCCGGTGAGCGGCGGTTGGGTGGAATTATGGCGATTATCTCCTTAACTCGGTCCGGAGAAGCGTTGGTTCGGTGGAATTGCGGCGATTATCGCCTTAACTAGGTCCGGTGAGGGGCGGTTGGGTGGAATTATGGCGATTATCTCCTTAACTCGGTCTGGTGAGCGGTGTTCGGTGAAATTACGGCGATTATCGCCTTAACTCGGTCCGGTGAGCGGCGGTTCGGTGGAATTACGGCGATTATGCACTAGTCGATTGTCTGTTCGGGCGCCGCTCTTACAGCAATCCCCGCGTCGACTTGCGATACTGGCCCGGGGATATGCCGAAGTGCTTGCGGAACAGCCGATTGAAATAGTTGACGTTCGGCTGGCCCGCCTGGTCGGCGACCTCCTGCACGGTCAGGTCCGTCCTATGCAGCAGCGAACGGGCATGCTCCATCTGCAGCCGGTGCAGATACTGCAGCGGGGTCATCCCGGTGTGCTGCTTCAGACAGCGGGTCAAGTAGTCGAATTGATAGTGCAGCTTCTCCTCCATGCGCGCGGCGCTGAACGGCTGCAGCATATGCTCCTGCAAGTAGCGCGCCGCGCGTTCGCTCAGCCGGTAGGAACGGGACCCGGCGTTGACATCGATCAACGACTGCAGCCGATGCAGCAGTTGGCCGGTCAATACGTGCAGAGCGGATGCGCTGCGGATCGTCAATGCGCGGTGCGCCGCCCCCATCTCGTCAAGCAGAGGCGTCAGGCTGTCCAGCTCGAAATGGCCGTGCTTGGGCAAGTACATCCACTGATCAGTCGGCATCAAGTCGTGGTCCGATCCTTGGCGGAGCAAGCTGGACCAGGCGATCTGCCCGGCCTCCACCATCCGATGCGGATGCGGGTGGAACAGGTGCACCCAATCGATGGTCGTATCCGCCTCAACCGGCCGATGTCCCCAGTGCGTCCGGCCCGGCTCGAGCACGAGCAACCCGCCAGGCCCCAATTCGTACTCGGTTCCATCTTCCGTCATATAAAAACATCCGCTGCGGATGAACAATACATCGAACACTTGAAAATTGCGGCGAAAATGCTGCATGCCCGCCCGCCACGTCGCGTGGCCGATCGTCACGAGCTGGGGCAATGGCGGTATACGCAGTTCCAGGCATTCCACGGAATCTCCTCCAGGCTAACAGGGTCGATATTGTGCTAGAACCCATTATGCATGAATCCGCCGCACTTGAACATCCCAGCAGCCTGGATCGAAACAATGTATTTTATTCCGTCAAACTTTTATAAATCTCCGTCATTTTTTTCTCCAAATCCGCGCCGCCGCCATCTGCCCAAATTTTGGCCGCCTGGCTCCAATCGGACAACGGACGTCAGCCGCGGCATCGGTTTGCCAAGTGCGTCAAGCTTGTCTTTGCATATACGACCTTTTCATGCTGGCGCCATCTCCATTGCTGTTCCTCCCTATTTCAGTATCAGCAGCCGACCGTCGGTCCGCGTCACGATGATCTCCAGCCATCCGTCGCCGTCCGCGTCGGCCAATACCGGGTCCCCCGGCGGGGCGTCCACGAACCGCTTGAACAGCAAAGTTCCATCCGTCTTCAATACGTACACATGGCCGTCATCGCAGGCGAAGACGAATTCGTCGCGCCCGTCGCCGTCGATGTCGCCGGTGCACGTATCGCTTGCGGTGCAGTCGCCGAGATCGTACGTCCACAGCAAGGTTCCGTCGGCAACGTTGACGCAGCCGTATCGGTAATCCAGACGCTGGCCGCCGGCCAGCAACATGCCATCAGCCTGCGCGATGCCCTGAAGTCTTCTGCGAGTGCCGACCGGCGTGGCGTTGCCATAGTAATCGAACCAAGCCGCCCGCCAACCGCCGGCATCCCGCTTGATCAAGCCGCCGTTGATCCCCCAGACTCCGGTCAGATAAGCTGCCTGCTCCTGTTCTCCAACCACATCCACGGGCGTCAATTGTCCGGATCCGACCCACCTCGTGCCAAGAATATCGCTGAGCTCCCGCTTCCGGATCAAATCGCGTCCCGTCGCGCCATCCACTTCCATGACGACTTCGCCGCTCAGCAACAGCAGGTCGTCCAACCCGTCGTTCTCCAATTGCCGAACCGAGGCATAACCGTCGACCGGCCCCATCCCGCTGTCGTGGCCATCGGTCCGTCTCCAGACGATGTTGCCGGTCGCCGATTCGATCACCATCGATTCGTTCATGTACATGGCCTTCGTCGCGACGTTGGCATAAATGTCGCAACGGCTGGGGGAGAGGAATTGGCCGATCGTGACAGACATCACCCGTCCGCCTTTATAATCCCCCTTCAACTTCGTTCTCCACCTGACTTCGCCCCGGCAGTCCGTTCGGATCAATTCTGCGTCCCGACCGGCGAACAGCAGATCTTTGGTTCCCGAGCCATCGTCCCACGCGAGCAGGATTCTGACTTCCGAGTTATCTACCGATGCTCCGGCTGCCTGATTCGGTTCGAGAGCGACAGATCCCGCCGCGCGAATGGTCAATCGCCCGTCCGGCCGCGGCGCGTCTACACGATAAAAAGCGTTGCCAACAAGCAATTCCGCCCGTCCGTCACCGTCTATATCCGTGACGATCGGCGCAAGCGCTGCGGAGTCGACCCGCTCCCCGAAGCGGGCGGCCACGCTGCCATCGGCGGCGTAAAGCCGCATGCCTTCCGCGAATTTCACGAGATAGCCGTTAAATTCATTTGCTGAAAGCACATTCAGAACAACCATGGAAGCAAGCTCCTCCACGACTTGCCGACAATACCATTGTCCGTCAGCGCCTATCCCGCATACCGATGGTTTGCCGTCGCGGATGGCGAACCATGCCAGACGCCCGTCGCCGTTCAGATCCTTGAAATAGGACAATTGCCGTTGATAATTTGTATGATTGCCATGCAAGGGCCGGAACTGTTCCAGCATCCCGATTGCCTGATCGCCGGTGCGATGCAGTACGGTCAGCCTGCCGTCCAGCAGCTTGCACACGACGACATCGGAAGTAAGCGCTTCCTCCATCAGCAGTTCCTCGATCCCGTCGCCGTCGATGTCGCCGCAATCCAGCAATTTGACGCCATCGAGCTCTTGCCTGACACGCCCGGTCAAGGCGTCCACGATGATCACTTGCCACATGCCGGAATCCGTATCGCCTATTGAATATACAATTTCGAATCGACCGTTGCCCTCGATGTCGCGAACGGGCCAATAAGGCGTCGTCATGAACCGGTCGCTGTAGCCGATATAATGGTCCCAAATGTAGGCGAACCGGCCATTTTGCCATTTGATGACCGCTGTCCACAATTGTACGGAATCGTTGACGAAGACGATTTCCTTGACGCCGTCGCCGTCAAGATCGAGCAGTTGGGCCAAACCGTAATTTCTCAGCTCGGCGCCTTCGATTTCCCAAACGATTTCACCGTCGTACGCATCGACCACCCAGACAGCGGAGTGCTGGATGACCACGATGGACAAGCGCCCGTCGCCGTGAATATCGCCTATGAGCACGCCGGTCCTGTAACGGGTTCGATCCCCGACGCCAATGCCCCTGTTGCTCCATACCATCCGGCCGTTATCAACCCCGTTCTCGAAAGAAAACAGGTAGCTGAAGTCGTCGCCCTCGGACCATACCGTGATCTGTTCGCCCTTTAGATCCGGGCGGATTGGGCCGATTCGCACCGAGCTGTGCGTGAGCCTGACCGTCTCGCGGTCGAATCGGTGCGACCAGCGAAGCATGCCGTTCGCACCGGAATACACGAGCAAAGTTCGAGAATGGCCGACCGCCACGATGTACTTTTCTTTCCCGTTGCCGTCCAGATCGTGAAAGCCGATCACGATCGGCTGGCAGACGCCGCTCTGCCACAGGAGCCGGTCCTGTTCGTCCCTGACTATGATCCGGCCGTTCTCGATCCAAATAAATTCGAACTTCCCGTCGCCGTCGAGATCTTCCAGCCACACGTTGCCCGCATGGCCGGATGCATACGAAATTTCGCCCGCGACGGCGGGATCCCGCATGTTCCCAATACCAGAACTTCTGCCCGTCAAGTTTCGATCGTGCCGCATCATCGGCCATTCCCAGGCCCCCATGGCATTCCGCTCCCTCATCATTTGCGATGTATTCCCGCCATTGCCCGATCAGATGATTGAATATGCTTGTAACCAGAATACGCCGGTAACCTTACCAATGCATGGGAGGAAGAATCTCCTTCTGAAGCTCGCACATTTCGTCGATCAGCGCCACGGCATTGTGGTAGCTGGACACCGTCGGATCAATCAACAAAGCCTGCAGCAGCTTCCGCCTGGATTGCTCGGCATATGCCTCAATGACCAGCTTGTGAATCGTACCCTGCACCCGGATCATCTCCGTGATCACAGCAGGAAGTGCTTCCATTGGCCGTGTGTGAATGCCTTCTCCGTCAACATAAGCGGGCAGTTCGACGACCATATCTTCATAAAGCCCCGGAATCATGCCGCGATTCGGCACGTTCACCGCCTTGATATCGGTTTTGCGATCAAATGCAATCGCTTCGATCATCGGAATCCCGACCTCGTGCGAAGCCTTCAGCTTGTTAAAATCGATAATCTCTGACGAATGGTCGTTTTGCTCCGATCCGAACAATGGAACAGAGGTTGGGTCGCTGGAGAAGGAATATACGAATTTGGGCATATTACCCGTCTTCCACGGATTGCCTTCGACCGGATCGTAGAAGAACTGAATATGCGAGCTGGCCAGAAATCCGTCGCCCCAGGCGAGATATTCGCCGATATGATTGGCGCCGGGAAGCGGATAAAGTCCGTATGTCCGAAGCATGATGCGGGACAAGGCAATCTCGTCCCAGTCCGACAGCCAGTTCATTTCCTTCTCTCTGCGGATCAATTCCGGATACAAGTCTTCGCCGGTATGACGATTGGCGATTTTCTGAAACCACGAGAAGTGATTCATGCCGCATGCCGTCACATCCAGATCCTCTGTCGGCATTTCCAGAAAACGGGACAACTGGTCGATGCCCATCCCGATGCCGTGGCAGAGGCCGACAACTTTGATATTGGAGAGCTTTGATATGCCTTCCACCAATTTTGCTTCCGGATTTGAATAATTGATCATCCATGCATTCGGGCATAATCGCTCCATCGTTCTGGCGATCTCCAACAGTGCCGGAAGGCTTCGCAGCGTATGGAACATGGCGCCAGGTCCGCCATTCTCGCCGAAAATTTGCCTGAAGCCGTATCTGCGCGGCACATGAAAATCTTGCGTCCAATAATGTTGCCGCCTTGCTTCAATGGCAGTGATGACGAAGTCCGCGCCATCTACCGCTTCTTCCAGGCGGGTTGTCGCGATGACGCGCACATTTCTGCCCAGTCCGCGAGCCAATTCGTTTGTGTACGCTTCTCTCTTGCGCAACGGCTCTTCCGCGATATCCATCAGTACCAGCTCCAGCGGCACGCTGTTCAACGTCTCGCTCAGCATCACATCCGCAATCGTCAGCGAGGCGAACGATCCGCTTCCCGCGCCGATGAAGGCAATTTTCAATCTTTCCGGTGTACGCGCCATTGCAATTTCCCCTTTGTATAAAAATTTTTTACCGTCATACTTCTCAATAGATAACTAAGTTAAATAAATAATTGGAGAGAAGATCCGGATGATCCGGCCCCTTCCATCTGCATGCTCCTCAACGTCATCATCCCCGCAGCCGACTTTACCCGGCCAACAACGAATCCATGACAGCCTCCCTGACGATCGCCGCCGATCCGACGATAAACGGATAATCGCACTTGCCCAACAAGCATTTCACAGGATTCAGGCAAAGCCGGGACAACCGCTCGTCCACTCTGTTCTGCACATCTCGGCCGATCGTTTTCATGGCAGCGCCGCCAAGGACAACCAGCCCGGCATCGAGTGAAACCGACAAGTTGGCAATGCTGAGCGCCAGCAAATCAGCGATGGACTCCAGCATGCCATCGTGCCGCTCGGAGTCGAAATCCCCGTTTGCAGCATTGCCGGAACCGTGCCCGATCGTCTGCAAATACAGCGGATCAAGCACGATTCGGCTTTCCATCCATCCCGGCTTCGACTTCATCGTGACGAAATCCTTGTCGAATACCAAGTAGCCGATTTCGCCGGCCGAACCTGTCCGCCCCTTCCGGAGCGCCCCGTCCAGCACAATGCCGGCTGCCAAACCGACGCCGAGCGAAATATACAGCATATCGTCTCCGGCGCCAAGCCCTCTTGTGTGAAACTCTCCGATTGTGGCCGCATTCACATCGTTCTCCAGAAAAATCGGTACGCCAAGCCGGCGGCTCAGACGGCGAATTTCCGCCGAATAATCGCGTCGATCCAGAATTCCGACCAATGGCGCATACAGCACCTCGCACGTCTCCGAATGAACAACGCCGGGAAAGCCGATGCCTATCCCCATGATCTTGCTCATGGGTATGCCGGAGTCGTCGACTGCCGCGCGCACGCACGCTTCAAGCTTCTCGTTCAGGATCGCATCGATATCGCGGCCTGCCGCGATCGACCGCACAGCCTTCACCTGGCCCAGCAAATCGACGATCCCTGCCTTCAGAATATCCCCGTCGTATTCAATGCCGATCGAGTAGGCAGCATTCGGATTGAAGCGAAGAAGCTGGGGCTTGCGGCCGAGCATCGAATTTCCTTCTCCAGCTTCCTCGACGATCCCGCTCTTCAGGAAGAAGTCGATGATTTTGATGACGGTGGGCGGGCTGATCCCGGTCTGCCTGTTGATCTCCGCTTTGGAAATCTCCCCTGCCGAAGCGACAAGCGAATAGACAGTTCTGCGATTCATGTCTTTCAAGTGGGAAGCGATAAACGGTTTCAATGCGTTGACCTCATTTGCGATTATTGTATTTAATTAACTAATCTACTTAAATATATAAGATGCAAATGCGATCTGTCAACCGTTTTCGCAATCCTTGCTTCGTGGTAACAGCCGGGTTATCCCCCTTATTCACGCCATCCCGCCCCGGAGCTGGACATCGTCTTTACGATTCCCCTCCCCTCCCGACGAAAGTATCCCGCCATTCCTGAAGGAAGCAGCTTAGCCCGTCCGGAGTCGGGCTGGCGCCGTTGCGGACATAGAAGCCGGCCACCGCATGCGCCAGAATCATACAGCTCTCCATGTTCATGCCGAGCAGCTTGGCAACGCAATAACCCGCATTAAAGTTGTCGCCCGCTCCGGTAGACAGTACAGGACTGTCCGTATAATAGTTGGGAACGTCGAATGAACCTCCTTCATTCCAACCCACGCTTCCCGTTTTACGATGAATTAGAAGGTCATCGACGCCGAGTATGGCATAAAGACGCGTTCCCATCGCCATCAAGTCGAATCCTGCGTCATCGCCGATCAATGCTTGACTGATCACATGCGCCTCATTCTCGTTCATGCCGAAAGCCACGCGGTACAACCGGGAGTAATTTTTCAACATGGTCATCGCTTCTTGAATATGCTCGCGGCTGCGGCTCGAACAGTCTGACAAATCGAAATAGACGAGCTTTGATCGATCCGGCCCGACGATCGGCGCAATGTCATCCAGAATGCCTTGCCAGATCGTATTCGCATGGAAAATTTCACTCCAGTTGATCATGCCGATCAAGCTGCTCTCCCGAAACATGCGAATGAGCCTGTCCAGGCCAATCCTCGATTTGATCTGTTCCCACTTGATGCTGCCGAGCTCGTTCATATTGGCCATCATGAATTTGCCGCTATCGAATTCCAGCGCGATATTGTGCCCGGGTGCGGCATAACTGTGCAGCGTGCAACGGTCGTCTTTCATCTGTTCGAACACAGGATGGATTTCCGGGAAGCCCATGGCGCCCACACAGTCGATCGTCACGCCCAGTCTGCCGACCGCCGTGGCGAAAATTTGCGCGCTTCCGCCTGTCTTCACCATTTTCTCATCCATTTCGATGCAGCAATTGCGGCCCTGCTTGGACAAGATATATTGGCCAAGCTCCGACAATTCCCGGAAGTAGCGGTGCCGACCGTTGCCGACTTTCTCCCTGACGGGCTTTGCTATCTGATCGATGAACCCATCGAATCCGATCAGACTTTGGTGCCGGGGCAAATCGCGATGACGGTTCTTCCATGCATCCAACACCGACTCTATTTTCTTCTTCATCGTCCTCACACCCGTTCCACGATTACTTGTTCGAGAAGTTCCTCCACGATCCGGCGATCGACTCCTCCTGTTGTTTCGGTCATCGCATTCGCGGCGCCGACCGCCGTCGCCAGTCGCAGCGCATCGGGCAGCGCGAACCCCGATGCGCTGGCGACCGTCCATCCGGCAACGAATGAATCTCCGCTTCCGACCGCGTTAACCGTCCGGACGTTCGGCGGAATGGACCGCCACAACCCGCCGTCGGGCGAAGCGGCGATACAGCCTTCCCGGCCAAACGATACGATCAGCGTCCGGACGCCTTTGCGGCCCAATTCCTCCGCCAAGCTGCGAATCGCCTGTATATCGCGCGGATCGGAGCCCGTCCACTGCCGAAACTCCTCCTCGTTCGGTTTGACTGTGTGGGGACCGGATGCAATCCCATGCGCGAGAGCGGCCCCGCTCGCATCGAATACGACATAGGCTCCGCGGGATTGGGCGGCTGCAATCAAGTCGGCATAATAAACATCTCCCAATCCGCGAGGCAAACTTCCCGACAGCGTTATCCACCGCCCAGGAACAGCCAGATCGCTCCAGAGCTTCCTGAACGCAGCAGCTTCGCAGGATGTGATCAGAGGCCCCGTCTCCAAAATTTCCGTGGACGTCCCTTCCCGATCGTCGATCAGGTTCAAACAGACTCGGGTTTCTCCCGCGACAACGATCCACTCCTGACCGATGTCTGCATTCTTCAAGCGATTGCGGATCCAATCGCCGTTGCTTCCGCCGACAAACCCGGTGACGCTCACCTCCGCCCCGAGCGCGGCGACAGCCCTGGCCACATTGAGTCCCTTTCCTCCCGCAGTCGATTCATGCTTCATGGCCCTTTGCACCTCTCCCGGCCGCAAACGGTCCACATGCAGCCGTTTGTCGATGGACGGATTCAACGCGACGCACAAGATGGGCGACGACAACGTCCATCTCATCAGCACCCTGTCCTCGGGGCGCGGCCTTCGGCACCGCAGATGCGGATTTTCTCCTTGACGACCTCGCGCAGCGCCTCTTTCGCCGGCTTCAGATAGGTTCGGGGATCATCTGCGCCTGGACTCTCTGCGAACACGCGTTTGATCGCGTTCGAAAACGCGATCCGCAGCTCGGTTGCCACATTCAGTTTGGCCATGCCGAGCGCGACAGCCCGCTTCACTTGCTCTTCCGGAATCCCCGAGCCGCCATGCAGCACGAGCGGTACATCCGTTCCGGAGGCAATACGGGCGATCCGCCCGAAGTCGATGTTCGGAACTCCTTTATAGAGGCCATGCGCCGTGCCGATCGCCGGCGCCAGCGTCGGGACGCCCGTCTCCGCGACGAAGCTGACGCATTCGTCCGGATCGGCCAGCGCCGCCTCATGGTCGGCGACCGAGATGTTGTCTTCTACGCCGCCGACCTTGCCGAGCTCGGCTTCGACATTGATGCCGACCGCAGACGCCATTTCGACTACCCGCTTCGTGGCCTTGACATTGTCGGCGTAAGGATGCGCGGAAGCATCCACCATGATCGACGTATAACCGGCGCGCAAACAGCGAACGATCATCGCAAAATCGGTGCAATGATCGAGATGAAGCGCCACCGGCACATGCGTCTGAGCAGCCGCCACGCTCGCAGCTGCCGCGATATATTCAGGGCCTAGATGGTTCACCGTGCCCATCGTCGTCTGAAAGATGACCGGAGCGTCCAACTCCGTCGCCGCCTCGGCGACAGCTTGCAGCATTTCCAGGGTATGCACATTGAAAGCGGCAACCGCGTAGCCGCCTTCCCGCGCCCTTCGCAACATTGGTGTAGATGAAACAAGCGGCATGAACGAATTCCCCTCCTCGCGTCGCTATAGAATGACAACCTTCGCAAGATTGCGAGGATGATCGGGGTCGTTGCCCCGCTTCAGAGCGGTATAAAATCCATAATATTGCAGGAAAGGCAGTGCGGCGGTTGCGCGCGCTTCATCGGAAACTTCCGGCAAGCCCGTCTCTACGAACGTATCCGCGAAGGAAGCGTCTGCGCCTTCCGCGGCGGCGACGACCACGACATGCGCCCCGTATTCCTGCATCTCCCTTGCCACTTTCAATTCCTCGGCCCGCGATTGCTCAGACACCAGCACGACAACGCACGTATGCGAATCTACGATTGATTTCGGACCATGCCGAAATTCCAGCGTCCCGAAACTTTCCGTCCATGCATTGGACATTTCCTTCAATTTCATGCAGCCTTCCTGTGCCATGCCGAACATCGCGCCCATGCCCAGGAACACCGTTCGGTCAAAATGACGCACCGAGACCAACTCTTGCGCCAGTTCCCTCGCCGAGCTTATTCGCTCCGGCTGTCCTGCGACCACAGAAATCAGTTCGTCCAGCCGGCGTTCCGCCTGATCCGACACGGACGCGATCGCGGTCTGGATGCCGATGATCATGCTGGAGAGAGATTTGGTCATCACCATGCTGCTCTCCGCCCCCAGCCTCGAGATGAGCGAATCGCCCAGCTTCGCCATGGAACTATCCGCATAACAAGTCACGCCCGCGCACCTCCAGCCCGGCAATGGCTTCACAGATTCAAGCGCCTTGACGGCTTCGGACGATTCGCCGGAGCGCGACACGCCGATCACCACGGTATCCATGCAGTCGATCGCCGTCTGGCCCCGCAGGAACAGCAATTCGGAAGCCGGCCATGCGATTGCGGGACGGCCCAGCCACGACCGGTATGTTGCCGCCATCGTCATCGCTTGATAATAAGAGGAGCCCGATCCGACGAACAGCGTCTGCCGGTCCGCAGGACCCTTCAGATAAGCTTCGGCCCAGTCCTTCCGCTTCAGCGCTTCTTCATAGGCGGCTTTCATCGCTTGCGGCTGCTCCGCAATCTCGCGGAACGTAAGTGCACCTTTGTTTGCTGTCATTCCTATCACTACCTTTTCAATTCTTCATTAATTAACTAATCTACTTAAATATATAAGGAGCGGGTTCGGTATGTCAACAGCCGGCAGCAATATTGCCGACTGCCGACATGAACGCGTCTGCCAAGCGGCGGCTGGATATTCAGTTCGCCGCTTAGCGTCAGGTCATCGATAATAAAGCCCTTTCCCGATCATCTCAGGCCGATGTGCGAGTTGTTCCCGGATTACGGTGCCGTCGTCCTCGCGAATCCAGGTGGCAAAATCGCGTTCTCCCGCCGTCAGCCGAATGACTCGCGCTCCCCGTTTGATTTTGCCGCCCTCGTTGTCTCCGGTCACGCGTCCGTAGCACAGACGAATCCCGTGCAAGCGGCCCCAAAAATCGTTCGTATGATCGTGGCCGACGAACACGCCCATCACATCCCCCTGCTCCGTCATTGCCGCGAAGAAGCCGGAATTGACGCGGGCGGACGCCACTCGTTCGTTCTTCTGCCCATAGCAGATTTCCCGATCCCACACCTCCGTGAATTCCGGCACCGGAATATGAGAGAACATGAGCGACGGCACAGCCTGTCCCGAGCTCGCTTTCAGCTTATCGGACTGCTGAACGTACCATTCGATCTGATCCCGCCGAACCCACTCGTAGCCGCCGATCGGGTGCTCCGCGTTCTCTCCCGTATCCAGGAAATACATCGCGGCCGCAGCTTGATCGTCGGCTTGCAGGATCGGCAACATAAAATTGCCCACGCCGTGAATATTCGCTGGTCCGGGCTCCGAGTAACCGTGATCGAAAGATTGCAGGATTGCCATCAAATCTTCTTTCGTCGTTCCAGACTCCGCGTCGTGATTGCCGAATATGGCCGCCCACGGGATGCCGACCCGATCCACGGCGTCCGCTGCCTTACGGAAAGTTGCTTCCGGATCTTCGCACATCGGAGAGTAGATAATGTCGCCCGTCAGGACGGCGAAGTCCGGCTGTTCGGCCGCCATGATCCGCTCCATTAATTCGCAGCGAACCTGATCGCTTGCCGGATGGCCGGACAAGTGCAGGTCCGTGAATTGCACGATCGTAAACGTGCCGTCCTCGCGGAAATTCAGCGGTCGTTTCGCCATAACCAAATCCCCTGCCCGAAATTCATTTTCAACACTCCGGCTCAATCGCTAAACCATTCGTATAGCCCATTTAGAGAATACGGCTTTTGGCCCTGTTCTCGTAGTAATCCGGAGAAGAACCCAGTTTTTCCAGCACGGGTCCGGTGATCCGGTTCAGCCTCTCGATTACGGACGGATCAAGCGTCGTGCAAGCTCCTTGAAGATTCGCTTTCAGCTGCTGCTCGTTGCGGCACCCCACGATGGTCGTCGCGATGTCGGGGTTCGCGATCACCCAAGCGAGCGCCAGCTCGCTGAGGCTGATGCCTTGCTCCTTGGCGATTCGCGCAAGCTCCGGCAGCGCCCGGTTGATCTCATCCTCCGCGCCATCTTCGCCATGACGCGTTCCTTCGCCGCGACGATGATGGAAGTGCCGCGACCGTGCCCGAACCGGCTTCATTTCTTCGAGCGAGGCATATTTGCCTGTCAAAAGCCCTTGCTGTAGCGGCATATACGCGATGACGCCGACCTGTTCCCGCGCGCAGTACGGCAGCAGCGATTCCTCGATCGCCCGGGACAGCAAGTTATACGCGAGCTCGTTGGCAACGAACGCCGCGCCGCTTTCGCGGACTTGCCGCATCTGCTCGATCCCGTGGTTGCTAACGCCGATATAGCGGATCTTCCCTTCCTGTTGCAAGCTTTGCAGCATTTGGAACGCCTCCCGGATCTGCTGCTGCTCGGCCGCCATCGGCCAATGAACCATATACAAGTCGAGGAAGTCCGTGCCCAGCCGCTTCAGGCTTTGCTCGCAATGCTGCCTCAGCGTCGCCGGCTGCATGTTGGACGGGGCAATCTTGCTGCCGATGACCGCCTCGCTCCTGCGTCCTCGCAGGGCGATGCCGAGCGATGTTTCGCTGTCGCCGTCATTATAGACTTCTGCCGTGTCGAAGAAGTTCACGCCCGCGTCGAGCGCCTGATGCACGACCTCGTTGACGTCCTGCTGGCTTTGCTGTCCCCAGTATTGTCCCCCGCCGAACTGCCAACAGCCTATACCGATTACACTGACCAACAGGTCCGAGTTGCCAAGCTTTCTTTTCTGCATATCTCTTCTCCTCGTCGCTATCCTGCTATCATCGAACAGAACCTTTTTTCAGAATCAGGTTCCCCTTGTACGCCTTATCGCTCGTGATCACGATGGCATAAGCCTGCTTGGCCCTGTCATAGAAGGCGAATCGCTCGATTTGCTCGAATCCACCGAATCCGCTGACCGACTGCTCTATGATGTCCTTGTACGCACGCCAGGCGGCCGGAATCTCTTCGTCGTCGCGGATCGACATAACGGCAGCCGGCTTCTCCACCGTATGATCCAGCGGCAGAAACGGCACGATCGCCCCCAGCAACTGCGCGACGGTGCAACCATCGCAACGGATCAATCTCCGGGCGTTGGATGCCGCGGGAAAATTGCCGTCGGCAAACAGAATCTCGTCGCCATGTCCCATGTTCATCATGGCGCTCATCAGTTCGGGAGCGATGATCTCCGGAATTCCTTTCAACATATCCGCACATCCTTCGCGTTATCGTCCGGGTTTACTCCATTAAATTGCGCCTTGAACCGAAATTTGGCGTTTCCCTCGTACCACATGGGAAAATTGGTGCCCCAAATATTGTTATGAAGGTTGAAGTGCATCCCTCCTTCGAGCGAAGCGAACGTATTCGTAAACTGCAGAAGGCGGCGGCTTCCCGGAGACACTAGCGCCGCATCCAGCGATTCGATCGCCGCCATGCCGTCTGAACCTCGGTAAGACACGCCATTCCAGGCGGCGTGAAGGTTGCGGTTGCCGTCCTTGACCACGCTCAGCGGCGAGACCGGCTTGCCTATCTTGTCGATCGTCCACAGGTTCGGATTGTCGACCTCCAGCCCACAGGAGAACCAGCTGGCTTCCGGCAAGCGGCTCGCCTCCTTCCCGAACCATTGCAGAACGGCATCGACAGAACGGCTATGCCGATGAAACGTATACGCGATTTCCACTCTTTCCGGCGCTCCGTAATCACGCGCCGCTTCTTGCGGCATGCGCAAATCAAGCACGACCTTGTCCGCATCGCGCCCCGCCAGCCATTTCAGATCCTCGAGAACCGGTTTGAATTCCGTATGCCGGGGCCTCGGAACCGCGTACTCGAAGCCCGGTTTGCCATAATCGGCGTCCGCCCACATATGGGTCTCGGACAAGTTCTGCATATATTCCCGAAACCATCGTTCATAATTCTCGGGACCGAACGATTCGTACACGTACAATCCGAATGGGTGCGCTTCGCTGACCCATCGTTTGCCGCATGCATCGCTTAGATGAATGATGGACCCATCCGGCGCGAAAGCAACTTCGAAGCTTCCGGCTTTCAGACGTTCTCCGCCTCTTCGGCCGCTGCCGTTCGTGCTGTCCGCGGGTCGCGGAACCAGCTGCTCGAGCGCCTGCTCGGCTTCGTGTCTCATGTCCGGACGAAGCGCCTGCACAGCTTGATCGACGTATGCGCGCTGCTCCTGCCAGGATTGCTCCAGGAATGAATACGACCTCATCTTATCCCCGAGCAAGAACAATTGGCGCGAGCGGGTGTCCGTTTCACTCATGGCGAACGCGCCGATATACCGATATTTTTCGGGAATTCCGTCTACGCTGAACACATCTTTCCGCCTGGCGGCCTGAAAGTCCGGTTTGGCGTAATGGTTGAAGTCCGGAAGCCATTTCTTCACATCCAGACCCCACGTATGCTCGGCTACGAGCAGCAGCGGCTCGCTGAAAGCATCATCATCTTCGCTGCCTTCCTGCAATCGCCCGTCTTGCAGCCATGCGTTTCGGAGCCTAACGCACTCGCGGAATTGGGACAATTTCAGCGGATCCGTCGCCGTACCGTGAATCCATGTATCGCCGATCTCCTCCCGTACGACAGGCAGACGATCTCTGACGTCCCACAATTTCATGGCGAAATCGTCCATCGTTGAAGCTTTCACTTCCGTACCGGGGTATCTGTCGGATATAGCCGCGAACTCCGCCTGGATTTCCTCCAGCGTCGGCGGTCCGCTGTTGTCGCCGGTATGGGCGAACACAAGCGCGTCCCGCAATCCGTCGACCTCCTGCGCTTGTCCATAGCCGTCGGCGTAATTCACGATGATTTCCGCACCGCAGGGCGCTTGCCAGCGGAATAGCGCAGGAACCGCCGGCCGCTTGGAGGCGTGATTGACCCCGATATGCAAGTAACGAATGCCGGCCTCCTGCATAAGCGGGACCATCGATATCGTATGGCCGGGCACATCGGTCATCTTCGCCGCGATCGTTGTCTTGCCGTACTTGCGGTCGAGCCGGCGGCCGATCGATAATCCATATCGGAACAGACCTTCATCCATCAGCTCCGTATGGGTCGTGAAGGGAAGCCCGTGCCAACGGATCCAGCCTCTGGAGATCGCCTCTTCCATCTCCGCTCTTTGCTTCTCCGACGCCTTGTTCAGATAGCGGTGAATCAGCCAGGACCCCGTCGTCCATACGAATCGCTCCCGGCCTTGCGCAGCTTCCAGTTGCCGGGCCAGGTCGATCGCCTTCGGGATGAACTCCTGCTCGTACCGCTCCGTGACGTCCGATGCGAGATCGGTGAACCCGATGTCCAGATGCGTTTTGAAGACGACGTGCACGGTATCGATGCCGGTCATATCAATACCAGTCCTTCACGAAGATCGGATTCGTCCAAGCCGTGCGGCCCCGCTCATCGATGCATTCGACGCGCACGAACGTCTCGTCTCCGTACATCGGATAACGGGCTTCAGTGATCGTCTCGCCGTCCCGCGCAAGGAAAACGCGCCCTCTTCTCTCATAGGCGATGAAGTTGATGCGGCTGACCGGCGAGCAGCGGATGACGATCTCCTCTCCTTCGACTTGATAGTCTAAGATTTCCGGACCGGTCGAGGAGTAGAAGCTGCCTCGCAGCATCGCTTCGGCAAGCGCCTCGCGCGTCAACTCCTTGGCGATCACCACGATCCATCCGCCGAATGCGCAGTAATAAGGGTCCCCCGGCTTCGATTCCCCGCCGAAGTGGCTGTCGTCGGATGCGAACCCGTACACTTTGCGCCCCCGGCGAAGCAATTGATCCCAATATAAGGTAGACAAAGAAGTCGCATCTTCGATATCGCAGCCATAATTGAAAATTTCAAGACCGAAAAATTCGGTGCGAAGCAGGTCCTCCATCTCCAGACGCGACCAGACCGGGTGGTTGTAGATCGCCAGGTTGCCCGCGTCGCGCAGCGTATCCACGCACCGCTGCACCGTTCCGGGGCCTTCCCATACCCACGGCTTGTACGTCTGCAGATGCGGCATCACGCGATCGCCAGCCTGGCGGATCATCTCGTCCGTGCCCCAAATACCGTGAATATGGTGGCCCTTGATGCCGTCCTTCGGCTCGCGAACCGACCATTCGATCGCCGGAATCAGGATGAAATCATCCGTGTCGTATTCGGTCGTGTTGAAATAGCGATTATGATCGCTGATGCCCAGGAAGGCATAACCGGCTGCCTTATACAGCCGCACTACCTCGTCAGGCGGCAAGGCGCCGTCCGACAGATGGGTATGGCTGTGCAGATTGCCCTTGTAGAACTTGCCGCCTTTCATGAAGACGGATTCAACATCCAGCTCATTCATCATTCGTAACTCCCCATCCGTAGTTGATCGCTCGTGATCGTCGGGCACCAGTACTTCTCGATATGCTGAACGACCAATTCAGTGCCTTCGTCGTGGTCCATGTATGGCGGCATCGCCGGATTGTACATGCTGTCCGTCATATCCCGAACGAGCAGCGTATGAAACCCTTGCGAGACAAGCTGACGAATGCCGAACGGCCTGCCGAGCACGCACATATTTGTCGCGACACCCATCATCAGCACATTCTCGATTCCTCGCGCACGCATCAGATAGATGGCTTCCACAGTGTCCGTTATCGCGTCAGTATCCATGATCTCGATCGAGTCGATTTGCCGGGTCCAGGGGCTGCCTTGGCGACACTTCACGGCGCAATCGCAACCGCCGTCGGAATCGTCGATCGGCAGCGGCGACTCTTGGGCCGGATTAAGCGGAAACCAGTCCCCCGTAGGGATGTCGGCGACAACCTGTGCTTGTTGCGCCCGTTTCCTTCCCGGATGATCCGCATAGAAGTCCATCGTATTGCTAGGCGCATGAATAATGAGCACGCCTCTGGAGCGAAGCTCCCGAACCAGCGCGTCCATCCGCGGCGCCATGGCGGCTGCGCGGGCAGTCGCCGATACGCACCAGTGCTTATCCCACATATCACACAGGATCGCCGCGGTTTTCGCCGGGTTCCAGCGAAGCGTCTCTTCCAGCGCCAAACTATCGTCTGCAGCCTTCCTGCTTCGCGTGCGAAGCTGCAAGGTGTACATCAAGATAACCTCCTTCGCTCCAGTTGACCGAACCGGATGCGTTAGCACGATGCAGAGCCGTATCGCTACAGCTCTGCATCGGCAAACTCAACTTATTCGTCAGTGAGGGTTGATGACTCTTTCGCTTACTGTGAATTACTTCAAATATGCTTTCGTTGCTAACTTTTTATTATTCAGTCATGCTCTTATAAATCTCAGTGATTTGTTTCTCTAACTCAAGACCGCCGCCGTCTTCCCAGATCTTCTTGGCCTCCGACCAATCGGATAACGGACGCTTGCCAACAACGATTTGCGATTGCAGGAAGCCGAGCTTGACGTTCAGTTCATCCACCTTGGCAGCCAAATCGCCGAGCGGCAGATAGGGTGTCTTCAGCATTGGATCTTCCGTGAATTGGGCACTCTGGATATAATCCAGGATTTGTTCATATCCCTTCGCTTCTCCTGCCACCTGGAAGCTGATCTCATCACTGAACACGGCCCGGTTGATCATCCAGTGCTCCCAGCTGTAGCCGTTAGCGCCGTCTTCTTTCCACTTCGGCAGCTTGTCGAGAATCCGATTTGGCTTATCCACATAATCCCAATCTATGCCAAGCTGACCTCTCTTGCCCATCATGAAGTTCTCCAGGCTGTCAAGCTCCCAGTTGATCAGCTTGGCGATAATCTCAGCTTTTTCAGGGGAAACGGTTTTGGATATTCCAATATAACCTTCGCTATTGTATCCATCGAAAGGTGCTGTTTTGATGCCCCAATCCGCTTGCAGGTTAGGGACAACCGCTCCCTTGGCATTCGGATTGATCGAAGAAGCCGTTTGCTCGACATTCTCCAGTCCGTTTGCATGGTAGTTAATAATCGCCAATCCGCTGTCTTTGATAAATTCAGCTTCGGACTCGTCACCGATCGTCAGGTAATCGGGGCTGACCCAGCCATTCTTGTACCATCTGTTCGCCATTTCGTTGTATTTCTCGATATTATCATGCATAAAGTACGATGTTACCGTGCCGTCAGGCTTCATGACGAAGCCCTTGCCTGAACCGGCAAAATTCGTAATCCCGTTCAGGGCGTTAATTACTTTGGAATATCCAAACCATACGCCATGTAACGGATACTCATTCGGATATGCTTTCTTATAAGCGGCCATCACATTCTCAAAATCGGCAACCGTTTTAGGCATTTGCAAGCCAAGCGCATCCAGCTTGTCTTGACGGATTACCATAATATAGTTGATCGGAAAGCCGCCGAGCGGAACGCCCGCCATCTCTCCCTTATAATAACCCGCTTCAATTTCTTCTTTCGACATTTGCTTGAATAAATTCGGAGCATGCGCTTTCATCACGTCTCCGATCGGCTGGAAATAGCCCTTGTCATAAAACTTGAAAAATAAGTTGTTAGGAAATCTGCCGAAGTCAGCAGCCTTGCCAGATGCGATATCCAGAGTATATTTTTGTTCAAGAACGTCCCAATCGTAAAATTCAAGCTTAAGATCGATTCTGATGCCTGTGCTCTCGTAGAAACTATCTTCGATTGCCTTCTCCACCCGCGGGATTTCCGGGCTGTCGCCAGGGGATCCCGGCTTCAACATCCGGATTTCCACCGGTTTGTCATCTGCCGGCTTCTCAGCAGGCTTGTTCGACGCGCTGGGGCTGTTGTTCGTGCTTGGGCTCGCGGAGTTATTCCCGTTGTTAGAGCTGCAGCCAACAATCAGTGTGAACACCAACGCGATACTTACTAAAATACTTTTTGACCTCCACATTTTGTTTGCCTCCTTTTTTTGTTGCGTTTCTATCTTACAAAGCGGTGCCCTTCTCATGCGACAATCGCTCCTAAGACCTTACCTTGTTCTTTCTATTCCTTCATTGCACCTGTCCATACGCCTGAGATGAAATATTTCTGTACGAAAGGATAAGCAACGAGGATAGGCGCAATGGCCACAACCGTTGTGGCTGCTTTCACTCCCTCTGTCGGCAGCAAGTCTTTGGTCTCTAACGCAAAACCTTGCACAGCCAGCGCATCAATCTTCGTCAACACGCGCTTCAAGAGCAGTTGAAGTGTGTCAAGCTTTGTATCGCTGTTATAGAATAGTGGTGTTGTCCAATCGTTATAAATCGAGACCGCGATGAATAATCCCATGCAGGCGAGCATCGGCTTGGAGAGCGGCAGCATAATCCTGAAGAAGATCGAGAACTCATTAGCTCCGTCCAGTCTGGCCGATTCCGGCAACGAAACCGGGATCGACATGAAATAATTGCGTATAAAAATCATATACCCGGCACTAAAAGCGTTAAAGATCATGAGCACATAGAATGAATTCGTCAATCCAAAGGTCTGGAACACCAGGTAAGTCGGGATCAGGCCGCCGCTGAACAGCATGGAGAAGACGACGATGATCATAATCAACTTCTTAAATGGAAACCAATCCTTGGCCATCCCGTAAGCGAATAGCGTGATGACGGCCAAGCCCTGCGCGGCTCCAATCAAAGTTGAGGATACGCTGATCCAGAAAGCTTTCAGCACCTTGCTGTTGGTCTGAAACAGCACATCGTAGGCATTGAAGGATACTTCCTGCGGCCAGATCGCCATCGTGCCCGCCGTCAGAAATCTCTCTTCGGTAAATGAGTTAATGGTGACGATGTAGAACGGAAAAACAAAGGCAATGCCCAGCAGCACCAGTACAGTGATGTTCACTGAGTCAAACACGTAATCAATCCAAGTATTATATTTTCGCATTCAAGTCACCTCCCCTAGAACAGCGTCAAGCGTTTGTCCTCGTATATTCTTCCCGCGATATAATTCGTCGTGAAAATCAGGATGGCCGCAAGCACGTTCTGGAAAAATCCGATCGCGCCGGAGAAACTGAAGGAGCCTTCCAAGAGACCTACCCGATAAGTATAAATCTCCAACGTCTCAGCCTTGGCCGCTAACAGTGAGTTCGATGCAACGATGCTATCGCCGATGAGCGCATAAACCTGATCGAAATTCCCGCTGACCAGACTCGAGGAGTTCAGGATCAGCAGAATCGCGAATACCGGCATCAATACAGGCAGATCGACATGTTGAATTTTTCTGAACCGGCCACCGCCATCAATCTCAACAGCATCGTACAGATCCGTATTCACCGCGGACAACGCGGCCAAGTACAGAATGCTGCCCCAGCCTATACCTTTCCAGACATCCGTAATGACCAGAATGGGCAGCCACACGTCTGCGTCCTGGTAGAACATCACTCTGTCCAATCCCATCGACATCAATATTTTATTGATGAAACCGAAGGTTCCGAGAAAGGAATAGGACAAACCGCCAACGACAACCCATGAGATCAAGTGAGGAAAATAGGATACGGTCTGAACGATTTTCTTCAAGTAATAAATACGGAGTTGATTAAACATGATAGCGAGCAGAATCGGCATTGGCATGCCGACGATAAATTTGGCGAATGCGATGATGATGGTATTTTTGAAGGAGCGCCAAAATATTTCCGACTCGAACGCTTGGACAAAATATCCAAACCCAGCATACGGGCTTTTCCATACGCCGAGGAAAGGATCGAACGACTTGAAAGCGATTTGAATCCCGTACATCGGGACATATTTCACAAAGACGATAAATATGATTCCAGGCAAAAGCATCAAATAGATCTCTTTATTGATCTTGATCGCTTTCCATAACGAATGAAGTCTGCCTGATAAGGTCGTATCCAAGAGATCACCTCTTTTCCTAATATAAGCATTCCATCTTAAACTGGATTGACAATGCTTTTGCTCCATAGTCAATCGCTCGATGCACAACTTTGTTTACATCTTCTTGATTTTGTTCTCCCCAATAACTTCCCCCTCCGAATTGCCAACACCCCACACCTAGAACACCAACAAATAAATCGGAATTGCCAAGTCTTCTCTTCTCCATCTTCGTCTCCTCGTTGCATACATTTCGTTAGGTATAAACTAAAACTAAACAAAGTATTTAGTTGTATACGCTTCCAGTGCGACTACAACGTTTCAATATAGGTTTGATTATAATGCCACCTCAAACTTCTGTCAATATTTAAATTATATATGGCATAATTAGTGATTGCAATATTGATTTTAGGTGTCATTTAGCGTTAAAATTAAACAAATCAATGAACGTATATTTGTTTATTTCCATCAATCTGCTATAATCTAGTAGATCACCCTCACCAAGTTGATATCTTTTGTCAAAATAATAACGTATTGGAGTTGGGTATACATGCGTGTAAACGGAAATCGCGGCGATCAGAAAGGGACGAAAATCAATATTATTCAGACATTGCGAATCAACGGCTCCGTGTCGCGCATCGAATTGACCAGGCTGACCAACCTGAGCCGAGCCACTATCTCGCTGGCCATCGCGGAGCTGATCGATTCCGGCTTCGTGCAAGAGACGGACTCGCGGCATTCTACCGGCGGCAGACCGGCGACATTGCTGGAATTGACCCCGCACTCCCACGCGATTATCGGGGCGGACTATTCCGATCAGAAGCTGACGCTCGGCGCCTTCGATCTGTTGGGCAACGTCATTCACCACCAGGTGTTCACCGTCAGCAGCAACTTGCCAGGTGAAGTCATTCGGACGATCGCCGCGCAGCTCGAACCGTTCGTGCGGCAGTTGAATGTTAGACCTGTGAAGCTACTCGGCATCGGACTCCCCGGCCTGATCGACACCAATCGCGGATCTATCATGACGGTGACGGCGCCCAATTTCCCGGAGTGGGCCGACGTGAACATCGCGGACGAAATTCATAAGGAAATCGGTTGGCCGGTCATCGCGCTGAACCGACACCGGGCGCGAGGGCTGGCAGAGTGCCGGTTCGGCGCCGGGAAAGATTACAACGAGCTGGTGTATATCGGCGTTGGTTCCGGGATTGCTGCAGGAATCTTCAACAATCGCAAGCTGATGTTCGGCTCGCTGGGCGGCGCCGGAGAGATCGGGCACGTGACGATGGAGCCGCAAGGCCCTCTGTGCACGTGCGGCAATCATGGCTGCTTGCAAGAATATTCGACCGGTCCTTCGATGGAACGGGATATCCGGGTATTGCTTCGCTCCGGCAGGCATTCGGCGATCAATCACGACAACCAGAATCATCTGATGAATACGCACACGGAGAGAATCTTGAAGAGCGCCGAAGAGGGGGATCCTCTCTGCACGGAAGTAGTCGAGAAGGCTGCTAGTTATTTGGGCATTTCCATGGCGAATCTGGTCAATACGATCAATCCGGAAGCGATCATTCTGGGCGGCGAGGTCCCCCGCAATTCCAATCTGTATGTCGCGATGGCGAAACAAACGATGCACCAGCGCGCCATGGGGCCGTTAGTGGCGAATGTCGCCGTCAAAGTTGCTGCCTACAACGAAGTCGGCGGCGCGCTGGGCGCCGCGAACTTCGCCCTGGACCGGAACCTGGATTATTCCCTATTCGCCCATTCGATGGACTGACTTCCGGTTGACCTCGGCCTGTATTTCTTCATACAGCAACCTCTTCTGCTCCCGGCGGTTGCGGCGCCCGCCCGGGGCGGACAGCATCGGTCCGCCCCAATTGTGTGCGGATGGAGATTCGTTCATATCCAGCGTGACGACCAGCAGCTCGAAACCATCCATACGCTCCCTCACGACATCCTTGAACGTATGGCCGTTATTCGCGCTGCGCGACGGATCCATGTCCGGTCTCTCCGCATCCGCTCCCGACGTATCCCATACGCCGGCAGTGGCGTACATACTGCTGCTGACCACCCTCACACCGTTGTCGTTGGCGCGCGCCGGCAGCAGACTGCGATAGTAGCCGGCATTCGGGAACAAAATGAGCTCCGCCCCCTTCAGCGCCAGCAATTCCGCGATATCCGGGAACCAGGAATCGTAGCAGATCATCATGCCGACGACGCCGAATTCGGTTCGGAACACCGGCACCTCCTTGCCGGGCGTGATGCCCATATTCATTAACTCCGGGCTGTACAGGTGTATTTTGTCATATCGTCCGACCCAATCCCCTTCCCGATCGAACATTAATCCTGTGTTGTACAGATGACCGTCCGCCGCGTCCCGATGAACGAATGTGCCCGCCATGTACATCCGATGTTCCCTGGCCTTGCGCGCCATGAAGCTCGCGCATTCGCCGTCGATCGGCTGCGGCGCCTCCTTGTCTCCCGTGAACGTCTCCGGCAGCAGCATCAGATTGGCGCCGAGCTCGGCCGCCCGATCGACGACCCGATCCCATTGCGCGGTATCGCTCGTGAAGCCTTGCACGCAGGCGACGCGAACGTTGCGCTCCGGCAGCGGATCGGCTTGCTCCAGGCCGATATGCGTGACGTGCACGGATCCTTCCGCCAGCAGCCTGCAGGCGATTCTGATCTCGCCTTCGATCTGTTCAGGGCCGTATACGAAAAATGTATTCTCGCCTTCGTATTCGCCTTCGGACGTCTGTCTGAATTCGAAAATGCCGTTGTTGCAGTCCTCCCACTCGCGGCCGGCATAGAAGGAGAACAGCAGGTGCCGATACGGATTCACGTCGGCGGACGCCCGGAACCGGACCGTCATCCGATACGTCCGATTGCCGGCCATCGGGAATTGCGTCCAGATCCAGCCGACGCCGTTCTCGTTGCCGTTCCCGGCAACGAGAAGCGATTTCCCACCCTCCTCCAGGGCCAGCTCGAATCTCGGCGTCAAATACGGCTGCGCGCTGTACAAGCTCCAATGCTCTGGTAATCCCCCGAGCTCTCCCAGACTGAAATCGGCGTTGGGAATCAGGTTGTTCGCCGTGTTCATTGTCTCCATCATCCTCCTTTATTTTGTCTAGCGAGGCTCGATTATTTCACAATTAACAATTGCCCGTCAGACCTCGTCAGTGCGATTTCCAGCCAGCCATCGCCGTCCACATCGGCCAGCACCGGATGGCCGGGCAAGCCGTCGATATACAGCTTGAAGTGCAAGGAGCCGTCAGCCTTTAGCGCATAGAGAAAGCCGTCGTTGCAGCCGAAGATGAATTCGTCGTGCCCGTCTCCGTCGATATCGCCGGTGCAAGTGTCGGTAATCAGACAATCTCCCAGATCGTAAGTCCATAGCAACGCTCCCGTTGACGCATCGACGCAGCCGTACCGAAAGTCGTGCCTCTGTCCCCCGGCCAGCACCTTCCCGCCGGATCGAGCCAGCCCTTGATGACTGTCGCGCGGAGGGGTGCCGATCGGGGAGTAGTTGCCGTAATCGTCGAACCATATCGGCGACATGCCCTGCTCGCTCAGCCGCAACGCGCCGCCGTTCAGCCCCCATATTCCCGACAGATAAAACTCATCTCCCCCGTCGCCGTCTGCGTCGATGAGCGCCAAATGTCCGTAGCCTTGCCATTCCGTGCCGAGCGTATCGCCAAGCGACCGCTTCGCAACCAGATCGCGCCCGGTGGCGCCATCGATCGCCATCAGCGTATCGCCGCTCAGGAACGGCAGATCGTCCAGGCCGTCATCTTCCAGCGGCTTGGCCGCGGCATAACCTTCCACCGGTCCCATCCCGATCTCATGACCGTCGGCGCGCCGCCAGACGATGTCGCCCGTATCCGCGTCGATCAGCATGCCTTCGTTCGCGGACACGTTCGTGGACTTAACGTTGGCGTAGATGTCGCATTGATCCCGCGACCGAAATCTTCCGATCGTGCAGCTGTCCACGACCCCGCCGGGAAAATCGCGATTCAGCGTCCTCCGCCACTGGATCTCGCCTTGGCAGTTTGTCTTGATGAGCTCGGTATGAGGGCCTGCGAATAAGAGCGACTTCTCCCCGCCGCCGAAGTCGGAAGCGGCCACGATGCGGAAACTTTGCATCTCGCCACGGTCACCCGAATGGCGATCCGCCTCCGGCTGCAGTTTCCATTTCATGACGATGGAGTTCTCGCCCGCCGATTCCGCCTTCTGCCAGACGTATACCGAATCGCCAAGCATGATCTCCGCCGCGCCATCGCCATCGATATCCGCAACGAGCGGAATTACGCGCTGCTTATCCGGATTATCCGGAGGGAGCGGCATGATGCGCTGCGTATCCGTGCGATTTGCGAATTTCACCGCAAGCGCTCCCGTTGCCGAGTACAGATGCAAGCTGCCGTCCGATATACCCAGCAAGCTGCATTCGCCGCTTTCCTGAACTTGAAAGGCGGTCAGGAAAGTAAAGGAGCGATCCAGATCGGTCTGCCGCTTGGCTGCAAACCCGGCGTCTTCCTTCCAGCCGAAGACCGAAAGCCGACCTTCTCGCAGCTCGAGCAGCTCCGGCCGTCCGTCGCCGTCTACGTCTTTCAGATAAGCCTGCCCGCGCTGGGTATTCGTATGATTGGAATCGAACGGCCTTGAACTCTCCGTGAACGGGAGAATCATGGCGGAGGTGCGGAACAACTCCTTCGCGCTGCCATCGGAACCGAGTCTGACCAGGATGGTATCGGACGTTCTGGCGTCTTCCAGCAGCAGCTCCATCCTGCCGTCGCCGTCCACATCGCCGCTGTCGAGAATGCGGACATCATCAAGCGTTATTTTGACCGTCCCCGTCGCGGCATCGGCAATCGAAGATTGGCAGATGCCTGCGGCCACTTCTACGACGGTGTACATCAATTCCGGCTTGCCGTCGCCGTCGATGTCCTTGACCGGCTGATACGGCGCTTTGAGGAGCCGTTCGCCATAGCCGACATAGTCGCTCCAGAGATATTCGAATTCGCCACCCTTCCACTTCAGGACGGACAAGCGCAACTGTACGGAATCGTTGACGAACACCAATTCCTTGATGCCGTCATTGTCTACGTCATACAGGAAGGCGACCCCGTAATTCCTCATATTCGGTCCTTTAATCTCTGATTGGATGGCGCCGGTGCGGCAATCGACGATCCAAATATCGGTATGCTGGATGACGATGATGGAGTTCTGTCCGTGCCCATGCAAGTCGCCGACCAACACATTCGGCCGGTATCGAGTTTTCCAGCCTACGCCGATGCCGCGATTCTTCCATGCGAGTCGGCCGTTTCGAACGCCTTGCTCGAAGGAAAACAGATAGCCGAATTCATCGCCCTCCGGCCATACCGTGATTTGTTCCCCCTTCAGATCGGGATGAATGGGCCCGACGCGCAGCCGGCTGTGCATCAGCATGATCGTCTTGTTCTCGAATGTATGAGACCAATAGACCTCGCCGGTCCGCCCGGACAGTACGACCAATGTGCGCAGGTGGGCAACGGCGACGACGCACTTCTCCCGCCCGCCCGCGTCAAGATCGTGAAAGCCGATCACGAGCGGGTTGCAAATCTCGCTTTGCCACAGCAATTGATCCTGCCGGTCACGAACTTTGATCCGACCGCCTTCGACGAATACATATTCGATCTCCCCGTCCATATTCAAATCGCAGGTCCAAAGCTCGACTCGCGCCCCCGATGCATAGGCCGTTTGTGCCGCGATTTCGGGATTATGAATTCGACCCTTGCCCGCCGATCTCCCGCTTAACCGATTGTCATGGCGGTGAACCGGCCATTCCAAATCCGACATTGGCGATCCCTCCTTCTCACGATGTCTTCGTATACTCTGCCTGCCGGTTGCGCATGCAATCGGCGATTTCCACGGATTGAAGCGCCGTCCGCAAATCGCCGGCCGGCCTTCTTCCTACCCGAATATCTTCGAAGAACGCGGCATTCTCTTCATAGAAGCCTCCCGTAACGAAAACCGGTTCCGCTTCGACCAACGCCTCGCCCAACCGTTCGGTCACCTCGCGTCCGGCGCGATACTGCAGCAGCCTCCCGGGATAATCGATCGCATTCTCCACGGCCAGGTCCAGGAAAAACGTTTGGTCATGGGCATGCACCGTCGCCCGCTCCAGCAGGACGCCCGAGACGGGGCAGAAGTTCAGGTAGGCCCTCGTTCCGGATTCGAATGTGCAGATCATCTCCGTATTGACGACTTCAGGCGCGCATCCCGGCAACGCCTGATAGCGGAACTGGATATGGGCGTAATCCGAACGCGCCAGATGCTTGACGGCGTCGATGCCATGTATCGCCGTCGCGGCGAAATCGGCGTCCAGCCGGTTCACCCGGCAAAAGTCGTAGCGAATCAGATGAACGTCGGATGGGGAGAACTGTTCATCCAGTCTATTCTTCAGGCCGCGCACGAGCGGCATGTAGCGCCGATTGAACGCCACTTGCGTCGGCACGCCGAAACGATCGGCCGTCTCGATCAACGATGTCGTTTCCTCCCGATTCAAGCCCGGCGGCTTCTCCATCATGACCGGATAGCCCTTGGCCATGACCCGCCGGGACACGCTTGCCGTCAGATGCTCCGGCACGACGATGCAGACGGCGTCCGGCCGTTCCGTATCCAACATGGCATCGACATCCGTGTAGTGTCGCCGGAAACCGAACGATTCCCGGAAGCTTGCAGCCTTGCCTTCGTCCAGATCGCAGCAGGCTGCGAGCGTCGTATCCGGGTGTCTGGCGGCATATTCTTGGTACGACGGACCGTGTACATGGGACGCCATGCTGCCGCAGCCGATCGTGCAAATTTTGAGCGTCATCGTCGATCCTCCTTCCTATTTACTCCCCGATGAAGTTGGGCTTACCAATGCATCGTAGGCAAAATATCTTTCTGCAATTCGCACATCTCATTGATCAATGCCACCGCGTTGTTGTACGTGGATACGGTCGGGTCGAGCAGCAGCGCCTGCAACAGCTTGCGCCTGGATTGCTCCGTATAAGCCTCGATCACGAGCTTGTGAATGACGCCCTGGATGCGGATCATTTCGGTTACCGCATCGGGAAGCGCGTCCATGCTGCGGGTGTGAATGCCGGTGCCATCGGCATAGGCGGGCAGCTCGACGACCATCTCGTCCGCCAGTCCGGGAATGCGGCCCCGATTCGGCATGTTGACGGACCGCAATTCCGTCTTGCGGTCGAACGCGATCGCTTCGATCAGGGGAATGCCGACTTCGCTGGAAGGCTTCAACTGTTCGAAGGCGATCGGCTTCGTCGCTTCATCCTCGCCTTCCGGCTCCTTCTTATACATCGGCTCCGACGTCGGATGGTCGTTCAAATTGTAGATCCATCTAGGCGTATTCCCGGTCTCCCAAGGCGTCTCCGCCGCCGGATCGTAGAAAAACTGAAGGTGGCTGCTTGCCAGATAGCTGTCAGCCCAACCGATATATTCCCCGACATGATTGGTGCCCGGAAGCGGCCACAAGCCGTACGTGCGAAACATGATTCTGGACAACGCAATCTCGTCCCATTCCGAGAGCCAATTCATCGCCTGGTCTCTTCTTCTGAGCTCCGGATACAGATCCTCCCCGGTTTGGCGATGCGCGATCTTCTGAAACCAGGAGAAATGATTCAAGCCGCATGCGGCAACCTCCAGATGCCGCGGGTCCATCTCGAATATGCGCGCCAGCTGCTCGACGCCCATTTCGATGCCGTGGCACAATCCGACCGCCTTGATTTTCGACAGCCGGGTGACGCCTTCCACGAGCTTGGCCTCCGGATTCGTATAATTGATCATCCACGCATCCGGGCTCAATCGCTCCATCGCCTTGGCAATTTCCAGCATCGGCCCCAGATTCCGAAGCGTATGGAACATGCTGCCCGGGCCACCGTTCTCGCCGAATATTTGTCGAAATCCGTATCGGCGCGGAAGGTGGAAATCCTGCGTCCAGTAGTGGTAGCGCTTCACCTCAATAGCCGTGATGACGAAATCGGCCCCGTCCACCGCTTCTTCCAGACGCGTCGTCGCGCTGATGACCACCGTTCGGCGCAAGCCCTCCGCGAGTCTGCAGGCATACTGCGCTCTACGCTGGGCTGCCGCTTCGTTCAAATCCATCAAGACAAGCTCCACCGGAACCGCATGGAGCGCGTCGCTGAGCATGATATCCCGAATGGTAAGCGGACTGAACGTCTTGCTCCCGGCGCCGATAATCGCGATTTTCAACTTTTGCGCTTGCTTGAACATCTTCATCTCCCCAATTGACTTTTGTATACTTTTAAATTAACCTAATTGTACTGAAATTGTCCAGCATTATCTTATCAAATCAGGCTGCCGATTCTTACATCCGGAAATATCGAGTCCTCCGCCCGTCGGGACAGCTATTCCGGAAGCTTGATTCGCCTAATGTTGCGGCATTTCTGCCGGCTCGCTCGCGATGTCCGGCGCGATCTTGCGGAGAAAGGGGGATGGCTCTATAGTGAAGATATAGGATGAATGAAGCGAAGGAAGTGGCCTGGATGGAGAAAAGCATGCATTTGTACGAAAGTAAACATAATGAACGTTATTCCGTCCACGTCCATCACCATGAACAATCGCAGCTATTGTATGTCATCGAAGGGTCGGGCAAGATTACGCTGGATAACGAGACTTACGATCTGGCTCCGCATACGGCAGCGATGATCGTTCCCTACGCCAAGCATGCCGTATCTTCGGATTCGCAGATGACGCTGCTCGTGCTGAGCTTCGACGACGCTTCGATTCACGAACCGATGCACCAGGAATGGAAGGCGCACTATTTCCATAAATCCCGCGTGCTTAAATTAAACTCGCTGCACGGCAATGAACTGCGCCTGCTGCTGCGCAAGCTGCTGTTCGAAGAGCACAGGGAAGACAGCTTCAGCAAATGGGCCATGCGCATTCACCTGCATGAGATCATGCTGCTCTTGGCCAGGGCGGGCAGCGCCTCGCAAATAACGGATGCCGGCGGCTTGCGGGCAGAGCGCGTGCGGCAGTTCATCGACACGCACTATTTCGAAGCGGTCACGTCGGCGGAGTTGGCTGCGAAGATGGGAGTCGGCATCCGGCATTTGAACGCTTCCTTCAAAGAACAGTTCCGGATGACACCGATGCAATATTTGACGGAAGTGCGAATCGGCGTCGCCAAGAAGCTGCTGACGGAAACCGGCAAAGATATAGTTTCCATTTGCTTCGAGGTCGGATACGAATCGCTGCCTACCTTCTATCGCACGTTCAAGAACGTCGTCCAGATGTCGCCCAACCAATATCGGCAGCAGCACACATAGCGAGTTCGAACGGTACTTTTCATTTCCACGACATTGAATTGAAGGAGTGACTCGCATGACGGAAAGCGAAATCAAACTGTCCGTGTTCACGAAGCCCTGGAAGGAGCAGCCGATCGAACAGGTGGCCGAATTCGTCGGCAGCCTCGGATTCGACGGCATCGAGCTCCCGCTTCGGCCGGGCTTTCAGCTAGAGCCGCAAGACGCGGAGAAGGGATTGCCTAAGCTGGCCGAGAAGATGAAATCGTATGGCCTGCGAATATACAGCGTAGCCAGTTCCACCGACGAGCAAATATTCGCCGGGTGCGCGGAGGCTGGAGTTCCGATGATCCGGATCATGATCGAAATCGGTCCGGACGGATATATGGAAACGATTCGCCGGGAGCGTGCAAAGCTGCGGGAAGTGATTCCCCTGTGCGAGAAATATGGGATCAAAATCGGAGTGCAACAGCATTATGGCGACTATCTGGTCGATGCGATGAGCCTGCGGCATTTCCTTCAGGATTTCGATCCGCGGCATGTCGGGGCGATCTGGGATTCGGCGCACGACGCGCTGGCCGGACAAGTTCCCGAATACGGACTGGATACGGTCTGGGATTGCCTCGGCATGGTCAATTTCAAAAATGCTTATTACAAACGCCATAATGGACCGGAAGCGCAGGAAGCGGATTGGGGCCGCTACTTCACGACAGGCCGCCAGGGACTTGCGTCTTGGCCTCGTGCGGCAGCCTACTTGCAGAAACGCGGGTATCGAGGCGTCGTCTGCCTGACCGCCGAGTATGACGCAGAGCACGAAGTGGACCGGTTGATTACGGAAGATGCCGCCTACGCCAGGTCGTTATTCGGATCGGAACCATGGAATGGAGGTCAGGCATAGATGGGCAAAGTCCATTCCGAGAAAGTCAGGGTGGCCGTCATCGGAGCCGGATCCATGTCGAATTTGGTGCATCTGCCTTCCCTGCATTCGTTTCCCGATGTCGAAATCGTTGCCATTTGCGATATCAATTCGGAAGCGCTTCATACTGCCGCCGCGAGGTTCGGCATCCCGAGAACATACGCCGATTTCGAGACAATGCTCGCCGAGATGGCCCCGGATGCGGTATATGCCATCGGACAGCCGCACATCTTCTACGACATCTGGACGCATTGCCTGTATCGGGGATTCAACTTGTACATCGAGAAGCCGATGGGACTGAGCATGCACCAGGCTCGCGCCTTGGCGCACATGGCGGAACGCCACGATTGCATAACCCAGGTCAGCTTCCAGCGCAGAAGCTCGCCAATGGTGACGCAGTTGCGCGACGAATGTCTGAAACGCGGTCCGATCGTGCATGCGGTATGCAGATTCTATAAGAGCGATATCCATCCTTTCCTCGGCGCCAGGGATCATATGATGGATGACAGCGTGCATTCGATCGATACGCTGCGCTGGATGTGCGGCGGCAAAGTCGTTCGCGTCGAGAGCGAAACGAAAAGCATCCAGGTGCCGGACATCAACTTCATCTCGGCTACACTGCATTTCGACAACGGCTCTACCGGCTTCCTGATCAACAGCTGGTCGAGCGGACGGAGAATCTTTGCGGTGGAGATGCACGCTCCGAATATTTGCGTCGAAGCCGAACATGAGACCAAAGGATACCTGTACGCGGACGGCGATACGAGCGGCGTCGAATATGATGCCCGCAAGATCGCAGGCGGAGAGGAATTGTACGTATACGGAGGGTTTCAGGCCAAGCACCGCGAGTTCATCGACGCCTTGAAGTCCGGCACGCAGCCCTCCTCGCACTTCGGCGATGCGATCTATACGATGGAAATCGCGGAACGAATATTGGCGCAATCGATTCTCGGCAACAAGAACTGAACGCGAGTCTTTGCTGCCACTCATGCGCTGAGAGCCCGGGCCGGCGGTTGTTCCGCGATCAACGCCTGAAGGTTATCATAAGGCTGTTTCTCAACAGCTCCCCATGACGCCGAGCGGATGGGAGCTCTGCCCTCGAGCAGAGCTTCCATCTGCTCGGCTGAATTCATATGCTTCAGGCAGACACCAACTCTCCTCCCCTCGCTTTTACTTATACCTACAGAGTATTAATACGACACTTTATAAGTATTTCAATCCTATTAATCTGGTTCCCTATAATGAAGTCAATCAGATTCATGATTAACACCACGAAATATACTTGATAGGGAAGATTCACCCACCATCTTGCATGAGAAGGAGCAACCTGGGATGAGGACAACCATGTATCGCAGTCTGACGATTTTATTGGCGTTCCTGCTCATGGCGGGCAGCTGGACCGTATCCAATCGCCATGCGGCGGCAGCGCCGGGCGCTCCTGTCATTTTGTATGTCAAAGAGGGCGGATCAGGCCTGCAGAACGGTCAAAGCTGGAACAACGCGTTTGCCACATTGCAGGAAGCGATGGATGCGGCGGATACGTCGGGCGGGGACACGTATGAAATTTGGATGGCGGCCGGCACTTACGTTCCGACGAAGACGAACAGCAGCACGACGCCAAGCAACGTTCGAACGAGAACTTTTCAGTTGAAAAACGGCGTGACGGTCCTGGGAGGATTCCCCAAAGACGCGGCGGACGGTGTCGACATGTCGCATCGGGACCCATATACGCATCAAACGATTCTAAGCGGCGATCTGAACGGAGACGACGATCCGAACGATCCCGGCGTCAACCGAAGCGATAATGCCTATCATGTATTTTATCATCCGGTTGCTTTGGGGCTGGACAACAGCGCCGTGCTGGACGGAGTCACCCTAACAGGGGGCAATGCGAACCATACAGGAACCGGCATTAACACGTCAGGCGGCGCCATGTTCAACGTTGGAAGCAGTCCGGTTCTCCGGCATGTCAATATTACCGGGAACACGGTATCCAACTTGGGCGGGGGTATTTTGAATTCGTCCGACAGCCATCCGGTTTTGCAATACATGTCGATCAGCGGCAATTCGGCCGGAGGTCACGGCGGGGGGATTTACAATTACGGAAACGCTAATCCGTCGATGGATTTTGTGCAAATATTCAACAATCAAGCCGTCCAAGCCGGCGGGATAGGCAATCTTAACAGCAGCCCGACGATGCATAACGTAGACATCGTCAATAACACGGCAACGATATACGGTGGCGGGATGCAAAATCTCGGGGGCACTCCTATCCTCTCGAATGTGCTTATTCTGAGCAACACAGCCGGGGAATCGGGCGGCGGAATCGATAACTATTTCAGCAATCCGGATATGACGAATGTGGCGATCGTCGGGAATGCGTCCGACGTGTATGGCGGCGGGGTCGCGAATTATGAAAGTGCACCAATCCTCTCGAATGTTGCGATTCTCGGAAATCGGGCAGAAGAGTATGGCGGCGGGGTGCACAATGAGACGAATAGCGAGATCACGTTGAAAAACGTAACCATCAGCGGCAACCAGGCAGACTCAGGCGGCGGCATCTATCAGCTCGACAACAGTGAAACCAAGCTGCACAACAGCATTGTATGGGGCAATCTCGATTTTGCAGAAGCGGAAAACAATCTGATTAGCGACGGTACATCCACCTCGGAGATTCTCTCAAGCCTTGTCGGGCAGCCCTTTGCCGCAGCACCTGCAGGCGTAGACTTGAACGAAATTTCTGTCGAGAAGCTGTTCATGGCGCCCGAATCCGCAAACCAAGCGCCGACATTGGACGGCAACTACAGATTGAAGCGGACTTCTCCCGCGGTTGATCGCGGCGACAATGCGCTTGTTCTCGATCCGAACGGATCGGATTTGGACGGATTTGACCGTACGGTTGGCAGTATCGTGGATTTGGGCGCCTTTGAATATCAAGGATTGTGGGAGTGGCCGGCGGCAAGTCAGCTAACCGTTTCGGATGTGACGACCTCCGGCATGAAGCTGGCATGGCCCGCAGTGACAGGGATGATGACATTCGAAGGCTATCGCGTCTATGCCAACGGCCTGCAGGTGTATGAGGGAATGGATCTGGGGGTGACGCTGAGCGGCCTGACAGATACGACTGTCTATCACGTGGAAGTGTACCCATACGATTTCTACGGATACGAAAGCGAAGCGCTGCGCGCGGATGTCGCTACCGTGGTAGGCGTGCCGACGGCCAATCCGGCGGGTGGTATTGTACAAGCCGGCTCCTTGGTGACGTTAAGCGCGCCGGTAGGAGCGAAGATTTACTATACGACGGACCAGACGAATCCGACGAAGTTTAGTCAGGGCTATGCGGAACCGATTCAGCTTATAGAAAATACAACAATTCGGGCGTTCGCTGCGAAAGACGGCCACCCCGACAGCGGCATGATGACGGCAGCCTATACCGTATTTCCCGCTCCGCCGCTTCACTTGACCGGCATCGCCGATCTCGAGTCCGTCACGCTCGGATGGAGTGCGTCGCCGGGAAGCGTCACCTATGCGGTGTATCAGCACACCGGTACCGCGGCGCCTGCGAATCCGGACGACTGGGTATTGGCTGAAGCAGACATTACCGAGACTCAATATACGGTAACCGGGTTGACGAGCGGTACTTCCTACGCGTTCGCGGTGACAGCGATCAACGCGGAAGGTGCAAGCAGTCTGTCGAACGTGTTCGTCGCCGTGCCATCCGATCGAATCGCGCCGCAATGGCCGGCTAACAGCGCGCTTGGCATATCCGAGATTACCAGGGCCGGCGTGAAGCTCGCATGGCCGACAGCGTCGGACAATGTCGCGGTGACGCAGTACAAAATATACGTAAATGGCAGCGAGTACAAGAGCGTGACGAGCAGCGTGTACGAAGCGGCGGTGACAGGGTTGCAAGCCGGCAAGCGTTACACGTTCGCCGTGAAAGCGTTAGACGCATCCGATAACGAAAGCAACGCGCTGCAGACCCAAGCGGATACGCTTCGCCCAGCGGATTCCGACGGAGACGGGAGTCCCGGGGGATCGAGCGGGAATGCGGATCCGGGCGGGGGGCGCGAGCCTGCAGTTCCCGATTCAGGGCGCAAAGATGAAGTCGCCGAACCGAACGCGCCCGGTGACGAGCCGCGTCCAATCCCGGAACATCCCGCTCCGATATTATCGGACATCAATAGCCACTGGGCGTCCGGCTTTATCCGGGAAGCGGTGACGAGAGGGTTGGTGCAAGGGTATACCGATGCGACATTCCGACCGGATCAATCGATGACCCGCGCCGAATTCGCGGTCGTGCTGGCGAAGGCGTTGCGGCTGCAAGGGAAAGGGGCGGCGCTCCCGTTCCTCGACCAAGATGCGATCGGCGTATGGGCGAAGCTGCCGATCGTCCTGGCTGTCGAAGCGGGGCTCCTTAGCGGGTACGAAGACAACCGCTTCCGCCCCAACCAGCCGATCACCCGCGCCGAGATCGCGGTGATCATCGCCCGCGGATTGGGATTGGACATCGGCTCCTACGCCACTACGGCATTCGCCGATGACGACGACATTCCGGCTTGGGCCAAAGGCGCGGCAGAGGCGCTGCGCAGAATGGGCTTGCTGGCAGGGCGCGACGGCGCAAGGTTCGTCCCGAACGACGTCGCCACGCGCGCGGAAGCGGTCGTGCTCTTGCTCAGGATGCTGAAGACAATAGAAGCTTCGAGCCGTCAATAGCAGAATATGATGGATGACTCCCGAATTGCCAGGGAGTTATCCTTTTTTTTCATATGGCGGCGAAATCCGAACGCCGATTCCGCATATGCCTTGCAGCCGGCATTTTCCTGGGTGCAGCTTCCTGCAATTCATACGAGTTATATCCGATCCGGCGGTTGTTCCGCAACCATCGCCAGCAGATTGTCCAAAATTTGCGAACGATAGTCCTTCCGCCATACGAGCGACGCCTGTATCGTCAGGTCCACATCTTCCAATTTGCGCGTAATCACTCCACTGTATGTACGAAGGAGCAAGGGAGCCAGTGTCACGCCCATGCCGCTGGCAACCAAGGCCAAAACGGTCTGCAAATCATGCGCCTGTATCGTTAGGTTGGGAGTGATGCGTGCTTGCTGGAAGGCGCTTATGACCATATCGTAGTATAGAGGACCGGACGACTTCGACGTCATGATGAAGGTTTCGCCCGCCAAATCGCGGAGATACAGCGATGTCCGATCGGCGAGCGGATGGCCGCTCGGCATCGCAGCCAAGAACGATACGACGGGCAACGGACGAACTTCCATCAGGCTGTTTCTGATCGGCACCCCGATGACGCCGATATCCAACCTGCCTTCGACCAATGCTTCCATCTGCTCAGTAGAATTCATATGCTTCAGGTAGAGGCTGATTCGGGGAAAGCGCTTCCGGAATGCCTGAAGCGTCGGAATCATGTCGTACACGGCGCCGGTAAACCCGATGCGGAGTTCCCCTTCCATCCCGGTAGAGGTCAGGCGCGTGCGGATATAGGCTTGCTCCACCTGGTCCAGAATTTGATAGGCTTTGGTCATGAACACTTTTCCCGCGGAGGTCAATTGTACCTGGCGCTTCGTACGATGGAACAATTGTACCTCGAGTTGTTGTTCCAGTTCGCGAATTTGCCTGCTCAGAGGAGGTTGGGCGATATGCAGCCGCTGCGCCGCGCGGCTAAAGTTCAGTTCCTCCGCCAAAGCCAGGAAATACCGGATATGCCTCAATTCCACGACATCCGTCCCCCTTTCTTCGCTTATATTTGCAAAGTTAATTCGACAAAATTAAGTATTCATTCCTATTATTCTGGTTTCCTATGATGAAGTCAATTACGTTCGCAAATCGCAAGTTGATCCGATACGGCGGCATTCGGCTTGTATTGGATGAGGAGTACGTGCGATTGCGGCTTGGCGAAGTGCGCCTGAGGCAATCGCGATTGTTTCCGAATGTTAGAATCGTCCGCTTGAATTGATAAGAAGCCGGCCTGCCCTTCTCCTACAATGGAATTATCCATTCAAGGAGAGGGGCTTGTTATTGCGATGACAATTCACAACGTAGGCATCATCATGAACGGCGTTACCGGACGCATGGGGACGAACCAGCATTTGATCCGCTCGATTCTGGCCATCCGGGCGCAAGGCGGGGTTGCGCTGCCCAGCGGCGACACAATCATGCCGGACCCGATTCTCGTCGGGCGGCAGGCGCACAAAGTACAGGCGCTGGCGGAGAAGCACGGCGTCGCCCGCTGGAGCACCGACCTGGACGCGTGCCTGGCGGATGCGCACAATCTGATCTATTTCGATTCCCAGACGACCACGCTGCGCTATGAGAGCATCAAGAAGGCGATCGCGGCAGGCAAGCACATCTACTGCGAGAAGCCGACGGCATCCTCGCTCGCCGAATCGCTGGAGCTTGCGCGGCTCGCGCGGGCAGCCGGCGTGAAGAACGGTGTCGTGCAGGACAAGCTGTTCCTGCCCGGCTTGATGAAGCTCAAGCGGCTCGTCGACGGCGGCTTCTTCGGGAAGATCCTGTCCGTGCGCATGGAGTTCGGCTATTGGGTGTTCGAAGGCGATTGGCAGCCGGGGCAGCGCCCTTCGTGGAACTACCGCAAGGAAGACGGCGGCGGCATCATCACGGACATGTTCGCGCACTGGCGGTACGTGCTGGACAATCTGTTCGGCGAAGTGAAGTCCGTGTCGTGCCTGGGTGTGACGCACATTCCGCAGCGTATCGACGAGCAGGGCAAGGCGTATGACTGTACAGCTGACGATGCGGCCTACGCGACGTTCGAGCTGGAAGGCGGAATCGTCGTGCAGGCGAACTCCTCCTGGGCTGTACGGGTCAACCGCGACGATCTGCTGACGATCCATGTAGACGGCACCGAAGGCAGCGCCGTGGCGGGACTTCGCGACTGCAAGTCGCAGCACCGCGTCAACACGCCGAAGCCCGTATGGAACCCCGATATCCCGAATCCGTTCCGCTTCCTGGAGCAGTGGGATGAAGTGCCGGACAACCAAGTTTTCGACAACGGCTTCAAAGTGCAATGGGAGCTGTTCCTGAAGCATATCGTGACGGATAGCGCGTTCCCGTGGGATCTGCTCGAAGGCGCCAAAGGGACGCAGATGTCCGAGCTGGCTTTGCAATCTTGGGACGAGCGGCGCTGGATCGACGTGCCCGCGCTCGAGCTGTAAGGGAGGACGAAGGTGAAAATGGGACTGTCTGTGCGATTGCCCCGTGCGGGCGGAAGGTTGGACACCTATTCCTTGAGCACGGCTGAACCGGTTGCGCTCGCGACAAGCGAGGACGGCGCTTCGCCGCTTCAAAGCCGCATCGCCTATTCCGCCGCCCATGTCGTCTGCGACCCGCTGGCCGACAGCGATCCGCTGAACCAGGCGCAGATCGACTGGGACGCGACGCTGGCGTACCGCCGGCACCTCTGGTCCCTCGGTCTGTCCGTCGCCGAAGCGATGGACACGGCGCAGCGCGGCATGGGCCTCAACTGGGCGCGGTCGCAGGAACTTATACAGCGGTCGCTTGCCGAAGCGAAGGCCGTGGGCGGCAACATCGCCTGCGGCGCCGGCACCGACCATCTCGCTCCGGGCCTCGGCGTTACGTTGGAGGACGTGGAGGCGGCTTATGAGGAGCAATGCGGCTTTGTGGAAGGCCACGGCGGCCGCGTCATTCTGATGGCCAGCCGGGCACTCGCCGCATGCGCTACCGGGCCGGACGACTACGAGCGCGTCTACGGCAAGATATTGGGCCAGGTGTCGCAGCCCGTCATCTTGCATTGGCTCGGCGACATGTTCGATCCGGCGCTGGCCGGCTATTGGGGCGAGCGCGATGCGGACGACGCCATGGACGTCGCCTTGCGGGTCATCCATGCGAACGCGGACAAAGTCGACGGCATCAAAATCTCGCTGCTCGACGATGAAAAAGAAATCCGTATGCGGCGCCTTCTGCCCGCGAGCGTGAAGATGTACACGGGCGACGACTTCAACTATCCCGCTCTCATCCGCGGGGACGAACAGGGCTACAGCCACGCGCTGCTCGGCATCTTCGACGCGATCGCGCCGGTCGCCGCCGCGGCGATCCGCGCGCTGGACGAGGGCGATCTCGCGCGCTACGACGCGCTGATGGCGCCGACGGTCGCGTTGTCGCGTCACATTTTCCAGGCCCCGACGTACGCGTACAAGACCGGCATCGTCTTCCTTGCCTACTTGAACGGGCATCAGAATCACTTCCGCATGATCGGCGGCGCGGAAGGCGCCCGGTCCATCGTCCATCTGGCGGAATTGTTCGTCATGGCCGACCAGGCCGGCTTGCTGCGGCACCCGGAGATGGCCGTGCAGCGCATGAAGCGCGTGCTTGCCGTTGCTGGCATCGAGGACTGACGCGAAAAAGCTTTGCATCCGGACTTTGTCGGGTTCAAGCGGGCATGCGGATCGGCGGCGGTGCTGCAACCGGGCTTTGTCGGGCTAGAGCGGAAGAGTACAAGAAAGAGGATGATCTGAATGGAAACATTAAGCGATTATAGCCGGTTAAGCTTAAATCAAATTACGACCGACCGCTGGAACCTGCGCGAGGCGGCTGAAGGATGCGCCCGGGCGGGCATCCCCGGCATCGCGATCTGGCGGCACAAGCTGGCGGGTCTCGACGGCGGCGTGCAGGAGGCTGCCCGAATCGTGCGCGACGCGGGCCTCAGCGTGTCCAGCCTGTGCCGCGGCGGGATGTTCCCGGCGGCGACGGCAGCCGAGCGGCAGACGCGGATCGACGACAACAAGCGCGCGATCGAAGAAGCCGCGGCGCTCGGTACGGACGTGCTCGTGCTCGTCTGCGGTCCGGCGCCGGACAAGGACATCGCGTCAGCCCGCAGGATGGTCGAAGACGGCATCGCCAGCGTTGTCCCCTTCGCTCAGGAACACGGCGTGAAGCTCGGCATCGAGCCGCTGCACCCGATGTATGCCGCCGAGCGGTCGGTTATCAACACGCTGTCGCAAGCCAATGCGATCGCCGAGCAGTACACGCCGGAGCAAGTCGGCGTCGTCGTCGACGTATTCCACGTCTGGTGGGATCCGGACCTGTCCGCCCAGATCGCCCGCGCCAGCGGCCGCATTCTCGGCTTCCACGTCTCCGATTGGATCGTGCCGACGCCCGATCTGTTGATGGGCCGCGGCATGATGGGCGACGGCGTCATCGACCTGCGCGGCATTCGATCCATGGTCGAAGAAGCAAGCTACAAAGGCCCGATCGAAGTGGAGATCTTCAACCAGGCCATCTGGGACCGCCCCGGCGACGAGGTGCTGGCCCAAATCAAGGAGCGTTACCTCAGCTGCGTGTGATCCTCCGTTCACCTGGAACCGCATAGGCTGTTATACCGTTACGATATACGACAGGTTGGCGCTAGCGAGAGACGGCGCCAACCTGTTCCCGTTATATATGGAAACGGCGAACCCTCGTCAGCTTCATGCCTCCCGCTATGCACATGGCAGAGACACCGTAAACCGGGTCCCGCGGCCAACTTCGCTTTGGACCGATAGGAAGCCTTGATGCGCCTCGACGAATTCTTTGGCAATGGCAAGCCCCAAACCCATGCCGCCCGTAGGACGGGAACGCGATTCTTCGACGCGGTAAAAACGATCGAAGAGGTAAGGGAGTTGCTCCGCCGCGATACCGACTCCGGTGTCTTCTATCGAGACGGACACGTAACGCGACTCGTGATGGGAAGCATCCGCCATTCGGATCGAAATCGTTCCGCCGGACGAAGTATACCGCATGGCATTGACCAACAAATTATAAAATACTTGCGTGATCCGACTGGGATCGACGAAAGCATGCCCTTGTTGAGCCGGATAGGAGCGCACGATGTCGATATGCCGTTCTTCCGCTTCCGGCTTTAACATGTCGATGATCCGATCCAAGAGGGTAACCAGATCGATCGGGGATCGGTCCAACCGCAACTTGCCCGCTTCGGCCAGCGTTAACTGGTGGAGATCGTCGACCAGCTTGGACAGTCGGATGACTTCATCCTGCATCGGCAATAACGTTTCCGGAGGAATGTCCCGTCCTCCCTCTTGGATCATTTCCATCTGATATTGAATAATGGATAGCGGCGTCCTTAACTCATGCGCCACGTCGGCCGTCAAATTTTTACGGACCTCTTCCGCGCGGCGCAGCTGCTGCGCCATATGATTGAGCGCTTCGGTGACTTGGCCGAATTCGTCTCTCGTCGTCACGGGAATGCGAGTGCCGAGATCGCCGGACGCGATTTTTTGAATGGCGGGGACGAGACGGTTCAGGGGCTTCGTTATTTTCCTGGTTAGCCACAGTCCCAGAAGCAAAGCCACGATCCCGGTAATGGCCGGTACCATCAAACCTTGGGTGCGATTGGAGTTCAGGAAATTTTTCTTCAATCGGGAATCTTCCGTCGATTCCCACCTGTCGACATAAATCGTACCGACTGTCGTTCCGTTAACGATGACAGCTTTCGGTTTCCCCTCCTGTATCAACGATCCCGAATCTCCCAACCCTCTGGAATACAAGAGGTTCCCACCAGGAGACACCAGAGCGATCGAGCGTAGCTCCGAATGACTCGGCTCTAACCCGTCTGATATCTTCGTTTCTCCTATGCCTTCCCAAGAATTTCGGTGCTCCTTATAGTAGTTTTCAAAAGGCGCTGCCGTCTTTTCTTTGAAATAAAGTTCAAAACGGTTCTCCAAGTATCCTTGGGTTGCCCCATAATAGGCCACAGTGACAAAAAGAACGAGCGCCGCCATCGCGCCGTACAATTTATGTCCGATGCACCATCGTATATTCATAGCTTGTCACCGAATCGATAACCGAATCCAAACACGGTTTGAATGTATTTGGGGTTCGCCGGATCGGTCTCGATCTTCTTCCGCAAGTTGCTGATGTGAGAGTCGATCGTGCGTTCGTAGTTGATGAAATCGTCTTCCATGACCGACTTCATCAGTTGGAGGCGGCTGTATACGATACCCGGTTTCGTGGCCAAAGTAATCAGCAATTTGAATTCGGTTGGCGTAAGAACGATTTCCGCGCCCTCCTTCATGACTTGGCATTTGGATTCGACGATCGTCAAATCTCCTCTATGCATCGTCTGAATTTCTTCGGGTTTCCCCTGCATGCGGCGCAATACGGAACGGATTCTCGCCGCTAACTCCCTCAAGCTGCAAGGCTTGGTCATGTAATCGTCGGCGCCGACTTCCAAGCCGATGATTTTATCCATCTCTTCCGTTTTCGCCGTCAACATGATGATGCCGTAAGTTCCCGTGCTCCGAAGTTCGCGGCACACTTCGATTCCGCTCATGCCCGGCAGCATCCAGTCCAAAACGACCAATGCCGGTTTCTCCGTTTTGGCTGCGGTCAGCGCATCTTTGCCCGTGGTGGCGCTCACGATCCGGAATCCTTCATTTTGCAAATAGGAAGCCATCGCCTCCAGCATTTTCACTTCGTCGTCGACCAGCAGTACCGTCGTATCCATCCGCATCCCGCTTCTTTCTGCTGTTTTTACTCGATTATAGCTTTATTTTTTAGTTAATGGATCATCGCCAAGAAATAAGGATAGGATCTCCACAAATCCTAAACATGTGCTTGGTAAACTAGGTTCGAATTCGGCCTATTCCGGATCAAGAGAGAAAAGAGGGATTGAAGATGGATCATCAACTGAAAGTGACTCGCAGCGGTACGGAATTGGGAAATGCAGGGGAGGAGCCGGGAGTCCATTCTCCGCTTGTCCTTAAAGCGCGTTTTGTCTTTAAGCTGCTGGCGCAGATTTTGGCGGTTTTCATTGCTATCCAAGTGTTTCTAGCCGGCCTCGCCTTGTTTTGGAATACAGACAACTGGGCGAGTCATTCGGGGTTTGGCAAGCTACTGATGGTTTTCCCGATCCTGATGCTCGTTGCTTCTTTCATCGCCCGGTTGCCGACTGCCTTTCGTCTGTCTAGCGCGGGCTTGATCGTCCTGATCGTCCTGATGTTCGTCACCGCCAAATTATCGTCCGAAGTAGGGTATTTATCGGCGCTCCACCCGGTATTCGCTCTGATGATGTTCATGGGAGCCATCTCCAACGCCCGGAAGATCAATGCCCTAAACAAAGCCAAATAACAACCCGATGCGGGTTGTTCGAACACGTGCGAATGCGGCCGTCTTTCGACGGCCGCAACGGTTTTATTTTGCCGCGTGAGGGGGGACGGTTTTACGGTCTCCGCCGGGCGACTGCTCATAGCGAAACCGCTCCGTCCGCTCGATCTGCACGACGCGCCCGTCATGCACGACGATTTGCACCGTCCCGTATTTCAACCCCTGAACGGCTTCCTGCACCTTGGACAGCCAACTGTCCGATTGATCCGGCAATTCCGCCATACGGATCCCCTCCCTCTCCCGTTCCGCACTTCGCGGCCGCGCTCGGCTTTTCCTTTATCCATGAGCCGTCCCTAGCCGTCCCAGCTGCCTTGAGCCCACTCAGCCACGACGCCCGATCCGCCCTTCCACGATCGATTTCGCCACTAGCGTCGCCACGGCAAGCAGCATGAGCAAGGATGCGACGGCGAACGCCGAAGTGAACTGGTATTCGTTATACAAAATTTCGATGTGCAGCGGCAGCGTATTCGTCTCGCCCCGGATGTGGCCGGAGACGACCGACACGGCGCCGAATTCTCCCATCGCCCGGGCATTGCACAAGATCATGCCGTACAGCAGCCCCCATTTGATATTCGGCAGCGTCACTTTGCGAAATATGCGCCAGCCGCGCGCTCCCAGGATGACCGCCGCTTCCTCGTCCTGCGAGCCCTGCGATTCCATCAGGGGAATCAGTTCCCTCGCCACGAACGGAAACGTCACGAACATCGTGGCAAGGACGATGCCCGGCGTCGCGAAAATAATCTTGATATCGTGCTCCGCCAGCCACGGGCCGATCAGCCCTTGCGCGCCGAACAGCAGCACGTAGATCAGCCCGCTGATGACAGGCGAGACGGCGAACGGCAGATCGACCAGCGTCACCAGCACGTTCTTGCCGCGAAACCGGAATTTCGTAATCGCCCAAGCAGCCGCTACGCCGAATACGGAATTGAGCGGCACCGCGATTAGCGCGGTGGTCAACGTCAGCCGCAGCGCGGACATCGCATCCGGATCCCGCAGCGCCGCGAGGTAAGCTTCCCAGCCTTTGCTGAACGCTTGCGTCAATACCGTGAGCAGAGGAAGCAGGACGATGAGTCCGACAAACAGCAGCGCGGCGCCGACAAGCAGACATCGGACGATGAGCGGTTCCGTCAAATGGCGGGCAGCGGGTTCGCGGCGCGCGGCGCTGCGGAGGCGGGTCGCGATGCTTGCAGCCATGACCTTCTCCTCCTTTATCCTAAATTTCTAAATGGCGTTCAGTCTGCGGCCCGACCAACGCTGGAGCAGATTGATGAGCAGGAGCAGCGCGAACGAGATGACGAGCAGCACGACGGCGACGGCCGCCGCTTGGCCGTATTGATACTGCTCCAGCTTGGTGATAATGAGTAGCGGCGCGATTTCGGTCTTGAACGGCATGTTGCCGGAAATAAACACGACCGAACCGTATTCTCCGATGCCGCGCGCGAACGCCAGCGCAAACCCCGTCAGCAGAGGCGGCAGCAGCTCCGGCAGAATGATCCTTCGGAACGTGCGCCAGCGGTATGCGCCCAGCATGGCCGACGCCTCCTCCATCTCCGTTCCCATGTCCTGCAGCACCGGCTGGACGGTCCGCACGACGAACGGCAAGCCGATGAATACGAGGGCAATCGTGATCCCGAGCGGCGTATAAGCGACCTTCACGCCTTCCGGCAGCAACGAGCCGATCCAACCCTTCGGCGCGTAGATCGTCGTCAGCGCAATGCCCGCGACGGCGGTCGGCAGGGCGAACGGCAGGTCGATCAGGCCGTCGATGAGCTTCTTGCCTGGGAATCGGTACCGCACCAGCACCCAGGCAATCAGCAGTCCGAACACCAGGTTGGCCATTGCCGCGAACAACGCCGTCAGCAGACTCAGCTTGTAGGAAGCCACCACTCGGGGAGCCGACACGACATCCCACCACTGGGCTGCGGAAAGCTCGAACGACTTGATCGCCAGCGCCGCGATCGGAATGAGCACGATCAGGCTCACATACAGCGTCGTGTATCCGAGCGTCAGGCGAAAGCCGGGCAACACCTTGTCTTTCTTGCGCGTCTTCATGCCGCTTGCGCTCCTCTCCCCCGCCTATCCTTGCGTATAAATTTGGTCGAAGGTGCCGCCGTCGCTAAAATGTTTCGCTTGCGCTTCCTTCCACCCGCCGAAGTCCTGATCGATCTGCAGCAGGTTCAGCGCCGGAAATTGGTCCTTGTATTGGTCGGCCACCGATTGCAAGCGAGGACGGTAGAAGTTGTCGGCCGCGATCTTCTGTCCTTCCTCGGTATACAGGTATTGCAAGTAAGCTTCCGCCGCCTGACGCGTGCCTCTCTTGTCGACGACCTTGTCGACGATGGCCACCGGCGGTTCGGCCAGAATGCTGAGCGACGGCGTGACGATTTCGAACTCGTCGCCGTATTCCTTAAGCGCCAAGTAAGCCTCATTCTCCCACGCCAGCAGCACGTCGCCGATTTCCTTCTCGACGAATGTCGTCGTCGAGCCGCGCGCGCCGGTATCCAGCACAGGCACGTTCTTGTACAGCTTCTTCAGGAATTCCTTCGTTTGCGCTTCGTCGTACCCAAGCGTCTTCGTCGCATAGCCCCAGGCTGCCAGGTAGTTCCACCGGGCGCCGCCGGACGTCTTCGGATTCGGCGTGATGACCTGGATGCCGTCCCGGATCAGATCGTCCCAATCCTTGATGTCCTTCGGATTACCCTTGCGCACGAGGAATACGATCGTCGACGTATACGGCGTGCTGTTCTGCTCGAATTTCGTCTGCCAATCCGGGTTGATGAATCCTTTCTCCACGATCGCATCGATGTCGTAGCCAAGCGCCAGCGTCACTACGTCCGCCTCAAGGCCGTCGATGACCGCACGTGCCTGCGAACCGGAGCCGCCATGGGACTGCTTCACCGTTGCCGTACCGCCCGTTTCCTGCTTCCAGTGGGCTGCGAATTTCTCGTTGAACGCCGCATACAGCTCGCGGGTCGGATCGTAGGATACATTCAGCAGTTCGACCGGATCGGGCACGGCGGACGATGCGGCCGGGCTCGGGGTCTGACTTGCCCCGGAGCCCGTACTTGCGGACGAAGTCTGCGCGGCGCTGCCTTCGTTATTTTTCGCGCCGCATGCGGCCAAAGCCGTTATGGCAACCAGAACCATCGCTGCGACGACCAAAGAACGAATCGACAAAGAAGACCACCTTTTTCTCATACAAACAACACTCCTCATGAATAAGTTCGGGAGGAATCGACGCTTGCACTCCGGTGGTCCGGTCGTTAAAGTTGTATTATTCCTACCTGTTTAGTTGGTATTATAGTCATATTAACGGATGGCCTAGCCATCTGTCAATAAGTTTCATAAGAAATATTGATAATTCGATGCCACATTTCGCGGTGCCACTTTCCCTGCCGAACGGCTTCAGTTGCAGGTTCGATTTCTACGCATCGTTCGGCTATGTTATAGTACTTCTGAATAGACCTGTACAAACCGTATTCGAGCGCATTCGTGCCCGAGCAAGGAGGAGAACCGTGCCGGATGACACCATCCTGATCGTCGACGATGAGAAAGAGATCGTGAAACTGCTGGAAATCTACTTGACGAACGAGGGGTACCGTCTGCTGACCGCGTCCAACGGACTGGAAGCCCTGGATCATCTGCGCGTCCATGCGGTGGACTTGATCATCCTCGATGTGATGATGCCATCCATGGACGGCATTGCAGCCTGCATGGCCATTCGCGAGACGAACAATACGCCGATCATCATGCTGTCCGCGAAAAGCCAGGATATCGACAAGATCGCCGGTCTCAGCATCGGGGCGGACGATTACGTGACGAAGCCTTTCAACCCGCTCGAACTCGTCGCTAGAGTGAAATCCCAGCTTCGCAGGTACAAGCGGCTCAATACCGCGAGACCCCCCGACGATGACGAGATCGTCATCGACGATTTATGTATTCGGCTGGCGGCCCGGACAGTCACCGTCGACGGACAGGAAGTGCGGCTGACCCCGACGGAGTTCGCCATCGTCCGACTGCTCGCGGTCAATCGGGGCATCGTGCTCAGCATGGACAAAATTTACGAAGAAGCGTGGAACGAGCCCTACATGGATTCGAAAAACACGGTTATGGTGCATATCCGGAAAATCCGCGAAAAAATCGAAAATGATCCACAGAAGCCGAAGTTTATCAAAACGGTATGGGGCATCGGCTATAAAATGGAAGCGACGTGAGCGCGGGGGGTATATATGCGAAAAAGCGAAATTTTATCGTTGCGCTGGAAGTTCCTCGGCATTTTTATCGTGAGCATCCTGGCGACCGCGGCGCTGCTCGTGATCGGCTATGCCCTCGCCTCGTTCCTGATTCTGGTCCCGGGGATCAACGCCCCTTTCCGGTGGACGGTCAACGGCGTCGGATCCGTGCCGGTTACCGTCGTCGCCGGTATCGTCCTGTTTCCGTTCTGCTACTATTGGATCAGCAGTCCTCTCATCCGCCGGTTCGGACGCATCGAATCGGGCTTGCGGGAAATTGCCGGGGGCCGATTCGACTACGTCATCCCGGATGCCGCGGGCGACGAAGCCGGAAGCATCGCGAAAGGCATCAACCGCATGACCGGCGAATGGAGCCTGTATTTGAAGGAAATCAAAACGGGGCTGCAGGAGATCGCGAAAGGCAAATTCGATCATGAAATTCCGGTGCAGGAAGACAGCGAGCTCGGGACGGTCGCCCGCAGCATCAATCAGATGGCCGCGCAGTTGCGCCGCTCGATCCGGGAAGAACGAATCGCCGAACAGACCAAGAACGACTTGATTACCGGGGTATCGCACGATTTGCGGACACCGCTCACCTCGATTCTCGGTTTTCTCGAGCTGATCGAACAAGACCGCTACCGGGATGAAGTGGAGCTTCGCTATTACGTCGAAATCGCCTATGATAAAACTCTCGGCCTAAGGAAGCTGATCGACGATTTGTTCGAATATACGCGGATCAACAACGGCATGCCGTTGCAGAAAGCCGTTCTGGACATGAACGGGTTTATCCGGCAACTTGCGGAAGAATTCGTGCCGACGTTCGAACGGGAAGGCATGTCGCTGCGGGTTGACGCCGAAGACGGGGACCTGCCCGTGCTGGCGGACGGAGATCAACTGGCCCGGGCATACGAGAATTTAATTGCGAATGCACTGCGATACGGCAAAGAAGGCGTCTATGTCGACATTCGCGTCGCGTCGGAGGACGGACAAGTCGTCGTGCAAGTCGCCAACTGCGGCAATCCGATCCCGGAAGCGGATTTGCCGTTCATCTTCGACCGCTTCTACCGCGGCGACAGATCGCGTTCCATGGAGACGGGCGGCACGGGGCTCGGACTTGCCATCGCGAAGAGCATCATCGAGGTGCACAACGGGCGCATCCTGGCGCGAAGCGACCGCGAGCGGACGGTGTTCGAGACGCAGCTGCCGCTTCACGCATGAAATTATTTTAGGGAAATGTTAAGCATTCGTTAAGCGATTTCGATACCGGCCGATAAGATGTCTCCTCTATTCTTACTTCCTATAACGGAAGAATAGAGGAGGATCCCCCATGATTCGCCGCTCTCCCCTGACCAGGCCCGCCACCCCTCATCTGATCATGATCGTCATCTCTCTCTTATTGGCAGCCGTCTCGTCATTTTCGATACGCGACCTTTCGGACGCGTGGTCTCATCCCGTTTATTATTCGGATAAGGTAGCCGTCCTGATGTATCATCACCTGGAAGAGACGCCGTCCCCCGGATTGTCCACCTTGGCGGTGCGGGACTTCGACGAGCAAATGCGCCTGTTGAAGGAGAACGGTTTCAGCATCCTCAGCATGGAGCAATACGCCGGATACATGCTGGAAGGCGCGCCGGTGCCCGACAATGCGGTGCTGCTGACGTTCGATGACGGGTATGAAAGCTTCTACGCACATGCTTACCCGATTTTGCGCAAGTATGAATTTCCCGCTGCGAACTTCGTGATCGTGGCGCCGATCGACGACCGGAGCCGCCCAGGCATTCCGAAGCTGACTTGGGAGCAGATGAGAGAAATGCAAGCGGCCGGCATGCGCTTCTACAGCCATACCTACGATTCTCACCGCTTGGGCCCGATCGATTCGGACGGGCATGAAGGAGCCGTTCTGGCGCATGCGCTTTATCTGAGCGACCAGGGACGAATGGAGACGACGGCGGAATACGTCCGGCGAATCGCCGACGATTTGGCGTTGGCGGAACGAAGGCTGGCTGAAGAGCTGCCCGGTGCCAGGGGAATTGTCGCTTTCCCTTACGGCGAATACGATCAAGCGGGTCTATTGGAGGTGCTGCGGAAATTGGGCATCGAGCTTACGTTTACGACCTTTGAGGGCATCAATACCCGGTCGGACCGCCTCGGTCTGCGAATCGATGCGAACCGATCGCCCTCAGCGCTGATCGCCCGATTGAAGGCGCCGAATAACGCCCGCTAACGACCATTTGACGACATGTTGCCTTCCTTGATTCTTCCGGCGGACCGCCGGCAGGCCGTTGATCGGCCTTTTTTTGCGCGCTTTCTTATTTTTTCTTAAGAATCTTTTAAACGAACGATCATCACCCTCGTCCATAAGCATTAATATCTTCCGGTCATACTATACCTGTCGCAAGCGAGGCTTCCGAGGCTTGCTTGTCGAATAATGACGAAGAGGCGGTACTTATGTTGCGAAGATTACTTGTTATGTTGTTCGTCGCCGTGATCGTTATGTTGGGAGCGGGAGCCGTGTGGTGGACGGCAACGAAGGGCGAAGCGTCCGTAACGCGGACGGGTGAAGCGCCGCGGCAGCCGGAGCCCGTTGTTTCCGTGGAAGAGCTTCAGGATACTTATGATGCGATTGTGGTCGGCACCGACCCCGAGGGCATCGCCGCGGCGGTGTCCGCAGCTCGCAACGGACTGCGAACGCTCTTGCTCGAAAGCCGGGAACGTCAAGTGCTGGGCGGTCTGATGACCGTCGGATGGTTGAACAGCATCGACATGAACTGGGACAGGATGTCCGCTCCTTTTCCCGACGGTGATCAGGATTATTTCAACAAAGGCATCTTTAAGGAATGGTACGACCGGACGGAAGGCCATTCGTTCGACGTCACGACGGCGGCCGACGCGTTTCATCGCCTCGTACGGGCCGAGCCGAACATCGACTTGTATATGCATGCCTCCGCGGTGGAGCCGATCGTCAATCACGATGCCGCGGGGCCTGCCGTCACCGGCGTTACCGTCACGACGGCGGATGGATTGAGGCGGCAGGTGTCGGCCCGCGCCGTGATCGATGCCACCCAAGACGCGGATATCGCCGCCGCAGCCGGCGTCTCGTTCACGATCGGCCGCGAGGATCTGGGCGATCCGCAGTCGCGCATGGCGGTTACCGCCGTATTCCGCCTGAAGAATGTCGGCGATCGGGATTGGGACCGCATCGCCCAGCGGCTGAATGGAGACGGCGACAGCGACACGGGCATCAGCAAGTGGTCCGCCTGGGGCTATGGCAAAGAGATGAAAGATTACGAGCCACTCAATCAGGAACACGCGAAAATGCGCGGCCTCAATATCGGCCGGCAGCAGGACGGGACGTTGTTGATCAACGCGCTGCAAATTTTCGGAATCGACGGTTTGGACCCGCTGTCGCGGCAAGAAGGACTGGACATCGCTGCCAAGGAAATTCCGCATGTCGTGCAGTATTTGAAAAAATTCAAAGAATTCAGGCATGCCGAACTGGATGCCGTCGCGCCGGAGCTATACGTTCGCGAAACCCGGCATATGAACGGCCTGTATCGTCTGAATGTCATCGATTTGCTGGAGAACCGGGATCAGTGGGATCGCATCGCCTTCGGCTCGTACCCGGCAGACATCCAGAGAACATCTCCGACCGACGACGGCGCGATCGTCGTGCATCCGACCAAATACGCGATCCCGTTCCGCAGCATCGTGCCAAGCAGCGTGGACGGTCTGCTCGTCGTCGGTCGATCGGCCGGCTACGATACGCTGGCACACGGCAGCGCTCGCGTCATCCCGGTCGGAATGGCCGAAGGACAGGCGGCCGGAGCCGCAGCCAAATTGGCCATTGATCACGAAACGACGTTCCGTGAGTTGGCGGCGACAAGGCCCCTTATCGCTGAGCTTCAGCGGCGATTGAATGAGCAGGGGATGGACTTGAGGCCGTATACGCCTGAACCGCTCCGCTTCATGAGCCACCCGGCTTATGACGGGTTTAAAGCGGCTGTCTATATGGGACTGGCATTCGGCGGGTACCGCAACGAAGCGTTCGATCCGGACACCCCCTCGAACGCGCAGCGTATGGTGAATCAGATGAATCGCGTAAGACGGATGTACGGCGATCATTTCCAGGGAAATCCGCCGGCGGCGTTGCATGACGTCCCGGAGTCGGCCAAGCAGGCGCTGACGCTGCAGCAAGCCAGCTACACGATCGCCCTGGGCATCGGATGGCACGTCTCTCCGAATGAAGCCCAAGCCGAGCTGGAGCGCAACGGGCTGCTCGGCTCCGATACGATCCGCATCATCAAGAACAAGCGTCGATTGACCGACGGAGATGCTTTTATGATGCTGAAAGACGCCGTGGAGAAGCTAACCGGAGCGCCGTTTCCGTAAGCGCTAATCTCATCCACCAAGGATATAGCGATCCAGAAATTCGTTGCGGAACTTGCCCTGAGGATCGCAGTTGCGGACCAGCTCCCGGAATGCCGGGAGCTTCTCATACCGGGCTTGTACCCGTTCCGGGGACATCGTGAACAGCTTGCCCCAATGCGGACGGGCCTCGAACGGCTCCAACGCCTGCTCGATCTCCGGCAGCAACGACCTGACCGCCTCCCCTTCCGATTTCCACGTCAAATGAATGCCGATGGAATCCCGCTCGTAGTTGGGACTCATCCACAGGTTGTCGCGGGCGATCGAGCGGACTTCGCTGACGTGCAGCAGCGGCGCAATCCGCGTCCGCAGCCGCTCGACCGCGCAGAGCGCATCGTAAGCATGCCGGCGCGGCACGAAGTACTCGCTCTGCAGCTCCTCTCCGGCGCTTGGGGTGAAGTCCATGCGAAAATGCGGCAGTCTCTCGTACGACGGACCCGGGACGCCCAACTGCTCGCTGCAATTTTCCGACGGCTGACCCGGTACCGGATGCAGACGTGCCGATGCCGGCCGCGCCCCGTAAAACGAAGCCTCCCCGCGCTCGTCGTCCGGGCCGCTCCATACGCGCTTGACCCACGCCTGGTTGAACGCGGCCTGCCGCCAATCCGTGAACAGGCTGACGCTGTAGGCGCTGCCGTAGACGGCGTCCAGATGCTCCTCCAACTGCGCAAGCGGCAAGTGTTCATATACGTGCTGGCATATTTGATAGGCAGGGACGACGTCGAGCGTCAACTTCGTGACGACGCCCAATGCGCCAAGCCCGACAACCGCCCCCTCGAACAACCCGTCTGCCTGTCCGCGAGTGAACGTCACCGTCTCTCCGTTTCCCTGCACGACTTCGATCGCATGGACGACCGTTGCGAGATTGCCGTTGCCATCGCCTGAACCGTGCGTCGCCGTTGCGACCGCGCCCGCCACCGTGATGTGCGGCAGCGATGCCAGATTGTGCAAGGCATAGCCGCGATCGTGCAGCTCGCGGCACAGGTCACCGTAGCGAATGCCCGCTTCAACCGTAACCCGACGATTCGCCGGATCGAGCGCGACGATCTTGTTCAGCTTCTCCAACGACAGATGCACGCCTTCCGTATCGGCAATGTCATTGAACGAATGGCGCGTACCGAGCACCTTTACCCGTTCGCTGCGGGCTACCCATTCTTGCACTTGCTCCGTATCTTCAGGTACTTGCAGCGCGGCTGCGCCATAAGCGAAGTTGCCGGCCCAGTTGCGATGATTCGTCATAACACACCCCTCTTTCGGTTCGTTCAGCGCTTCATACTGCTTGCTCTTTTTGTTGTTCAACACTGCAATCTTCCTCTCTTGTCCTAACTATTATATCGCACAGGCACGCAAGGAGATATGCCTTTCATCCGTTTGTCGAATCATGTAGAATTTACTAACTGACTTGTTCAATATTTGTTCAGTATTCTATGATATGATAATTTAAATAGTCATATCGACCCATGAATACGCATTTTTAGCTAGTTCAATAGAAGTACATATTGGGAGAGGGGGAAAATTCTGTTGAAGATCATCTTGTTGTCCGGAGGAGCCGGCAAACGACTGTGGCCGTTATCCAGCGCAATCCTTCCCAAACAGTTCATGAAGGTCATGAACAACAAGAATGATGCCCCGGTCTCCATGCTGCAAAAAACTTGGCGAATTCTGGCCGAGAAATTCGGGTCTGCTAACCTGTTCGTTGCCGGCAACTGCCATCACGAATCGATTCTGCTCGAGCAGCTCGGTACGGAAGCCCAAGTGATTCTTGAACCTGCGCAGCGCGATACGTTCGCCGCGATCTCGCTGGCTGCATCCTTCTTGGTTACCCGAAAGCACATTGACCCGCAGGAAACAGTCGTCGTACTTCCTGTGGACACGTATACGGATCCATCATTTTACGATTGCTTGAGCGAACTGGATCGACTGATTCAACGAGGAATCGCGCCGCTTGCGCTGATCGGGATTGCGCCGAAATATGCAGCCGACAAGTTCGGATACATACTTCCACGGCATGCTTCCCCCCCTCCGTCGGGCAACTTTGTCGAAAGCTTTGTAGAAAAGCCCGACATGCAAACAGCGCAGGAGTTGATCGAACAAGGCGCATTGTGGAACGGTGGCGTATTCGCTTTTCGATTGGCCTATTTGCAAGAGACCGTGACCCGGCATCAATTCCCGTGGGATTACCGGGCGCTATATTCGCAATATGACACCATCCCGAGAATCAGCTTCGATTATATGGTCGTCGAACCGGAGAAAAATATCGTTTTTGTCCCGTACGATGGAATATGGACCGATCTCGGAACCTGGAGCGAAATGGTGCGGGTGCTCAGTCCGGAAAGCTCCGGTCTTGTCATTAAAGACGACAATTGCGAAGGTACGTACGTAGTGAATCAATTGGGCATTCCGATTATTGTCGCCGACGTGAAAGACGCCATTATTTCCGCAGGACCCGACGGCATCCTCGTGAGCAGTATACGAAATTCGCACGCGGTTAAGCCGCTGGTCGATAAATTAGCAAAACCCGTATAAAGGATGATTGATTCTATGCTTAACTCCGGCTACAAATTTGCCGGCTTGTTCCTCAAACTGCTGGGCGTGTTCTTTCTCTCTGTCTATTGGATCTGGACGAGGTTAAGCTATCCCGATAATACGATGTGGTATGCGCTCGCGCTTCTGCTGTTTGCGATTGGCAGCTTCGGAAAACTGCAAGTAACGCTAGCCTCTGCATTCGCGGGCATTCTCGTTTACGGCGGTTTCGAAATGTATCTATTGTATTTCACCCGTCAAGTCCATTCGGTCGGCTGGAACGATTTGTTATGGCTTGCGGTCTTTCCGTTCATGGCGTTGTTGGGATCGATCCGCCTATCGTCCGCAGCTCCGGGCCATGATGCCGCTGCAAACCTGACATTGTATCAACAGATGCAGGAAGATGAGCTTGAGCCCGAGCTTTCAGGCGATCACGCATCCGATTTCCTCCAGACGACCGCCTTCCTCTATAAATTGGAAGAAGAAGTGCTGCGTGCACTACGGGAAAGACGCAAGTTCACTTTGCTGCTTGTCGAGATCGAACGATTTCGGGAATACAAGCATATTTTCGGGCTGGACCCGGCAAAGTCCTTGCTGCACTGGACAACCAATATTTTTCAGGAAGCGGCGGAGCATAAAGCTTATCTTGGCGAAGGCCTGCTCGCGGCCATACTTGACGATCAAGCGAAAACGCCCGACGAAGTCATGCAGTCGTTGGACGAGCAATTTTACCAAATGCTATTAACCCGTCCGCGCAGGGAGAGCAACCTCAAATTGAAGCTCAAGTACGGATTGGCGGAATGTCCCCAGGACGGCATCGATGCCCGCTCTCTTATGGAAGCGGCCCAACAACAAATTCGCTGGAATGGAACTGCGAGGAAGTGAAATTCATGAAAAGAACGCTTGCCCTGATCCTGGCGATCGTCATCTGTCAAAGTGTCGGTATCAGCACGCTATACGCCGCAGCCAATCCGAATGCCAATCGGCTTGATCTGTTTTTTGACGACATCGTCTTGCGCGGTTCGGAAGCCTATCAAGACTCCTATTTCGAGATCGGCAAAGGACTCGAGATGTCGTCCGACTCTTATTTGGATCTGTATATCAGTCATTCTCCCAACTTGATTCCGGAATATTCCGCCGTCAACATTCTGGTGGACGATCTTCCGATCGAGAGCATTCAACTGACGGCAGACAACGCGAAGGAAACGAATCTGCGAATTCCGATCAACGAGCTTCAATTGACGCAAGGCTTCCACAAAATAACGTTTCGGGCCAATATGAAAGTAGCTATCGGCATCTGCGAGGACCCCCAGTCTTCGTCTGCCTGGATGGTACTATATCAGAAAAGCAAAATCGCGCTCAATCTCAACAAGAGCTATAAGGATGCGGATTTAAGCTGGTACCCGACTCCATATATTGCACGGGGGACTTCGCAGCCTTTGCAGGCCTTGATCGTCGTTCCGGATCAGCTTGGACAAGCGGAGTTTATTGCGGCGACCAATCTGTCCCAGTATTTTACGACGCAAACACCGGGCGCACAATTGAATATCCCTATCTATACCGAAAGCGATTTGACGGATGCGCTTCTGCGCAACCATAACCTCATCTGGATCGGCCAGCCTGATCGTTGGCACGGAGCGGGCCGGACCGCGGTGGAAGCTTATCGCCAATCTGCCCCGTCGTCCGATGCGCAATCCGGGTTTCTCGGAACGGCGATCTCCCCCTGGAACGAAAATAACGATCTCTTGTTCCTCGCGGGAAACGATGATCAATTGATGAACGGCGCGACGATCTTGACAACCGAGTCTCTGTACCGACAGTTAAAGGGATCGTCTGTTCCGTTGCCAAATACGTTGCCTCCCCCGGAAATCTCGGAACAAGCCGAGACGGGCAAGCCTTACACCGTAACGCTGGAAAAGTTGGGCTATAACAATCTCGTCATCAGCGAGATCCGCAAGGGCACGATGGAAATCAATTATTCGCTGCCCGGCAATTGGGACCTTGAGAACGGCGCCAAGCTGAACCTTGTCTATTCGCATTCGCAAGCCGTTCTTTTTCATTCTTCGGTCATGACCGTCAGTCTGAACGGCGTTCCGGTGAAGAGCGCCAGCATGACGAAACAGACAGCAGACAAAGCCGAGCTTGCGATCGATTTGCCGCCGACCGTGATCGGTAATAATCGGTCGCTCAACATCAAAGTCGGGTTAGAGTTTTCCAATCCTCCAGCCGATCTGGAGAACATCGAGAACGATACTTTGATTTGCGCCGATCCCCTGCTTGGAGATTGGGCGGTGATCGACAAAACAACCTCGATCACGTTCACGCCGGTCGAACGGCAGAGCTATTATATACAATCCTTGCCTTATCCGTTCATTACGAACGGGCAATGGGACCGTACGGCCTTCTTGTTCGATGACACCGGAACCGAACGGTTGAACGCGGCCATGACGCTGATTGGCCGGATGGGAACGGCCATATTGCCGTCGATCAGCGACTTGCAGCTGTTTCGAACCTCGGATCCCGATCTTCCCGGCAAGCTGAAAGACTTCCACATTATTTACGTGGGTACCCATAGCCGTTTGCCCGATGCATTCAACGGATACGGCCACAGCTATGTCCGCTTTGATGCGTCAACGATGCTCTCGCGATCGTCGGAGGTCGAATTGCTGGAGCCGCTCAAGCGAGATTCTGCCGTCATGCAGTTGACGCGATCGCCATTTGACGACAATCGCAGCCTCCTTCTGTTGTCAGCCGCCACGCCGAAACTGCTCGGTTCCGTCGCGCAAGCAATGGCGAACCCTGAAGAATCCGGTCTGCTATCGAGCCGAATCTCCGTCATCGATTCATTGGGCAAGGTTTACCCCTTCCCGGCTACGGAAGATCCCTTCGAACCGGCGGAGGCGTCTGTTCAGAGTTCCGCTATGCAATGGGGCAATTGGTCAACTGACAGAATTGTTTTTACGATTGCCTTCATCTTCGTCATCTTGGCGATCGGCATCTTGTATGGGGTGAACAGGAGGCGCAAATCATGAGACGCACCAGAAACAAAACACGCCAACGGTTTCTCTGGTTAGGCTATCATGTCGATGATGCGAATGACAGATTCGCAACGATGTCTTCCAGAATCTCCAGAACGGAGCTCTTGCTGAAGCAGGAAAGCGATCATTTCGCAGAACTCATACAGCAAAAGCTCGCCTTCCAGGAACAGCTCGGGCAAATGCTCGAGCAAGCCTTGATGAAGGAACGTCAACTGTTGGAAGGCACGACTGGAGAATGAGCGGGATGAGATTGCAATTCCGGGGAGCGCCCATTCGCCAAACGCGCCAACAACTGGATTCCGATCGAAAACGGCTGGACCGCCTGCAAAAAACGTTGAACCAGCAACGCGCCGAACAGGCCGCCTTACTCCTCAGAATAAACTGGGAGACCGAAGAAATTAAACGTCAATTGGCGGCAGTGCAGACACGCATCCGCTATTTGGAGGATGAGGACGTTCGGCAATGGCTGGGCCGGGAAAGTCCCGCTTCTCCTCTTTCCAAAAGCAACAATTCCGTGCACGTTGCGCCGCCTAAAGCGCCTGAACCTATTCAAGCAGCAACCGCCGCTCCTGCCGCCGCGCTGCCCCGCGCCAAGCTGGGGGATCAATTGCTCGACAATGGCATTATTAACAACATGCAGTTGCAGCTAGCCATTGAACGGCAGCAAGCATACGGGGGCCGACTCGGCGATATTCTGATCGAGCTTGGATTCGTTACGGCGGAACAGCTGCTGCCATATGTCGGCAATGCGGTCCAGAAAGCACGGCTGGGCGACTTGCTCGTACAATCCGGTTATATCACCCAAGTGCAATTGGACAAAGCGCTCGCATTCCAACGCAAGAGCGGCGGGCTTCTGGGCGACATTCTGTTATCTTTGCAATTTCTGGAGCCGGAACAGTTGTACCGGATTGTTGCCAATCAGAACAGTATCGGCCGAATCGGCAGCGAACTGACGCTGGATACCCAGGTCAAGCTTCCCGAAGCGATCGCCCGCGAATATGGGGCCGTTCTCATCCACGAATACCCCAACCGTTTTCTGCTGGCCGTTAACGAACCGCTTACGAAGGAACGTTTGGACGTTCTGCTTGAGCTGCTGGAAAAACCGATTGAACAGGTACTGGCCTCCAAGAGCGAAATGGAATTGTTCTGGTCCGATGTTTACGGCGACGAAATGCTGGAGGAAAGTACCTCCAAGCTGGCTGTCGAACAGCCGCACAATTCGGCAAGCACCACGTTTACCAAGGGACAAATCGTCTTTGGCTTCGTTGCTCTCGCCCTCATGATCGCCGGTCTGGCAGCGAATGCCTGGTTAACCTTGATAATAGCTAATGTTTGCATTCAAGTCTTTTATTTCTTCATGACGCTGTTCAAATTCATGATCATCCTGTACGGATCCAGAAGCGGCGCCCAATATCGGTACACGCAAGAGCAACTGGATGCGATTGATGAGCGGGACCTGCCTATCTACACCATACTGGTGCCCATGTACAAAGAAAGCCAGGTTATCCCGCATTTGATACGGAATTTGGAAAAACTCGACTACCCGAAGGCTAAGCTGGATGTCCGACTGCTGATCGAGAAAGATGACGCCGAAGCCCTGCAAGTGCTCAAAACGATGAACTTGCCGCCCTACTACTCGGTTCTCGTGGTGCCCGACAGCTTGCCCAAGACGAAGCCCAAAGCTTGCAATTTCGGGTTGATCCGTGCTAGGGGCAAATACGTGGTCATATTCGATGCCGAGGACCGCCCAGACCCCGACCAACTTAAGAAGGTGCACCTGACGTTTGAATCCTGCGGGGAAGAGACGGTATGCGTGCAAGCGAAGTTGAATTATTTCAACAGCGGTCAGAATCTGCTCACCCGTTGGTTTACCCAGGAATACAGCATGTGGTTCGAGCTGCTGCTGCCAGGCATCATGAAGCTTGATATTCCGATTCCGCTGGGCGGCACTTCCAATCACTTTAAAACAGATGTACTGAAATCGCTCAATGCCTGGGATCCTTACAACGTGACGGAAGACGCCGACCTCGGCATCCGCTTGTACAAGGAAGGCTACAAGACCGCCATCGTCGATTCGCGAACCTGGGAGGAAGCCAACAGCCGGTTCGGCAACTGGATTCGTCAACGTTCCCGCTGGATTAAAGGATACATGCAAACTTGGCTTGTCCATATGCGCAATCCGGTGCGGCTGTGCCGGGAAGTCGGTTTGCGCGGCTTTATGGGTTTCCATGTCATGGTGCTGGCAACGCCGATGCTGCCGCTGCTTAATCCTCTGTTCTGGTCGATGATTATCGTGTGGTTCGTCTGGAAGGCGTCATGGATTAAGCCGCTCTTCCCGTCATCTGTCTACTATTTCGCGTCCGCGGAATTTTACTTTGCCAACTTTCTCTTCGTTTTCAGCAATGCTGCCGGCGTATATTGGGTCATTCATGAATTGGAAAAACGGGGAGAGCGCTATTTCTCATACGGTCTTATCCGGTCGGCGCTGCTGACGCCGCTGTACTGGGTCATGATGAGCATTGCGGCAATCAAAGCGGCATGGCAGTTGATCACGAAGCCGTTCTATTGGGAAAAAACACAGCACGGATTGACTGACTCCGAACACATCTCATAACAAAGGAGCGAGTACACTGAAATCGGACCCTGAGCTTTCCGTCATCATTCCGATGTACAATGAAGAGAGTCATCTGGCACAATCTTTGCAAACGATCATACGCCATGTCCAGGAAGCCGCCGAATCCTATGAAATTCTGGTCATCGACGACGGCTCGACAGACCGTACATGGCCGATCCTTCAGAGCATGACCTCGGCGACTCCAGGTCTTACCGCCATTCGGCTCAGCCGAAATTTTGGCAAGGAGCTGGCTTTGTGCGCCGGTCTGGAGCATTGCATGGGAAGAGCGGTGTTGGTGATGGACGGCGATCTTCAGCATCCGCCTTCGCTCATCAAAGAAATGGTTCGATTGTGGCGCGAGGAAAAGTATGAAATTGTAGAGTGCTATAAATCCAACCGCGGACATGAATCTTTCGTCAATAAAACGGGAGCTTCGATGTATTATCGATTGTTGAACAAGTTCACGGGCTTCGATATGAAAAATGCATCGGATTTCAAATTATTGGATTCCAAGGTAGTCGGCGCGTGGCGCAGAATGCCGGAAAAGAACACTTTTTTCAGGGGAATGACGGCATGGGCCGGTTACAGTAAAAAAGCCATTCCTTTCGAGGTAGCTCCCAGGGAGCATGGAAAAAGCCGCTGGGGAACGATTAGACTGACGAAGCTTGCGATCGAGTCCATCGTTTCATTCTCGACGCTTCCGTTGAAGCTGGTCAGTCTTGCAGGACTTGCTTTCTCCGCTGGCGCAATCGTGTTGGGGCTGTACGCAGTCGTGGACAAATTGCGGGGCAAAGCCTTTACCGGCTTTACGACGGTAGTTCTGCTGCAGCTGTTTATTGGCGGTTTGATTATGTTTGCCTTGGGCATTATCGGTGAGTATATTGCCGCTATCTATCATGAAGTAAAGGGCAGGCCGCGCTATTTGATTCGTTCGCAGTATTCCTACGGGGATGGCGGCGTTCAGCAGCTGATTTATGAAAATGAAGCGGCGGCCACGCGCGAATATTAATCGATCAAAGGGGCTTCCCTGGTCATGCTGCAAAACAACAAAAGAATGAGCTGGTTGCTTTTTGCGTTTATTTTCCTGGCCGAATTTTCGGTTGGCTACTATATTGCGCATATTTTGGGGTTTATGCATTCGGACGCCATGAGCCGTGTCGCGAATGCCTTTTATGTGTTGTACAGCCGCGATCCCCACCTGGGCGCGATCGGATTTGTGTGGAATCCGTTGCCCAGCTTGATGGAGTTGATTCCGCTGCTCGTCTACCCCCTCTATCGTCCAATCGCCTCTTCGGGTCTGGCGAGCGTTCTGATGTCAAGCGTGTTCGCCGGGTTGACTGCCGTCCTCCTGTTCAGAACAGGAAGGAAATTCAATTTATCCGTTACCATGAGCCTGACGATTGCGCTTCTGTACGGTTTAAACCCCTTCTTCTTTTTATTTGGCGCAAACGGCCTAAGCGATGCGCCTTATATCTATTTCATCATGGCTTCCATCGCCTATTTTTGCTTGTGGATCAAAGACCGGGAAGTCCGCGATCTCATTCTGACCTCTTTCGCTTTATCGTTGGCCTTTTGGACACGTTACGAAGCCGTGCCGCTCGGTTTTTCGCTCGCGCTTGCGATTGCCGTAATCGTTTTGTTCTGGCACAAAGATTCGTCCTATACCCTGCGTGAAAGATGGCTGAAGGTTGAGGCTACCGCCATTATCGCGATTTTGCCCACCTTTTTCTTCGGGCTGCTTTGGATTTTTTTCAACTATACCATTATGGGAAATCCGCTCTATTTTTTAAACTCGGAGTATTCCAATGACGCTTTGGCAGCCATTCTCAACGAAGACGAGAGCTTCCGCGCCCTTTTCGGAAATCCGATTGCCATCCTGGAACTGGTCGCTCAAAAAACGTTCTGGTATGCCATTCCGCTCATCAGCATCCTCATCGTTCGTACGATCACGCGAAGGCTGTTTCAGTGGGACCTTCTGGTGCTGTTGCTGTTATTCGCGGCTATCCCGGGTTTGCAGCTCTTATTGTTGTTTCGCGAATCCTCGTTCGGTTTCTTTCGCTATTTCATGTACGTGTTTCCGATTGTCGTGGCCTGGATTCCGTATGAACTGCATCAAATCGCCTTGCGATGGCGCCGGATATCGTTCTCTATCATTTGCGGTGGCATGCTGATCAATGCGTGCATGTTGACCTACGCGATCACCAATCCGAACATCGCGCCGGACGAGAATAACTTTCTGACGATCAACGAGAACAACGTCAAATATGAAACGCAGAAATTGGAGAAAGAAATTGCCCGGTGGATTGACGACAATATTACGGAAACCGTCCTTACGGATTCCGCCTCCGCATACGTCATCCTGGTCAACAGCCATTATCCGAAGCGCTATCTCATCACAAGCGATTACGATTTCCGCAATGCGGTCAAGGATCCCGTCCAATACGGCGCTCGATATGTGCTCGTTCCAAAACCGCTGAGAAATGTGCAAAGCACGATTAATACGACTTATCCGACACTATACGAACATGGCAGCGATTGGACGTCGCTTGTGCGGGACTTCAACGACGTATGGAAGCTGTATCAAGTGCTTGAATCCCCGGACCCGGAATCGGTTCCCGATCCGGTGCGTTGAGCTTGCTCAACGCATGTACCCGCGAATGATGCGAACCGTTTCATGCAAGTGCTCTCTGGAGGAAGCCCCGACCACGATATGTCGCACATGGCCCAAAGAAAATACGTATTCGTACGCCTCCTCGGGACGAATGCTGCCCGACGCCAGCGTGGCCATGGCCAGGACGGTGTGTTTTCCTTCCCGGACCGCCGCTTCGACAGCCTGCTTGCCCGGGTTCATCAAAAAGCCTTTCTTGTTGATGGCGGTCATGATCAACGAATCGTTCACGTTCGCTTCGCCAAGAAAGTTGCTGAATCTCGGATAGTTTAATGTCCCGAATGCCGGAACGACATTGAATTTTTTTTGGATATATTCATGGAAGTTTTTTACTACCTTATGCATGCTGTAACCGAGCGCCAGATCGGCCAGTGCGTTATGCAGAAATACGGCTTTGACGTTCAAGTCCCGAAATGGATTCATCTCCACATCGATCAGCCGGTTGGCGACCTGCAGGTAATTTTTCGTCCCCAGTTGAATCAGGCTCTTCATCATATAGCCGGCCTTATCCAACACCGACTTGCCCTCCAGCATCTTCTCGATCGTTCCGTACATGCCCATCGTGTTCATCATGCTGACATACTTGAAAACATAAGGAACGTTGACGTAAATATTCAGCTCCGCCCGCAATACAGGATCGGCTTTAATCATGTCCGTAATCTCGTAGATCGCCGGATGGGTTGAAAACATGACTCCCTTGACGCCGCTGTCGAGCGCGGCATGCAAAACCTGGCGGATCTGCGATACGTCCTTGAACCTTTCTCTTGTCCGATTGCCGCGTTCCTGGGACATGTGGTTGACTCCGAAAAACTGATTGTCTCCCAAAATAATGGAATCGATATCCATCGCTTTATCCCTCCCCGATCAAGCAAACTTCACCGTCATGACGGTCCGACCGGTAGATCGCATCGACTAAAGTCTGCACATAGAAACCGGATGCGAGATCGGTTCCCGGTTCGGTCTTATCGCGAATGCTCGAGATAAAATGCGCGATCTGCTCCGAAAAATGCGGTCCGCCGATATCGATATACGAGCCGGTATACAGATCGGGGTAATAGGACGTGTCGGTACCCGTCTCCCGCTCCAGACGAAGCTCCTGATCCGTCACCTTCAGCCGGCCCAGAGATCCGGTCGCTTCGATTTGATAGAACGGCTTTCTGTACTCCGGCTTGCTCCAGGAGCCGTGCAGGGTGCCGGTCGCCCCGCTCCGAAATCGCAACGCCGCATGCACTTCGTCCTCGACCTCTCTGGAATGTATCCGCTGCGTGCGGCCCGATACCTCGGCAACTTCGCCGAAATAATAATAAAGCATGTCCAGCATATGCACGGCAAAATCGATCAGCACTCCGCCGCCGGATTGCTTCGGATTGAACCTCCATCCTGCTTGTTCCGACAGAACGTCGGAGCAATAAATGGCGGCCGCAGCGCTCTCAATTTCTCCAAGCGCTCCGGAATCAATCAGTTCCTTCGCTTTGGCAAACATCGGATTATAACGCATGCAGAAACCGATCATCACAATCGACGAGGAACCGGCTGACAAGGCGAGTAATTCCTCGCAGCTCTGGACCTCGTTGCTCAACGGCTTTTCGATAAACACATGCACGTTCCGCGAAATCGCATATTTGGCAATTTCGATATGGCTGAACGATGGCGTAGCGACGATGATCCCGTCCAATCGGCAATCGTCGATCATTCTCTGGTATGACTGATAGGTTCTGACTTGCGGGAACAAAGCTTTAAAGCCGCTCAGCATAAATTTCGAAGTATCCGTGATCGCCGCCAACTCGACGCCTTCCATCGCATGAAGCAGCGCTCCGTGCATGATGCCCATTTTGCCGAACCCGACGATTCCAATTTTCACGTTCGAACCTCCCGGCTGATGATTATCGCTTATACCGTTACCGCGTGCGAATCTTTCTGGCAGGCGAACCCACCACGACGGAATAGGGCTCCGTGTCTTTCGTAACGACGGAATTCGCCCCTACCACCGTACCTTCTGCAAGCGTCACGCCGGGCATGATGACCGCATTCGCGCCAATCCACACATCGTTCTCGATCACGATCGGCTTCGGAATCGACGGCCGGGAGGAAATCGACGGAAATCTGCCTTCGATGGGATGCATGCCCGAGGAAACGGTAACGTTGGGACCCAGCAGCACGTGATCTCCGACCCGAATGCCGCCAATAGCGTTGATATAGGTCCCGCTGTTCACGCAAAAAGATTTGCCGACCCGCAGCCGGTTGGTATGCACAAATACGACGTTGGGCTGAATATAGGTCATGCCTGCTGTCTGTTTGAACAACAGCTTGGCAACCAAGGTACGAAGCAGAAAGCCGGGAATGCCCGGAATCGATTTGACGAACCAAAACAGATAGAGCTCCAACTCGCCGTACAAAATGTCCCGCCACTTCAGATGTCCGATTTTGTGCTTCAAAAAAGCGCGAGTCGTCTGTGGATCGTTATTCCGATGCGGCTGATCCATCCGGCCATTTCTCCTTCGTCAATTTTGTTTTGCCGCACCGCTGCTCATGATGACAATAATGCCGATAAATACGATGGCGCTGCCCCATGCTTGCAGCGGCGACATCTTCTCTTTGAACATCAAAATGCCGGCAGCGATATTAAAGATATAAGTCAATGAAGTTAAAGGAATGACCAATGACAGATTGTAACGAGACAACATATAGAAAAACAAAAGCATGGAACCGAAATAACATAAAATACCCAACAACACCTGTAAAGAAAACAGTACGGACAAAACCCCGCCAAAACTGGAAAGGGAAAACGGGTGTTTGGCAAAATAGGATTTCCATAGTGCATTGCCGACGGTATTGCACAAACAGGCCATGGCAACCGGTAAAATCAGCTTCAGGAAAATGGAACTCAACTCCTTATGTTCGCGGCAATCCCGACTTACGGACGCGTTACACGGTCCCGTTCCCCCGCTGATTGCGCCCCCCGACGTGCAGCACTTCCACGTAAGGCCGCAGACGGTCCATCAACCGCCGGCCTTTGTGCATTTCCTCGCCTTCCTTGTGCGTGAAGCTGAAGTGCCGTTCCAGCGCGTCCAGGTCGTGGTTGGACGTATAGAACGTGGGCTTGCGGTTCATCCGGTAGTTCAGAATTGCGCCGAGTACGTGATCGCGCACCCACGGGCTCAGGTTCTCCGCGCCGATATCGTCGAATACGAGCAGGTCCGCTTCCTTCATCAGCGTGATCGTATCCTTGAGCTTCTGCGGCTCCAGCATGAGCGCTTTGGCGTCTTCGACGAATTCGGGCATATAGACGATAACGCCGGAATAGCCTTCCTTCGCCAGCTTCTGCAGCAGATACCCGGCCAGATACGTTTTGCCGGTTCCGAAGTCGCCCATCAAATAAAGGCCGGTCTTCTGCAAGCCGTCCTGCTTCGTACGCTCTACGTAATCCAGCAGGCCGTCTACCGCAAGGGATCGATCTTCATCCAGATTCAGCATTTCCGTCTCGTCGTAGGATTGGCCGAACATCGATTCGTCAGCGAACAAGCAGGTGATGCGCCGCTGAAATTGCATGAGTTGCTCGTGCTGCTGCCACAGCGAACAGGGCTTCTTCTGATCGATAATCTGCCAGCGGCCGCCGACTTCCATGCAGGCTAAGCCCGTGGAATGTCCTTGCATATCGTTTGGACACCGGTCGAGGCCGGGACAACTCCGGCAATTGCGAGTTTCTACCGTCATCTGGTACAGCCGATTCATATTGAGCTTGAGATCGGCATCATTCAACTGCGGATGGCAGGCTCGGAACTCCTGCACGAGCGGATCGTTCAGCACCTGCTCCGCTATTCGGGCAGCATCGCCCGTCCGGCCCGGCGACGACCAGCCGCGCAAGGCATCCTTCAGCGATTCCATCGTTCATCCTCTCCAATCCGCCATTCCGCGCGTGTTCCGATCACGTTTCCCCTTTTAACTTCCTGGCTCTGGCCAGCATCTTCTCCCGCTGTTCCGGCGTAATCTCCTTGCCCGGCCCCTGATCTTTCACGACGGGCATCTCGGGCTTGCGCCGCTGCTGCTGCGATCTGGCGCGAGACTGCGCGGAAGCTTCCGTTCCCTTATTCCGCTTTTCCAGCGTCTCGTTGAGCTTCACCTGCTCCCGCACATAGGCGACCGCGCGCGCGTAGGTATCGATTCCCTTGGCCAGCATGTTCGAAGCAATCGAATCGATGAAGGCGTGCGTCAACCGCTGGGCGTGCTTCATGCCGAAAATATAATGAATCAGCACGTTGATGACCGGCTCAGGCAGCTTGTAGTTCAAGTCGATCCGCTCGAAGATGCGGACGAAAGAATCCGGCACCGCCCCGGGGAAGTAGCGTTCGAGCATCCGGGTATACGGTTCTTGCCGCAATAACGAGCGATATTGTTCGGGCGTCAGTGCAAGGGCGAACCGTTCGGGAACGTCCAAGAGGGGCATCGATTCGTTCTCGTCCTGGTCATGGGCCGATACCGTTTCTGCGCCCGTTTCGATGCTCCGCTTGTCCCCCCGCGCCAGGAAGCGTTCCCGCTCCTCGTCACGCTTGCGGTCTTGACGATAGGCCGAGTGGGCGCGTCGGTTCAACAGTTCCCATTGCAACGTCCCGTCGGCGGCGAATGCCTCGTCTTCGTCGAGCAAGCGGCAAATGTCGGTCACATCCAAGTCGTACTTGTAGGCCAGGTAATTGATCTGGCTCATCGATTCCGGCGCTCTTCCCAGCTTCTCGAGCAGCGGCCGGTTTTTGGCCCCCCTCGGAAACCGCAGCAGCATATCGGCATGACGAATGCGCTCCTCCATAGGTGCCGTCTCCCGGGCGGGCGCCGTCTCGATCCAGCCGGGCTCCAAGTCGGGATCGATCGGCCCGGCGCCGATTCGAAACAGCTCGTAGAACGGCGTCGTGATCTCTTCGCGGGATACGAACCGCAGCAATTCCGCAGGCTGCCCGGGCGCCAGCCGCGATCGCAGCGCAAGCACGGCCGGCTTGCCCAGTTTATCCCGCAACAGCAAGGTCAAGTGAACATTCGCGAAAAATTCGGAGGCGCCCAGCGGCCGCTGCAGCGCATATTCATACAAAGTCTCTTCCGTTGCCGGATTGAGGTTTCTGTAAACTTGCAAAAGGCCGACAGCCTCCAGGCGAGATGCTTCCTGCGCCAGCGACCGGCGTCCCGCCGCGTTGGGTTCCAAGCCAAGTCCGAGAAATAACGACCGCTGCGCATCAGGCATACCGTACCCGGTCTCGTCTTCCCCAATCCGATGATAGAGATCGTAATAGAGGCCGATGGCGAAAGCCCCTATCATCGGTTGGTAAAGCGTAGATAGGATTTTGCGATCCGTCGCGCCTAATGAAAAGTCTCGGTGGGATACGAAACGATGATTCTCCGTAAATTCCAATAGATTCGACACACGCATCGCGGAATCGACACTCTTTTCCGTAAGAATGGTCTCTCTATTGTAGCATAAATCTCAATGGCTAGCTTGGCTGATTCTCTCTGCGATTGCCGCGGAACACCCAATATCGGCTGCCCAAATAATTCACGATCATGGCAAAGAAGACAGACACGGCCTTCGCCGCCGCAGGCGACCAGGCCAACCCTTGATGCAGACCGAGCAAGACCGCGGTCGCGGCGGCGAAGGAAGCGCCGTTCACGGCAGCGAACCGCAGAGCTTCCTGCCAATGACTGCCGCTCCCGGCGGCGCGGAACGTCCAGCGGCGGTTCAGCCAGAAACTGTTCGCAACGCCGCCCGAGTACGACACGATCTGGGCCAGCCAGGCCGGAACGCCGAGCGCATACACAAGCAGCACAAAAATAGCGAAATCCACGCCGGTATTGACGACACCGACCAGCGCGAATTTCACCATCTTGATTCGTTCTATCCCTAACATGATTCGTCCTCCTGCCGCTCCCCACTCCCGCGGCAATCCGTCAGAACATCTTGTAGCCGCCCTGACGAAGCTTGCGGATCGCCCAGCCGCTAACGAGCGCGCCCGCGACGCTCGACAGGATCGAGGGCAGCCAGACGGCGATGAAGGAGCCGATCGTCGTACTGGGCTCCCAGTAATGCCAGACGCCGAGCGGAATGCCGATGATGACCCACAGCCAGACCGGCAGCCAAGTCGTCTTGATCAACATATTCAATATGAACCCGATGCCGAACAGCAATACGAAGAACAGCAAGGCACCGACGATTTCCTGTAAAATCTCGAGCACGCGCAAACAGCCTCCTAAACCGATCGATCTTATCTCACAGTTTACAAGATCGGTTTCCCGCGAGTCAAACGAACAGCCTGTGAACAGGTTGTGAAATTGTCGGCTCAGGCAACGTAATGGGGGGGCTGTCGGCAGGCAGTGGACGGGCAATCGTTCGACGACTTTGGTACAATGAAAGCAAACAAGTCGAAGGCTAGGAGTGGAACCGATGAGTGAAGCAACGCAAACATTGGACGGCTGGTACGCGCTGCACGATTTTCGCACGATCGACTGGCAGGCTTGGCAGTCGGCCACGCAGGCGGAACGCGATGCGGCCGAAGCCGAATTGCTGGCGATGATCGCGGATTGGGAAGCCGTGGAGGAACGCAAGGAAGGCAGTCTCGCGATATATGCGATCGTCGGGCAGAAAGCCGACCTGATGTTCATGCATTTGCGGGAGACGCTTGAGGAATTGAACGCGCTGGAAAATGCGTTCAACCGTTCGGCTATCGCCCGCTTTACGCACAAAGCTTATTCGTATGTCAGCGTAGTGGAATTGAGCAGTTACATGGGCCAACCCGGCGTCGATCCGATGCAGGTGCCGGAGATCGCCGCGCGGCTGAAGCCGATTCTGCCCAAATCGAGCCATATTTGCTTCTACCCGATGAACAAGCGCCGCATGCTGCAGGACAACTGGTACATGCTGCCGATGGACGAGCGCAAGGCGATGATGCGCAGCCATAGCATGATCGGGCGCAGCTATGCGGGCAAGGTGAAGCAGATTATCACGGGATCGGTCGGCTTCGACGATTGGGAATGGGGCGTCACCCTGTTCGCCGACGATGCCTTGCAGTTCAAGAAGCTCGTCTACGAGATGCGCTTCGATGAAGTCAGCGCGCGCTACGGCGAATTCGGGCCGTTCTATGTCGGCAACCGGTTGACGCGCGATGCGCTCGACGATCTGCTGCGCGTATAGCGTGCTATTGCGATAAAGGGGGCCGTCCCAAACCGGGACAGCCCCCTTTCGCTTCTTAATCTTCGTCTTCCGCCTCGATCGCCCGCATCTTGGCTTCCCAATCCGCGCGGCGCTGCTCTTCCAGAAACTCCTGCGACATCCGGTCGCGCGCCCGGCTCTTCTCCTTAAGCCGTTCGATCGCCGGGACAATCAGCAGGTCCACTTCCGCTTGCACGATGGCGGACAAATCGTAGCGTTGCTGCGATTCCAGATAGGAGCCCACTTCCATCAGCGCGTTGTAACGGTCCAATTCCTCCCGGGTCAACAGGCCCCGCACTTGCACGCTGCAGTGTCTCATTACAGGAACTTGCCTTTGCGCAGCACGAGCGGAATGCCGCCGATGATGAACAGGTAGCGCAGGTCGATCGCCTTCTTCAGCCAAGCAGCCGTGCGGCCTCTGTACTTCTTGCCGAAGGCGATGCCGATCGCTTCGCCCTTGCCCAGCGAGGCAACGGTTCCCTTAGGCTGGTACACGAACGGCTTAAGCGGCTGGTTGCGAATCGATGCGACCAGGTTGTGTGCGCAGTTGATGCCTGCTTGCATCGCGATCTGGGCGGTCGGCGGATAAGGACGGCCTCCGTCCGGATTGAAGACGAGCGAGTTGTCGCCCAGGATATACACATTCTCGTGTCCGGGCGCGCGCATGAACTCGTCGACCTTGACGCGGCCGCGCATCGTCTCGAACCCGGCTTCGTCGATCAGCCGGTTGCCGCGAATGCCGCCGGTCCAGATGACGGTCTGCGACTTGATCTCTTCCCCTTCGCCGACGATGACGCCGCTGGCCGTGCACTCCTTGATGGCCGTACCGATCTTGAACGTAACGCCTTTCTTTTGCAGCACTTCCATCGCGTACTCCACGAGCTCCGGATCGAATCCGGGCAAGGCGGTCGGCGCGGCTTCGATATTGTATATCTTGACAAGTCCAGGATCGACATCGAATTGCTTGCACAATTCCGGAATGCGGTCGGACAGCTCGCCGACGAACTCGATGCCGGTGAAGCCGGCCCCGCCCACGACGAACGTGAGGTAGTCCGTGCGATGCGGCTCGCGCTTGAACTTCGCGAATTGATATTCGATGTGCTCCCGGATCAGGCGCACGGAGTTGATGCTGCGAATGTTGAACGCATGCTCGACCATGCCGGGAATGCCGAACGTCTCCGGTTCGCCGCCGAGGCCGATGACCAAATAATCGTAGGAGAGCGTTCCGTCCTCCAGGATGACCTTGCGGTCTTGCGGGCGGATTTGCACGACGGTCGATTTGACGAAGTCGATCTTGAACTCGTCGATCAGCTTCGAGATGTTCACCCGCGCGTTCTCCGGGTTGTCCGTGCCGGCGGCCGGCATGTGCAGATGCGTCGTGATATAATGGTAATCGTGCTTGTTCACGAGCGTGACGTCGGCTTCGTTATAATTCAATTCCTTCTGGAGCCGCAGGGATGTCAATACCCCGCCGTACCCTGCCCCCAGGATGACAATCTTTGGTATGCTGCTCATTGCAATCCCATCCAATCGTTGTTTGTTTTTGTCTGTTGCGCATACTTTGTGAAAAATTACACAATGTCTGTCGCCGACTTGATTCGATCAAGCCCATACAATGTGAATCATATCGATTTTTTCATGAATTTTCAAGGTTCATTATTACAATAATGTTTGGACATCTCCACAAAAATCACTTTCTTTGTTTCAGGCACAAGTCTATAATGAGGGAAATGCTTACGTACCGCAACTTTACGGAGGTGCACAAGGCTTGACTCAAACCCAACCATCCTCTGTCGACGTCGTCATAATCGGCGGAGGCCCTGCCGGCATGTTCGCGGCTTTCTATGCCGGCATGCGGCAAATGTCCGTTGCGCTGATCGAAAGCATGCCTCAGCTCGGCGGGCAGCTCGCGGCATTGTATCCGGAGAAGCACATATACGACGTCGCCGGATTCCCGAAAATAACCGCTCAGGAGCTTGTCGACAACCTGCAGGAGCAAATGAAGCTTTTCGAGACGAATATCCGGCTCGAGCAGAAGGTGCTGTCGGTCGTCAAGAAGGAAGAACGTTTGTTTGAAATTGTGACCGATGCGGACACATTCCATGCACGCGCCGTCATTATTGCCGCCGGGGTCGGCGCTTTCGAGCCCCGCAAGCTGGAATTGCCGGAAGCCGCCAAGTACGAGAAGTCGAACCTGCATTATTTCGTCGGGGATATGGAGAAATTCCGTGGACGCAGCGTCTTGATCAGCGGAGGCGGCGATTCCGCTGTGGACTGGGCGCTGATGCTGGAGCCGATCGCGGCGTCCGTTACGCTCATCCACAGAAGGGACAAGTTCCGCGCTCACGAGCACAGCGTAGAATTGCTTCAGCAATCCAAAGTGCGGATCGTCACTCCGACGGAAATTACGGCATTGCACGGGGACACCGCGATCGAACGCGTGACGCTGACGCATGTCAAGACAGGCGAAACCATGGAAATCGCGGTTGACGATCTGATCGTCAATTTCGGATTCGTCAGCTCGCTCGGCCCGATCGCGGAATGGGGACTGGATATCGACGGCGGCAGCATCGTGGTGGACTCCCGCATGGAATCGAGCATTCCGGGCGTATTCGCCGCAGGAGACATTACGACGTATCCCGGCAAGCTGAAGCTGATCGCCGTCGGATTCGGTGAAGCGCCTACCGCCGTCAACAACGCGAAAGTGTATATCGATCCGGACGCCAAGCTGTCGCCCGGCCATAGCAGCAATATGAAGCTGTAGCCAGTGCCGATAAGATGCCTATTATGCGAAATCCCGCCTCCCGGTCCTTGCCAATGTCACATTGGCCGGCCAAGAAAGCGGGATTTTGTCTGTTCGCGTGCGATCGTCAATTCACACGCACGTCCGATCGCGTCAACCGGCGACGCCCGATTTCCGATCCCAACAGCTGAATGAATTCGCGATCCAAGCCAAGGCGCACGGCTTTGCGATAGGCGTCGAGCAACAGTTCGTCCGAAAGCTGCGGCAGCATATCCTTCACCCTTCCCTCATATAATAGTGATGTTGTGAAGGCATCATAGCATGGCAAGCTTTAGCGAACAATATCCCCATTTATCCACAACCGACTGGGGATATTATGTGGGCAAACTGTTGAAAGCTGTCGCAAGGCCCTGTCGTACGCTGGGGATAATGTGGATAAAGATATCCACAGCCTGCAAAAATCGATTGTTCATAAAAAAGTTTCATGCCGCTATTCTCGTTGATTAAAGGAATTGATAGAAAATATTGTCATATCATTCCGATTAATGGGGTCGAGTATTGACTTCCAGCATCCAAATATGTCCGTTTCGGTCGATGCCATAGTCGAAACCGAGTTGGCCGATGCCGGGATAACGGCTCTCCAGCACACCGGTGGACACTCTCGTCAAATGTCGCATGGTCGCTTTTTTCCCCGTTTCCTGGCCCGGCAGCGATTGACGCAAGCCTTCCGCCGCGCTGAGCAGCCGTCCGCCCCGGCATAAGTTCGTCACGAACAAGCCGCGCCGCGCCACTCTGCCCACCATCGCCCGGATGCGCCACCTCCCGCCCATTTTAACGTGCTTGACCCGATAATCGATCGGTCTGCCATTCACGGTGGCCAGATCGATGCCCTGCTGGATTAAGTACGACCTGCCTCGCCGAACCCGGTTGACGGCTCGCAGCAGCTGACTGTAGGTCCGAAACGATTTTCTCCGGGTATTGTACGACCAATGATAGCGCCCATTGCTTCTGCTCACCTTCATAAGGCCCCAGCCGCCGGTGCCGCGGACCGGCTTCAGAACGACAGAGTGGAATTGTCCCGCCATTGTCTTCAGCCTGGAGGGGCGATATAACCTGGAGGAGGGAATGTGCGCCGCGATCTCCGGGTGAACCCGCAACGCCCTCGTCTTCAGCCACTTGCTGGCAAGCTGTCGTCCTTGTGCATAAGTACGCATAGCCGCAGGACTCCTTTCCCGGGGGTATGCTCCATCTTACACGATCGCGCGGACAGGTTCTTGGATGGATGTCTTGCGTCGATGCGCCTATTTTTGGCCGGAAGTCTCGTAAATATAATGAAAGAACCCGCCGGGATTCCCCGACAGGTCCAGTCGAATTGTCGATCATATTCGGTGCTTCAGCACTGCTCCGGGTTCGGCTTGCCCGCGTCCGACGCGGTGCGGAAGCTGGACCCGCAGCCGCACGTGGCGACGGCGTTCGGGTTTTGGATCGTGAATCCGCCGCCCATAGCCGACTCTTTCCAGTCGATCTCCACGCCGTACAAATACTTGGCGCTCTCTCCGTCCACCACAACAGTCAAGCCATGAATGTCCAGCACTTTATCGTCATCATGCCGCTCGTCGTCGAATCCCATGCCGTAAGAAAAGCCGCTGCAGCCGCCTTCCTTGACGCCAATCCGCAGGAACAGCCCTTCCGACTCCTCTGCCGCCAGCATCTCCTGGATTTTATCGCTTGCCGTCTCGCTTATGTTCACCATGCGTTTCACTCTCCCGGGTGAGCGGCTTAGCCGCATCGTTGTAGTTGTATATAGTATACTCCACGCCCGGATTCCTCTCAATAGTCGCATATGCGTTCAATGCTCCATCTGCGTAGTCTCATATCGTTCAAAGCGCCATCTGCCGATATCCCTTTCGCTCAGGGACGCTTCTTCCTGAACGAAGGGGATATCGGCAGATGGCGGCGGAGATCGAAACGATGCGCCGAATTTATGCGCCCTCTTCCTCGTCCTTCCATTCTTGCTTTGGCTGCGGCGACTGCCCGGCGACGGCCTTAAGCTCGATCTTGCAGCGGAAGTGCCCGGCTTCGTTCTGAAGGAAATCGGACAGTCTCCGGAACACTTGCGCCAGCTCCGGCCCGCTGGTGTCCGTATCCAGCGTGTAGCGGAATTGGTCGGCGGATACGCCGCGGACGCGCCCTTTGTCGACGCCTTCCGCCAGCTCGCGCTCCTGCAGCCGTCTCCACTCCTTCGACGGATCGAATCGGTCCGATCTCCGTACGATGTGGTCGTAAATATTTTGCTTCTTGAGCCACATATAGTATTGAATAGGATTGGAGAGTCCCCAGGCTTGGGTCAAATCTTTGATCGTATGGGCCTTTCTGTACTCTCGCAACTGATTGATTTTATCGGCCTCTTCCAACTTCTCCAGTTCGTCAAGCGACATCACTTCGATCAATGGTATACACCCTTCCTTTATCGAATCCTTTGGTTCGATTTTTCCTACCTCATTAAGGTAACCAAATACTGTTTATAATTCAAGTTGATTCCCTAATTATCCATGAATTATACCTGATGCGCGGTATTTTGATTGATAGTTGCCCGGGGGGTGACGCAGGTTTATAATAATGACAGAATAGGCTAGGAGGCTGTACATTGACACTTGCCACGACGGATACTGCACGCAGGATGGCGGAGATCGCAGATAAAGTCAGAAGCGGCGCCCGATTGTCTTTCGAAGACGGCGTATTTCTGTACCGCTCGGACGATTTGCTCACGATCGGCCAATTGGCGAATGAAGTAAATCTGCGCAAAAACGGGAAAAAAGTATATTTTATCGAGAATATGAGCTTGTATTTCACCAACGTCTGCGAGGCGCATTGCGCGTTCTGCAGCTTCCGCAAGGATCAGGGCGAAGAAGGTTCGTACACGCTTACGCCCGATGAAATGATCGCATACGTCGACCAGCATATCCATCCCGGCGTGCGCGAGTTTCATATCGTCGGCGGCCATAACGTGCATGTGCCGTTCGACTATTATGTAGAATCGATCCGCGCCTTGAAGAAGCGGTATCCGCATGTCACGATGAAAGCTTACACGGCGGCGGAAATCGACTTCTTCTCGCGCATCTCCGGCCTGTCCTACCGTCAGGTGCTGGAGACCTTGATCGAAGCCGGACTGGAATCTCTGACCGGAGGCGGCGCCGAAATATTGTCCGAGCAATACCGGGAGAAGATGCATGTCGACAAAGCCAACATCGAGCAGTACTTGGACGTGCATCGACAAGCTCACCAGCTCGGATTGCGCACGCACACGACGATGTTGTACGGCTCGATCGAATCGGTCGAAGAACGGGTTCAGCACATGCTGCACATTCGGAATTTACAAGACGAGACGAACGGCTTCCTTGTCTTCATTCCGCTATCCATGCAGCCGAAGAGCCCGAATGCCGGCATCCGGCGACGCAACTCGGCCTTCGAGGATCTGAAGGCGATCGCCATCAGCCGGCTGATGTTGGACAACATCCCGCATATTAAGGCCTATTTCATCAATATCGGTACCCAATTGACGCAGCTGGCTCTGACGATGGGCGCTTCCGACGCCCACGGTACGATCGTGCGCGAGCGAATCAGCCATGCGGCGGGCGCGCTCACCCCTGCGGGCATTACGAGGGATGATCTGATCTGGCTCATCAAAGGAGCCGGGAGAATCCCCGTGGAGCGGGATACGTTCTACAATGAAATGAAGGTATACGAATAGGACGCAGCCCCGCTGACGATGTCGGCGGGGCTGTTGTATGTATGGCGGCTTCCGGTTCGCTATGCAAGCCAAATGCGCATGTGAGGCATACTATACGGACGATGAGCAAAAAAAGGGGTTAAGCGCGTGAACAACGTTGTGGTGCTTGGCGGAGGTTACGGCGGCATGGCGGTCGTGCTCGAATTGCTCGAGAAAGGGTTGCCGAAGGGTACTCGCATCTATTTGATCGACCGAATGCCTTACCAGGGGCTGAAAACCGAATATTATGCGCTTGCGGCCGGCACCGTCACCGACCTGGACATCCGGAACGCCTTCCCGGAGCATCCGGCGCTGGCGATCGTCTATGGCGAAATCGAAGTCATTGATTTCGCAGGCCGAACGGTCGCGGTCGCCGATCAGGATCCCATCGCCTTCGATTCGCTCGTCATTGCTCTGGGATGCACGGATAATTACCATAGTATCAAGGGCGCCTCCGAATTCTCAAGCAGCATTCAATCCTTGCACGCCACGCGCAATACTTACCGGCAATTGAACGACACGCGCCCGAACGGCCAGATCACGATCGTCGGCGGCGGGCTCAGCGGCGTCGAGATCGCGGCCGAGCTTCGCGAAAGCCGGCCCGATCTGAGCATCCGCATCTTGGACCGCGGAGACAGCATCCTGAACGGATTTCCCGGACGGCTGCAAAAATACGTGTCGCAATGGTTTCATGAGCATGATGTGGAGCTGAGATCCCACATTTCCATCACTTCGCTCGAACGGGGCGTCGTGCACAACGGCGCGGAGGCGCTCGCCTCCGACGTGATCGTCTGGACGGCGGGCATCCGGCCCGTCGACCTGGTACGCAATCTCGAACTGCCCAAGGACAAGCAGGGCCGACTGCTCGTGAACGAATGGCACGAGCTGCCGGACGTGCCGCACGTGTATGTCGTCGGAGATTGCGCCTCCTCCCGCTTCTCGCCCAGTGCCCAACTGGCGGAAGCGATGGGCAAGCAGGTCGCGGAAGTCATCGTGAACCGCTGGCACGGCAAGGATACGCATCTGGATAAAATCAAGCTCAAAGGCGTGCTCGGCTCCCTCGGCAAGAAGGCCGGCTTTGGGCTCATGGGGTCCACGCCGATCATCGGTCGCGTGCCCCGCGTGCTCAAGAGCGGCGTGCTATGGATGAGCAAGCGCCATTTCGGCTAGCCTTTGATCGATCCGGCAACCCCTTCGATGAAGTATTTCTGCAAGGCGACGAATACGACTATGACCGGGATCAGGGAAATCGTGGCGCCAGCGCACATGCCCACCCAATCGATCGAGTGTTCCCCGACGAACGTGAACATTCCGACTGCCAGCGTCTGCAATTCCGGTTTGCTTAACGTGAACACCAGCGGGATCAGAAACGCGTTCCAGGCCCAGATGAACTGCATGATCGCCGTGGTCGCGATCATCGGCTTGGCTAGCGGCAGCATGACGCGGGCGAACGTGCGGACAAATCCGCTTCCGTCGATCTCGGCCGCTTCTTCCAGCTCCATCGGCAGCTTATTGAAATACGCCATGAACAGCAGAATGAACAGGACATGAGCGCCCGAAGACTCCGCAAGGATAACGCCGGGCAGCGAGCTAAGAAGACCGAGCTGCTTAATGATGATATAGACCGGAAGCAAAGTGTAGCCTTTGGGAATGAACATCGTAGCCGTGATGGCGGCGACCAGCCACTTCCTCCCCGGGAAATTCACCCGTCCCAATGCATACCCTTGCAAGGCGCACATCGCCACGACGAGCAGAACGCTCGAAACCGTAATGATGACCGTATTGGAGAAGAAGCCGGAAAAATTCGCTTCATGCCAAGCCCTCACGTAGTTGCCCCATTGCGCCTTACCCGGCAATAGCTTGATTCCGGCATTAATCATTTCCGTATTCGTCTTAAGCGATGAGAACACCGTCCATACGAACGGGTAAATCCATATGATGCCGAACAGAATGAGGAAGGCGTGAAGCAGCCCCATCGTCAGCTTGCTCGTTCCAGGCACGATACGGGTCCCCTCCTCACCCCGAGATAGATTTCGTCATGCGGATCAGCCCTCCGATGATCAGCGTAATGGCCAGGATGGATAATCCGAACACGATGCCGGCGGCTGAAGCGAATCCGAATGCGGGCGGTCCGCCCGAGTCGAATGCGTAGCGATAAATATATAGATCCATCACATCTGTGCCATAGTACGGGCCGCCTTCGGTCAGCGTCTTGACCAAGTCGAACACGTGAAGCCCGCTGACGACGCTTAACAGCAGAATGACAGCCCCGATCGGCAGCAGCAGAGGTACCGTAATGTAACGGAACGATTGTACGGGCCCGCATCCGTCTATGCTGGCCGCTTCATAGACGTCTGACGGCAAAGATTGCAGACCGGCCAGCCAGTATACCATCATCATTCCGAAAAACTTCCAAGCCCCGACGAGAATGACGATAACCATCGCCGAAGACGCGCGAGTCAGCCATGGATAAGGTGCATCCAACAAGCCGATCGCCATCAACAGCTCATTGAACAACGCGTTTTTGTTGCCGAATATGGATCGCATAATGAGCCCAACGATCGCCGTCGTCGTGATGACCGGCAAAAAATAAATGACCCGGTACAGCACTTTTCCCTTTTGCAGGCCCCGGTTCAACACGACCGCCATCAACAAAGTCGTTGGCAGCAGGATGACCGTGGTACCTGCCACGTAGATGAACGTATTCTGGAAGGCATTCCAGAACCGCTCGTCTTGCAGCACGCGGACGTAATTGTCCCAACCGACGAAGCGCTTCAACGGGCCGATGCCGCTCCAATTAAAAAGAGAGTACACGTAACTCATGACGATCGGATAGATCGTAAACGCGATAAAGAACACGAACTGCGGCAGCACGAACAAGTAAGCCCACATGAATCGCTTCCGTTGCCGACGCCCATAGCGGGGCCGCCTGCGGTCGAGCGTTACGCCGGCAGGCCCTGCCGTTGCGGGATTCAATTTCAAGCTCTCACTCCTTCCGCCTGCGCCGAGTGGGGCGGGGGTCACCTTCCCGGCTGGCCCCCGTCCCGCCCGGCCATGACACATGTATCACGGACGGCATATTTATTGCGGTTTGTAAGATTCGAACGGTTTCCAGTTCTCGAAGATCCAGTCGGACGGGTCAACCTTCACGCCCTTGCCTTGGAGATCGCTGATCGCTTGGGTCAACACCGCGTTATACTGATCGCTGATTTTTTGCAAGGCGGCGCGTACATCCGTAATCTCTCCGACCAAGTAGCCTTCCAGAACCGATGCTTGCGTCTCGCTCGGCCCTTTTCCGCTCATCGCTTCATAGACTTGAATCGTGTTCAAGTTTTTGGAGAACGGATGCGGCGTGTATACATATTGCTTATCCTGGATTTCCAATCCTTGCTGAATTTTGGCGTCCGGAATGCTGACGGACTGGTTGATCGCGGGAATAGGAGAGAAATTCAGACCGCTCTCCACCATGCCTTTGTAATATTCATCCATCATGAACTTCAGGAAAAGGCTGACTTCTTCGTAGTGCTTTGTTTTTTGATTGACATATAGAGCCGACTTCGGGCTGCCGGTCACTTCCGAATACATCGGCTTGCCTTCCTTGGTCGGCAAAGGCGCGACCCCAAACGATTGGAAACCGTCTTTGTTGAATTGCGGGATTTCCCACAGTCCGGCGATCAGGAAGGCCGCTTCGCCGCCGGCGAATAATTGATTGGCTTCTGCTCCCTTGATGATCAGGCTGTTCGGATGAAGGATTTTCTCGTCCGACAGCTTCTTGATGTATTCGATTGTTTCCACGTATCCTTGCGATTCATAGAGATACTTGCCCGTCAGCGGATCCATGTGCGAGTCCGGCAATATTTCCGGCGAGATCGCCGATCCCATCTGGGCAATCGTGTTGTTGACGAACCACTTCTCCCCCATGCCGAACAGTACCCCGTATGATTTGCCGCCCGTCTTCTCCTCAACCAGCTTGCCTGTCTTCAGCAGGTCCTCCCAGCTTCGAGGCACGTCCTGCTCGCTCAATCCCGCCCGCTTCAGCACGTCAAGATTGTAATACATCATGTAGGCATCTCTATGGTTCGTCGTAATCGGGAATGCGTATATCTCGTCACCCATCATCGACATCCCCTGACTCCATATGCCCGCCTCGAAGTCATTCTTGCGATCTCCAATCACGTCATTAATAGGATGCACCGCTCCAAGCTCATGCAGCTGATACAGTTTCAGGCTGGAATGCATGGCGAACAGATCGGGAAGTTCTTCGCCGGTGACGGCGGCCTGCAGCTGAGCCAAGTAATTGCTGCTCGACACTTCCGTGTTCTCCACATGAATGTACGGGTACTTCTCTTCGAACTTCGCGATGACCTGCTTGTTCAGATCGGCGAATTCGGGCCAACGCATCCACATCGTGATCGTCACGTCTTCTTTCTTGTCTGCTGCGTCGGACTGGACAGACGAGCTGCCCGGCGAAGCTGGTGAAGCCGGTGAAGCCGTCTCTTTCGATGCATTGCCGGATCCGGATGCGCACCCCGCCAGCAATCCCCCCAGCAGCAAGGCCATACACGTGAACTTCAACAACCGATTCTTCGCTTGCATGTTCTTATCACCCCTGAATGAATTATAAATCCAGTTTCATTATAGAAAAGCCCCCTGGCCAAGGGGGCAGAATCATTTAGCATTCGTGTAGGAGTTTTTTAGTTTTGCGATATTCCTGGGGAGCTTCGCCGAATGTCTTCTTGAATACTTTGCTGAAATAACGAAAGTCGGAATACCCGATATCCAAGGCAATTTCAAACACCGGCTTGTTCGTTTCCAGCAGCATTTTTTTGCCCATACGCATTCTGTAATCGATCAAATGATCGACGAAATTCCGCCCCGTATCTTGCTTAATCAGCTTGCTAACGGTCACCGGGTGCAGGTTCATCCTGGCTGCAATTTGACTGAGGCTGATTTGCGGGTCCGTCGATTGCTGCAGCAGCCGGAGCGCTCTGCCCGCAATATCGTGCTTGTCGAGATCTTGGGACTGCTGCGCCAGCGCCTTCAATCCGCCAACGATGATGTGCGTCATCGTCCGCTTCAGCCCGTCCCAAGCATCGAAGCTCTGCACCCATTCCGTCCAATACCGGGCGCTCTCCTCCTCGAACACGTTCAGGCCTTGGTTTGAGGTCAGCACGCTGTCCGCGGCGGCGAGCAAGTATCCGCACTCTTGCTTGACCTTCGCGGCATGCAGCCCGCCGATGCAGCGAAACCACTGCTCGAGGACGGCTTGCAGAGCATCCGGTTGCTTGTCGTTCAGATCGTTCAGCAGCTTTTCCTCCAATGCCCGTATTTCTTTCCGAATCGCTTGTTCGCCCATGCTGCCGTGCGGAACGGCTGCTTTCCGCCCTGCGAAGAAGTGGTCGTTCTGCCATCGTTCTTCCGCATGCAGCAGTTGGTCCAGGAAGCCGCTGTGGTGATTGAACGCATGACGGTCCTCTGGATGCGCCAGCACGACTGCCCCTCTCCGGCGGTTGAGTGTGAAGGTGAACACCGTGCGCTCCGACGCCGCTTCCCCCGGATCCCCCCATTGAATGACTTTGGGCAGCTTCCCGTCGAACCACCAGGCGGGATAAATCGGCTCCAGTCCGCTCAGCATGAACGATTTCGCTTGTAACGCCCATATGTATTCCTTCATCGTCTCTTCCCAGCGCAGCCGCAAGCGGCTCTCCACCGTTCGCACGACGTCCGCCAGATCCTCCAATTCGACGGGCTTCAGCAAGTAGCGGATCACGCCGAACTCAATCGCTTGATGGGCATAATCGAATTCGTTGTAACCGCTGATGAGCGCGATTTCCGCGTGGATATTGTCTCCTCTCAGCTTGGACACCATCTCGAACCCGGATAGCTCGGGAATCATGATGTCCGTGATGAGCAATTCGGGCTGGATTAGCCGAATGGCTTCCATCGCCTCAAGACCATATCCGACATCGAACACTTGAATCGGCATGCGCAGCCGCTCCAGCTTCTGCACGACGGCTTGTCGGACGGTCATCTCGTCATCCACTACGCACACTTTCAGCACCGATAGCCCCTCCCCTCTCCTTGATCGTCCCCAAGCGAATGCTCACTTCCAAGCCTCTGTCCTTGCCGTTAACCATATCTATCTTGAAATTGTCGCCATAGGCAAGCTGAAAGCGGCGATAAACATTGTAGATGCCGGTGTGACGTCTGAAGAAATCGTCCTCGTAGCCGCCATGGGTCTGAATGAGTTTGCGATATTTATCCAGCACTTCGGGCGGCATGCCTTGCCCATTGTCACGGATGGTGATCGTTAAGCCCTCCGCACTGACGGCGGCACGGACCGATAGCTGGAACCGATCGCGGCTTGACAACGAGCGGTACCCATATTTGAGCGCATTCTCGACGAATGGCTGCACGCTTAGCTTCATGATTCGGGCGGATAGCGCCGCTTCGACCGCGTCCAGTTCCGCATCGATTTCCGACTGTGTCCGATAGCGATGTATGGCCAGCAGGTCCGATATGGCCCGGAACTCTTCCTCCAGCGTCGCCAACCCGCCGTCCGCCCGGATATTGAACCGCATCATATGGGCGACCAGATGCACCATCTTCTCCGCTTTCTCTCCTTCGTGCCGGAAGGCGAAGGCGGCGATCGTCTCCAACGTGTTGAACAAAAAATGCGGGTTGATGTAGGCTTGCAGCTGCAGCAGCTCTTTTTCGTTCTCCCGCATTCGGGCTTGCACCACCGTCTCCTCCATCTGGCTCAAGTTATCCAGCATGCCGTTATAGGCTTTAATCAGAAAATCGATCTCCTCATAGGAGGTATGGGGCACCTTCACCGTCTCTCTCTTCTTGCCTAGCTTTACAATGGAAGATTTCAACCGCTCTAGCGGCTTCAAAAACAAGTTGATCAAATACAAAGAAGCAGCGACCGCGAAGACGACCAGCACAATGCCAACTAGCAGCGTCATTCGCGACGCCTGCTCGGTACCTTCGACCATCTTGTCGAGCGGAGCGATGCCAAGCAGCGTCCAGCCTTCGATCGACAGCCGCTTCCCCGCCACTTGATACGTCCTGCCTTCGCGTTCATAGAGGAACGTTGTTTCTTGGGCTGCATACGCTTCGGCGAGTTCTGCCAGCGGACGGCCGCTGCCCAGACCGCTCCCCTCGGCGAGCACGATCGTCCCCCCGCTCTCGGCATGATAGAGGTAGGCTTCTCCGTAATGACCGAAGTCCGTCTGTTTCATGAAGGCCAACAACCGGGCCGGCTCAAGCTCCACGACAATCCAAGAATGAACTTCGTGGTTGTAAAAATCGAGCACCGGCTTCACGATCGCGATCGTCTGAGCGTTATTGCTGGTGATGTATGGCCGCTCGTGCGGCGGCAGCAGCGTAATTCGCTCCATATCGTATATCTCGCGATAAGTCGAATCCCCTTCGAAGTCGTACCGATGATAGATTGTCTCATTCCGCGTCGTATGATAGTACGTTTTGCCGCGCAAATCCAAGTACAGAATGCCCATGATCGCCTGATTAGCCTGCGACATCTTGTCGAAGAATGCTTGGAAGCTCCTCGAATATTTCAATTGCGCGATCGTATCTTCCTTCGAAACGCTCAAATACTTCTGAAAGTCAAGGTCGATCATCAGCGGCTCCAGCAAACGATTCACTCCCTTGAACTGATTCTCCAGTTCATTGGCGAACAGATCGACGATCTGCTGGGACAGCGAAGCGCTGTGCGCCACGGATGAGCGAAACATCAGCTTCTGGGAGGCATAGCTGACGGCAAGGATCGGAAGAATCGAGAAGACGGCCAAGACGACGAACAGTCTCGACTTCAGCGATTTCCTGCGATGTAAGCGCGTTCGCCTTTCCCGATCCTTCACCATCCCGAACTCCTTTACTAGAGCATGCTTAGATCAACTTTCCAAATTTTGTCCGTCGGGTACTTCAGCTTGCCTGAATAATAGTTGACCGCGGATTCGAACATCACGTACAGATAGCCTCCCCGCTGCACGATGCCTTCTGTCGAAGGTGTCGCGACGAGAACGTCTTGCCGGCTGATCCCGTCCAAATACCATGCCGGTATGTCGCTGCCGCCAACATTGACATAGGTGTGCGGGCTTTGCGCCAGTACGTTTTCGTAGAAATACAAGTGCGCATCGTTCTTTTGCGAATAAGACTCGCTCAGCACGATCCGTCCGTCCGACAATATCGTCGCCCCCTGAATTTTGTCGGGCAGCGATATCACGTAATCGGGAATGACCGGAGTCGTCTCATTCACAATTTTACCGGAAGGCAGACGATCCGTCGACGGGTCCAGATCATAGCCCACCATCCAGGCATATTGGGTCGTGCCGTTGCGCGTCGTCATCTGATGGGCAGGATCGACTTCATAACCGTCCGCATAATACTCTCCTACCCACAACTTGCCGCTCTCGTACATCAAGAAAGAGCCGCGCGTTCCGGTGGCGAACTGATCCCGGATATAGACGGGTGTCCGGTCCGCACCGTTCACGACATCCTGCAGAGGAACCCGGTATACGTTGCCTTCCGAAGAAATCCATACGTTGGACGCGCTTATCGCAACACCGCCCGCGTGTTCGTTGTAGGGAGTACCGTCGGCTCGATATATGGTCAGCGTCTTCACGAGTTGTCCGGTGCCTGCATCCATCACCGTCAGCATACTGGACTTGCCGCTCTGGCGGTAATTCGAAACGATCAGCCAGTCCTGGTCGGCCAAATAGGCCATCCCTTGCGGCACAAGCCCCTGCTTCATCCCCGGGATATAGGACACTTCATCCGCCGCTTGAAACCATTCCGCATATTCGGGAAAACTTCCGGTAGGCGGGGTTGTGACGATGATTTCTTGGGTTAGAGGTATCGACCAAGTCGCTGCCGTTACGATCGGAGACCGAGCCGATTCATTGCCCGACGTATCCACAGCCGATATTTGCAATCGACCTATCTGCTCGTCCAGAAGTCCGCCCAGCACCGTCTGGGCGTGCTCCCCTTTGACCGTCTTGACCAGACGCCCGCCGTCGTAGATTCTATAGAAAGCGAGATCACTCTCGCCGTTCGGCAGCCAACTTAGCGAGAACTGGCCGCTGCCCGCCGAAGCCGTCAATCCTGCGGGAACCGCCGGCGCCGACCCGTCGGGAACGGCCGCGGGAACTTGCCCGGGGAAAACGCTGCCGGGCGTAGCCGGTTCCGCGCCGCCTTCCCACTTGCGCATCGCCTTGTTGCCGTCAAGCGGATATAAGTAGGCGATGCCGTCATTCTCCGAAACGTCGGAAGGATAGTAGGCGGCGGTACGAAGGCGCGTATTATTGGGAGCGGCGATCGACAACGCCCGCGGCTTGGCGTTCGCCATGCCGTCGGCAGTAATTCGGAACACTTGGCTTGAGGTCAGCGTGGTGCCGTAGTTGGCGTTGAATTCCGCTAGCGTAGAACCCGTTAAAGAACTGACCCAGATGACGAAGGTGCTCCTGGGGGCCACGTACTTGTCTTCGGTGATCACCCATTCCAGCACGCTGGGGTTCTCGTACAGAATGCGATAGTTTTTCAGGTTCAGCGTGACGCCGGAGTTATTGAACAGTTCGATGAATTCGAAGGCGTCCGGATTGCCTGGGGTACCGTCCTGCTTCCTCGTATCGGGCGTCATCTCGGTAATCATCAGGTCGACGGGAATCTGGTCCTGCGTTACCGCTCCCGGCGTCGCCAACCCTGCGGCAGGCAGCTTCCGCATCTCCCATGTTCCACTTGTCGGATACGCATATCGAATCCCCGCATTCTCGGTCACATCGGTGGGCGAATAGCTGGCTCTGCTCAACGACACGCCGTCAGGCGTCGCAATCGACATCGCGCGGGCGGAGGCATTGGCCATCCCGTCGGCGGATACTTTGTACACTTGATTCCATGTGAGCGACGTGCCGTAGTTCTGATTGAATTGTTCCAGCGTGGAACCGGTAAGCGATGTTACCCAGATCACGAAGACGGCACCTGGCGGGACATACTTGTCTTCTGCGATCGTCCATGTCAGGACGGCAGGGCTTTCGTACAAGACGCGGTAATTTTTCAAATTGATCGTCTGGTACGTATTGTTGTAGATTTCGATGAATTCGAAGGCGTCAGGGTTCCCGGAAGTTCCGTCCTGCTTTTTTGTATCGGGTGTCACTTCCGTGATCCACAGGGCGCGCGAGGGAATTTGGCCGGCCGATACCGTCCCCGGCGTCGCCAGGCCCGTGCCGGACAGTTTGTACATCGTTGTCGAGCCGTCGACCGGATAACGGTATTGAATACCGGCATTCTCCGTCACATCGGACGGCCCGTAGCTCGCGGTGCTGAATTTCGCGTTCGTCGGCGACGCGATCGATAATGTGCGGGCAGATGCATTGGCCATGCCGGCCGCGGTTACTTGAAACACTTGATCCCATGTGAGCGTGGACCCATAATTGCGGTTGAAATCGTCTAACGTGGAGCCGGTTAACGAAGTAACCCAGATGACGAAGGTGCCTCCCGGCGCGATGAACTTGTCTTCCGTAATGATCCATTCCAATACGGCCGGGCTTTCGTATAGAATGCGGTAATTTTTCAAATTCAAGATCGAATCGGTCGTGTTGTAAATTTCTATGAATTCGAAGGCATCGGGATTGCCGGTAGTGCCATCCTGTTTCATCGTATCCGGCGTAACTTCTGTGATGAGAAGCTCGGGAGCGGTGTAGGGGGCAGCATGCGCAACCTTTGCGGTATTGCCGTCGGTTACCGGCAGCACGCTGCAAGCAAACATCAGCAACATGGACATAGAGACAATGAGCATTTGTTTGCATCTGGAGTGAAGTGGTTTCATTAAATAATACCCTCCTCGTGCCTACCATAGTTTTGGATCTCCTACGGATACGAAATCCGCACCGTTCGCCAGCGCCTCTTCTATTTCGTGAGCGTACTTGATCAGCCCGCCGACGATAAGCGGTTGGCGAATTTTCGATTTCATCTCCCTAATAATGCGAGGCATCAATCCCGGCATCAATTCGATCTCGCGCGCGCCGCTGGCAGCGATCATTTTTTCCGCGGTATCGAGCGCATTCGAATCGATGGCGAATATTCGTTGAATCGTTCTCAGCTTCGCTTGCCTCGCCGCAGTAATGATATTGCTCTTCGTCGAGATGATTCCGTCCGCCTTCAGTTCATTGGCCAAGTATTGAACGGCAAAGTCGTCCTTGCCTAATCCCCGCACCATCTCTACATGCACATACACCTCCTTACTAGCTTGATGTAGTCCGCTAATCATTTCCTTCAAGTTCATAATGTTCCCGGTCAGCAAGTTGATCCGCTTGACGCGAGACTGAAGCACTGCAGCGATCTGTTCTTCTTTCGTCACGGAGGCGATCGTACGTGATTGTTCCATTCGACTTCTCTCCTGTTCTCCCGTCATATAGACAATCTTCACGAACACTTCGATGCCCGCTGGCGCGAACGCTTCCTGCCATCATGCCTGCCTTAGTTCATGTGGACAAGCTCCGACACAGAATTCCATACGTATGTCGGCTTGACGGCGGACAACGCCAGCTCCTGCTCGGTTGTCACACCGGACAGGACAAGCGCGGTATTCATGCCGGCCTGCTGTCCCATCAGAATGTCGGTTTCCAATCGATCGCCAACCATCAAGCAATGATCAGCTTGGACCTGCATACGTTCCAATGCGGCTAGGGCCATCAATGCCGAAGGCTTGCCCATGACGACGTCGATCTTCCGGTTCGTCGCGCCTTCGATCGCGCCGATCATCGCTCCGCAATCGGGAAGCTCTCCACCCGGGACCGGGCAGGTTCGGTCTGGATGCGTAGCGATAAACTGCGCGCCGCGCTTATAAGACCGATAAGCGAATTCAAGGTGGCGGTAATGAAATTCGCGATCCCAGGAGACAACCACCACGTCCGTTTCCTCCGGCGACCGGGCGAAGCGGATGCCGCTCCGGCTCATTTCCTCCTTCAGAGCCGGTTCTCCGATCACATAGACGCGCGCTCCAGGATGCCGTGTCTCCAGATAGTGGATGGTGACAACGGCCGGACTGAGCAGTTGATCCATGCTGACCGGAATGCCGAATCCGTTCAGCTTCGCCGTGTATTTCTCACGGGATTCGATCGTCTTGTTCGTCAGGAATAACACTTTTTTCCCACGCCGCTGCAATTGCGCGATCGCTTCTACCGCCCCTTCAATCGCTTTTTCTCCCAAGTAAATCGTACCGTCCAGATCGAATATGTAGCCAGCATAGAGGTCCACGTCATCTTCTCCCCTGTCGAATCCGGAAACACGAAAAAGAGAAGGCCTTTGCATGCCAAAGCCTTCCTGTCGGAAAGCGGTGGATCCACGCAAAGGGCTTCTCGTCGTCTCTGCCCCGAATGACATTCAGTTGTCGTTGGGCTTATTATCCCACATACGGTTTCCATTTGGCAAGCAATTTTCATCCGTACCCTGCTCGCCTGCACGAATCCGCACTTCCTCGCCGCTCCATTTACAGATCGTCAATGAGTTTGTCCAACGCGGCCTGATCGGCTTCCTGCTTCTCGATCTCATGCATGATCGCGCCCAGCAGCTCTTCCACCGACTCCACCGCGACGGTCACGCCGTCGACCATGGCGAACGGAGCAAGATAGCATTCTCCGCAATTGCCTAGGCAGCCGTATTCGATGACGTCGATGCGGGGATCTTGCTGGAGTCGCTGCATGATCTCCTCGGTTCCATGGTGCGCGTTGCTGACGCATATTTCGACGACGTGCATATGCCTGGCTTCCTTTCTCTGTTTGAAATCGCGCCGAATTGTACTATAATAGGAATTAGGACCTGAAAGGAGTGGATAACCATGAGCGACAGCGTTCAAAGCACGACACAGTATGACGAGGTACTCGAGGTGCTTGATAAATTGCGTCCCTTCTTGCAACGCGACGGTGGCGACGTGGAATTGGTCGACGTTGAAGACGGCATCGTCAAACTTCGTCTGATGGGAGCCTGCGGCAGCTGCCCGAGTTCCACCATTACGCTGAAGGCAGGCATCGAGCGCGCCTTGCTGGAAGAAGTCGAGGGCATCGAGGAAGTTGTACAGGTATTCTGATTCATTATTCCGATTTCGGAACATTGCGGGGGTCCTGCCGGATGGCAGGACCCTTGTTTTTATCTCTGCCATGCTGCGTAATCGACCACCCGTCAACGCTTAACGTTGGCACGGATCGGATCCAGGCCCCCGGACACGTCGATCGTATTGCCGGTAATGAAATCGGAGTCCGGCTGGCACAGGAACGTGATGACGCGCGCCACATCCTGTCCGGTGCCGGGCCGACCTCTTGGCGATTCGTCGTCCAGCACGCCGTCTACATCCGCGATGCCCTTCTCCTTGTTGCCGCCGCGTATGTCGCCAGGGCAGATCATGTTAACCGTAATGCCGCTCGCAGCCTCCTCCACGGCGAGCGTCTTCGTGAAAGAAACGAGCCCGACTTTGGCGGCGGCATAGACCGCGCGATGCGGCCAGCTCCTGGCCTCGGCGGCGTGTCCGAAGCCGAAGTGGATGATTCGGCCCCATCCGCGGCTGCGCATGCCCGGCAGTACTCGATGGTCAAGCAGCATCGTGCCCACGAGGTTGCCATTCATCAAATAATGGATGTCCGCCGGCGAATAGTCCGCGAACAGCTTGCGCTCGCGGATGAAAGGCCCGGCATTGTTGACCAGGATGTCGATGCCGCCGACGAGCCTCTCCGCTTCATCCACCAGATGCAGCGCATCGTCCGGCGAAGAAATATCCGCACGGATCGCCGCTGCCTTCCTGCCCATGCGGGCGATCTCTTCGGCGACTTGTTCGGCTTCCTCGCGGCTCGCCACGTAATTAAGCGCGACGTTGCAGCCGGCCGCCGCCAGCTCCAGCGCCGTCCTCCGGCCCAGCCCCTTGGCGCTCCCCGTCACGAGAGCCGTTCTCCCCGTCAACAAAACATCCCGCCTCCTCTCCTAAGACGTTCGTCGCAGCTGTCTGCCGGCGAATTCATACACCGCCTGCAGCGTGCCGATCGCCATCTCCCAGCCTTCTTGCGCGTCCGCCAGATTGGCCGACAAGTTCTCCAGCCGCATATAGCCGCCTTCCGTCTCGCCGGCGAGGCGGCGTCCTGCCTGCAAATCATCCTTCAATTCGGCATTCATGTAGTGGATCTCCATATTCCGCCGCGCTCTCAGCCGGTTCATCGCGGCATGGTGCCCTTCCTTCAGCGCGGTCAGGCGGGCAGTCAGCTCCGGATGGCGTCCGTTCTCCCGCATGCGCCGCAGCACCGTGAAGTAAGAATATTTCGCCTTGATTCTCTCCGTCCGCAGCTCCAGCAGATCGTTCATCAACGTGCCCAGCTTGTCGAGCAGCGAGAATAGGCGAATATAAGCATTTTTGTCGAAATAAACATGGCGGCTGTAGTCCAGTTTCTCTTGTTCGGCGAGCTCGGCCCACTTGACGTGCGCGATTCGCTCGGCGAACAGCTGCGCCGCGAACAAGCTTTCTTCCAGTTCCTCGAGGGAGCGGAGCAAGCCTTCGGTCCAGACGGCATATGCGCGATAGCGCGATGCCTGACCGACCTGCGCCAACGCCTGCTTATCAGCCATCCTCATGAACGCTCTCATCGAAGCGGCCGTTTCGCCGAGCAGGCCGACCCACGGACAAGGCGCGGCGCCCAGCAAGGTTCGCAACACACGGATTCCTCCTTGCCCCTTGTAGACGGTGCATAAATCTGTTTCCATTGTAACGCATAGAAGGCGGACCGCTCAACCGATGCCGGTTGAACGATCCGCCTTGGACCTACCTGCCGCAAACGCTATGACGATCGGCTTCTTAGCTGCGTGCCACGATCATCTTCTTGCGGGTATAGAATTCCACGCCGTCTTTGCCGTTGACGTGCAAATCGCCGTAGAAAGACTTCTTGTAGCCGGAGAACGGGAAGAACGCCATCGGCGCCGGAACGCCGACGTTGATGCCGAGCATGCCCGCATCGATCGTCTCGCGGAATTGCCGAACCGCCGACGTATTCGTCGTGAACAGGCAGGCGCCGTTGGCGAATTCAGACTCATTGGCCCAGGAGATCGCCTCTTCCAGCGTATCGACACGGACGATCTGCAGCACCGGAGCGAAGATCTCGTCCTGCCAAATCAACATGTCCCGATTCACTTGATCAAAGATCGTCGGGCCGACGAAGTAGCCATCCTCGCTCATGCTGGCAGATTCCCGTCCATCCAGCAGCAGCCGCGCTCCTTGTTCGACGCCCTTCTCGATGTAACCAAGCGTTCTCGCTTTGTGCGAATCGCGGATGACCGGCCCCAGGAAGACGTCCTTGTCCAACCCGTTGCCGATGACCAGTTCCTTCGCCCGGGATGTCAGCCGCTCCGCCAGCTTGTCGCCGGCATCGCCGACGGCGACGACGACGGAGCACGCCATGCAACGTTCTCCGGCGGAACCGAACGCGGCATTCGTAATTTCTTTGACCGTCAGGTCCAGATCGGCGTCAGGCATGACGATCGAATGATTCTTCGCGCCGCCGAGCGCTTGCACGCGCTTGCCATGTGCCGCAGCCGTCTTGTAGACGTATTCGGCGACCGGCTGCGAGCCGACGAACGAGATCGCCTTCACGTCCGGATGCTCCATCAGGCCGTTTACGATATCCTTCGCGCCGTGGACGATATTGAAAACGCCGTCCGGCAAGCCGGCTTCCTTGAACAGCTCGGCCAACTTCATCGCCGTCAGCGGCGTCCGCTCCGATGGCTTGAGCACGAACGTATTTCCACACGCGATCGCCATCGGGAACATCCAGCACGGTACCATCATCGGGAAATTGAACGGAGTAATGCCGCCGATGACGCCAAGCGGATAGCGATACATCGCCGATTCGATGCCTGTCGCGATATCTGGCAGCACGCTGCCCATCATGAGCGACGGAGCGCCTGCGGCAAATTCGACGCACTCGATGCCGCGCAGTACCTCGCCATGCGCCTCGCCGTAGCTTTTGCCGTTTTCCAAGGTAACAAGCTTCGCGAGTTCGTCCCAATGTTCGACCAGCAACTGCTGGAACTTGAACAGGATACGGGCGCGGCGCGGCACCGGCGTGCGGCTCCACTCGGGGAACGCGGCTTTGGCTGCTTGTACCGCGGCATCGAGGTCCGACCGATTCGACAGTGGCACCGTGGCGATCGTTTGGCCCGTCGCCGGATTCGGCACGGCTTCCGTCGCCGTGGAAGTGGACGGGACAAGCTGTCCGCCATAGAAATTCGATAACGGAATAGATTGTGACATGATTCAAAGATCCTCCTTCGGCTGATAAGGTATTATAGCGCGCCGTGGCTGCGAAGCACGGTTTCGACCGCATCCCGCGTCGGCATAGCATCCGAGCAGCTATGGCTGGAGACGACGATGTTCGCCGCGGCGGCTCCGTAATCCTGGCAGCGGCCGATCGGCCAATCTTGCAGCAATCCGAACAGGAAGGAGCCCGCGAACGCGTCGCCCGCGCCGAACGTTTTGACGACCTGCGCGGGGAAGGTGCGCCCGGGATAGACGCCGCCATCGCTCGCGTAGGCCACGGAGCCGTCTCCGCCGCGCTTGATGACGACGAGGCCCGCGCGATGGCCGAGCCAGCGACGGGCGACCGATTCCTCGTCGAACGCCTGATCCGACGCGCTGTCCGGCTCCAGCAGCGAGAACTCTTCTTTGCCGCCCAGGATGATGTCCGCCTGCTCGGCGACAAGGCTGCAATAGACGCGGATTTCGTCGCGATTACGCCATGTATAGGGACGGTAGTCGATGTCGTAGACGATCGTCGTGCCGTGCTTGCGCGCGTAGGAGATTGCGGTGAACACCGCTTCCCGCGACGGGCTGGCGGCCAGCGCGGTGCCCGAGACGACGAGCGCTTTGGCGCCTGCGATCAGCTCTTCCCGGACGTCGCCGGGCTCCAGGTTCAAGTCCGCCACATGGTCGCGGTACATGAGAATGCTGCAATCGGTCGGCGACTTGATCTCCGTGAAGGCAAGGCCCGTCACGCTGCCCGGCCGATCTGTCACGACGCAAGACGTGTCGACGCCGGACTGCTCCAGGTAACGGCGGATGAAACGGCCGAACGCGTCGTCGGCGATCCGGCCGATGAACCCGGTGGAGAGGCCGAGCCGCGTGAGCGCGATCGTGATGTTCGCCGGCGATCCGCCCAAATATTTGGTGAACGTCAGCGTATCCTCCATCGGGCGATGAATCTCGTTGGCGTTCAGGTCGATGCACAGCCGTCCGATGCTCACCACGTCAAGACGGCGGCCGTTTGTCGGAAATCGGTTGGTGCTCATGATCATATAACCTCCTTTGGGACCCCGTCGTTATTTACGGAACAGCCATTCATGATCCGGGTCGTTATGGAATTTCCACGTACGGACCGGACCTGCCATGACGTTGAGATAATAGCTGTCGTACCCTGGAGCTGCCGATACCGGATGGTAACCGCGCGGCACGAGCACCGCTTCCCCGTTGCGAACGGTGAGCGTCTCGTCCAGCGACCGGTCGTCCGTATAGACACGTTGAACGGCAAATCCGTGACCGGGGTTCGTACGGTGATAATACGTTTCTTCCAGATAAGATTCATGCGGCAAATTGTCCTGGTCGTGCTTGTGCGGCGGGTAACTGGACCAGTGGCCATTGGGCGTAAATACTTCCACGACGAGCAGCGAGCCTGCCGATTCCTGCTCCGGCAGGATGTTGTGGATCGTACGCGACATGTTGCCGTAGCCACGCGCCTCCACCCCGACTTGCTCAGGCGTGATCAGCCGCGCTGCAAAGCCTTCCTTGCCCGGCGCGGAACAGACCGCGACTTCCGCATCCGTTACTGCCGTCACCGTAAAAGACATTTGCATCGGCACGTAGACGGCATACGGCGGAATTTGCTCGAAGACGTCTTTGCGGCGGCCGATGCCCGGCCATTGCTGTCCGCCTGCTTCTGCGTCGACTGTACCGCCGAGCAGCACCAGGCATACTTCGTCATTTCCCGTGTTTCGATGAAGCTTCTGACCCGCCGACAACCGGCACACTTCGAAGCCGACATAGGTCCAGCCAGCGGATGTCGGCGTAATGCGCAGCACTGTGCCGTCCGCATCTGGCTGACCCGGGCGTACGATCAATTCGCTCATTGCGATTGGACACCTCCAGACCTGAGAATTTCGAGCAGATGCGCCTTTCCTTGCGCAGCATAGCGTACCGGGTCCGCGATGCCGGGGTCCTGCTCCGCTTCGAGAATCATCCATCCCGCGTAGCCGTTGTCGTCCAGCGCTTGCAGCACGCTTGCAAAATCGACGCATCCGTCGCCCGGCACGGTGAAGACGCCCTGGCGCACGCGCCGGAGGAAATCCCAGCCTTCCGCATTCGCTTGGGCCAACACTTGCGGCCTCACGTCCTTCAAGTGAACGTAGGCGATTCGATCGGCATATTGCTTCGCATACTGGACAGGGTCTCCTCCGCCATATACGGCATGGCCGGTATCCAGCAGCAGATGGACGAGCGCTGGATCGGTAGAGCGCATCAGACGCTCGATCTCATCCGGCCCTTCGATTACCGTGCCGGCATGATAGTGATAGACGAGCTTCATGTCCGCGGCCCGACAAATTTCGCCTACCTGATGCAAGCCTTCCGTCAGATGCTCCCATTCGTCCGCAGATAATATCTTCCGAGTCGCGGCAGCCGGATCGGCATGCGGAGCGCCCAGCACTTCGCAAGTTACGATATGGCGGCTGCCTGCCGTCCGCAGGAATTCGACGTGGCGGCGATACGCTTCCAGCTCTTCTTGGCGGTAAGCCGGATCGGCAAGACGGACGCCGCGCCACCAGGATGCCAGCGAAATCCCGTGCTCTTGCAACGCTTCCTTCACTTCCGGTGCCGTCTGCGGGAATTTCCGGCACATCTCGGTGCCGGTGAAGCCAAGCACCGTAAAATCCCGCATTAAATCTTCGAACGTATAGTGGTCGCCCAGTTCATGCATGTCTTCGTTGACCCAATTGATCGCGGATATACCGAGCCGTACTCTGTTCGCCAATTCCATTAGGTGTGTCCCTCCTTCCGAAACCTCTCAATAAGGCCTGGCCGCTTGCCGAATCTCATCATTCGATTTTCTTGCCTGAAGGACGCGTTCGCCCTTGGACACTTCCGCGCCGTCCACACGCCACCATGACTCGTAGCCGTCGGTGTTCGTGCCGGGTACGACCGCGATATGCACGAGCGCCGAACGATCCGCCGCGCGCGCGTCTGCCAGCGCCGCCTCTAGCGACTCCGCATCATGCGCCGCGAACGCCGCGCAGCCCAGGCTTGCGGCCAAGCCGCGAAAATCGATCGGGAGCTCCGGCCCTGTCAGCCTGCCATCCTTGTCGCTGCGCTGGCGGAATTCATTGCCGAAGCCGTCGCTGCCGTGTCCGCGCTGCAAGTTGTGAATGCACTGGAACCCGTGGTTATCGAACAGCAGGACGACGATTTTGCGATTTTCCTGCAAGCTCGTTACAAGCTCCGAATGAAGCATCAGGAAGCTGCCGTCTCCAACCAGCGCGTACACTTCCCCTTCCTGCTGCGCCAATTTGACGCCGAATGCGCCGGCCACTTCATAGCCCATGCAGGAGAATCCGTATTCCATATGATACGTCTTCGGAAGCTGCGGCCGCCAAACGCGGTGCAAGTCACCAGGCAAGCTGCCCGCCGCGCATACGATCACGTCTTCCGGCTGGACGAATTGCTGGATGATGCCGAGCACGCGCGTCTGGGCCAGCCCTTGCGCATGATCTATCGCGAACAGGCGGTCCACTTCCGTATCCCATTCCTGCTTTAGCGCGGCAATATCGGCCGGATCGTGTGCAGTGCGGTAGCCGCTTTCCGCCAGCATGCCGGCAAGCGCCGCCAGAGCGAGTTTCGCGTCCGCCGTCAACGGCAAGCCTTCCATCTTCATCGCATCGGAAGAAGCAACATTGATCGATAATAATTGCGCATCCGGGTTCGCGAACGCCGTCTTGGACGCCGTCGTGAAATCGGACAATCTTGTGCCAATGGCGATGATCAGATCAGCCTGCGCGAGCATCCGGTTCGCCGCCAGCGTCCCCGTCGCGCCGCCTGCTCCCAAATTCAGCGGATGGTTCCAAGGCAGCGCGCTCTTGCCTGCCTGGGTTTCCGTCACGGGAATCCGGAATTGCTCGGCGAACTCGTGAAGCGCATCCGTTGCTTGGGCATAGTGAACGCCTCCGCCTGCCACGATGACCGGTTGCCGCTTGCTTAGCAGCAGCGCGGCCGCCCTTTCCAGCGCAGCCTGCGCCGGCGGCCTGCGGTCGATGGCATGGACGCGCTTGCGGAAGAATGCCGCGGGATAATCGTACGCTTCCGCTTGCACGTCCTGCGGAAGGGCGATCGTAACCGTCCCGGTCTCGGCCGGGTCTGTCAGCACGCGCATCGCTTGCAGCAGCGAAGCCATAAGCTGCTCCGGCCGCAAGATGCGGTCCCAATAGCGGCTGACCGGCTTGAACGCGTCGTTCGCCGAGATCGTATAGTCCATCGGATGCTCGATCTGCTGGAGCACCGGATCGGGTTGCCGGTCGGCAAAGATGTCGCCGGGCAACAGCAAGAGCGGAATCCGGTTGACGGTCGCCGTTGCAGCTGCCGTCACCATATTCAAGGCGCCCGGCCCGATCGACGTCGTGCAGGCATAGATGGAGAGGCGGTTGCACTGTTTGGCGTAAGCAGCCGCCGCGTGCGCCATGCCTTGCTCGTTCTTGCCTTGAATGAAGACAAGCGATCCTGCGTCGCGTTCCAGCGCTTCGCCGATCCCCGTCACGTTGCCGTGGCCGAAGATGCCCATGACGCCCTTCACGAATTTGTGTTCTACGCCGTCCCGCTCCACATATTGGACATCCAGGAACCGGATTAGCGCCTGTGCCATCGTCAGGCGAATCGTTTCATTCGGCTTTTGCGCAGCTGTGGTCGTCATACCGTCACGCTCCCTTTCCCTGTCGTTAATTCGGTCAGCCGGATCGGACGTCCTTCCTTGAGCGACTTTAATGCGGCATGCGCCGCAAGCTCTGCCTGCAGGCCGTCGTTTCCGTCAACCGGCACCGCCCTTTCCCCGCGCACCGCCGCGAAGAAATCGTCCAATTCCCGATGATACGATACGCTGTATCTTTCCAAGAAGAAATATAAGGGCTTTTCCCGGTGGACGCCGTTTGCGTCGAGAACTTGCGCGCTGCTCGGGTAATTGTTATCGGCCGTCACGCAGCCGTCCGCTCCGAACACTTCCACGCGCTGATCATATCCATATACGGCCTTGCGGCTGTTGTCGATGACGCCAAAAGCGCCGTTGGCGAATTTCAGCGAGATGAGCGCAGTGTCGATATCTCCCGCTTCTCCGATCATCGGATCGATCAGCACCCCGCCGGTGGCGTATACTTCCGTAATATCGCTGCCGCTCAAATATCGCGCCATGTCGAAATCGTGAATCGCCATGTCCACGAACAAACCGCCCGACGTGCGAACATAGGCAGGCGATGGCGGGCTCGGATCGCGCGACGTGATTTTCACCATATGAACCGCGCCGACTTTGCCCGCTTCCACCCACTCCCGCACCGTACGGAAATTCGGGTCGAACCGCCGGTTAAAACCGATTTGCAGCGGAACTCCCGCCGCCTTCGCCGCCGCGATCGCCTCTTCCGTCAGCCGCCAGTCGAAAGATACCGGCTTCTCGCAAAAAACGGCTTTGCCCGCCTGAGCCGCTTCTTTGATAATGTTGACGTGCGTATCGGTTGGCGAGCATACGAGCAATGCATCGATATCGGGATCCGCCAGCAGCTCCTTATAATCTCCGCTAACTTTGGCGACGCCAATTGACTCCGCCCAACTTTGCGCCTGCTCCGGAAATATGTCCGAAATCGCTTTCACTTGGACGCCTGCCTTGCGAACCAAATTTTCCGCATGCAGCCGTCCGATCCGACCTGCTCCAATGATGCCGACCCGGACCGTACTCATATTTTCCACCTCGTTTTGCCGTTAATGGGTTAAGCGCTTTCCCTCCTATTAAAGCACTCCTTCCGATTCGTTGTCAACAGTTGATTGCAAAATAACAACTTCTGCGCGCATCAAGTCTGATTACTTCTATCTGCTCCCTCCGAACCAATCCGTTTTTATGGTGCAGCCCCTATGGTTTCTCCCCTGAAGCCGGCATCAATCTCTAGTCGCTAGCATTCGCCGGTATACCGTTCCCTCAGGACGATCAGAGATACCTGCACTTTTCAGACAAACACGCTTTCGCTATTCTCCGGCATTCACCGATATCCCCCTTGCTCAGGATGGCACTACGATGGTACCACTCTGGTACTACAATGGTATTACGCTGGTACTACGATGGCAGTAACTTCACACGGGACTATACTCTCTGCGTGATGAATTATGCCTCCAACCTTCTCCAATAACATTCCGATTCTCTTATCATGTTATTGAATTAAAATCCACCACATGATATAATGGGAACACATATTCCCGTTTTTCGGAGTGTGAGGTGCGATGGCTATGCCTAGGATCGATATTGTCGACTGCTCCGAAGATGATTGCGCCTTTGCGTTATTTCAGGCGAAGTGGCCGAACGGCTTTCGCTGTCCGGGCTGCGATCATCATAAGGCTTACCGCATTGACACACGCAGACTGCCCTTGTATGA
>JAEWAQ010000065.1 GCA_023391635.1 Bacillota bacterium | reverse complement strand
GGGCGGGGGCGGCGGGGGTCGCTTCGGTTGTACGAACATCCATGCCATAAGCAAGGCGGTGTCACGCACATGAAAGGATCCTTTCGCAAACTGCAGACGGCTGCCGGCATCGAATTCCGGAATGCCGATTTGCTGCGCCAGGCGTTCACCCATACATCCTACGCGAACGAACGGAAGCAGCAGAAGCTGCCGGACAATGAACGGTTGGAATTTCTCGGGGATGCGGTGCTGCAATTGACCGTATCCGAGTATTTGTACGGCAAGTATCCGCAGCGTCCGGAAGGCGAGCTCACCCGCATGCGCGCAAGCGCGGTGTGCGAATCGTCGCTTGTCCGTTTTGCCGAAGCGCTCGAACTCGGGCAAGTCGTGCTCCTCGGCAAAGGGGAGGAGCAGACGGGCGGGCGCGCGCGGCCGTCTTTGCTGGCGGACGCCTTCGAAGCTTTTGTCGGGGCGATCTATTTGGACCAGGGGCTGGAGGTCGTCAGGGGCTTCCTGCACCGGCATCTGTTCCCGCTGCTGCCGGATGCCGAGACGATCTCTTACAAAGATTTCAAGAGCGAACTGCAGGAGAGGATGCAGCAGCAAGGTCAAGCTCCGCTCGATTACCGCATCGTGGAGGAGCGGGGGCCCGCCCACGACCGCGAGTTCATCGCCGTCGTCATGATCGGAGAGCGGACGCTCGGAAGCGGAAGCGGGCATTCGAAGAAAGAAGCGGAGCAGCGTGCGGCATCGAGGGCGTTGACGGCGTTGGCGGAAGGCTTGCAAGTCTGAACTTGAATTTCGGTAGGGCATTGGCGCCCGGCGAGCATAGAGGTGAATCGGAAACATGTATTTGAAACGCATTGAATTGGCTGGCTTCAAATCGTTCGCGGACCGCACCGAGCTGGAGTTCACGCGCGGCATCACCGCCGTCGTCGGGCCGAACGGCAGCGGCAAGAGCAACATTTCGGACGGCATCCGCTGGGTGCTCGGCGAGCAGAGCGCCAAGTCGCTGCGCGGCGGCAACATGCAGGATGTCATCTTCGCCGGGAGCGATTCGCGCAAAGCGGTCGGCTTCGGGGAAGTGTCGCTGACGCTCGACAACGCCGACAAAGCGCTCCCGCTCGATTTCAGCGAGGTCACCGTTACCCGGCGCGTCCACCGCAGCGGCGAGAGCGAATATTTGATCAACAAGCAGCCGTGCCGGCTCAAGGACATTACCGAACTGTTCATGGACACGGGCATCGGCAAGGAAGCGTATTCGATCATCGGACAGGGGCGCATCGAGGAAATCCTCAGCACCCGGTCGGAGGATCGCCGCGGCATCTTCGAGGAGGCTTCCGGCATCGTCAAGTACAAGGCGCGCAAGAAGGAAGCCCAGAAGAAGCTGGAGGATACGGAAAACAACCTGCTGCGGATTCACGACCTGGTGAGCGAGCTGGAGGGCCAGATCGGCCCGCTGCGCAGGCAAGCGGAGAAGGCCGAGACGTTCAAGGCGCTGAAAGAGGAATTGAAGGTCAAGGAAATCGCCTTGTACGTGCATCAGATCGAAGGCGTTCACGCTTCGTGGAAGCAACTGAATGAACGGCTCGCCGCGCTGCGCGAGGAGGAGACGTCGCTCGGCACGTTCGTCAGCGCGCACGACGCGATGCTGGAGGAAGACCGGCAAACGTTGCTTCGCTTGGAAGACGAGCTCGCATCGCTGCAGGATGAGCTTCTTCGGTGCAGCGAAGAGACCGAGAAGTCGGAAGGGCTCGGCGAAGTGCTGAATGAACGCAGGACAAACCTGGAGCGCGACCGGGAGCGGCTGCAGCAATCGCTTGCTTCGGCGGAAGAGCGGCATGCGCAAGCCTCCGCTGAAGCCGGAGCACTGCAAGAGAAGCGTGCCGAGACCGGCGCCGAGCATGCCCTGCTGGCGGACAAGCTCAAGGCGGAGGAAGAGAAGCTGGCCATCGCGGACGGCAGCGAGGACGCGGAGAACAAGCTCAAAGCGGAGCTGTTCGACGTGATGAACGCGATGGCGCAGGCGCGCAACGAGATCCGTTACGGCGAAGGGCAGCGGGAGATGCTCGAGCGGCGGATGGCCCGCATCGCCGAAGACGAAGCGAAATGGAACAGGCAGCGCGAAGAGCTGGAGGCGCGCCGTCTGGCCGCGCAGCAGCGGCTGGCCGGGGCGGAAGCGTCGCTGCAGGACGTCCGCGACCGCTACGTGTCTGAGGGAGCTCGCTCGGGCGAACTGCAGCGCAAGCTGGAGGAATCGCAAGGCAATGCCCGCCGCTGGGAGCAGAAGCGGGAAGCGCTCGTCTCCCGCCGCGACACGATCAAGGAAATGCAGAATGACTACGATGGCTTCCAGCATGGCGTTCGCGAAGTGCTCAAGGCGTCCGGCCGCGGCAACTTGCATGGCGTTCACGGTGCGGTCGCGGAACTGGTGCGCGTGCCCGCGCAGTTGGAGACGGCGATCGAGACGGCGCTTGGCGGCGCGCTGCAAAATATCGTCATGGAGGACGAGAAGAGTTCCCGGGCGGCGATCGCCTACCTGAAGCAGCGTCAATCGGGACGTGCGACCTTTCTGCCGCTGGACGTCATCCGCCCGCGTCATCTCGGCGACGGCGATCGCCGGGTGCTGGAGCAGGCGGACGGTTTCATCGGCGTCGCGTCCGAGCTCGTCGGCACCGACAAGCGCTATGAGAGCATCGTCGGCAATTTGCTCGGCAACGTACTGATAGCAGAATCGCTCGAACACGCCAACCGGATCGCGTCTCGATTGCAATACCGTTATCGGGTCGTGACCAGGGACGGGGATGTCGTCAATCCCGGCGGTTCGATGACGGGCGGCAGCTTGCAGAAGAAGTCCGCGAGTCTGCTTGGACGCAAGCGGCAACTGGAAGAGCTGGACAAGGAAATCGCCGCCGCGGAAACGGCCCGCGAAGCGGCCCGCGCCGAAGTCGACGACATCAAGAAGGAACTGGCCCTGGCCGCGCAAAACATCGAACAGCTCCGCGAAGCGGGCGAGAAAGAGCGGCTGGTGGAGCAGCAAGCCCAGGCGGACATCGAGCGCGTGAAGGACGATTGGCGCCAGCTGGATGAACTGCATGCGGCGCTCGAAGGAGAGAAGACGGCGTTCGCCGAGGAATCGGGCGGACTGCTGACGGAGCGCGGAGAAGCGGAAGCCAAGCTGACGCAATTGGCCGAGGAAGAAGCGCGCATTCAAGCACGCATTAGGGAAGCGGAGGAGCTGCGCCGTCGCTCCTTGAGCGAGAAGGAGCAATTGCAGACCGCCTTGACCGAATTGAAAGTGACGATCGCGCGGCTCGAGCAAAACTTGGCGGCCATGGACGAACAGCTGGCCCGGTCGCTGGCGGAACAGTCCCGCTTGGCGGCGGAGCGGCAAGAACTCGTCGAATCGCTGAAGCGCAATGATGCGGATGCGGCGCGCACGCAAGCCGAATCGACGGCGCAGCGGGAGCGGCTCAACGAGCTCCGCATCCGCAAGACGAAGCTGACGGAAAGCCTGGAATTCGGGCGCGCCGATCGGGCGGAGCGGCTGAAAAGTCTCGAAATCAAGGAAGGCGAGACGAAGGAGCAGCGCACGAAGCTGAAGAGCGTGGAGGACGCGCTGCGGCAATCGGAAATCGCCGAAGGCCGCATGGACGTCGAGCTCGACAATTTGCTGCGCAAGCTCGGCGAAGATTACGAGATCAGCTTCGAGTTGGCGAAGGAGCGCTATCCGGTGCCCGAGGATGTCGCGGGTTCGCAGAACGAGGTTCGCGACTTGAAGCGGAAGATCGGCTCGCTGGGCGAGGTGAATCTGGGCGCGATCGAGGAATACAAACGCGTCAGCGAGCGCTTCGAATTCCTGTCCGGCCAGAAGGACGACCTGATCGAGGCGAAGACGAAGCTGCACGGCATCATTCGCGACATGGACGAAGAGATGTCCCGGAGGTTTCTGACGACGTTCTCGGAAATCCGTAAGCACTTCGTCGTCGTCTTCTCCCGCCTGTTCGGGGGCGGCCGGGCCGATCTCATCTTATCGGAGCCGGACAGTCCGCTCGACAGCGGCATCGACATCGTGGCGCAGCCGCCGGGCAAGAAGCTGCAAAACCTGCAGTTGCTATCCGGCGGCGAGCGGGCGTTGACGGCGCTGGGTCTCTTGTTCGCAATTCTGAACGTCAAGCCCGTGCCGTTCTGCGTGCTGGACGAAGTCGAGGCGGCTCTGGACGAAGCGAACGTAACCCGCTATGCGCAGTACATGCGCGAATTTTCCGAGTCGACGCAGTTCATCGTCGTTACCCACCGCAAAGGCACGATGGAAGAGGCGGATATGCTGTACGGCGTGACGATGGAAGAAGGCGGCGTTTCGAAGCTCGTTTCCGTTCGACTCGAAGATACGGACGAAATGATGACGGCAACAGCTTAATCCCGGTTGGAGGTTTGGCGGCATGAGTTTTTTTAGACGATTGAAGGAAAGCATCGCTTCCAAGACCGATGCGGTGACGAGCAAGTTCAAGGAAGGCCTGGCCAAAACCCGGTCGGTGCTCACTGATCGGGTGGCGGAGCTGTTCACCCGCCGTCAGAAGATTGACGAAGCCTTCTTTGAGGAATTGGAAGAAATTTTGATCGGGGCGGATGTCGGCGTCAATACGGTCATGGAACTGATCGACGACTTGCGGGCAGAAGTGAAGAAGCGAAAAATCGATCAGCCCCCTTCATTGCAGCCGATCTTGTCGGAGAAACTGATGGAGCTGCTGCGCGGGGGCGGCGAGGATGCCAGCTTGCGGATGAATCCGGACGGCATTACGGTCATCCTGTTCGTCGGCGTCAATGGGGTCGGCAAAACGACGACGATCGGCAAGCTGGCGTGGCGATTCAAGCAGCAAGGCAAGTCGGTGCTGATGGCAGCAGGCGATACGTTCCGGGCGGGTGCGATCGAGCAGCTCGAAGTATGGGGGCAGCGCACGGGCGTGGACGTCATTCGCCAGGAAGCCGGATCGGACCCGGCTGCGGTCATGTTCGATGCCGTGCAGGAAGCGAAGCGGCGCGGCGTAGACGTGCTGATCTGCGATACGGCAGGCCGGCTGCAGAACAAAGTCAACCTGATGGAGGAGCTCGCGAAGATCCATCGCGTCATCCAGCGCGAAATCCCGGGGGCGCCGCACGAGACGCTGCTCGTGCTCGATGCGGCCACCGGACAGAACGCGCTGCAGCAGGCGAAGCTGTTCGGCGAGAAGAGCGGTGTTACCGGCCTTGTGCTGACGAAGCTCGACGGTACGGCCAAGGGCGGCATCGTCATCGCGATTCGCCACGAAATGGCGTTGCCGGTCAAGTTTGTCGGATTGGGCGAGCAGATGGACGATTTGCAGGAATTCGACGCGGAGCAATTCGTTCACGCGCTGTTCGCCGGGCTTGCCGGCGAATGGGATGATGCGGCGCCGGAACAATGAGCAAGCGGAACGATTAGGAAGATAAACCGTCAATTAACCGATGTAAGTTCGGGTATTTGGCGGTTTTTTTCGTGAAATCGGGGGGATTTCTAAATTGACTCGATATCGCAATGGGCGTAAAATGCTTCGTATGCGAATTATTCGGGTGCGAAGGATGGGAAGACGTGGACGAACAGCTGCCGTTCAGCCGGATCATGAACTCTTTGCGAGAGCTAAACCAGAGTTTCTTTCAAGCGACTCGGAAAGATGCGGAATCGTTCGGCGTTACTCGGACCCAGCTCATGGCGATGAAGATCGTGAAGCAAAACCCGACTATCAGTCTGGGAGAACTGTCCGACCGCATGCACTCAAGCCCCAGCACGGCAAGCGGCATCGTGGACCGGCTCGTGCAAGCCGGATGGATCGCTCGCGACAGACCTCAGCAGGATCGCCGTTCCGTCGTGCTCAAGCTGACGCCGGAAGGGGAACGGCTGCTTGAACTGACGAGCGAACGGATCATGAACCGTTTGTCACCGCTCATGCAGCAGCTCCCTGAGGAGGATATCCAACATCTGCTTCGCATCCATGGACAAATCGTAAATATGCTTCAGCAAGCTAGAGAGGATCAGTGATCGTATGGAAGCAGTAAAGCAACATTTACGCAGGGGACCGATCGTGGCATCGCTCTTGATTGCGGCATTCGTGGCGATTTTGAGCCAGACGCTGCTCAACGTCGCGATTCCTCCCATGATGGAAGACTTGGGCATCGGCGAATCGACGATCCAGTGGCTGATTACCGGCTACATGCTGGTCAACGGCATTCTAGTGCCGATCAGCGCATTTTTAATTGAACGATTTTCGACGCGCCAATTATTTATGTGGGCCACCGGTTTGTTTGCAGCCGGCACGCTCATGTGCGCGCTCGCGCCCGGATTTGACGTGCTGCTTGCAGGACGCTTGATTCAGGCATCGGGAGCCGGTATTCTGATGCCGCTCATGACGGTCGTCTTTCTGACGATCTTCCCGGTCGAGCAGCGCGGCAAGGCAATGGGCATGATGGGCCTGGCGATGATCTTCGCGCCGGCGGTAGGCCCGACGCTGTCCGGATGGATCGTCGAACATTATTCCTGGCGCGTACTGTTCTACATCGTATTGCCGCTCACGATCGTCGCTCTCGTCTTCGGCGGCATCTCCATGAAGAACGTGACGAAGACGTCGATGCCGAAGTTGAACATGGTCAGCATCATTTTCTCAACCCTTGGATTCGGCGGCTTGCTGTACGGATTCAGCGATGCTTCCACCGACGGCTGGGACAGCGCCCGCGTCATTGTCGCCCTTGCCGCAGGCGCTTTGTTCTTGATTTTGTTCGTCGCCCGGGAATTGCTCGCCAAACGGCCGATACTAGAGTTTCGCGTGTTTAAATTCGACATGTTTTCGCTCACGACAGTCATTAATGTGATCATCACGATGGCGATGTTTTCCGGCATGATTCTGCTTCCGATCTACCTGCAGAACGTTCGCGGCATTACGCCGATGGATTCAGGTTTGCTGCTGCTTCCCGGCGCGATTCTGATGGGGATTATGTCACCTGTGGCAGGAGCGATCTTCGACAAGATCGGAGCGCGCTGGCTCGCGGTGTTCGGCTTGCTGATCACGACGATTACAACGTACGAGTTGAGCAAGTTGACACTGGAGACCACGTATAATCACATGCTGTTTTTGTATACGATGCGTATGTTCGGCATGTCGTTCCTGATGATGCCGATTCAGACGGCCGGCTTGAATCAATTGCCGCAGCGGCTGAATGCACACGGCTCGGCCATGTCCCAGACGCTGCGGAACATCGCGGGCGCGCTCGGCACGGCGCTGATGGTCACGATCTTCGCCAATAAAGCAGCATCGCACGGCAAGGCGCTCGTTCTGGCGGCCAAGATCGACCCGACGGATGCCGCAAATGCCGCCCAGATGCAGCAAATCAGTCTGGAATCGACCGTCTTTGGCATCAACTTCTCGTTCGAAGTCGCGATGTGGATGTGTCTGGCTGCCATGGTGCTTGCGTTCTTCATTCGCAAAACGTCCCCTCAGGCTGATTTTGAACATACGGGTTCCCGCCAGGCAGCAGCGACTGCGGCTTCTGCGGGAAAAGCGCAATCGGAACACTGATCGGCCGAACTCTGTCGCACCCCGCTGCTGCATCTCTGAAGTGCGGCAGCGGGTTTTTTGTTTTGTTTATGCCCGTCGATACCACCGGTACCGCCAATATGATGTTGTCTTCAGAAGTTTATCAGATCCGTAAGCGATTGCCCTGCCTGTTAAGTAAATTTGCTTGACACTGCCAATCGAATCCTTTACGATAGGTAGGTACGTGACTGTAAGGTGTTTTTCCTTAACAGAGGGGGGACCTCGGTGCAGGGAGAGAACAGTCTCGAGAAAATGAATCGCATCAACGTCCTGTACGACTTCTACGGTCCGTTGTTGACAGAGAAGCAGCAGACGTTTCTACAATGTTATTTCCAAGACGATTATTCGCTCGGCGAGATCGCGGCCGAATTCGAGATTAGCCGCCAAGCCGTATATGAGCATTTGAAGCGTGCCGAACAGACGCTGGAAGATTACGAGCGCAAGCTCGGACTCGCGCTCCGGCACGAGAGGTTCCGCGAGGGGTTGGATCGGCTGGACCGCGAGATCGGCCTGCTGCCGGAGGATCGGCGGCAGGCCTTGATGGAGGCGGCAGCCAGATTGCGCGACTGAACATGATCGCCCGCGCACGGTCCGGAATCACGGCGAACGAAGGAGGGAAACGCATATGGCATTCGAAGGATTGACTTCGCGGCTGCAGAACGTGTTCGGCAAGCTGAAGGGACGGGGCAAGCTGTCTGAGGACGACGTCAATGAAGCGATGCGCGAAGTTCGGCTAGCGCTGCTGGAAGCCGACGTGAACTTCAAGGTCGTCAAGGAATTCATCGCCAAGGTGAAGGAGAAGGCCGTCGGTCAGGAAGTGATGAAGAGCTTCACTCCTGCGATGGTCGTCATCGATATCGTCAACAAGGAATTGACCGAGCTGATGGGCGGCACGCAGTCGAAGCTCGCCAAGTCCGGCAAGCCTCCGACCGTTGTGCTGATGGCCGGCCTGCAAGGCGCCGGCAAGACGACGCTGACCGGCAAGCTGGCCCATCTGCTGAAGTCGCAGCAGCATAAGCCGCTTCTGGTTGCCGGCGATATTTATCGCCCTGCGGCGATTAAGCAGCTCGAGGTGCTGGGCGGTCAGATCGACGTGCCGGTCTTCACGCTCGGCGATAAGGTCAGCCCGGTCGAAATTGCGAAGCAAGGCGTGCAGCAGGCCAAGGATCAAGGCTGCGACTACGTGCTGATCGACACGGCCGGCCGCTTGCAGATCGACGAAGCGCTCATGCAGGAGATCAAGCAAATCCACGACGCGGTCGATCCCGACGAAGTGCTGCTCGTCGTCGACGCGATGACCGGCCAGGAAGCCGTCAACGTAGCCCAAAGCTTCCACGAGCAACTGGCGCTGACAGGCGTCGTGCTAACGAAGCTCGACGGCGATACGCGCGGCGGCGCGGCGCTCTCGGTCAAGGCGGTAACCGGCTGCCCGATCAAGTTTGCCTCCACGGGCGAGAAGATCGATCAGCTCGAAGCGTTCCACCCCGACCGGATGGCGTCGCGGATTCTCGGGATGGGCGATATGCTGTCGCTGATCGAGAAGGCGCAGGCGAACATCGACGCGGACAAGGCCGCCGAGATGGAACGCAAGATGCGCAACGCGGAGTTCACGCTGGAGGACTTCCTCGAGCAGATGGAGCAAGTGCGCAAGATGGGGCCGCTCGACCAATTGCTCGACATGATGCCCGGCATGGGCAAGCTCAAGAACATGCCGAACTTCAAAGTCGACGAGAAGCAGATCGGCCGCACCGAAGCGATCGTCAGGTCGATGACGCGGCAGGAGAAGCTGAAGCCGGACCTGATCAACTTCAGCCGCCGCAAGCGGATTGCCGCCGGCAGCGGCACGACGGTCGCCGACGTGAACCGGCTGCTGCGACAATTCGAGGACATGAAGAAGATGATGAAGCAGTTTTCCGGCATGATGGGCCCCGGCGGCAAAGGCCCGAAGGGCGGCATGAAGGCGCTCAAGGCGATGATGGGCAAAGGCGGTAAGGGTGGCGGCGGTATGAAGTTTCCGTTCTAGCCCTTCAAACCAGTTGGCACACGAAGCCCCTTCGGGGAGGATTACCCGGCTTGGTTGGGTAACTCGACGCTTGAAGCCATTCGGGGCTGAATTACCTGGTTTGGTCGGGTAACTCGACGCTCGAAGCCCCTTCGGGGATGAATTACCCGGTTTGGTTGGGTAACTCAGCGCTAAAAGCCCATTCGAGACGGAATTACCCGATTTGGATGGGTAACTCAGCGTTTAAAGCCCATTTGGGGATGAATAACCCGATTTGGATGGGTAACTCGACGCCTAAAGCCCGTTCGGGGCTGAATTACCCGGTTTGGTCGGGTAATTCCTAAGTCGCAGGTGGCCAATGAAAGTTAAAGTTTTGTACTTTTAAAGGGAGGTGAAATCCAATGGCAGTTCGCATTCGTCTGAAGCGGATCGGCGCTCACAAAGCTCCGTTCTACCGCGTGGTTGTGTCCGATTCCCGTTCCCCCCGCGACGGTCGTTTCATCGAGGAGATCGGCACCTATAACCCGGTCGCTCAACCGACGCAAGTGCAAATCGACGAGGAGAAGGCGCTCAAGTGGCTCGGCAACGGAGCGCAAGCATCCGATACGGTTCGCAGCTTGCTCAGCAAAGCCGGCATCTTGAAGAAGTTCCACGAATCCAAGCTCCAGAAGTAACGAACCCCGCTGCTTGCCGTTTCATCGTCTATGGCCGATGAGCCGGCGCTGCGACGGTTCGATGAACCGGAGGGATAGGCTTTGGAACAACTGATTCGAGTCATTGCCCGCGCGCTCGTGGATCATCCGGAGGACGTGCGGATCCAGGTCCGAGAAGACGCCCGGGGTTTGGTGTACGAGCTCTCCGTGAATCCCGGCGATGTCGGCAAGGTGATCGGCAAACAGGGACGCATCGCCAAGGCACTGCGCACGGTCGTATCTTCTGCTGCGGTCAAGGAGCACAAACGCGTCATGCTGGATATCATTTCCGATTAAGACGAGGGGCAACGGATGCAGCCATGCATGTCCGGCCCCTCTTCGGTTATGATGGTTGGCGTTGGCTTATCAATGAAGGGAGCAGCGCATCGATGGAACGGTGGCTGAATATCGGTAAAATCGTGAATACCCATGGGGTGCGCGGAGAAGTTCGCGTCTGGCCGCAGACCGATTTCCCCGAAATCCGGTTCAAGCCGGGCAATACGTTGTGGATGATCCCGCCGGGTGCCGGCGATCCTGTCCCCGTGGCCGTCCAAGCCGCGCGCGAGCAAAAAAACGTCTACATATTGAAACTGGCAGGCATCGACGACCGGAACGGGGCGGAAGCTCGCAAAGGATGGGAACTGAAAGTGCCGGCGGAAGACCGGGCGCCGCTGTCCGAAGGCGAATATTACGTCAGCGACATCGTCGGCTGCACCGTCTTTACGGATGAGGAAGAGACGATCGGCATCGTATCGGACGTGCTCACCCCGGGTGCCAACGACGTATGGGTCGTGCGGCGGCCCAAAGGGCAGGACGTGCTGCTGCCTGTCATCGACGACGTCGTGCTCGAGGTGGACCTCTCGGCCAAACGGATCAAGGTTCATCTGATGGAAGGATTGCTGTAAAGATGCGCATTGACGTACTGACGTTGTTTCCGGAAATGTTCGACGGCGTGTTCGGAAGCAGCATACTCGGCAAAGCCTGCGAACGGGGTATCGTCTCGCTCGCGTCCGTCAATTTCCGGGATTTCTCCACCAACAAGCATCACACGGTCGATGACATGCCGTACGGCGGTGGAGGCGGCATGGTGCTGAAGCCGGAGCCGATCTTCGGGGCGGTGGAGCATCTGCTGGCCGACCGGGACGTTGACGCCACCCCGCCCCGAATCATTCTGATGTGCCCGCAAGGGGAGACGTTTACCCAGCGGAAGGCAGCGGAGCTCGCGAAGGAATCGCAGCTCATCCTCATATGCGGCCATTACGAAGGCTACGACGAGCGCATTCGCGAGCATCTGGTAACGGACGAGCTGTCCGTCGGCGACTATGTGCTGACCGGCGGCGAATTACCGGCGATGGTCGTGATCGATGCGGTCGTGCGCTTGCTTCCCGGCGTGCTGGGCAACGAAAATTCAGCCGTCACCGACTCGTTCAGCGACGGCTTGCTGGAATATCCGCACTATACCCGGCCTCCCGAGTTCCGCGGCTGGTCCGTGCCGGAGGTGCTGCTATCGGGCCACCATGCCGAGATCGGCAAGTGGCGTCGCCGGCAGTCGCTCATGCGCACTTTGGCGCGGAGACCTGAATTGCTCGAACAGGCCGATCTCACGCCGGCGGAGCGGCAGTGGCTCGCTCAGGCGCGCGACCAATCGGAGCGGCGCGATTAAGCTTCCAATCGGACCTCATTTGAAGCGAACGGCGATCAAATTCTGTTCGTTTGCGACGCAAGTTTACATTGCATTATGTTCGCCTGTGTGATAAAATTTCAAATGTTGTTCTGTTTTATCGTAACCCGGACGGTCCTCTGCACGCCAAGATCTGCATGCGCATATGCGGGGAGCGGGGCATGAACGTCTATGACGGAAGGAGGAATACCCTCATGAATCTGATTCAATCGATCACGCAAGAGCAGCTTCGCCAAGACGTACCGAGCTTCCGTGCTGGCGATACGCTGAAGGTGTACGTGAAGGTTGTCGAAGGATCTCGCGAACGCATCCAGTTGTTCGAAGGCGTCGTTATCAAGCGCCGCGGCGGCGGTATCAGCGAGACATTCACCGTTCGCAAAATTTCATACGGCGTAGGCGTGGAACGTACGTTCCCGATCCATTCGCCGCGTCTCGATAAGATCGAGGTGGCACGTCGCGGTAAAGTCCGCCGCGCCAAGCTGTACTATCTGCGCAGCCTGCGCGGTAAGGCGGCCCGGATCAAGGAAATTCGATAACAGGCAGTTGAGGGGGGCTTAGCTGATGGAGCGGGTCCTCCTTTTTGCATTTTCTTGCCCTACATAAGCTATTCATTCCGTTTGGACACCGCCATAGAGGATAGAGGGGAGGCAATCGACAATGGAAGAGCGGCGCAATCCGGACCATGGCGACGATGCGGAGCCAACATTGGACGGCGATCGGAATGCCGATGCAACGGGAACGATTTCGACAGGTCAGCAAGCGGAACGCTCCGATATCGGATCGGACCCTGCGCGCGAACAGTCGCCGACTGACGATCGGCAGGCCGCCCCGCCCAAATCGAAAGCGTCCGGCGAGTTGGTCGAATGGATCAAGGCGCTCGCGGTGGCCGGCATTCTTGTGTTTCTCATTCGCTGGTTTCTGGTCAGTCCTTTTATCGTGGACGGGCCGTCCATGCAGCCGAATTTCTGGAACCGGGAACGCATCATCGTCAACAAAATCATATACGACATTCGCCAGCCGAAGCGCGGTGAAGTGATCGTGTTCCACGTGCCGGAGGAAGGCCGGGATTTCATCAAGCGAGTGATCGCAGAACCCGGCGATACGGTCAAGGTCGAAGGGGACAAGGTGACGATTAACGGGGAACCGCTCGACGAATCCTATTTGAAGGAAGCGTATGAAGAAGCGCATGCGGCAGGCCGGCTGTACAACCGGGAGGAAGGTTTCCCGAATGTCAGGTTCCCGGACGGCAAAGTGCCGGAAGGCATGCTCTTCGTCATGGGCGATAACCGTTCGAACAGCGAGGACAGCCGGATGATTGGCTTCATTCCGCTCGATCGGGTCGTCGGACGGGCGGATCTCGTTTATTGGCCGCTTGGCGATTTTCATTTCGTATCGCATTAGAAGGGCACTCCCTGCAAGCGGGGGAAAGCCCCTGCTGAAGGAGGGTCGCGCAAATGACGATCCAATGGTTCCCCGGTCATATGACCAGGGCCAAACGGCAAATCGAAGACAAACTCAAGCTGATCGACGTCGTGTTCGAGCTGATCGACGCGCGGATTCCGCAGTCAAGCCGCAACCCGATGATCGACGAGATCGTCGGCTCGAAGCCCAGGCTGGTGCTTTTGAATAAAGCGGATTTGGCCGATCCGGGGCAGACGGCGGCTTGGTGCGCCTATTTTCGCGCGCTGGGCCACGAAGCGCTGGCGATTGACGCCAGCAGCGGCATGGGCGTGAAGGATATTCCGCTGAAGGCGCGGGAGCTGCTGCGCGCCCGTATCGAGCGGCAGATCGCCAAAGGAATGAAGCCCCGGCCCGTTCGCGCTTTGATCGTGGGCATTCCGAACGTCGGCAAGTCGACGCTGATCAATCGTCTGGCCGGCCGCAACGCCGCAGTGACAGGCGATCGGCCGGGCGTCACTAAGGGGCAGCAGTGGATTCGGACCGGCTCTGAACTGGAATTGCTCGATACGCCCGGCATTCTGTGGCCGAAATTCGAGGACCCCCGGGCAGGCAGCCTGCTCGCGGCAACGGGCGCGATCAAGGAAGAAGTGCTGCATATTGACGAAGTCGCCTGCTTCATCCTGCAGACGCTGGCTGGCGATTACGGGGCGACGCTGGCGGAGCGGTACGGCTTGGCGGAAGCGGTGCCGGGCGAGCTGCCAGACCTGGCGGCGGCTTCCGTCGTGCTGGAAGCGATCGGCAAGCGCAGAGGATGTCTGGGCAGCGGCGGCATCGTCGATTACGAGAAGGCGGCCGGCGTGTTGCTGCGCGATTTGCGATCCGGCAAGCTGGGCCGCATCACGCTGGAACGGCCGCAGCCGATTGAAGCAACGGAATAGCAAATAGGCAGGAGTGCGGACGGCTGAAGTCTCGAGGCTGAGAAGCCTCCTTTTTTATCGTTTGGGTTGAAAGGAGAAGAAGTCATGGATGAAGCGATCGATCGATTGTCGTTCGAACGCGATTTGTGGGCGAAAGGCTTGACCTTGGTAGCCGGCGTCGACGAAGTGGGCAGAGGTTGCCTCTTCGGAGACGTGGTGGCCGCGGCGGTTATTCTGCCTATCGGACTCGTATTGGAAGAGATCAACGATTCCAAACAGCTGAGCGAGAAGAAGCGGGAGCGGCTTTACGAAGTCATCCTGCAGGAAGCGGTGGCTTGGTCCGTCTCCCGGGTGGACTCAGGCACGATCGACCGGATCAACATCCGCCAAGCTTCGCGGCTGGCGATGAAGCAGGCGGTCAAGGGGCTCGCTCCTGCACCGGAATATTTGCTCGTCGATGCGGAGACGGTGGAACTCGACATTCCCCAGATGCCGATCGTGAAGGGGGACGCGCGCAGCCAATCGATCGGAGCCGCTTCGATCGTCGCCAAGGTGACGCGGGACCGGTTATGCTCGGATATTTGGGAAGCGCTGTACCCCGGATTCGGGATCGGCAACCATAAAGGCTACGCGACGAAAGAGCATCGCGAGGCGATCCTGCGGCTCGGCCCGACGCCGCTGCACCGGCGTAGTTTCCTCGGCAACTTGCTTCAAGAGCAGCAAACGCTTTTCGAACTGTAATCATCATCGTTCGCGCCGATAATTCCGATACATAGAGTAAAGAGGCATTCGCAGGGCAGGAGGAAGGCGGCATGAGCGTGAATATCGGATCGATGCTCCGCGCATTCATGGGCAACGCGGCTCCCGCCGAAGGGAAGGCGCTTGAGTTGCGCATCGGACAGATCGTGCGGGGCATCTTGATGGAAATGCTGGACAACGGCGAAGCGCTGATGAATATTAACGGCGTGTCGGTGCGCGCCAGGCTGGAAGCCGAGCTGCAGGCCGGGCGCGGAACGCTGCTGCAGGTGCAGCCGGGCAGCAACGGCGCGTCGATCGTGCTGAAGCCGCTGGCCGACGCTGCCGACGTTGCGCCCGACGAGGCTTTGAAGAACGTCCTCAAGCAATTCGGACTGCCCGATCAAAAATGGTCTTACGAGCTGTTGCGGGGACTGCGGAGGGACGGGTATGCGCTGGACAGCGATTCGGCCTCGTTCTTTCGGGCAGCCGCTTCGGCAAGGCCGGCATCCGCTGAGCCGGCAGGCTGGGCAGGAGCTGCCGACGTCGCGTTCAGGCGTGGTTTGAATCCGACGGAGAGCACCTTGGCGGCGCTGCGTCAGACGTTGTTCGGCCAGCCGCTGCACAATGAGCTGTCCGGCTTCGCTTCAGCGTTCCGACAATGGATTGGCGAAGCCGCAGGGACGGGCGCCGGGAAGCTGCCCGAATGGGCTTTGGGCTTGCAGCGACTACTGAATGAAGGGGACCGATTGCTGGCGCAGGGCAGTGTGCAGCTGTCCGGAGATGCGGCCCGATCCGCCGCGAGGGGAGATCTGCCTGCGCAGGCAGGGCAGGCGCCAGCAGCGGCGAATTCGGTCCTTGCGGAATCCGCGGGCCGGACGACGTTCGCCCAAGCGGCAGCGCCATCCGCCGTAGTCGCACAAACGGCGCTTTCGGCGAATCCTGCCTTATCTGCGCAAGCGGATGCGGCGGTTGCCCGGATGGCGCAAGGGGCTAACGCCGCATCGGCGGATAACGGGCAGCCGCTTGAAGTCGCGAAAGACCCGAGGACAAGCGGAGCGGCAGCTCGCTCTCCCTTGGCCGAGGCTGCGACCGGCTCGCATCGCGCTCAAGCGAACCCGAACGCGGCGGCGCCCGAGCAAGCTGCCCAGGCGAGTGCGATGCAAGCTGCCGCGGGATCGGTCGGCCAAGCCGCACAGCGCGGCGGAGATTCGTGGATCGGCCGCTTCCTGCAATGGCTGGGCACCGGGCACGAGCATCAGCTGCTGCAAGCGGCTGCGGATACGAGGGCGATGCCGCAGCCTGGGCTGCAGTCGGCTTCACCGCAAACGCACGGCGGGGAACCGGCTCCCACGCCGCAGCAGGCCGGAGATTCGCTCAAGAGCGCCTTGCTGCTGCTCGCAGCGAGCGACGAGGCGCCGCCCGCGTTGCGGGAAGCGGCGCAATCGCTGGCGAACCATATTACAGGCCAGCAGCTGCTCTTGTCATCGGAGCGTCAAAGCAGCCAGCCGTACAGCTTCATGACGTTATTCGTTCCGATGAAGGGTCAGGAAGGCGACACGACCGCGACCGTGCATGTACAGACAAGACGCAGCCGCAAGGGCGAATGGGACGCGGACAATTGCCGTTTGCTGTTCGACTTGCGCATGCGCCACCTGGGCAGTACGGTTGTCGACGTGCAGGTGGTGGACCGGATCGTGTCGCTCAAGCTGTTGAACGATCATCCGGTCATGGCGGACCTGGTGGAACAAGCACGGGAAGAATTGAACGCGGGGTTGCGGGATGCCGGGTTTCAACTGCTGTCACTGAAAGTGCAGGCTTTCCCGGTCGCCGCTCAGGAACCGGCGACCGGTGACCCGGCGGATCGCCTGCCGGCGCAGCACGCGGCTTCCGAATTCGCGTCCAAGCCGTATCGGGGAGTGGATTTTCGCGTATGAGTCCGTCAAAGACCGATGGGAAGAAGGACGAACGGCCGCGTTCCATGCCGAAGAAAGCGGTCGCGCTGAAGTACGAGCCGGAACGCAGCTCGGCGCCGGTCGTCGTCGCCAAAGGCCAGGGCTTGCTGGCGGAAGAAATATTGCAGAAGGCGCGGGAATCCGGCGTGCCGGTCCAGGAAGACGCTTCGCTCGTCGAAGTGCTGTCCAAGCTGGATCTTGAACAGGAAATTCCGCCGGAGTTGTATCGCCTCGTTGCCGAAATTCTCAGCTTCGTCTACCGCTCGGACCGCAAAGCCGGGCTCGAATCATCTCCTTGACCTGCATGCAGGTCGCGGTGTTTGCCGGGTGATGAACGATGTCGCGAAAGGGGGATTCGGCTTGAACGACTCGACACCGCAGCGCACGGGTTCGCGCGGGCGCAAGGCAGCCGGCCAAGCGGCAGAAGATGCTGCCTTCGCTTATTTGCAGTCGCTTGGCTATACGCCGGTTACGCGGAATTGGCGCTGCCGTTCCGGAGAGATCGACCTGATCATGCGCGACGGGAAGACGCTCGTGTTCGCCGAGGTGCGGTCGCGGACATCGCCGAGCCGTTACGGGACGGCGATCGAAGCGATTACTCCGCGCAAGTGCCGCCAAGTACGGGACACGGCCGCGGTCTACTTGCGCATGCATGGATCGGAAGCGGTCCCCATGCGCTTCGATGTCGTCGCGGTTACGTTCCGTGCGGACGGCGGGATAAGTGAGCTCAAGCATATTCCCGGAGCCTTCTGATATCGACGGCGCCTGCGGATCATGCATGATCGAGACACCGATACTGGATCGCTTCAGCCACGTCTTCCGGCAAAATGGTCTCGCGATCCGCCAAGTCCGCGATCGTGCGGGACATCTTCAGGATGCGGTCGTGCGCGCGGTGACTCAGTCCCAGGTGTTCGAATACCTCGTGCAGCAATTGCTCTCCAGATGGCGTAAGTGCGGCATACTTCTTCAGCAGGGAGCCCTGCAGTTCGTTGTTCCGCGAGAAGCTGTATCCCGCATATCGTCTGCGCTGGCGGGCGCAAGCTTCCTCAACCATGCGGCTTGCTTCGCGAGTTGTGATGATGGCGGGATCGACGGGGTTCGCCGATTGTCTCGGCATCTCGACCTGCAGGTCGATGCGGTCGGCCAGCGGGCCGGACATGCGCGAGCGATACCGAGCGACGTTGCCCTCCGAACAGGTGCAGGGGCGATCGCCGTCGCTTCCGTAATAACCGCACGGACAAGGGTTCATCGATGCGGCCAGCATAATATTGGCCGGGAACCGGCATACGCCCCGTGCCCTGCCGATCGTCACCTCCCGATCTTCCAGCGGCTGGCGCAGCGACTCCAGGCAGAGGCGCGAAAATTCCGGCATCTCGTCCAGGAACAGCACGCCGTGATGCGCCAGCGTCACCTCGCCGGGCCGCGGCACCGAGCCGCCGCCGATCAGCCCGGCCGTCGAGATCGTGTGATGCGGGGAGCGGAACGGCCGCCGGCGAATCAAGCCCGCGCGGGCATCGCCGAGCTTGCCGCAGACGCTGAATATCTTCGTGACGGACAGCGCTTCTTCATCGCCAAGGCGAGGCAGCAGGCCGGGCAATCTTCGGCACAGCATCGTCTTGCCCGTACCGGGTGGACCTATGAACAAAATATTGTGCATGCCCGCCGCAGCCACGATAAGCGCCCGCTTGGCCCCGGTGTGTCCGACGACGTCGGCCAGATCCGGTTCTTCTTCGGCTTTCCTGCGCACAATGTCCCGCACGAGCGGGTCTTGCTGCCCTTTAGCCCGCGATGCTGCCGGGACAGCCGCAGACACGCCATGCACCCAATCGCTGAGCGAGCGAATGCCTTCGACTTCTATGTCGTCGATGAGTCTGGCTTCCGATACGGAAGCCAGCGGAACGACGACTTTGCGCAATCCGGCATTGCGGGCGCACTCGACCATCGGCAAGATGCCCGGTACGGGGCGCACTTCCCCGTTCAACGCCAACTCGCCGATCAGGAGCGTATGCGCCATGCCGCCCGGCTGCAGCTGTCCGCTGGCGCCCAGGATGCCGGCCGCGATCGCCAGATCGAACGAGCTGCCTTCCTTGCGCACGTCCGCAGGCGCCAGATTGACTGTGATCCGGTCCATCGGAAATTTCAGGCCGCCGTTCTGCACCGCCGCGCGCACCCGTTCCACGGATTCGCGAATGGCCGCATCGGCCAGGCCGACGACGTTCACTTGCGGCAACCCGGACCGGATATCGACTTCAACCTCGATCAACCGTCCTTCGACACCGACCACGCTCGAACCGATCATTTTCACATACACGAAAAACACCTTCCTCCACAACGGCTTCGTTGGGCGGAGAAAGGTGCTTCCTTACCTTCCGCGATTTCCAAATCGTGCTATTAAGGCCAGTCTAATCCTTGCTTTGCGAACTGTCAATAGCATGATTCGCCAAAACAAGGAAATAATAAAGGAGCTGCTTGGATCGTTCGCGCATTGAGATGAAATCATTGCCAAAAGGAGCTCATAATTTGATGAAAAAAAGAGGAACACAGGCAGGAAAAGTGATACAATAGGTAAGGTTTGTTACATAGCTTGAACTCGCGGCGGCTGCAATGCCCCAGAAATTGGCGTCGTTCGGCCGCCGCGAGGAGAACGCGTGCAAACGGGAGGATGCAAGAGCCATGAACATTCATGAATATCAAGGGAAAGAAGTGCTGCGGCAATACGGCGTATCCGTGCCGCGCGGCAAAGTGGCTTTCACTGCCGACGAGGCTGTAGCGGCCGCGCAGGAACTCGGCAGCGCCGTAACGGTCGTCAAAGCCCAGATCCATGCCGGCGGACGCGGCAAAGCTGGCGGCGTCAAGATCGCGAAGAGCATCGAAGACGTGCGCAAATACGCGGAAGAATTGCTCGGCAAGGTGCTGGTCACGCACCAGACCGGGCCGGAAGGCAAGGAAGTGAAGCGGCTGCTCATCGAAGAGGGCTGCGATATCAAGAAGGAATATTACGTCGGCGTAGTTGTCGATCGCGGCACGGGCCGCGTCGTCATGATGGCTTCCGAGGAAGGCGGCACGGAGATCGAAGAAGTCGCCGCGCATTCGCCGGAGAAGATCATCAAGGAGACGATCGACCCCGTAACCGGATTGCTTCCGTTCCAGGCGCGCCGCCTGGCTTACGCGATCAACATTCCGGGCGAGTTGATCAATAAAGCCGCGGGCTTCATGCTGAAGCTGTACAAGGCGTTCGAAGAGAAAGATTGCTCGATTGCCGAGATCAACCCGCTCGTCGTGACGGGTGACGGCAACGTCATGGCGCTGGACGCCAAGCTTAATTTCGACTCCAACGCGCTGTTCCGCCACAAGGACATCGTGGAGCTTCGCGACCTCGACGAAGAGGACGAGAAGGAAATTCAGGCTTCCAAGTTCGATCTTTCCTATATCGCGCTGGACGGCAACATCGGCTGTATGGTCAACGGCGCAGGTCTGGCGATGGCGACGATGGACATTATCAAATATTACGGCGGGGAGCCGGCCAACTTCCTCGACGTCGGCGGCGGCGCGACCAAAGAGAAAGTGACGGAAGCGTTCAAGATCATTCTGTCCGACGCCAACGTGAAGGGCATCTTCGTGAACATTTTCGGCGGGATCATGAAGTGCGACGTGATCGCCGAAGGCGTCGTCGCGGCAGCGCGCGAGCTCGGGCTGGACAAGCCGCTCGTCGTTCGGCTGGAAGGCACGAACGTGAAGATGGGCAAGGAGATATTGAACGGATCGGGGCTCAACATCGTGGCCGCCGATTCGATGGCCGACGGCGCGCAGAAGATCGTGTCGCTCGTGTGATAAGAGAGGCTTTGGGCATGCGCTCAAAGATCCCTATGATCGGAGAGACTGAACCGGGGAGTGTGACAACGAATCATGAGCATTTTGATCGATAAGAACACCAAAGTGATCACCCAGGGCATTACCGGCGCGACCGGCTTGTTCCACGCCAAGGGAGCGCTTGATTACGGCACGCAGATGGTTGGCGGCGTGACGCCGGGCAAAGGCGGGCAGAAGGTGGACATTACGTTGGAGAGCGGACAGACCGTCCAGCTTCCGGTATTCAATACGGTGAAGGAAGCGGTCGACGCGACAGGCGCGACGGCATCCGTCATCTATGTGGCGCCGCCGTTCGCGGCCGATGCGATCATGGAAGCGGTCGACGCCGAGCTGGATCTGGCGATCTGCATTACCGAAGGCATTCCGGTCATAGACATGATCAAGGTCAAGCGCTATATGGAAGGCCGGAAGACGCGCCTGATCGGGCCGAACTGTCCTGGCGTCATAACGCCGGACGAGATCAAGATCGGCATCATGCCGGGTTATATTCACAAGAAGGGCCATGTCGGCGTCGTTTCCCGTTCGGGTACGCTGACTTATGAAGCGGTTCATCAGTTGACTTCCGTCGGCATAGGCCAATCTTCGGCCGTCGGCATCGGCGGCGATCCGGTCAAAGGTTCGGAGTTCATCGACATTTTGAAGCTGTTCAATGAAGATCCGGAAACTTATGCGGTCATCATGATCGGCGAAATCGGCGGCACGGCGGAAGAGGAAGCGGCCGAGTGGATCCGGGCGAACATGACAAAGCCCGTCGTCGGGTTCATCGGGGGCGCGACAGCGCCCGCCGGCAAGCGGATGGGCCATGCGGGCGCGATCATCTCCGGAGGCAAGGGCACCGCCGCAGAGAAGATTGCCAAGCTCGAAGAGTGCGGTATCAAAGTAGCGCCGACGCCATCCGAGATGGGATCGACGCTCGTATCCGTACTCGAAGCGCGCGGCCTGCTGGAAAAATGCAAAAGTTAATGCTAGTATAGAAGCGACATCGCTAGGGGCCATCCCTGCGACGCATATATAACGAACCGGATCGGCAAGCAGCCGTCCGCACCTTCTGATGAGGTGCCGGGCGGCTGCTTTTTCGTTTTGAAGGTCGGCAAGCAGCATCGACATGTTGAGGTTGAATAGACTGAGGGGGAGATAGGGCTGCAAGCGGTTTTTGTCGAGTTGCAGCAATTTGTCATTTCACGTAGCGCATGAAAGGGCTCGACGCCATCATTCGATTACATTCTACAAGGAGTGCTAATAATGGCAAACAACGGTATTTCACGTGAAACATTGGTTGCTCTTCATGAGACGGACGGCATCGGCTGGCAGACGATTCAGAAGCTGTGGGAAGCCCGCAGGGAGCGTCCCGTCTATCCCGGCATGCGGGAAGGCGACTTGCGCGATTGCGGACTGTCGCTCAAGCAAGCGGCCGCCGTGGCCGCAAGCCTTCGGGAAGAGTGCGTCGAGGCTGGCCGGGCACGGCGCGAGCGCGACGGGATCGGCGTGCTGACGATTGCAGACAAATCGTACCCGTCCAGGCTGCGGCGGACGGAAGGCTCGCCGCAAGTGCTCTATTACCGAGGAGATCTGTCGCTGCTGTCCCGCCCTGCGATCGCCATCGTTGGCACGAGGCTGGCTACCGCATACGGCAGGCACGTGGCGGAATCGTTCGCTGCCGCGTTCGCAGACAGAGGATTCACGGTCGTCAGCGGCTTGGCCAGGGGAATCGATACATGCGCGCATCGCGGGGCACTCGATCGCGCCGGCGGCACGATCGCCGTACTCGGACTGCCGGTGGAACAGATCTATCCGCCCGAGAATCGCCAGCTGTACCGGGCGATCGAAGCGAAAGGCCTGCTGCTGTCCGAAGCGCCGCCCGGCACTCCCTATCATTCCGGTATGTTTCCGTCGCGCAACCGGATCATCGCCGGCCTGTCGCTCGCTGTCGTCATTGCGGAAGCGCCGGAGAACAGCGGTGCGCTCATCACGGCGGAATGCGCGTTCAAGGCAAACCGTACCGTCTATGTCGTGCCCGGCCCCGTGACATCGCCCAGAAGCCGGGGCGCAATGAAGCTGCTGTCCGAAGGATCGGCGACGATCGCGCTCGCTGCGGAAGACGTCATCGCGACGTTCGCCCGTCATGTCGAACCGTCGCCGGACATCCTCTTGCAAAGGAACAGTCTTTCGTCCGCCAACGACGAATTGACAGAAGAGGAACGGACGGTCTATGAGTTGCTGCTTGACGAACCGCGCTCGATCGACGAGCTGTCCGCAGACTGCGGAATCGAAGCCAACCGCCTACCCTCCTTGCTGTTGTCCATGCAGCTCAAGCGGCGCATTCACCGTTTGCCCGGTTCGCTGTATGGCGCGCTCTGAACTGTCTTCGTTTGCGTTGGTTGCGAAGAACGTATATGCTAACGTATATTAAGAAGGATTCAGGCAATCGTTGACCGTTGGAGAGGAGGAATGGATGTGGCGGATTCGCTCGTCATCGTAGAGTCCCCGGCCAAAGCCAAGACAATCGGCAAATATTTGGGCAGCAAATTCATCGTCAAAGCGTCCATGGGCCACATTCGGGATTTACCCAAAAGCCAAATCGGCGTTGAAATCGAAAACGAATTCCAACCGAAATACATCACGATTCGCGGCAAAGGAAACGTACTTAAGGAACTGAAGGACGCCAGCCGAAAAGTGAAAAAAGTGTATCTGGCGGCCGACCCCGACAGAGAGGGAGAAGCGATCGCCTGGCATCTGGCCCACTATTTGGAGCTGGATGAGCGGGAAGAATGCCGCGTCGTGTTCAACGAGATCACGAAACAGGCGGTAAAGGACGCATTCAAGTCGCCGCGCCCGATCGACATGGACTTGGTCAATGCGCAGCAAGCCAGACGCGTACTGGACCGCCTCGTCGGCTACAAGATTAGCCCGCTGCTATGGAAGAAAGTCAAGAAGGGGCTTAGCGCCGGCCGGGTGCAGTCGGTTGCGGTCAAGCTGGTTATCGACCGGGAGAACGAGATCAATGCCTTCATTCCGGAAGAATATTGGAGCATTACCGCGCATCTCATGAAAAACGACGCATCGTTCGAGGCCAAATTTCATTCCCTGAATGGCAACAAGAAGGAATTGAAGAACGAGCAGGACGTGAAAGAAGTACTGGAAGCGATAAACGGCGCGTCTTTCACCGTAGGAGAAGTCAAGGAGAAGGAACGCCAGCGCAATCCTTCGCCGCCGTTCATCACCAGCTCGCTGCAGCAGGAAGCGGCCCGCAAGCTGAATTTCCGCGCCGCGAAAACGATGCAGATCGCCCAACAGCTGTACGAAGGCGTCGATCTGGGCAGCGAAGGTACCGTCGGTCTGATCACCTACATGCGAACGGATTCAACCCGGATTTCGCCCGTTGCACAAGAGGAAACGCTCGCTTACATCGCGCAGAAGTACGGCCAGTCCTACGTGCCGGAAACGCCGCGCATCTACTTGAAGAAGAACGCCAACACCCAGGACGCGCACGAGGCGATTCGTCCGACATCCGTGCTCCGGGAGCCGGACTCCGTGAAAGGTTATTTGACCCGCGATCAGCTCAGGCTGTATAAGCTGGTCTGGGAACGTTATGTCGCCAGCCAGATGGCGTCAGCCGTGCTCGATACGATGACGGTGGATTTGAGTGCCGGACCGGTTCAGTTCCGCGCGAACGGCTCAAAGCTCAAGTTTCCCGGCTTCATGAAGATTTACGTGGAAGGCAACGATGACGGCCAATCGGATGAAGAGCGCCTGCTGCCCCCTCTGTCCGAGGGAGAGAGCGTGCGGACTTCGCAGATCGATCCGAAACAACACTTCACCCAGCCTCCGCCGCGCTACACGGAAGCACGCTTGGTGCGCACGCTGGAAGAGCTCGGCATCGGCCGCCCGAGTACGTATGCGCCGACGCTCGAGACGATCCAGAAGCGGAATTACGTGGCCATTGAAGAGAAGAAGTTCGTCCCGACGGAATTGGGCGAGCTCATCATTCAGTTAATGGAAGAATTTTTCCCGGAAATTCTCGACGCGGAGTTCACGGCGCATATGGAAGACGATCTGGATCATGTGGAAGAAGGCAAGGAAAATTGGGTGCAGGTCATCGGGGAATTTTACAAATCGTTCGAGAAAAGGCTGACCGTCGCGGAAGAAGAAATGAAAGAGGTCGAAATCCGCGACGAGCCGTCCGATGAGAACTGCGACAAGTGCGGCAAGCCGATGGTGTACAAGATGGGACGGTTCGGCAAATTTCTCGCGTGCTCCGGATTTCCGGATTGCCGGAACACGAAGCCGATCGTCAAGGACACCGGCGTCGGCTGTCCCAAGTGCGGCAAAGGCCAGGTCGTAGAGCGGCGCAGCAAAAAAGGACGTCTGTTCTATGGCTGCGACCGCTATCCGGAGTGCGACTATGTCTCGTGGGACAAACCGGTTGCCCAACCCTGCCCGGACTGCGGCGGTTTGATGGTGGAGAAGCGCAGCCGCGGCAACGTGCAATGGCATTGCACCGTCTGCGGGCACGATGAATCCGCGCCGGACGAAAGCGAAGCGGCGGATTAGCCGCAACGAGGGACCTTGGGCTCTGCGCCCAAGGATCCTTATGATCGGAGAGTCCTTGGGTGATCGGTGTGACTTTGAGGAATCGGTGTGACTTTGAGCTCCGCTCAAAGATCCTGATGTCATGCTCAAAGATCCTGATGTCATGCCCAAAGATCCCTATGTCGGGAGGCACACCCCATGCAAGAACGACAGCGTGTGACGGTCGTCGGCGCGGGACTGGCGGGCAGCGAAGCTGCCTGGCAGTCCGCGGCGCAAGGCGTGCCTGTCACCTTATACGAGATGAGGCCGCTACGCAGCACGCCAGCACACCATACGGAGCAATTTGCCGAACTTGTGTGCAGCAACAGTCTGCGCGCCAACGGTTTGACGAATGCGGTAGGCGTGCTTAAAGAAGAGATGAGACGGCTCGATTCGCTCATCCTGTCGGCGGCGGACCGGCATGCCGTGCCTGCCGGAGGCGCGCTGGCTGTCGACCGGGACGGCTTCTCGGGAGAAGTGACGCGCAGGCTGCGGGAGCATCCGCTTGTGACGGTCGTGAACGAGGAGATCAAGACGATCCCGGAGGACGGCATCACCATCATCGCCACTGGACCGCTCACTTCGCCTGAGCTGTCCGAGCAGATCCGGGACTTGCTTGGCGAGGAATACTTTTATTTCTACGATGCGGCAGCGCCGATCGTGGAGAAGGATTCCATCGACATGAACCGGGTGTTCCTGGCGTCCAGATACGATAAAGGCGAAGCCGCCTACCTCAACTGCCCGATGAATGAAGAAGAATTCGATGCGTTCCATGAAGCGCTTGTCTCGGCCGAGACGGCCCATGTCAAAGATTTCGAGAAGGAAATGGTGTTCGAAGGCTGCATGCCGATCGAGGTGATGGCAGGGCGGGGCAAGATGACGATGCTGTTCGGCCCGCTGAAGCCCGTCGGCTTGATCGACCCCCGCACCGGCAAGCAGCCTCATGCCGTCGTGCAGCTCCGTCAGGACAACGCGGCCGGCACGCTGTACAACCTGGTCGGGTTTCAAACCCATCTCAAATGGGGCGAGCAGAAGCGGGTATTCGGCATGATTCCGGGACTCGCGGAGGCGGAATTCGTCCGTTATGGCGTCATGCATCGCAATACGTTCATCAATTCCCCCAAGTTGCTGCTGTCCACCTACCAATGCAAGCGCAGGACGAATCTGTTCTTCGCCGGTCAGATGACGGGCGTGGAAGGCTATGTCGAATCGGCCGCTTCCGGTTTGATTGCAGGCTGGAATGCCGGGAGGCTGGCGCGCGGACTGGCGCCGCACGCGTTTCCGCCCGAAACGACGCTGGGCAGCATGTCGCAATACATCACGACGGCGGATTTCCGCCATTTTCAGCCGATGAACGCGAACTTCGGACTGTTCCCGCCCGTCGGGCATCGCGTCCGGAGCAAGAAGGAGAAGAACGAGGCGATCGCCCAGCGCGCGCTGGCGAGCATCGAGGAGTTCTCGAAGCAATCGCTGCAGGTTCAATAAGGAGGGCGCAAGATGAGCGGGGAATTTCATGCGACGACGATCTGCGCCGTACGGCATAACGGCAAGGGCGCCATCGCGGGCGACGGCCAGGTGACGTTCGGCAACAGCATGATCATGAAGCATTCGGCCAAGAAAGTTCGCAGGCTGTATCGAGGGCAAGTGCTTGCAGGCTTCGCGGGTTCCGTGGCGGATGCCCTGACGCTGTTCGAGAAGTTCGAGGGGAAGCTGGAGGAGCATCACGGCAACCTGCAGCGTGCCGCGGTGGAGCTGGCCAAGGAATGGCGGTCCGATCGCGTGCTGCGCAAGCTGGAGGCGATGATGATCGTCGTCGACGCCACCGGCATGCTGCTGCTGTCGGGCAACGGGGAGATAATCGAACCGGACGATGGCATTCTGGCGATCGGTTCGGGCGGCAGCTTCGCGCTGGCCGCGGCGCGTGCCATGAAGAAGCACGCTTCGCATATGGAAGCCAAGGAGTTGGCCAAGGCGGCGCTTGAGATCGCGTCGGAAATATGCGTGTTCACGAACGGCAATCTGGTTGTCGAAGAGGTGTGACGTCGCCGGATTCCAGATTCATTCGATTATTCAGAATTTATAAGTTTCACGCTTTTTCATTTCTGAATGATCTTCGATAAAAACGGCATTTTCTGTCCCGAAGGGGACGCCGCAGTCGTTTTTACTTAGGAGGCATGATTCGATGAGCGAGCAGATGACCCCCCGCCAAATCGTGGCGGAGCTGGACAAATATATCGTAGGACAGAAGCCGGCCAAGCGATCGGTCGCCGTCGCGCTTCGCAATCGCTACCGCCGCAGTCTGCTGCCGGAAGAGTTGCGGGACGAGATCGTGCCCAAAAACATTCTCATGATCGGACCGACAGGCGTGGGCAAGACGGAGATCGCGAGAAGACTGGCGAAGCTTGTACATGCGCCGTTCATCAAGATCGAAGCGACCAAGTTCACCGAGGTCGGCTACGTCGGACGCGATGTGGAATCGATGGTGCGCGACCTGGTGGAGACCGCTATTCGCATGGTCAGGGAAGAGCGGATGGAGGCAGTGCGAGACAAGGCGGAACGGGCGGCGGAAGCCCGATTGGCCGAGTTGCTCGTTCCGTCGCCGAGCAAAGCCAAGCCGCAGCGCAATCCGCTGGAGATGCTGTTCGGCGGCAATCAGAACCAAGCGGAAGAACCGGCGGAAGCATCCGATCCGGGGATTCAGGCGAAGCGCCGGGAAGCGATGGAGAAGCTGGCGGCGGGAAGCTTGGAGAACGAGACGGTCGAGATCGAAGTCGAAGACGCGGCGCCGCCGATGATGGACCTGTTTTCCGGCCCGGGGCAGGAGCAGCTAGGCAACATGCAGGAGATGCTCGGGCAATTCCTTCCCAAAAGAAGAAAGAAACGCCGTCTGTCCGTGAAGGAAGCGCGCAAAGTGTTGGTGCAGGAAGAAGCAGGCAAATTGATCGACATGGACGACGTGACAGCGGAGTCCGTTCGCCGGGCCGAACAGTCCGGTATCATCTTCCTCGACGAGATCGACAAGATCGCAAGCCAGAGCCGCGGACAAGGCCCCGACGTGTCGCGCGAAGGCGTGCAGCGGGACATTCTGCCGATCGTGGAAGGGTCGACGGTCATGACCAAATACGGCCCTGTGAAGACCGATTTCATTCTGTTCATCGCTGCAGGCGCTTTTCATATCGCCAAGCCTTCCGACCTCATTCCCGAGCTGCAGGGCAGGTTCCCTATTCGTGTGGAATTGAGCAGCTTGACGGATGAAGATTTCGTCCGCATTCTCACCGAGCCGCAGAACGCGCTGACCAAACAATACGCGGCGCTGCTGCAAACGGAAGGAATCCGCATCGAATTCACGGATGCCGCGATCGCGGAAATGGCCCGTATGGCGCAGGATGTGAATCGCAATACGGAAAATATCGGGGCGCGCCGGTTGCATACGTTGCTCGAGAAGCTGCTGGAGGACCTTAGCTTCGAAGCGCCGGAATTGCAGCTCGAGGAGATGAGCATCACGCCGGAGTATGTGCGGGAGAAGCTGGCCGGCATTGCAAGCAACCGCGATTTGAGTCAATATATATTATAGTTTGTCTCAGTTTTCAGGAGGACGTAGGAATGTTGACGCTACTCGAAAAAATACGCGCCTTGAACAAATTGCTTCAGAAAGCGGCGGGCAAACCGCTTAATTTCGGCGAGATGGCGGAGGTGCTGCGTTCGACGATCCAGGCGGACGCGTTCGTCATAAGCCGCAGGGGCAAAGTGCTGGGCAGCGCGCTGTCGTCCGATTTCGCCGAATCTTGGCTGCGCCGGGAACACCCTGTCGAGCTGCGATTCCCGGCCCCGTGCAACGAAGCGTTCCTGCGCATCGCGGAAACGGCGGTTAACGTGTCGAAGCAAGAAACGCTGGGTGAGCTGGAGCCTGCGTTTCGCGATCGAATGGTGACCGTCGTGCCGATCGTCGGCGGCGGAGACCGACTTGGGACCATCGTCCTATCCAGCCGTGGAGAAATGTTCGAAGAGGACGATTTGATTTTGGCGGAATGCGGGTCTACGCAGATCGGCATGGAAATATTGCGCGAGCGTGCCGAGGAAAGAGAAACAGAGGCTCGAAACAGGGCGATCGTATCGGTATCCGTACAATCGTTGTCGTTCAGCGAATTCGAAGCGATCGAACAGATTTTCGAAGAATTGGACAGCAAGGAGGGTCTGCTTGTCGCCTCCAAAATCGCCGACCGGGCGGGCATTACCCGTTCGGTGATCGTCAACGCGCTGCGCAAGCTGGAAAGCGCAGGCGTTATCGAAACCCGGTCGCTGGGCATGAAAGGCACTTATATCCGGATTCTGAATGCGCAGTTGCTCCAGGAACTGGAACGGAAGAAGCAACAAGGAAGCACCAGATAAAATTACCTACTTTATTCACAGACGCAAAGCGCTGATCTTCTCCGAAGATTAGTGCTTTTTTCTTATTGTTTTGCGGTTAAGTCTCGGAGATGATTGTGATTGTGGGTTTAAACATGTCAAATTATGATCTTTTTTTAATGAAATCGTAAAACAGTTGTCGAATGGGGCAGGAATTTAGCCTAAACATGTTGAATAGTGAGAGATGCCCTCTGAGTTTTTTCTCATAACATCAGGAGTTTACGGAGCAAACTCTCACTGCTTTAGGGGTTTACGAAGCAAACTCTCACCTGTCAGGAAGGAAGATATTCATGGATCTTTTGGACGGTGCCTCGTTCAGACGATTGGAAGGCGCCCTGCATGCAGCCACATTGCGTCACCAAGTGTTGTCGAACAACATTGCGAACCAAGATACGCCGTATTTTAAAAGATCCGATGTCGCTTTCGAAGAATTGCTGTCGCAAGCGATCGGGTCAGGCGACAGAAGATCGCTGTCCGGCAAACGTACGGATGCCCGTCATATCCCGATTGGCACTTCATCGGTATATCCGGAAGCCAGGGTGACGACCGAATCGTTGAGCGTCATCAACAACAATCGCAACAATGTGGATATCGACAAAGAGATGGCGATGGTCGCCGAGAACCAGTTGAGATATAACCTGTACGTTCAGCAAATCAATCATGAGGTCAAGATGATGCGCACCGGCATCGAAGGGAGATAATCGCGGATGAAATTGGGAGGATTCGATATCAGTGCTTCGGCGCTAACGGCGCAACGCCTGCGGATGGACGTCATCTCCTCGAATATCGCCAACGCAGAATCGACTCGCGCGAGTTTTGTCGACGGCAAGTTCGTTCCGTACCGGCGCAAGGAAGTCGTCATGATGCCTGCCTCCTCGACGTTTCGGAACATGCTCGATGACAAGTTGAACGCAACTAGCGCGCAAGGGGTACAGGTGACGGCCATTCGCGAAGATTCGACACCATTTAAGCAGGTGTACAATCCGACGCATCCCGATGCCGACGAGAACGGCATGGTCTACATGCCGAATGTGGACATGCTCAAGGAGATGGTCGACATGATCTCGGCTTCGCGCTCTTACGAAGCAAACGTTACGGCCTTGAATGCGAGCAAAGCGATGTTTATGAAATCTTTGGAAATCGGTCGGTAAGATTAACTACATAATCCAACTTTAATTCGAATGGCGGGGTACATAATGATTCAGAATGCGATGTTTGTACCGACAACTCCAATCGCTTCGCTTGCTCCATCCGCCCAGACGGTGCAGCTAACCAAGACGACGCCGGCGGAAGCAACCGAAAGTTTCGCCTCGTTCCTAAAGTCGGCGCTGGACGGCGTGGCGGCTCAGGAGCAGCAGGTTCACCGCGTCAACGATCAGTTCTTGATCGGCGAAGCAGACGTCAACGATGTGCTCATCGCATCCACCAAGGCGGAGTTAAGCCTCAGCCTGACTTCCCAAGTCCGGAATAAGGTGATCGAAGCTTATCAAGAAATCATGCGCATGCAAATATAATCGCGTTCGGATTGAAACGGCCAGACTGGACCGGTAAATTGTCGTGGAGGAAATCGCGGTTTGATTCGCTGGTGAGGTGAAATTGTGAACGAGAAGTGGGCACAGGTCCGGGACAAATTAACTAGCTTCTGGAACCAGTACAGCAGGACGCAAAAATGGGTGCTCGCAACGACAGCAGCATTAATGTTAATCACGGTTATTTTGCTGACCGCATGGCTGACCCGGACACAATACGAGGTTGCATTCCAAAATTTGGATAGTTCGGACGCCGCCTCCATTATGCAATATTTGGATGGCAGCGGGATTCCTTACAAGCTGAGCACGGATGGCTCAAGCATTTCCGTGCCGAGCGCCGTGGCTTCCCGCGCCCGCGTGGACGTGGGTTCGCAAGGTCTCGTCCAGAACGGCTCCATCGGATTCAAGGAGCTTGGCGAATCGAGTTCCGCAATCGGAACGACGCAAGAAGAATTTCAAGTCAAGTATCGCAACGCGTTGAACGGCGAAGTTCAGCAGCTGCTGCTTCGCAAGCAGGGCGTCCAGAACGCGAAAGTGCTCATCAATCTCCCGCAGGAAACGGTATTCGTAAGCGAATCGGATAAAGAAAAAGCGACGGCATCGGTCGTACTGACATTCAAGCCGGGGTTTCGTCCGAAGCAGGAAGAGATCGACAGCTACTTCAAGCTGGTCAAAACGGCGGTTCCGAACTTGTCGGTTGAAGATATCACGATCGCAAGCACGTCAGCCGGCGATCTGGAACCTTCGGCAGCGCTCGGCGGTTCGGGCGACTCGGGCGGACTCGCGCTCGACCTGTTCGAGACGACGCACAAATTCGAAAACGAAGTCAAGAAAAATATTCAGCAATTCCTCGGCCCGATCGTTGGTATGGACAACATGGTCATCAGCGTCATGTCTTCGCTCAATTTCGACAAGAAGACGACGGAAGCGAACAATGTCGTGCCGCTGCCGGGCAACAACAACAACGGCATCATGATCAGCGAAGAACATACAAGCGAGTCCGCCACCGGAACCGGCGGCGAGACGGGCGGCGTAGCCGGCACCGGCTCCACCGATATCGCCAACTATCCGGGCGGCGCGAACGCCTCAAGTAATACATCGGAAAGAACGCACGATATTATTAATTACGAGCCGAGTCGCGTGAAAGATCTCATTACGTCGGCGCCATACAAAGTGAAAGACGTGTCGATAAGCGTCGGCATCGACTCGGCCGTCATGACGCCGGAACGCGCGACACAGATTCAGCAAGTGCTGGTGAGCCACGTACGCGCGCTGCTGGCGGATTCCGGACAGGAATTGAGCGATGAAGCGATCGCGCAGCGCGTATCGGTCATCTCGCAATCGTTCAACACGATCGCGGTTCCGTCTTCCGGCTTCACAGTTTCTCCGTTCGGGTTGACCGGGGTCGGCGTGCTTGCGCTCGCGCTGCTAGGCGGCGTCGGCTACTTGGTATATCGCCGACGCAAGGCGGCTCAGGCCGCTGCCGATGCGCTCGCGGCAGAACCGCCGCGCGTCGAGCTGCCGACGATCGATATCGACAACGTGTCCAGCGAAAGCCAAATTCGCAAGCAGCTTGAAAATCTGGCCAAACGCAAACCGGAAGAGTTCGTCAATCTTCTCCGGACTTGGCTGGTGGATGAATAGAGGTGGCAGTGCAAATGGCGATTCCCAAATCCGCGATTCCGTTATCCGGCCGGCAGAAGGCGGCCATCCTGCTCATCACGCTCGGGCCCGATGTATCCGCCAGCGTGTTCAAGCAATTGCGGGATGAAGAAATCGAACAGCTTACGCTCGAGATCGCCAATGTGCGCAAGGTAGACAGCTATGAGAAGGAAAGCATACTCACGGAGTTTCATCAAATCTGCGTTGCCCAAGAGTATATCTCGCAAGGCGGTATCACTTATGCCAAGGAGATTCTCGAGAAGGCGCTCGGCACGAGCAAAGCGGCCGATATTTTGAATCGGTTGACCGCGACGCTGCAAGTGCGGCCGTTCGACTTCGCCCGCAAGGCGGAGCCGCAGCAGATTCTGAACTTCATCCAGAACGAGAATCCGCAGACGATCGCGCTCGTTCTCTCTTATTTGCAGCCCGAGCAGTCATCCGCCGTGCTGTCGTCCTTGCCGCAGGACAAGCAAGCCGACGTCGCGCGCCGGATTGCCCTGATGGACAGTACCTCTCCGGAGGTCATCTCGCAAGTCGAACGCGTGCTGGAGCAGAAGCTGTCGGCAACCGTCACGCAGGACTACACGAATGCAGGCGGCATCGAGTCGATCGTGCAAATTTTGAACGGCGTCGACCGGGGGACTGAGCGCACGATTCTCGATTCGCTCGAAATTCAGGACCCGGAACTTGCGGAAGAAATCAAGAAGCGCATGTTCGTGTTCGAGGACATCGTCAACCTGGACAATCGCTCCATCCAGCGGATCATCCGCGACATCGAGAACGCCGACTTGCAGCTTGCGCTCAAAGTGGCCAGCGACGAAGTGCGCGAAGCGATCTTCCGGAATATGTCCAAGCGGATGGCCGATACGTTCAAGGAAGAGATGGAATACATGGGACCTGTGCGGCTGCGGGATGTCGAAGAAGCGCAAACCCGCATCGTAAGCACGATTCGCAGATTGGAAGAGTCGGGCGAAATCATCATCGCGCGCGGCGGAGGAGACGATATCATTGTCTAATCTGATCAAATCCGGTCGAGTCGTATCCCTGGATGACTTGAAGCGCCTGGAGCTGATCCGACGTTCTGTCCCGATTCCGCAAAATACTTTAAATGTCGGCGAGCAAGTCGAAGGAAATGACGAGCTCGATGTCGAAACAAGAGACTGGAAAGAACGCATCCTGCAAGATGCCGAACGTACTGCGCAAGACCTGATACGCGAGGCCCAGGACAACGTTGCCGGACTGCGGTCCGCAGCCGAGCAAGAGATCGAGGCTTGGTGGCAAACCCGTCGCGTCGAAGACGAACAAGCCGCCCGGGATGCCGGAGAACGCGGGTATGACGAGGGCTATCAAGCCGGCTTGCAGCGGGGGGAAGAAGAGGCGATAAGCGCATGGGAAACCCGTATGCAGGAAGCGCGCCGATTGCTGGAACAAGCGCACTCCGCGAAGGAAAGCATCATCGCGGAAGCTGAGACCTTCGTCGTAGAACTCAGCTGCGCGATTGCCGGCAAGTTGCTGTCAGAACACCTTGCGGAAGCGCCGGAGCGCAGCATGAAGCTGTTCGCGCAGGCGCTATCCCGCCGTAGGGAGCAAGGCGTCATCACGCTATGCGTGGCGCCCGCGCAGTTCGAATTCGTGCAGGCTGCGAAGGACGAATTGTCGCTGTCGCTGGATGCGCAGGCGGAATTGCAGATCGTGCCCGATGCGACGGTAGAGCCGGGCGGCTGCATCGTTCGATCCTCGTTCGGAAGCACCGATGCGAGGATCGATACGCAGCTCGCCGCTGTTCGCGAGGAGCTGCTTCGCATCGCGGCTCATGTTGCGGAAGAGGGGAATGCCGATGACGCTTCTTGACATGACAAGATACGAAGAGGCGCTGAAGCACCTGGACCCGATTCGGGTGAACGGCAAAGTGATGCAGGTCATCGGCTTAACGGTGGAATCCGAAGGGCCCGATGCCAGCGTCGGCGAAGTGTGTGTCATCCATCCGATCAAGGGCGGTTCGCCGGTACAAGCTGAAGTCGTCGGATTCCGCGATAATAGGCTGTTGCTCATGCCGCTCGGCGAACTGCATGCGATCGGACCGGGCTGCGATGTCGTGGCGACGGGACGTCCGCTGTCGGTACAAGTCGGATCGGAGCTGCTGGGCAAAGTGCTTGACGGGTTGGGTCGTCCGCTGGACGGATCGAAGCTGCCGGTGCGGATGCCGCTCTATTCGACTCACCGATCGCCGGGCAATCCGCTGAGCCGTCCTCGCGTTACGGAGCCGCTCGGCACCGGGGTCCGCGCCATCGACGGGCTGCTGACCGTCGGTCAGGGCCAGCGGGTCGGCATCTTCGCCGGGTCGGGCGTCGGCAAGAGCACCTTGCTCGGCATGGTCGCCCGCAATACGGCGGCAGACGTGAACGTCATCGCACTGATCGGCGAGCGGGGACGCGAAGTGCTCGAATTCATCGAGAAGGATTTGGGACCGGAGGGGCTCGCCCGTTCCGTCGTCGTCGTCGCCACGTCGGACCAGCCGGCGCTGATCCGCATCAAAGGCGCCATGATTGCCACGGCGATCGCCGAATACTTCCGCGACCGCGGGCTGAATGTCATGCTGATGATGGATTCCGTCACTCGGTATGCGATGGCGATGCGGGAGGTCGGCTTAGCGATCGGGGAACCTCCGGCGACGCGCGGCTATACGCCATCCGTGTTCGCGGCGCTGCCCAAGTTGCTGGAGCGTGCGGGAACCGGGCCGACGGGATCCATTACCGCTTTCTATACGGTGTTGGTAGACGGCGACGACATGAACGAACCGATTGCCGATGCGGTGCGCGGCATTCTGGACGGTCATATCGTGCTCCACCGAAGCTTGGCGAACAAGGGCCATTTTCCCGCGATCGACGTGCTGGCCAGCGTCAGCCGGGTCATGAACGACATCGTGTCGGAAGAGCAGCGAAGCGCGGCCGAACAGTTGAAACGACTGCTCTCCATCTATCGGGATTCGGAAGATTTGATCAAGATCGGCGCCTATCAGAAAGGCTCCAACGCAGAAATCGACAAATCGATTCAATTCATCGATTTGATCCATACATACGCCCGGCAGCGAACGGACGAGAAGGTAACCTTCGCGGAGGCGACAGAACGATTGATCATCGATTTTTTCAAGAGATGAGGCTGACAGTCCATGCGGTTTCGGTATCCGTTGCAGAAAATCGTCGATCTGAAGAGCAGCGAGAAGTCGATGGCGGAGTGGGCCTATGCGGCTGCGCTTGGCCGATTGAGGCAAGAAGAGGAAGCCTTGGGCGCGCTGCTCGCCGAACGCGAAGCAGTCGAAGCGCAGCTCATCCGGACGGCATCCGTAAGGGTGACGTTGGCGGAACTGGCCTCCATTCAGCATTATTTGGACGTTCTGGATGGACGCATACAGCGCCAGGGGCAGCGCGTGGAAACCGCGGAAGCGCAAGTGAGGATCAAGCGAAACGGGTTGGTGGAGAAATCCGTGGACGAGAAAGTATGGCTGAACACCAGAGAGAAGGCGCTCGAGGCGTTCAAGTACGACTGGTTGAAGAAGCAGCAAAACGAGCTGGATGAAATCGCCATGGTTCGGTTTGCGGCGGGTCGTACTTGATTGACCGCGATCAGGCATCACATGGAAGGGAGGGTTGAACATGGCCGATGCCAATCTGGAAAAAAGCGGGTACAGCGGGTTCGAACGGTTTCTCTTCTTCTTGACGCCGATTCTGTTCACCGCAGCTTTGCTTGGCATGCTGCTGCTCCTGTTCAATCCGGACTGGCGCAACAAGGCGCTGGAAATCGGCAATCAGGTGCCTGTATTGAAATCCGTGCTGCCCGAGCCGGCGTCATCGCCGCCTGCCGTCAGCAGCGAGGAAGAGATTACCGTCGCCAATGCCAAAGCGAAGATCGAACAATTGAACGCGCTATTGGCGGACCGGGAAGCCTCGCTCAAGCAAGCGACGCAGGAGACGACCGATCAGCAGACACAGATTGAAGAACTGAAGGCGCAGCTGGATCAGTTGAATCTGGATCGTCAGCAGCAGGCGATCACCTCTGAAGCCTATACCGAGCGGATCAAGTCGTTATCAACCGTATACGCCAAGATGACGCCGGGCAAGGCTGCTCCAATCCTCGAAAATATGACGACAGAAGAAGCGGCTTTGCTGCTCGGCGCGATGACGGAGACAGAACGGACCCGGATCATGGAGAAGATGACGCCTCGCATAGCCGCTGCCGTGACGCTTCAGATGAAAGATTCGGACAGCGTGAAGGACGAGCAAATCGCGGCGCTGCAATCGCGCGTGAAAGAGCTTGAGGCGCTTGCCATAGCGAACGATTCGAGCCTGGACGTACAGGAATTGAAGAATACGTTCTCGTCGATGAAAGCGGCGGATGCCGCGAAGCTTCTGTTGCAGATGGCGACAAACAATCAGACCAAGACGCTGCTGATCTTGGGCGCGCTGGATGACAGTCCGAGATCGCAAGTGCTCGCCGCCATGTCGACTGAAGACAGCAAGAAGACGGCCGAACTCGTGGCCAAGCTGATGCCTGCCGCTTCGTAGGGAATGCAAGAAGCGGTTGGGATCCGAAGCCTGCTTGAAAGGAGGTGAAAACAAATGAATGCATACGGTATAGTACCAAGCGCGGCATCGACAGGCGTTGGCGGAGGCCCTGCGGGCTCCACGTCCGGCTCTCCGGCAGCGAATGGTTCGGCTGGCGGATTCGCGGGCATGCTCGTTCAGGTGATCGGCGGCGCCGCAACCGGAACAACGCAGACACCTTCGCAAGGACTGCCTGTCGGATTGCTGGGCTTGACGGGCTTGCTCGGGCAGACGACCGGCGAATCCGGATCGGCCGAATTGCTGGACTTGTTGAAAGGGCTGAACGAACAGCTTGGCAAGCTCGACACGGACGCGGAATGGCCTGCCGAATTGCAGGAACAGCTGGCGGCCATGCTGCTCTTGTTCCAGAACTTGCTTTTGACACCCGGCACTTTCATGCAGCAGAGGACGGACTTCGGTCCTGGCATGACGGGAATTCCCGCCGCGAACGAAGGCAATGCCGGCCTGCCGCAGCAGCAAACTCCGAATGCCATGCAGACGATCATACAAGCGCTGCGTCAATCGGTGCAGCAGTTGACCGATCGGCTCGTGCAAGGCGAGACGCTCCCGATTCAGCAGACGGCGCTAACGGAGTCGCTGCGACATGCACTGCGAGATTTGCGGCAATTTAACGAGGGCCAGCAGGCGGCTTCGAATGCCGTGAAGGGCGGAGATCAGGAAGGGACGCGTACGTTGGTCGGCGGCAGCAACGCATCGAACCTGTCGAATAACAGGGGTTCGGAGCATGGACAAGCAACGGAAGGCGCGAAGGTTCATTCCGTCGTCCGTCACGCGACGCTGCCAATGCGCAATTCGATGTGGGCGTTCCAGACGAATGCGGTTTCGGACGCCGGGCAAGCGGCAAGCGCGCAAGTCGGCTTAACGGCAGAATCGGCCGAAGCGGGCAGCCCGAACAGCGCCGTTCCGGTATGGACGATGCTGAAGGGCGATGCGGCTATCCTGCCGGCCAGCGGGCAAGCGAATGCGCCTGCAGCCGCGCAAGTTCCCGTACAGCAATTCGCAGAACAGATGGGCAAATTCCTCGTCAAACAGTTCGTGCTGACGCAAGGCAACGGCACTTCGGAAGCGAGGATTTCGCTGCACCCGGAACATCTTGGACAAGTCGACATCAAGATCGTCATCCAGAACGGCTTGCTTACGGCAAAGTTCATGACGGAGAACGGGGCTGCTCGCGACTTGCTGGAAGCCCAGATGTCGCAATTGCGTACGGCGCTGCAAGGGCAAGGCTTGCAAGTGGAGAAGGTTGAAGTCGTTCAGCAATCTTCCGCAAGCGCTGCTTCTTTCTTCCAACAGCAGCATCGGCAGCAAGGCACGGACAATCCGGATAGCCGGAACGGCAATCGCCGTTCGGGACAATCGTATGACGATATCGCCGAGTTTGAGCTGGAATTGGAAAGAACCGCTTATTTACGGGAGATCGGCTTCGGCAGTTCGCTCAACGTAACGGCATAGCGACAGATGGGAGGTGATGCGGATGTCGAGCAGTGCCGGCACCACAAACATATGGCCTTATTATTCGAAACAAAACGTGCAGACGGCGGCGCGCAAGCCGGTGACGGAACTCGGAAAGGACCAATTTCTGCAAATCTTGGTTACCCAGCTCCGGAACCAGGACCCGATGCAGCCGATGCAGGACAAAGATTTCATTGCCCAGATGGCGCAGTTCTCCGCGCTTGAGCAGACGATGAACATGGCAACGCAGCTGATCGCGCTTCGGCAATCGGCCGGCATGGCAGCCGGTTTGATCGCCAAAACCGTCGGCTGGCAGGAGACGACGAAGGATGGCGTAATCGACTATACGGGCGTTGTCGACTCGATCGTGAAGCGCGACAACATCCAGTATGTGAAGGTTGGCGCCCGCGAAGTCAAGATCGACGATTTGCTGACGATCTCGGACACGGCGCCAGAGCAGCCGCCGGACACCCCGCCAGAGACGGGAGGCGGCGCCGATGAATGATCGGTTCGTAGTCGGACAGCTGTCGCCGGGAAGGGCAGCGCCGATTCAAGGGATGCGAACGACGAGTCGATCGGCCATTGCCGAATCGGACGGCATCTCGTTCCAGACTTTGCTTGATCAGCAGAAATTGAAGTTTAGTCACCATGCGGAACAACGGCTTAAACAGCGCGGCATCGCGCTGGATCCGGAACAACTCGATCGGATTTCCGGAGCTGTGGATCAGGCAGCAGCCAAGGGAGCGCGGGATTCGCTCGTGCTGTACCGGGATATCGCGATGATCGTCAGCGTGCCGAACCGCACCGTCGTGACTGCCATGGACGGCGCTTCCATGAAGGAACATATCTTTACGCAGATCGACAGCGCGGTCGTCGTCAGCTGAATTGCAATACCTTGAGTTCTTGAAGGGCCGGTCCTGCCTTAGAGGGGGCCCTCGGCCGCCGATCGATAGAAGCGGCCATACTCCATAACAATCAGGAGGTAGGCAATCTCAATGATTCGTTCCATGTATTCCGGTGTATCCGGCATGCGCGGCTTCCAAACGAAGCTCGACGTTATCGGCAATAACATTGCCAACGTGAACACGGTCGGATTCAAGGCCGGGCGCGTCATGTTCAAGGACATCCTGAGCCAGTCGATGTCCGGCGTCACCGCACCGGTCGAAGGAACTTCCGGCGGCGTCAACGCCAAGCAGGTCGGTCTTGGCGTCGCGGTATCCGCGATCGACACGATCCACACGCCGGGCAGCGCCATGACAACGAACGTCGTCACCGATTTGCGGATCGACGGGGACGGCTTCTTCATCGTGAGACCGACCGCCGACAGCGAAATCAGCTACTTGACTCGTGCCGGCAACTTCACGCTCGACGCCAACCGGCAATTGGTCAACGCCGACGGCATGCTCGTCGTCAGCTCCGACGGAGACGCCTTGCCGCCGCTGGATGAAGATGTGACGGCATTCTCCATTGCAACCGACGGCCAGATCATGGCAATCGGCGCGGACGGCAATGCTGTGGGCACCGGATCTTACATCGGCGTCGCCAAAGTCGTGAACCCGGGCGGCCTGGAGAAAGTAGGGGGCAACCTGTACCGCGTAACCGCCAATGCGAACCCGGAAGGCGAATTCGAACCGACTACGGCGAACAACGTAGAGCTCGGCACGGGCGCGATCATCTCCGGCCAGCTCGAGATGTCCAACGTCGACCTAACGAACGAATTTACCGAGATGATCGTGGCACAGCGCGGCTTCCAGGCGAATTCCAGAATCATTACGACATCGGACGATATTTTGCAAGAAGTCGTCAATCTGAAACGCTAATTGACGCAGCCGACGGGAGGGGGCCAGGCTCTCTCCCGGTCGGATTGGGGGGATCGCCTTGATCTTGGTAACACGGCTCAACGGCACTCGGTTTCATGTCAACGCATTGCTGATCGAGACGGTGGAGCAAACACCGGACACTTTAATTACTTTAACGACTGGCAAGAAATACATAGTTACCGAACATTCATCGGATGTGATCCGGTCCATCCGGCAATATTTGCGCAGTATCGGCATCATGGCGGCATTGCATGGCCAGGCGGATACGCAATCGGAGGGAGCTTCGTCATGAAGAAAATGTTACCTTGGCTGATCTCGCTGCTGCTGGCGATCACGTTGATCGTCGCGGTCGGCGTCTATGTCTGGACCCAATACTTGAGCGGCTCCGGGGCAAGCGACCCCGAGGCGCAAGTCAAAGAGGTCGTACAGGACGTGAAAGCGACGCCGATCTCTGCGGATGAAATGATCAAGGTCGCATCCGAGTTAACGGATATTAAGACGAATATTGCCGACACCAGTTACGTCGTCATTATCAGCTTCAACGTTCAGTTGAACAGCGCCAAAGCCAAAGAAGAATTCGACAAGATCAAGGATATTCAGATCAAGCCGATCGTCAATCGCGCGCTGTGGGTCATGAAGCCGGAAGAGTTTCAGGGCACCAAGGGCAAAGACCAGCTGTGCTCCAGCCTGATCAATGCCATCAACGCCGTCCTGGCCGAAGGCAAAGTGACAAACGTAGACGTCAAGGATTTCATCATGCAGCAGATTTGACGGTTCAGGTTTGCAGAAGATCTCGGGGCCCCCACAAAGTACCAGGAATAAGCTTCGAAAGAATACGCCTCACTTTGTGGGGGATGGTTTATGATTTTCGGGGTCCCCGCAAAGTAATCGGAATAAGCTTCGACAGCATGAACTTCACTTTGTGGGGTAACGAAAGGGGTGAGAGACATGGTAGACGTATTATCGCAGAACGAGATCGATGCCCTGCTCGCGGCGTTGTCGTCCGGCGAAATGGACGCGGAAGAACTGAAAAAAGAAGAGACGCAGAAGAAGGTCCGTTCCTACGATTTCAAGCGGGCCGTGCGTTTCTCCAAGGATCATATTCGCAGCCTGACGCGGATCCACGAGAACTTCGCGCGATATTTGACCACCTACTTTTCCGCCCAGCTTCGGACCTTCGTTCAAATCAGCGTCGTGCAGGTAGAGCAGCTGCCCTATGACGAATTCATCCGTTCAATCCCGAAGATGACGATTCTGAACATCTTCGAAGCGGAGCCGCTGGAAGGCCGGATGGTGCTGGAAGTGCACCCGAACGTCGCCTTCGCCATGCTGGACCGCGTACTCGGCGGAACGGGCTCCGCGCCTACGAAGATCGGCAGCTTGACGGAGATCGAGACGATCATTATGGAACGGATTTTCAGCCGAGCCTTCGACAGTCTGCAGGAAGCGTGGCGAACCGTGATCGACATGCAGCCTAGGCTGGAGGCGCTCGAGACAAATCCCCAATTCATGCAGATCGTCTCCCCGAACGAGACGATCGCACTTATCTCTCTCAGCACGAAAATCGGAGATACGACAGGCATGATCAACCTTTGTATTCCGCACGTCGTAATCGAGCCGATCATGTCGCGGCTGTCCGTCCACCAATGGTTCGCGTCGCAGAAGAAGACCAGAGCGCCGGAAGAACAGAGCATGCTGGAGAAGCGGGTCAGCAAAGCCAAGCTGCCTGTCGTCGCCGAACTGGGCTCATCGCAAATTTCCGTCCACGAGTTTCTGAACTTGTCGGTCGGAGATGTCATCGCCTTACATAAGCCGACCGATGCAGGCCTGGAGATCAAGGTAGGAGACAAAGTGAAGTTCATCGGCAGTCCCGGCACGATCAAGGACAAGATGGCGGTCCAAATTCACGAAATCGTCAGCGAAGGGGTGGAAGAAAACAATGACGAGTAAAGATTATTTGTCACAGGAGGAAATTGACGCGCTGCTCCGCCAGTCGTCAGGAGATGAAGCGGACATGCCAGTATCCGGAGAACCGGGCGCGATCGATCTCGATAACCTGCTTTCGCCGATTGAACAGGACGCGATCGGGGAAATCGGCAATATTACGTTCGGCAGCGCCGCGACCGCCTTGTCCACGCTGCTCGGCAAGAAAGTCGACATTACGACGCCGCAAGTGTCCGCCATTACGCGGAATCAATTTCAGGAAGAATTCCCGATCCCGCACGTCGCCGTACATGTACGATACGTTGACGGTTTCGAGGGCATCAATTCGCTGGTCATCAAGACGCACGATGCGCAAGTCATCGCCGATTTGATGCTGGGCGGGGAAGGTAACCCTGCGAATGAAGAATTGAACGAGATCCATATCAGCGCCGTTCAGGAAGCCATGAACCAAATGATGGGTTCTTCCGCGACTTCCATGTCGACGATCTTCAACCGGATGGTGAACATTTCGCCGCCCGGCATCGATATTCTCGATGTGGCCAACGACTCCGGCGTAAGCAACATTCCGCTGGAAGACACGTTCGTCAAAATTTCGTTCCGGCTCAAGATCGGCGACCTGATCGATTCCACGATCATGCAGCTGCTGACGGTGCCGTTCGCCAAGGAACTCGTTCGCTCCTTGATGGGCGACGTGGAGCCGGAGCCCATCCCTGTACAATCCGCTCCCGCGCCGGCCCCGTCACCAGTTCCGGCCCCGGCGCCTGCCGCGCATCAGCCGCCTGCGGCTGCGATGCCGCCACCAGAGCCGGTGTATCAGGCGCCTCCTGCCGTGCACCAGCCACCCGCCGGATACGGGGCTCCGATGCCGCCGGGGTACGGCATGCCGCCGTCTCCGCAGACGCTGGGCGCCGCAGCCGGACGCAATGTCAATGTCAACCCCGTGCAGTTCGCCAGCTTTCCGGGCGCAGGAATGTCGGTGGCGGATGAGACGAATTTGAATCTGCTGCTGGACATTCCGCTTAAAGTAACGGTTGAATTGGGAAGGACGCAGAAACAGATCAAGGAAATACTGGAATTGTCGCAGGGCTCGATCATCGAGCTGGACAAGCTGGCCGGCGAGCCGGTCGACATTCTGGTTAACAACAAGCTGATTGCCAAAGGCGAAGTCGTGGTCATCGACGAGAATTTCGGCGTTCGGGTCACGGACATCGTCAGCCAATGGGATCGTGTCCAAAAAATCCAATAAAACCTTCGGGAGGAATTAGAAAATGGCTAACCGCATTCTCGTCGTTGACGATGCAGCATTCATGCGCATGATGATTCGTGACATTCTCAGCAAGAACGGATATGAAGTGGTTGGCGAGGCGCAAGACGGCGCGCAAGCCATCGAGAAATTCAAGGAGCTGCACCCCGATCTGATCACGATGGATATCACGATGCCGGAGATGGACGGCATTACGGCATTGAAGGAAATCCGCAAATTGGATACGAATGCCAAAGTGATCATGTGTTCGGCAATGGGGCAGCAGGCGATGGTCATCGATGCGATCCAGGCCGGCGCCAAAGACTTTATCGTAAAGCCGTTCCAGGCCGACCGCGTTATCGAAGCGATCAAGAAGACACTCGGCTAGTCGGGAGCGAAGCAATGCCATGAAAGGATTACCGTTAACGGAAACAGGCTCATACGATGCCGGATCTCCCTGGGAAGTGCTCTGGATCTTGTTCGTGCTCGCCGTAATTGTCGGCCTGATCGTCGTGCTGCTGCGCTTCCTGGCCAAGCGTAACCGCGGATTCGGCATGAACCGTTCGCTCCGTTCGCTCGGCGGATTTCCGCTGGGACCGAACAAATCGATGCAAATCGTGGAATGGAACGGCCGAATTTACGTACTCGGAATCGGGGAAAACGTGACGATGCTGGATGCCATTACGGAGCCTGAGGCGGTCGCCGCACTGCTGGCCGAGTACGATACGGCACAAGAGTCGATGTCCTCCGGTATGCCCGAATGGCTGCGCGGGTTCGCGCAGCGCAAACGGCCGGTTGCAAACGCAGATGAGGCATCCAAGAACCAGGGAACTGGCCCCAGCTTCGAAGAGACGCTGGAGCACCGGCTGCGCCAGCTGGCCGAAAGGCGTCAGCGCGCGGAGCAGTTGCTGGACGAGCCGCCTTCCGATGAACGGTTGGGCAAATCATGAAGATGCGCAAATGGCTGACCGGTTTTCTGTTGGCATCGTCCGTCATGTTCAGTTTCGAAAGCCGCATCTATGCGGAACCCATCATCGGCGTAACGCTTGGCGACGGCTCGGAACCGATCGGCGCGTCGGCGTTGTCGCTTCTGCTCCTGATCACGGTGCTCAGCCTGGCTCCGGCAATCCTCGTGCTGATGACCAGCTTCACGAGAATCGTCATCGTGCTCGGCTTTGTCCGCACTTCGCTGGGGACGCAGCAGATGCCGCCCAATCAAGTGCTGATCGGACTGGCCTTGTTCCTGACGCTGTTCATCATGTCACCGACGTTGTCCCAAGTGAACGACCAGGCACTGCAGCCATATTTGAAGGGAGAAATCACCCAGACCGATGCGCTGCAGAAAGCGTCCGTGCCGATGAAGGAATTCATGTACAAGCATACGCGGGAGAAAGATTTGCTGTTGTTCATGAATTACACGAAGACCGAGAAGCCAACGACGTTTCAGGATATCCCGCTTACCGTCCTCATTCCGTCCTATGCGCTTAGCGAATTGAAGACGGCGTTTCAGATGGGCTTCATGATTTTCATTCCGTTTCTCGTGATCGACATGGTCGTCGCCAGTACGCTGATGGCCATGGGGATGATGATGCTGCCGCCTGTCATGATCTCGCTGCCGTTTAAAATTTTGCTGTTCGTGCTCGTTGACGGTTGGTATCTCGTCGTCAGGTCGTTGCTCACCAGTTTTCAACCTTAGAGTCCTGACGGGAGAACGCCGATTACGGGAGGTGGACCATGAGTTCGGAATTTATCATCGGTCTGGCCGGCCAAGCGCTCTTCACGATTTTGAAAGTCAGCGCGCCGATGCTCGGCCTGGGCTTGATCGTCGGTCTGCTCGTCAGCATCTTCCAGGCGACCACGCATATCCAGGAGCAGACGCTTGCCTTCATACCGAAGATCGTTGCCGTGTTCGTCGCGATTCTCATCTTCGGTCCCTGGATTTTGAACATCATGGTCGACTTTACGAGCAGGCTGTTGGGCAATCTGGCCCAATATATCGGGTAACTCCAGATGCTTACTACCGATATGATCATGCAGGTGTTTCCCGCATTCCTGCTCGTATTATGCAGAATCAGCGCGTTTATGGTCGTCGCACCGGTGTTTTCTTCGCGAAACGTGCCGCGAACGATGAAGATCGGACTCGCGTTCTTCATTTCCTTGTTGGTGTTTCTAAGTATCGGGTTCGATACGAAAGTTGTCGCGGATGCCACATATTTGCTGGCCGTGCTGCGGGAAGTGCTGGCCGGACTGTTGATCGGTTATGTCGCTTATCTGTTCTTCACCGTTATGCAGATCGCAGGAGCTTTCATGGATCTTACGATCGGGTTCGGGATCGCCAACATCGTGGATCCGATAACCGGGGTGAACGCTCCGATTCTCGGCAATTTCAAATACATGTTGACCATTCTCGTGTTTTTGTCGCTTAACGGACATCATTATTTGCTTGCCGCGATCATGGACAGCTACAAGTGGCTTCCGCTGGACAACGGTCTCTATCGCAGCATTGCGCAGGGAGGCGTAGCGGACTTCCTCGTTCGCACGCTCGCGGATACGTTCAAGCTGGCGCTGCAAATATCGGCGCCGATCGTCGTCGCGATGATTCTGGTCGACATCGGACTCGGCTTTCTGGCGCGTTCGGCTCCTCAATACAATGTGTTCGTCGTTGGCATCCCCATCAAGATTATGACCGGGATGGCTTTGCTGATTATTTTGCTGCCCGGGTTCGGCGCCTTGTTCCAGATGTTATTCGACGAGATGTTCCGGCGGCTCGACCAGCTGCTCGCGCTCCTGAAGCAAGAAGCATCTTAGCGGTATTCGAAGGTAGGGGGTATGTCGCTTGAATCGCTTGCGCCATCGGCTGGACCTGCAGTTGTTTGCCGGGGAGAAGACGGAGAAAGCGACGCCCAAGAAGCGCAATGATGCCCGCAATAAGGGGCAGGTCGCATCCAGCCCCGAAATCGCCAGTTCGCTCATCTTGCTCGCCGCCATGTGCTGCTTTCTGATGCTCGGATCGTTCTTCCAGGATCGGCTGCTGATTCTGTTCGGCGATATTTTCCTTCATCGCTTGAACATGGAGGTTACCGACGAGAACGTCATTCAGTTGTTTTACCGGTATGTGGTGCAGATTCTCGTCTTGCTGTCGCCGATTTTGATTCTCGTCATCGTGATCGCCTTCGCCGCCAATTATGCGCAGATCGGCTGGCTGTTCACGCTTCAGCCGCTGCAGCCGAAACTGAGCACGCTCAATCCGATTAACGGCGCCAAGCGGATGTTCAATATGCGCGCCGTGGTCGAATTTTTGAAAAGTTCGCTGAAACTGATCGTCATTTCATTGGTCGTCTTTACAATTCTGTGGTCGAACAAACAGCAATTTCTCGAATTGTCGCATATGCCGATTGCCGAAATTTTCGCTTTCTGCGCGAGCCTGGCGATCCGGATCGGACTGTTCGTTTCGGCGATCCTGTTCGTCCTCTCGATCGGGGATTTCGCGTACAACAAGTACGAACATGAGAAGAACTTGCGCATGAGCAAGCAGGATATCAAAGACGAGTATAAGAATGCGGAAGGCGACCCGAAGATCAAAGCCAAAATCAAGGAGCGTCAGCGCCGGATGGCTCTGATGCGGATGATGCAGGAAGTGCCGAAGGCCGATGTGGTCATTACGAACCCGACGCACTTTGCCGTCGCGCTGCAATATGACGGCACGAAGATGGAGGCTCCGACGGTTATCGCCAAAGGACAGGATTACCTGGCTTTGCGCATTCGCGAAATCGCCCGCAAGCACGACATCATCACGATGGAAAACAAGCCGCTCGCCCGCGCGCTGTATGAACGGTCGGAAGTCGGGGAGACGATTCCCGGCGATCTGTTCCAGGCCGTTGCGGAAGTGCTGGCATACGTATATCGGCTCAAGGGCCGCAAGAAGGCATAGAAGATCGTTTTTGGGGATTGAGTAGCGGAGGCCCCGGTGAAAATGATTAAAATTTTGTGGGGAGGGATCGAACAGTGAAAATTCGCGACCTAAGCATATTGGTCGGCATTATCGGCGTCGTGCTCATGATGGTCGTTCCGATCCCGACCTGGCTCTTGGACGTCTTGCTCGTACTCAACATTTCGATTGCGCTCATGATCCTGCTCATCGCCATGAATACGACCGATGCGCTGCATTTCTCGATTTTCCCGACGATGCTGCTGGTCACCACCGTATTCCGATTATCGCTCAACATTTCGACGACCCGTTTGATTTTGCGGGATGCCAATGCGGGGCACGTGGTCGATACGTTCGGCAATTTCGTCGCCGGCGGCCAATTGGCCATCGGTTTCGTCGTGTTTCTCATTCTTGTCGTCGTTCAGTTCATCGTTATCACCAAGGGGTCGGAACGCGTAGCCGAAGTCGCTGCCCGCTTCACCCTTGATGCGATGCCCGGCAAGCAGATGAGCATCGATGCCGACCTCAATGCCGGCATGATCAATGAACAGCAAGCACGGGAGCGCCGGGAGAAGATCGAGAAAGAATCGGACTTCTACGGCGCGATGGACGGTGCGAGCAAGTTCGTCAAAGGAGACGCTATCGCCAGCATCATCATCGTCGTGATCAACTTGATCGGCGGTTTCATCATCGGCATGGCGATCCACGGCATGGACATTATGGAGGCGCTCAGCACGTACTCGGTCCTGTCGATCGGCGACGGCCTCGTCAGCCAGATCCCCGCTTTGCTGATCAGCACGGCGACCGGTATTATCGTGACGCGCGCAGCTTCCGAAGGCAATATGGCTGCAGATATGTCTACGCAGTTTTTCCGCTATCCGAGGCTGCTCTATATCGTCGCCGGTACGGTCGCGTTGCTCGGGATTGCCACGCCGATCCCGTTCATCACGACGATGCCGTACGCGGCTATTCTGGCGATCGCGGGCTACCGTTTGCAGAAAAATTTGGCCCGTCGCGAAGAAGAGGAGCAACTGCTCGTCGAAGAGAAGGAAATCGAAGAAGTGCGCAGCCCGGAGAGCGTGCTCAGCTTGCTGCAGGTAGATCCGATCGAATTCGAGTTCGGCTATGGCTTAATTCCGCTTGCCGATACGCAGCAAGGCGGCGATCTGCTCGACCGCATCATTATGATCCGCAGGCAATGCGCTCTAGAAATGGGATTAATTGTTCCTGTTATCCGAATTCGCGACAATATTCAACTAAAACCGAACGAATATGTCATCAAGATGAAAGGAAATACGGTCGCTCGTGGCGAATTGTTACTTCATCACTATCTCGCGATGAGTCCCGGCTTCGAAGACGACAGCGTGACAGGTATCGAGACCCAGGAACCGGCGTTCGGATTGCCGGCGCTATGGATTGACGAAGCGACGAAGGAACGCGCGGAATTGGCCGGCTATACGGTCGTTGACCCGCCGTCCGTCGTGGCGACGCATCTGACGGAAGTGATCAAGAAATACGCGCACGAGTTGATCGGCCGCCAGGAAACGAAGGCGCTGGTCGACAGCGTGAAGGAAACGTATCCGGCGCTGGTGGAAGAACTGATTCCTTCCATCGTCGGCATCGGGGACGTTCAGAAAGTGCTGTCCAAGCTATTGAAAGAGAAGATATCGATCCGGGACCTGGTGACGATCTTCGAAACGATTGCCGATTACGGCAAATACACCAAGGATCCGGAAGTGTTGACCGAGTATGTGAGACAGAGCTTGTCCCGTCAAATCACGCACCAATACGCACAGCCGAGCGAACCGCTCAAGGTCATCACGCTCAGCCCTTCCGTGGAGAAGAAGATCGCCGACGCCGTGCAGCAGTCCGACCAAGGCAGCTACCTGGCGATGGATCCGACGTCGTCACAGTCGATCTATCAGCGGCTCACGGAGCAGGTGAATCGCCTGGTCCAATCCGGACAGCAGCCGATCATCTTGACTTCTCCCACGATCCGCATGTACTTGCGGCAATTGCTCGAACGAAGCTTGCAAGACATACCCGTTCTGTCTTACAGCGAATTGGAGCCAAACATTGAAGTGCAGAGCGTAGGGGTGGTGAACGCATGAAGGTGAAACGTTACTTGACGAGCGATTTGCCGGAAGCCGTGCAGATGATCCGCCGTGAGCTTGGTTCGGACGCGATCATCCTGAACACGAAGGAAATTCGGACCGGCGGTTTTCTGGGCATGTTTCGCAAACGGCGGGTGGAAGTCATCGCAGCCGTTGACGAGGCTTCCCGGCAATCCCCCGTGCGGGCAACGGCGACAAGGCCAATCCCGGCAGCCTTGCCGATCCAAGCTCCGGCAAGCCGTCAAGCGCAGGAACCGGAGCAAGATGTGACGGAACCGCTCGTTGCCATGCCGAGCCAGGCCGTACGACACTTGTACACCCGGAACGTCAAGCCTTCCGAAGCGTCGAATTTCGTTGCGCCTGCCGTTGCCACTCCAAGCGCTGCGGCTGCGCCCGCCGCCGTATCGGTCGCCGAACCGATCGCTGCGGGCGATCCCGGTCTTTCTGCCGCCGAGCGCCCGGTTGGTCAAGCGCCGGAGGATGCCGCTTCCCTGATGCAGGAATTGCGGGCCATGAAGGACATGATGCAGAAAATGGCTCGCCAACAATCGTTCCGCAGCATGCCGGAATCCGTGCTCAAGTGGAGCCGCAAGCTCGCCGAACAGGGCGTTGAGCCCGTGCATGTCGAGCAATTCGCCGAAGAGGTGCGGGCACGGTTGCCGAACGGCGAGCTTGCGGATGATACCGCAGCTTACGAAGCGGCCAAGGAAGTGCTTCGCTCTTGGCTCGTCCATAGCGCGGGCGGAGGTATCGACAGCCATACGCGCATCGTGCACTTCGTCGGCCCGACCGGTGTCGGCAAGACGACGACGATCGCCAAGCTCGCGGCCGACCAGTCGTTCACCCATCGTAGAACGGTCGGATTCATCACGGCGGATACGTACAGGATATCGGCGGTGGATCAACTCAGAACGTACGCGGATATTTTGAACGTTCCGCTGGAGGTCGTCTTTTCGCCGAGCGAACTGACGCGATCCTACAAGAAGCTGGCTGACCGCGATCTGTTGTTCATGGACACGGCGGGCCGCAATTACCGCAACGAGTTGTATGTATCTGAAGTCAACAGCCTGCTGGCGCCCGGGGAGAAGACGGAGACATTTCTCGTTCTCAGTCTGACCCATAAATACGCAGACATGAAGGCATTGGTCGTCCAATTTGCCAAATACGGCATCAGGCGGTTGCTGCTGACGAAGGCGGATGAAACGGATTCGTACGGTTCGCTGTTGAACCTGGTTCGGGATTTCTCTTGCACGATCTCCTATATCACCAATGGCCAGACCGTTCCGGACGATATTCACACCTTCGATCCGGAGGAATGGGTTCGCAAACTTCTGGGGGAATCGGCTTATGAATGATCAGGCACAAGCGCTTCGGCAGATGGTTCAAGAACGCGAGCTTCCCGCAGCTGGGCATGACACGAGAATCGTCACGGTTACAAGCGGCAAGGGCGGCGTCGGCAAGTCCAACTTCAGTCTCAATTTTGCCCTTGCCCTGCAAAAACGCGGCTATCGCGTGCTTCTGTTCGATGCGGATCTCGGCATGGCCAACATCGATGTCCTGCTCGGAACGCCTGCGCCTTACAACTTGTTTCATGTTCTGAAGCGGGAGAAGAGCATCTGGGACATTATCCAGAAAGGACCGGGCGGACTCGAGTTTATCGCGGGCGGCTCCGGCTTCAAGGAACTCGTTCGCTTATCCGACGAAGAAATCGACTATTTCGCCGAACAAATCGGATTGTTGAACGGACACGTCGATTTCCTTCTGTTCGACACCGGCGCGGGTTTGTCCAAGGAAACGCTCCGTTTCATCCTGGCGGCCGAAGAGACGATCGTCGTGACGACGCCCGAGCCGACGTCCATAACGGATGCTTACGCTTTGATCAAGATGGTGAAGTCGATGGGGAATACGGTCCCGTTCCGCCTTGTCGTCAACCGAGTCAGCGATGACGGGGAAGGCAAACAGACCGCCGACAACATGCAGCAAGTCGCTTCCAAGTACCTGGGCATGGAGCTGCCGGTACTGGGCTACATACCCGACGATACGAACGTGACGAAAGCCGTCAAGCGCCAAACCCCTTTATCCGTCGCATTTCCGGATACGGCGGCAAGCAGAGGCATCGACAAGATCGTTTCCTATTACCTCCAAGAAGGCAGGTCGACGGACAAAGACCGCTCGGGTTTATCCGGCTTCCTGCGGAAGATGAAGCGATTGTGGCGGTAGAGCGAGCCGTTCGGCCAACATGAGCAACAGACTCAGCCGCAGAAGGAGCGACAGGCCCATGACAAGCTATCGCGTGTTGATTGTGGACGATTCCCGTTTTATGCGCCAAGTGCTCAGCGACATGGTGGGCAGGGACGGTTCTTTTACGGTTGTTGCGACCGCTGCGGACGGAGAGGAAGCGATTCGGCTCGTGGAGCAATTGAAGCCGGACATCGTCACAATGGATATGGAAATGCCGCGCATGAACGGTCTGGAAGCTCTTCAGCGCATTATGGCCTCTCGCCCTATGCCTGTCATCATGTTGTCGGCGGTCACGGACAACGGGATGCGAGATACGATCAAGGCGCTGCAGTACGGTGCGTTCGATTTCGTGCGCAAACCGGACAGCACCGTGAATCTGGACATCCAGGAAGTCAGCAGTTACTTGCTGGAGAAGCTGCGGATCGCCGCGGAATCGCTGCGCCAAGGAAATCTGCGCATGCTGCCGGCCGTGCGGGACGAGGACGGCGGCCGCGCTATCGTCTCAGGGTTGCGGCTGCCCGAAGCCGCAACCCAATCCAGGCGGGAATTGCCCGAAGCCGAACCGAAGCAAGCTCCTCCGGCGCAGGCGGGTCCGGCCAGCGCCAAGGCGGAAGTTCCGCCGAAGCCGAAGCCGAGCCCCATGATTCCGGGCGGGCATGCAGGCGGCGCAGCCGACCGGTCGGCACCGCTCGCAGGGCCTGCTCCGCCGGCCCGCAAGGTGCCGAAGCCGGCGGAGCCCGATTCGGTCGCAAGCTCGCCTGCAGCGATCGACCGCCGTGCGCCGAATGTCGGTCTGAACAAGAAACAACCGCCGGCGAAGCGAATCGAGGAGCCGCAGGCGAAGCCGTCGCCGGCAGCGCCGCACAAACCCGCGGTCAAGCCCAAATCCCGATCGCCGGTCTCGTTTCATCAGATCGTGGCGATCGGCACGTCGACCGGCGGTCCGCGCGCCTTGCATGAAGTGCTTACCAAGCTGCCCGCGGATTTCGAGGCGCCGGTATTGGTCGTTCAACATATGCCGCCCAAATTCACGCATTCGCTCGCTCAGCGGCTCGACTCGTTCTGCCAGGTCCGGGTGTGCGAAGCCGCGCAGGATGAACCGATCGAACCGGGGACCGTCTACGTCGCCCCGGGCGGCAACCAGATGACGCTCGTTCGGGATGCGGCCGGCAATTACCGGATCCGGCTATCGACCGAGGGCCCCCGCAACGGGCACATGCCTTCCGTCGACGTGTTGTTCGAGTCGCTGATCGGTCATCGAAGCTTAACACGCCACGCCGTGCTGATGACCGGCATGGGCAGCGACGGCGCCAAGGGCATGAAGGCGCTTCAAGGCGATGGGGTGTCGACCCTGATCGCCGAATCGGAAGAAACGTGCGTCGTCTACGGCATGCCGAGAAGTGCCGTGGAGCTTGGCGCCGTATCGAAAGTGCTGCCGCTTGGACAGATTGGGCCCGCGATCGTTCGCGAAGTGAAGACTTCCGGCAAATAGCGGCAACGCAAGCCAGCTTATGCAAACAGGAGGTGTCGGCCAGTGGAAATGGATCAGTATATGTCGATCTTTATCGATGAGGCAGGCGAGCATTTGCAAGCGCTGAACGAGAATATGCTGCGGCTTGAGCAAGAGCCGGGGGATATCGGTATCGTTCAGGTTATTTTCCGCTCCGCACATACCCTTAAAGGGATGTCGGCAACGATGGGCTTCGAAGATTTGGCCTCGCTTACGCACGAGATGGAGAACGTGCTGGACTTGGTCCGCAACGGCAAGCTGTCGATGAACGGCAACATCTTCGATACGCTGTTCAAGTGTCTGGATGCGCTGGAAAACATGGTACAGGACGTCGTGGGCGGCGGATCCGGCAAACTGGACGTAACCGAGCTCGTGGCACGATTGAAAGCGATCGTCATCGGCGATGCCGGCAGCGCCGCGCCTGCGAAGCCCGCAGGCCAGACGTCTTCGTCTTCGCTTATGCTCGATCAATACCAGCAGTCCGTACTCGTCCAATCGCTGGAAAGCGGCCATTCGGCCTATTTTATCGAAGTGTCCGTTCGCGAAGATTGTCTGCTGAAAGCCGCGCGGGCTTACATGGTGTTCGATGTGCTGGAAAGACACGGCGAAGTGGTGAAATCCCATCCTTCCGTGCAGGACATCGAACAGGAGAAGTTCGACCGCAGCTTTTCGGTTTACTACATTACGAAGAACGAAGAGCAGCTGCTCCGCGATCAGATCTCGCGCGTGTCCGAGATTGAATCGGTTCGGATGACAGCCGTCGACAAGTCCTCCTTATATGAATTGAACACCGCGAGCGATGAGGCGGCATCGGCGGCGGCGCCAGTCGCGGCGCCGATAGCCGAGAAGGAGCAGCCCCCGAAGGAAGCGCCGGCGGCGGCTGCAGCGAAACCGACTGCCGCAGGGGCCGGTTCCGTGGCGCCGCGGACGATCCGCGTCGACATCGAACGGCTCGACAGCTTGATGAATTTGTTCAGCGAGCTGTTGATCGACAGGGTCCGGTTGGAACAGCTGGCGTCGGAAGTGCGCCGCAACGACTTGACTGAGACGGTCGAGCATATGGCCCGGGTCAGCTCGGATCTGCAGAACATCGTGCTGAAGCTGCGCATGGTGCCGGTGGACAGCGTATTCAATCGCTTCCCGCGGATGGTTCGGGACCTCGCCAAATCGCTCGGCAAGAAAGTCGATCTGGTCATAACCGGGGCGGAGACGGAACTGGACCGCACGGTCATTGACGAAATCGGCGACCCGCTCGTGCACTTGATCCGCAACGCGGTCGACCATGGCGTCGAATCGATCCAGGAGCGACTGCAAGCTGGCAAGCCCGAGACGGGCACCGTGCACTTGCGGGCTTATCATAGCGGCAACCACGTCTTTATCGAGATCGAAGAGAATGGCAAAGGAATCAACCGCGACAAGGTGCTCGAGACGGCGATCAAGCGCGGCGTCGTTACGAAAGAGTCGGCCAAGTCGATGAAAGACGAAGAAGTCTACATGCTATTGTTCTCGTCGGGCTTCAGTACGGCGGACAAAGTTTCCGACATATCCGGCCGCGGCGTAGGGCTCGATGTCGTGAAGACGAAGATCGAATCGCTCGGCGGCCAGGTATCGGTCGCCTCGACGCTCGGGCAAGGAACGATGTTCCAAATTCAACTGCCGCTTACGCTATCGATCATCTCCGCGATGCTGATCAAGCTCGGTTCGGAGAAATACGCTTTCCCGCTGTCGTCCATCGTGGAGACGGCATCCGTCAGCCAATCGGACATCCGGTCCGTGCACGGGACGCGGATGATCGAATATCGCAACACGATTATTCCCGTCGTATCGCTTGCCGAGCAGGTGAAGTCTCCGGATTACAGCGAAGAGGGCGAACAGGAAACCGAAATGCTCGTCATTCGCAAAGGCGACAAGATGGCCGCCGTGCTGGTCGACGAGTTCATCGGCCAGAGCGAGATCGTGCTGAAGACGCTCGGCAAATATTTGACGAATCTGGACCTGGTGTCCGGGGCGACCATTCTCGGAGACGGCCAAGTGGCGCTGATCATCGATCCGAATGCTTTGATCAAATAACGAGACTTGCCCATTCGAAGGAGGAATATGTGCATGGCAGAAGAGCTGAAAGTGATCGTCTTCACGCTGGCGAACGAAGAATACGGCATCGAAGTGGACAAAGTCAAGACGATTGAGCGGATGTCCCCGATCACCCGGGTGCCCAAGACGCCTCCATTCGTCAAAGGCGTCATGAACTTGCGCGGCGTCGTCGTGCCGGTCATCGATCTGCGCGGACGCTTCGGCCTGCCGGAGACGGAGCCGACGGACAATTCCCGCATTATCATCGTGGCGGCAAACGAACTGGAAGTCGGATTCATCGTGGATTCGGCGAATGACGTGCTGGATGTGATGAGCGATGCGATCGAGAATCCGCCGGAAGTCGTCGGCGGCGTGAAAGCCAAATACCTGAGCGGCGTGGCAAAGATCGGGGATAACCGACTGCTCATCCTTCTGCATCTCGGGGAAGTGCTGAATCGTGCCGAGATTATTCAACTGGAACAATTCGGGAGCGGCTCGTGAAGCTGTTCCAGCATGACCCTGATTTCAAAATGGACGTGCTCCGCGAGGTCGGCAACATCGGTGCCGGCAATGCGGCAACGGCGCTTTCCCAAATGCTTAACAAACCGGTCGACATGGCGGTGCCGACGGTCAGCCTGCTGCCGTTCGAAGCCATTGCGGAGCGTGTCGGCGGCTCGGAGGAAGTCGTTGTCGCCATCTTCCTGCGCGTGGACGGGGACGCACCGGGCAATATGTTTTTCATTATTTCCCTGGATTCCTCGCGCCGGCTGCTGCAGGGTCTGCTGTCGATCAGCGAGTCCGAAGGAGCGGAATACTCCGAGATGGAGCTGTCCGCGCTGTGCGAATTGGGCAACATTCTGGCCGGATCGTATTTATCCTCATTGGGGGACCTGACAGGGCTGTATATGTCCCCTTCCGTACCTTCCATTGCAGTCGACATGGCCGGTGCCATTCTCAGCTACGGCTTGCTGCAATTCGGCACGATGGGCGATGATGCGCTGCTGATCGATACGACGTTTCTGGAGGGCAGGGAGGAAGCCGAAGGCCATTTCTTCCTCATTCCCGACCCCGAATCGTTCGAAAAGCTGTTCCGTGCGCTCGGGGTGCCGTTCGAATGACGGAAACCGTCTTGATCAAAGTCGGAATGGCCGACTTGAACATCGCGACCGGCGGTGCTGTTCTGAAGACGACCGGGCTTGGCTCCTGCGTAGGCGTGACGATATACGATGCGCAGGTTCGGGCAGCAGGCATGGCGCATGTCATGCTGCCTTCCTCGGAGATCGCCCGAGAGGGGCAACTGAACTTGGCCAAGTATGCGGATACGGCCATACCGGAACTGATCCGCAGAATGAAAGCGATCGGCGCGGTTCAGAGCCGCATGGTGGCGAAATTGGCCGGCGGCGCCCAGATGTTCGCCTTCGCGGGGGGGAGCGATTCGATGCGGATCGGGCCTCGGAACGTGGAATCCGCTAAGCTGGCGCTGGAATCGGCGCACATACCGCTGCTGGCCGAAGATACCGGCGCGAATTACGGACGCACGGTGGAACTCGACAGCGCGAGCGGGATCTTCATCATTCGCAGCGTGCAATTCGGTGTAAAGGAGATATAGCATGATTGGTACCTGGCGTTGGAATGCCGCATTCGGCGGTTTCGGCGCGGCGCTCACCTTGATCTTCTCGCTGGGGAACAACCCGCTGCTGACGACATTGTCCCGCACCTTCTATGCCTTTGTCGTATTCATTCTGATTGCTTATGCCGTACGTTTCATTCTCGGACTGATCCATTTGCCGCAGCCTGAAGTCCCGGATGAGGCGCAGCCGGATGAAGAACGCGGCCAAAATCTCGATCTCGTGACACCGGATGAAGAAGCCGAACTCAGCCAGATGTTGAAGGATAGCTGGACAGGCGGCAAGGATGTCCAGGAAGCCGGCTTTCAGCCGCTAACCCCAACAAGGCTCGTATCGCTTGATCATCCCGATCCAGAGGAAGTGGCGCAGGCGGTTCGCCGCCTGACCAGTGAAAGGTAAGGTGAACCATGATGGTCGATCCGACCCGATCCAAGCTGTCGCATCAAAGCTTGTGGCACAGGTGGAAGGAAGACGGCGATCAGGACGCCCGCAAGCAGCTGATCGAACACTATTTGCCGCTCGTGGAATACGTGTCGAGCCGCATGTCGGCGGCGCTGCCAAAGAATGTGGTTAAAGACGATTTGACCAGTCATGGCGTCATGGGGCTGATCGACGCCATTGAGAAGTTCGACTACAAGCGCGGTCTGCAATTCGAGACCTATGCTTCGTGGCGCATCCGCGGCGCCGTGATCGACGGATTGCGGCACGGCGATTGGGTGCCCAGGTCGGTAAGAGATAAGGCCAAGAAGATGGAAGATGCCTACGCTGTCTTGGAACAGCGTCATCTTCGGACTGCTACGGACGAGGAAGTGTGCGGCTATATGAACATTTCCCAGAAAGAATTCCAGCAGATGCTGCAGGAAGTGGCGGTAACTGCCGTATGTTCATTGGAAGATCCGATTCGCGAAGAAGAATCCGAGACGCGGTTGTCGCTGCTCGTTGACGATAAAGCTTTGAATCCGGAGCATAAAATTCATGAAATGTATTTGAAGGATACCCTGCTGCTGGGCTTGGAACGCTTGACGGAAAAAGAACGCACAGTCGTTTCCTTATTCTATTATGAAGACCTCTCGCTAAGTGAAATTGCCGATGTTATGTCTCTTTCGCCATCACGGATATCCCAGCTGCATTCCAAGGCAATCTTGCGACTCCGGGGGGCTCTTGCCAAACACAGAGAGCAGTTGTTGCAGAACGGATAATTCGGAGGTGCTCGCCATGAATGGACAGGAAACATTGCAAGAGCTGCTGCAAGTCACGATTTCAGAAGACAAGATGTATGCGTATCTCGTTTTTCGCCGCGTGGAGGGAGACGTGTTGCTGAACGCCCAAGACTTGGAGCGGTTCATCGCCTCGCAAGGCGTCAAATTCGGCGTCCAGAATGACTTGCTGCAAATGATCGTGCAGCGGCCGCAGGATTTCTTCTTCAATCAGAACACGATCGCGATCGGTTTGCCGCCTCGCAATGGGGAAGACGGCATCATTCGCTTGCTGTACGATCTGGAGGAGAAGAAGAGCGTTCGCCCATCCGAAAGAGAAGATGGCAGCGTCGACTTCAAGAACGTCAGCCATCTGGCGAACGTGAAAGCCGGGCAACTGATCGCCGAGAGAGTGCCGCCCGTGCCAGGGGAAGCGGGCAAAGCGGTAACCGGCGAAGTCGTTGCCTGCAAGGAAGGGAAAGAAGCGCTGTTCAAAATCGGCAAAAACGTCGTCGCGAATCCGGTACAAACCGCGTTGTACGCCGCCATAGACGGCATGGTAACAAAAACGGAAAAGGACAAGCTGAACGTCTTTCCGGTCTATGAAGTGAACGGTGACGTCGATTATAACATCGGCAACATCGATTTTGTCGGTACCGTCGTCGTGCGGGGCAACATTCTTACCGGCTTTCGCGTAAAGGCTTCCGGAGATATCCGGGTTACCGGCGGCATCGAAGGCGCAGAGGTCGAGACGGACGGCTCCATCGAAATCTTGGGCGGCATTATCGGCAGCAACAAGGGCTATGTGAAAGCAGGCCGAAACATCAAATGCTCGTTCATCATGGAAGGCAACGCATTTGCCGGAGAAGACGTGATCGTCAGCCAGAGCATTATGCATTCCAACGTCCGGGCTGGCCGCAACGTCGAGTGCGTCGGCACGAAGGGGCTGCTCGTCGGCGGCAACGTACAGGCGGGTGATCAGGTAACCGCCCGCACGATCGGCAATTCCATGTCGACTGCGACGACGATCGAGGTAGGCGTCAGACCGGAGCTTCGCCAAGAGCTGGTCGACCTGAAACAGCAGATTCGTACGTGGACCGATAACCTGGACAAGACGAACAAAGCGCTGACCCTGATCGACCAAATCGCGGCAGGCGGACAATTGCCGTCCGACAAGATGGCGCTGCGGATCAAGCTGAATGCGACGAAGAAACAAGCATCCGCCGAATTGCAAGTTGCCAAAGACCGCGTGCTGGAAATCGAAAAAACGCTGGACGACGCATCCTCCTCACGAGTGAACGTCACCCATACGATATTCGGAGGAACCAAGATCGTGCTCGGACGCTATACGCGATTCGTGAAGGACAGCGTGCAGCGGGTGTCGTTCCGCTTCATGGACGGCGACATCACGATGGTGCCTTATCATTAAACGGATCCGATCGATCCTGCTTGGGAGGGGTTGTCCGTGAGTTACAAGTCGATCGATTTGCAGACTTCGCTGCCTCGTACGGCGGAAATGTCTCCGCTCGCCCAGCAACAGCAAAACAAAGCGATGACGGAACAGGCGATGCTGGCCCAGCACGGCATCAAGGACACCGAGCGGCAAGCCCAGCGCATGTCCAAATCGGAGCAATCCGCCAAAGGAGAAATTTCGGATCGGCAGCATCGGGACAACGAGAAGCAGCAAGGCAAAAGAAAGCGTCATGCCGGCGACGAGGAACAGATCCGCGAATCGTTATCGGAGCACCCGTTCAAGGGCAAGCATATCGATTTTACGTTGTGATTCGCACGTTCCGTTCACGCCGGGAGAGGGGATTTACGGAAGATGGATCCGTGGTTAACGGTGGCATTGTTCGGCATCGCGATATTCGGCTTCGCTTGGCTTACGCCAGCCCGTCGGAAAGAGGAATTTGCCGGCGGCGGCAGCGATCCGGCGTACGATCAGCTCCTGGAGGAGCTGGAGACGGAAAATCGCGAGCTGCTGGATGCGGTGACCAAATTCAAGCATGATCAGGATGAAACGGTCAAAAATCTCGTGAAGCAAATCCAGGTGCTGGAGCGGCAAATGAACGAGATGTCGGCGGTGCGCCGATCCGGGGCCATTGCGGAAGCTGTCGTTGCGGCTGAGCCTGCGGAAACGCCGGCAGAGCCTCCGGTCATGCCGTCCGCAGAGCGGCCAAACGAGCTGTTTGCTGCTGCTGTGGCTGAACAAGTCCCGGCGGCATCGAAGGCTGTCGTCGCTGCGGCTGCGCCGCTTCCGATACGGGAGCGCTATGCCGGGCTTCTCGCGCAGCATCGGAGCGGCAGATCCGTCGAGCAGATCGCGAAGTCGGCCGGGATGAACAAGGGCGAGGTGCAGCTTATCTTGCAGCTTGCCAAGCGGGAGGATAATCAGCTTGCGTAATCATCGCAAATGGTGGATGGGACTGGGACTCGGAATCGCGCTGGGGGCGATGATGCTGCAATTGATCGACTTCGCGATGGAGCAGCCCGTTCTCATTGCGGATGGCGGAAAAATATACACCCAGAAACAGTTGGACGATGCGGTCGGGGAGGCGATCCGGCAATTGCCGCCGCCTTCGTCGCAAGCGCCGACAGTCGAGCCCGGGAGCGGCAGCCCCGGCGACGGCGCTGCGCCTCCGCCGCCCGGATCGGGCGCAGACGGTACCGATCCGGCTGGGTCCGGCCCCGCGGGAACCGGACCGGCGGCCGGACCAGTGGACGGCACAACGCAGGAACGCCTCGTAGTGGCCTTCTACGTGAACAAAGGCATGAGCTTGATCGCGGTCGCGCGAAGCCTGCAGGCGCTCGGCGTCATCGACGACGCCGATGATTTTACGCAAGCGGCTCGGCCGATCAGCCAGAAGATCAAGGTCGGCACCGCATCGTTTACCGGCCAACCTACTTATGACGAGATCATCGCCGAATTGACCCGCAAGAAAGACAGCTAGCGGCCGCAGCGGTTGCAGCCAACATAAGCATTGCGCTGGCAGAGCGGATATGATATATTATTTGACGGTGTGAAAAAACGCACGTCGTTCAATTTCGTCAACGGTGCTTCCCGCAGGGGAGTTTTGGCGAAAGATGCGAGCGGCGGAGGAGATTCACCTACAAAACCAATCAGGAGGTGCTGGGAAGATGGCAGTTATTTCCATGAAACAGCTTCTCGAAGCTGGGGTACACTTCGGTCATCAGACGCGTCGTTGGAACCCGAAGATGGACAAGTACATCTTTACCGAACGGAACGGCATTTACATCATTGACTTGCAGAAGACGGTCAAGAAAGTCGACGAAGCGTACAATTTTGTGCGTCAGCTCGCGGAAGAAGGCGGCACGATGCTGTTCGTCGGCACGAAGAAGCAAGCGCAGGATTCCGTGAAAGACGAAGCGGAACGCTGCGGCATGTATTACATCAACCAACGTTGGCTCGGCGGTACGCTGACCAATTTCGCCACCATCCAGAAGCGGACGGATCGTCTGCACCAGCTTGAGAAGTGGGAAGAGGACGGTACGTTCGAAGTGCTTCCGAAGAAGGAAGTCATTATTCTCCGCAAGGAGAAGGAACGGCTCGAGAAGTTCCTCGGCGGCATCAAGAATATGCGCAAGCTGCCCGACGCGCTGTTTATCATCGACCCGCGCAAGGAACGCATCGCAGTGGCTGAAGCCCGCAAGCTCGGCATCCCGATCGTCGGCATTGTCGACACGAACTGCGACCCGGACGAGATCGACTACGTTATTCCTGGCAATGACGACGCGATTCGCGCCGTGAAGCTGCTCACTTCCAAAATGGCGGATGCCATCGTGGAATCGCACCAAGGCGAAGAAACGACAGCGTAAGTCTCATAAAGAACAAATAGAGGAGAGGGCGGTCAGAAGCGAGACTTCTCACCGCCCTTTTTTTAAAACCGCTGCTCCGCTAAGGTTCCGAACAAGGGACTCGGAGCACGACATTCAGGAGGCTAATATCAATGGCAATTAGTGCAGCAGATGTAAAGACGCTTCGTGAAAGAACAGGTGCCGGCATGCTCGATTGCAAAAAGGCGCTCGAGGAAGCGGCAGGCGATTTGACCAAGGCATCCGAATTGCTTCGCGAGAAGGGCCTGGCGGCAGCCGCGAAGAAGGGCGACCGCGTAGCGACGGAAGGCATCGTGGAATCTTATATCCATGGCGGCGGACGCATCGGCGTCCTGGTGGAAGTCAATTGCGAGACCGACTTCGTGGCCAAGACCGATCAATTCCGCGCTTTCGTGAAGGATATCGCGATGCAGATCGCTGCGGCGAATCCGAAATTCCTGTCCCGCGAGGAAGTATCGCAAACCGAGCTCGACAAGGAGAAGGAAATTCTCCGCAACCAAGCGCTCAACGAAGGCAAGCCGGAGAAGATCGTCGACAAGATGGTCGAAGGTCGGATGAACAAGTATTACGAAGAGAACTGCCTGATGGAGCAAGCGTTCGTGAAGGATCCGGACAAATCGATCACGACGCTTCTGAACGAGAAGATCTCCGCGATCGGCGAGAAGATCTCCATTCGCCGCTTCGTGCGTTACGAGCTCGGCGAAGGCCTGGAGAAGAAAGTGGACAACTTCGTCGAAGAAGTCATGGCGCAGGCGAAGCTGTAATTCCATATAAGCAAACTCGGGAACACGTCGTGTTCCCGCTTTTTTCAAACCAGGCCAAGGGTGGAGGGTACCGCATTGAATCGTCCAGTGTATAAAAGGGTAGTGCTGAAGGTGAGCGGAGAGTCTCTGTCGGGTCCGAACGGATACGGCATCGAAGCCGCAACCATTCTGTCGATCGCCGAACAAGTGAAGGAAGTCGTCGAACTGGGCGTGGAAGTCGCTATCGTCTGCGGCGGTGGCAACATCTGGCGGGGCATTGCGGGCAGCCAGAAAGGAATCGACCGGGCAACTGCGGACTACATGGGAATGCTTGCGACCGTCATGAACTCGCTTGCGCTGCAGGATGCGCTGGAGCAGATGGAAGTGCCGACACGGGTCCAAACGTCGATCGCGATGCAGCAAATCGCCGAACCTTACATTCGCCGCCGGGCGATCCGCCATCTGGAGAAGGGCCGCGTCGTGATCTTCGCGGCAGGCACCGGCAATCCGTTCTTTTCGACGGATACGACGGCCGCCCTGCGCGCTGCAGAGATCGAGGCGGAGGTCATCCTCATGGCGAAGAACAAAGTAGACGGCGTGTACAGCGCAGACCCGTTCAAAGATGCGACGGCCGAGAAATACGAGCAACTGACCTATCTGGACGTATTGAACAAAAATCTGGGCGTCATGGACTCCACCGCATCGTCGCTATGCATGGATAACAATATTCCGCTGCTCGTGTTCGCCATTACCGAGAAAGGCAATATTAAGCGTGCCGTCATGGGCGAGAAGATCGGCACGATCGTAAAAGGGAGTGTAGACTAGTGCCGCAATCGATCAAGAAAGACGCCGAAGACCGGATGGAGAAAGCTCTGGCTGCGTTGAAACGGGATCTGTCGACGCTGCGCGCCGGACGCGCTTCGCCGGCTATGCTGGAAAGGGTATCTGCCGATTATTACGGAACGCCAACCCCGATCAATCAGCTCGGGTCGATCAACACGCCGGATTCTCGTACGCTGATCATTCAGCCGTGGGACAAGTCGGCGCTGGCCGCCATCGAGAAAGCGATTCTGAAGTCGGACCTCGGACTCAATCCGGCCAATGACGGTTCGATCATCCGTATCGTCATACCGCCGCTGACGGAAGAACGCCGCAAGGAATTGGCCAAAGAGACGAAGAAGTTCGGCGAAGAAGCGAAGGTTGCGATCCGCAACATCCGCCGCGATGCGAACGACCACATTAAGCGAAAAGAAAAAGACGAGATTTCCGAAGACGAGTCGCGCAAGTTCCAGGATGAGATTCAGAAGACGACCGACCGCTACGTGGCGGAAGTGGACAAAATTTTGGCCGCCAAAGAGAAAGAAATCATGGAAGTGTAACAAGCAGGCCATGGCCCCTCCGAGTTGTGAGAGTTTGCGGAGCAAACTCCCTATAATAGGTGGGGTTTATTGCCTTTGAGGGGGAAACACGATGAGCGGCCGTTCATTCGGCGGTTGGTTTCGCAAACTTCGTTTGTCTGCGCACGGTTCGGGCGATGCGAGGCAATCCGGCCCGGACGGAAACGGCGACGATGTCCTGCCTACAGGTGACAACATCCCCCGGCATATCGCTGTAATTATGGACGGCAACGGCCGATGGGCCAAATCCCGCGGACTTCCCCGTATCGCAGGCCATCACAGCGGCATGAAGGCGGTCAAGCGCATCGCCAAGGCCGCCGACCGCGTCGGCGTGAAAGTACTGACACTGTATGCTTTCTCGACGGAAAATTGGAAAAGGCCGAAAGCCGAAGTCGATTTTCTGATGAAGCTGCCGCAGGAGTTTCTGGCAATCGAGCTTGAAGAATTGATCGAGAACAACGTGCAAGTTCGGATGATGGGCCATCTGGACGGACTTCCGGCGCATACGCTGGCGGCTGTCGAAGAAGCGGTCAAGCGAACGCAGGACAATACCGGCCTTGTTTTGAACTTTGCGCTGAACTACGGCAGCAGGGCGGAAATCGTCGAAGCGGTGCGCGGTCTGGCCCTCGATGCGGCGGGCGGAAAGCTGAATCCGGAGGCGATCTCCGAAGACGACCTGTCCGCCAAGATGCTGTCCGGCGATTTGCCCGATCCGGATTTGCTCATCCGAACGAGCGGCGAGCTTCGGCTCAGCAACTTCATGTTATGGCAGTTGGCTTACAGCGAATTCTGGTTTACCGACGTATACTGGCCGGAATTTACCGAGCGCCATCTGTTCGAAGCTATCCGGGAATATCAGAGGCGCGCGCGCCGATACGGAGGGTTGTAATCCGATGATGCAACGAATCGTAACCGGCTTAATCGCGGGCGTCGTGTTCGCCGGACTGTTGTGGCTCGGCGGATGGTTCTATGCCGGTCTCTTGACCGCCATGGCGATCATCGGCTTTGCAGAATTCGTGAAGCTGAACGGGCAATCGTCGGCGCGTTGGGACGTGATTGCCGCCTACATAGCCGTTATATTGCTTACATTGACTCATCTGCCGGACGGGGCGCTTGAGCTGCCCTCGTTTGAATTGACGGTCTGGATCCTCTCGTTCGTGCTGCTGTCCGCGACCGTGTTCAGCAAGAACAAGATCAACCTGGAGCATGCAAGCCTGCTGCTCCTCGGGGCCGTATACGTCGGGACGGGCTTTCATTACATGCTGGTGACGAGGGAGCTTGCGCACGGCGTGTTCTGGTCGGCAGTCGCTTTCGTCTGCATCTGGTCGTCGGATGCCGGCGCTTATTTCGTCGGTAAAGCGATCGGGCGGACGAAGCTGTGGCCGGCGATCAGTCCGAACAAGACGATCGAAGGCTCGGTCGGGGGACTGCTGCTTGCGATTATCGCCGCGCTGATCTTCGCATGGAGCCGCCCGGAGTGGCTGGATTACGGCCAGGCGGTCGTCATCGGCGTCGTCGCTGCGGTCTCCGGACAACTCGGCGATCTGATTCAATCGGCATACAAGCGGTTCCGCGGGGTGAAGGATTCCGGGCAGCTGCTTCCGGGGCATGGCGGCATTCTGGACCGCACCGACAGCTGGCTGATCGTCTTCCCGGTGCTGCACCTGCTCGGGCTGATCGGATAAGTGAGAGTTTGCTCCGCAAACTCTCACTTACAGAAGGGAGAGGCATACCGAATGAAGAAAGTTGCCGTACTCGGCAGCACGGGCTCTATTGGCACGCAGACGCTCGACGTCATTTCGCGCGAGCCGCAAAGCTATGAAGTCGTGGGCCTGGCGGCAGGACGCAATGTCGATCTGCTGGTCGAACAGGCGGTGCGGTTCCGGCCGCAGCTCGTGTCCGTGGCAGACCGTCATTTGGCGGAGCGGATTCGCGGACAACTGCCCGCGGGCATTCGCGTCGTTTATGGAGAAGAAGGATTAATCGAAATTGCTGCCCGCTCGGGCGCCGAATTCGTCGTATGCGCATTGGTCGGCAGCCTAGGCCTCGCTTCCACGCTGGCTGCGATCGATGCCGGCGCAGCTATCGGACTCGCGAACAAGGAGACGCTCGTGACGGCCGGCCACCTGGTGACTGCGCGCGCAGCCGCGCGCGGCGTGCCGCTGATGCCGGTGGACAGCGAGCATTCGGCGTTGTTCCAATGCCTGAACGGAGAAGATCGAAAGGCGGTCAAACGGCTCATCCTGACTGCGTCGGGTGGGAGCTTCCGCGACTTGGCGCGCGAGGAATTGGCCGGCGTGTCCGTCGAAGCGGCGCTGAAGCACCCGAATTGGAGCATGGGTGCGAAGGTGACGATCGATTCCGCCACGATGGCCAACAAAGGGCTGGAACTTATCGAAGCCAGATGGCTGTTCGATATGCCGTATGACCGCATCGATGTCGTCATTCATCCCGAGAGCATTATTCACTCCATGGTCGAATATGAAGATACGAGCGTCATCGCGCAGCTCGGCAATCCGGATATGCGCGTGCCCATCCAATACGCGCTGACCTATCCGACGCGCCGGCCTTCGCCGGCAGCGCCGCTGGATTTACTGAAGCACGGCTCCCTGCACTTCCGCCCGATGGACATGCAGCGGTATCCTTGCATGCGGCTGGCCTACGAGGCAGGGCAGGCGGGCGGAACGGCAACGACCGTATACAACGCTGCGAATGAAGTGGCCGTCTCCCGATTCCTGCGGGGCGAAATCGCCTTTCTCGATATTGAAGGGATCATCGAGGACGTGCTTAGCCGACATGTGCCGGAGCCGTTGCCCGACCTCAATGCGATTGGCGAAATCGATCGCTGGGCGAGAGAGGCTGCAACAATGCTGCGCAGGTAACAAACCGTTGATCCTTGGATGCCGCGAAGCCGCCAGCTGTACTCTGTCCGTATTCTCTTGTGTCGACACGGAGAATAATGTTAATCTAAGGACAGCCGTTTGCGGCGACTGGAGTGGATTGGAATGCAAACGATACAGCAAGTGCTTGCGACCGTTCTGATGTTTTTCTTACTCGTATCCCTACACGAATGGGGACATTATTATTTCGCCCGCCGGGCAGGCATCCTGGTACGCGAATTCGCGATCGGATTCGGCCCGAAGCTGTTCTCGGTGAAGCGCGGGGAAACTCGCTTTACGATCCGATTGCTCCCGATCGGCGGGTTCGTGCGCATGGCGGGGGAAGATCCCGAAGTCGTCGAGATACAGCCGGGCCAGACATTGGCGGTGCGGATCAAGGACGATCAGGTGACGCGCATTTATTTGGATCGATTGGATGAGCGCGCGGACGTACTGCGAGGCGAAGTGAAGACGATCGACCTGGAGCGGGACCTGCATATCGGGCTCGATGTCGACGGGGATATCCAGCGGCTTGCCGTTCACCCGCAGGCGCTCATCCTGGCCAGGGGACGCGAGACGCAAATCGCGCCGATCGATCGGCAATTCGGCAGCAAGCCTGTCGGCAAGCGGGCAATCGCCATCGTGGCCGGGCCTGTCATGAATTTCGTACTCGCCTTCGTCTTGTTCGGCGTCGCGATCGGACTGTCCGGCGTCGTCGTGGAACACCCGACGAAGGTGATGATCAACGGCGTTATCACGCCTTCCCCGGCAGCGGAAGCCGGGCTTGAGAAAGGCGATTGGGTCGTCAGTGTCGACGGACAGACGATCGGCGGCGATATCGATACGTTCATTGAATTGATCGGCGGCGCGGCGGGAAAGCCGATGAAATGGATCGTCCAGCGCGGCGGTTCCGAAGAGGAGTTGACCGTTACACCGGGAGCGGACGGCAAAGTCGGCATCTATCCCGGCCCAGAGCTCCGCCATCCCGGCATCGGCGAGATCGTCGGATTATCCGGCGCGGCGATGGTCGACTGGACGCGCGTCATCTTCGACGGTTTCCGCAAGATCGTCTTTGGAGAAATCGGGTTGAAGGACATGAGCGGGGTTGTCGGCACGACGAAGATCACAATGGATATCGCCAAACAAGGCTTGCCGTATTTGACAAGGTGGGCCGCCGTGCTCAGTCTCTATTTGGGCATCTTCAACCTGCTGCCGATCCCGGCTCTTGACGGAAGCAGGCTGCTATTCCTGGGGCTGGAAGCGGTGCGGGGCCGGCCGGTCGATCCGAATCGCGAGAGCATGGTGCATTTTATCGGATTCGCCATGCTGATGCTGCTCATGGTGGTCGTGACCTATAACGATATTTTAGGATTGGTTCGCAAATAAGCCGCTGTCGGGGGTAGAAGACAAGATGTCGAAGGACAAAGGATTCGTGACGGAAATTACGCCGCAGGGAGAAGACTTCTCCCGCTGGTACATCGACGTGATCAAGAAAGCCGAGCTGATGGACTATTCGCCGGTGCGGGGCTGCATCGTGTTCCGGCCCGACGGCTATGAGCTGTGGGAGAACATGCAGCGCGAGCTCGACCAGCGCTTCAAGGATACGGGCCATCGGAATGCCTATTTCCCGCTGTTCATCCCCGAGAGCTTCTTCCAGAAGGAGAAGGAGCATGTGGAAGGGTTCAATCCCGAGCTGCCTTGGGTGACGGAAGCCGGCGGCGAGAAGCTTGAAGAGCGGCTGGCTATTCGGCCGACGTCGGAGACGATGATCGGGCACATGTATGCCAAGTGGATTAATTCCTATCGCGATCTGCCGCTGTTGATCAATCAATGGGCGAACGTCGTCCGCTGGGAGAAGCGAACGCTGCCGTTCCTGCGCACGAGCGAGTTTCTGTGGCAGGAAGGCCACACCGCGCATGAAGACGAGTCGGATGCGCGGCGCGAGACGATGACGATGCTGGACGTCTACACCGATTTCGTGGAGAACGTGCTTGCGATTCCGGTCATCAAAGGCCAGAAGACGCCGTCCGAGCGGTTCGCCGGCGCGATCGATACCTATTCGATTGAGGCGATGATGCGCGACGGACGGGCCGTACAGGCCGGCACGTCGCACTACTTGGGCACCAAGTTCGCCGTCGCCTTCGATATCAAATATTTGAGCCGCGAGAACAAGGAAGAATACTGCCATACGACGTCCTGGGGCGTCAGCACGCGGCTGATCGGCGCGCTGATCATGGTGCATGGCGACGATCGCGGGCTCATGCTGCCGCCGAAGGTGGCGCCGACGCAAGTGATGATGATCCCGATCGGGCCGCCGAAGACGCGCGAGCAAGTGATCGCCAAGACGGACGAGCTGTATGCCGAACTGAAGAAGGCAGGCATCCGTGTCCGGGTTGACGACCGTTCCGACGTATCGCCAGGCTGGAAGTTCAACGAATACGAGATGCGCGGCATCCCGATCCGGCTGGAGCTCGGACCGCGCGACCTGGACAACGGTGTCTGCGTGCTCGTCTCCCGCGTGAGCGGTGAGAAGAAGCAAGTGCCGCTGGATCGGATCGCCGAGGAAGTGAAGGCGATGCTGCAATCGGTGCACGAGGAGATGTTTGATCGAGCGAAGGGGTTCATGGACGAACACTTCTTCTCCGTCGAGACGCTGGACGAGCTGAAAGCCAAGCTGGAAGAGACGCGCGGCTTCGCGCTTGCCGGCTGGTGCGGCTCCGATGCATGCGAAGCGCAAGTGAAGGAAGAGACCGGCGCGACGAGCCGCAATATCCCATTCGAGCCGGCCGAGCGCAAGACGCGCTGCCTCGTCTGCGAAGAAGCAGCGCAGCATACGGTCGCGTTCGCGCGGGCATATTGATGCGCATCTGAACCGCAATAGCTTCCTTTCCCGACAACAGCCCATAGGGCTGTTGTTTTTGGAAATCGAAAAGTTGTTGCTCGAGTAAACGGCGCTGCCCGCATGCGGATATGGGGCCGTTTATTGTTGATGACATTCTCTGCCCTGAAAGGACGACGAAGTCGTTTCTACTTGTCACTCTTGTAAACCGCTTTCACCAGCGCGAATAGTTATAGCGGCGATATTGAAACTTGTTCGACACATTTTCGTAAAAATCAGTTAAAATGACGATATAAGGTTTCATGCTTTGGCAGCATTCGACATTAACTTGCAGAAAAGATGTGAGCGCATGAGCCTTTACTCCGTGATCTTGCCGCTATTTACCCATGTGCTTCCGATGTTGTTCTTTGTTTTTATGGGCGTCGACGTCTGGATACGCAATCCGCGCAAGACCGAGCACCGCCTCGTCGGTATTACCGCCTTATGCTTCGTGCTCCTGTTTATGGAAGAGTATGTCCGACATCAGCTTCCGATCGCTTATAGCCCATGGTTGTCTACTGTTTGGTTCAGCAGCGTCGGGATTGCCGTCCCGTTGTTGGCTTGGCATCTGTTTGTAAAATTTGCGCGATGGGATCTCAGAATGCCCAAGTATGTGTACCCATACGTGTTTTATTTGCCTATGCTTCTGGTCCTGATCAATATCGCTTTGAACGGTCGGATGTTGTCCGTAACCGAATTTACGCAGCAGGGCATTTGGAAAGTACCGGTGTTCAACACATCGTATTACATCACGCTTCTTGCGAGCCTTCTGGTTAACGTGCTCATGCTCGTCCCGCTGCTTCTCGGGAAAAGAGCTGCCGCAACTCGGGAACTTCGGGAAATATTCAATTATTTGATTCTCGGCGTATCCGTCTCGGCAGGATGGGTCGCCGTATTCGGGCTCATCGATTTTCAAGGCCATCTGCCGCCTTACCCTTACTTGTACGGCGAGATCTTCTGGTGTGCGATACTTCGCCATACGATGAAGCGTTACGATTTTATGACCTTCAGCGACAAGCGATACGAGAAACTGTTCAATCTCAACCCTGCAGCGATCGTGCTGATGGATCTGCAAGGCCAGGTAAAGGAGGCCAATCCGAGCGCCAGACAGTTGTTCGAATCGATCGCGCAGGAGGATCGCAACGTTCTTCCGCTGCTAACGAAAGATGTCCGTCGCCGCATCGAGAGGCAAGAAGCGATCCGACATGTCGAGATGCCGTTCGGAAGTGACGGGCAACAACAGCGGGAAGTGCTCATCGACGGCGATTACTTGTCGGTCGAGTATGAGCCCCATCTTTTGCTGATCATGAGAGATATTACATTGCAGAAGCGCGATCAGCGCGAAATCATGTTTCTGGCGTATCATGATTCGCTGACGCGTCTGCCGAATCGCAGATATTTCCATCTGAAACTGGAGGAGGCGATCCGTGATGCGGCGGCGAGTCAAGCAGGCGAATTGGCAACCGTCTTGATCGATGTAGACCGCTTTAAGGAAATTAACGACAAGTACGGACATCAGGCCGGCGATGAAGTGCTGCAGCTTGCAGCCGACATCATTCGGGACGCGGTCGGTAACGAGGGAATGGCGGCCAGGCTGGGCGGAGACGAATTCGTCGTCTTCCTATACCCGGTGTCCTCCAGGCAAGCCGTCTATGACAAGATGACGCAGCTACGGCAAGCGTTCGAGCGGGCGACGATGCTGCGCGAGGGCCAGCCGGTGACGTTCGGGATCAGCCTGGGCGCCAGCTTCTATCCGGAAGATGGAGAAACGGGAGATACGTTGTTAAATCAGGCGGACAAGGCGATGTATCGCGCCAAGATCAAGCGCCGACAATCCGAATGAACACCCGCAAGAGAAGTTCGGTTTAATTTTATTCGTATTGGAGGATAGCCGGGCGTGAGAATAGATGCCGTTATTGTTCCCCTGATTACCCACTTCATCCCGATCTTATTCTTTGTCTATATGGCCTTGGATGTATGGATGCGCAATCGACGCAGAATCGAACATTGGCTGGCAAGCGGCATCATCGTATGTTGCGCCATGATGTTCATAGAAGAGTATGTGCGGCATCAACTTCCAATTGCCTACAGCCCGCAAATTTCAGTCATCTGGTTCAGCACGGCGGGAATCTCCATCACCGGCTTCGGCATGCACTTGTTCGTCAAGCTGTCCCGACTGGAACACAAGATGCCGAAATACATTTATCCTTACATTTGTTATGCGCCAATCGCCATCGTAATCGTCAATTTGCTGTTCAACGATCAGATGATTTCCGGCAACGAGTTTCACCAAGCGGGAATATGGAAACTTCCGGTTTATAACGAAGCCTATTATATTGCGATGATTGGCAGCAACGTATTCAATGTGATCTATGTTTGGATTTTGTCCATCGGCAAAGCAAGAGCCAGCTCCCAAGATCACCGGAGCATGTACAATCAGCTTATTTTAGGCGTTGCCGTGTCGGCTGTTTTCAATCTGGGCATCGGATTGATCGATTTCAAAGGCATCTTGCCGCCTTATCCGTATATTTACGGGGGTCTTGCCTGGTGCCTGCTGTTGAGACATACGATGAAGAAGTACGACTTTCTGATCCATGCGGACAAGCGGTATGAGAAGTTGTTCAACTTGAACCCGGCGGCAATCTTGCTGATCGATATGCAAGGCCGTGTCAAGGATGCCAATCCGAGCGCGAAGCAATTATTCGGTTTCCTGAAATTGGAGCAAATCAATATCTTCTCCATGCTGAACGAGCCAATCCTTGCTCGCATACGCGCTCGTGAACCGATCAGTGATTGCGAAATGACCCTGTCGATCGGGAACGATCGGATGGATGTCGTTTTGGACGGCGACTACGTGCTGGTGGAATACGAACCATTGCTGATTCTGATCGTGAGGGACGTGACTGCGGAGCACGTCAATCAGCGGGAGATCGCTTATTTGGCCTATCATGATTCGCTGACTCATCTGCCGAATCGAAGACATTTCTATCATCGATTGGAGGAAGCCATACAAGCGGCAGCCGAACATAAGAGGCTGCTGGCAACCGTGTTGATCGATCTGGACCGCTTCAAGGAAATCAACGACAAATACGGCCACCAGGCAGGGGACGAAGTGCTGCAGCTCGCAGCTGAGGTGATCCGTGAGAAAGTCGGTCAACTGGGGATGGCGGCCAGGTTAGGCGGGGACGAATTCGTATTTTTCCTGTATCCGGCGCCATCGAAACAAGCCGTGCAGGATGTCATGGACGAATTGGTGGTTGCCTTCTCGCAAATCGGATTGGTTCACGACGGCCATACGATTACGATCGAGATGAGCATCGGAGTCAGCATCTATCCGGAAGACGGACTGGATGGGGACGCGCTGCTCAACCATGCGGACAAAGCGATGTACCAAGTGAAAGGGCAGAGAAGAAACGCAAATCTCCGGGTGACAGAACCCAATGAGCCGGATAAGTGAATGATCCGGCAACGCAGGCACAGGATGAAGAAGGAAAACGCTGGATTGTCGAAGTGAATGGAATGCCGCACAAGCGGATATTCGTGGAATTGGACCAGGAGGCGGATAAGCCGGCTTGTTTGCAGCAGGTCGACGGCGTATGCCAAGCAGCTTGCGAATCGGAAGTAATAAGGCGCGCATGATTCGTCATGCGCGCCTTATGTATGTTTGGAGGCGTAATCGAATAAGGAGCGTTCCACGTATGCCCAATATCTCACGTCAGAATGATTCCACTTTCTTTCATATCGGACACAGGCACCGTCCGACATCGGTTCGACATCTTGGGAGGATACAATACGACAGAAACGACCAGACGAACAAGGAATGGAAGGATGATGGACAATGAGAAATAGCAAAGTCATTCTGATTGTCGCTGTGATTGGCCTCGTTTTCTGCGGGGCAGGGGCCCTGTCGGCTGCCGGGATCAATCGGACCGTCCAAGCGACCGTTGCGGCGGATATGGCGATGAAGCTGGACGGCAAGGATTGGCATCCCTTGAACACACAGCAGCAGCCGATCCACCCGGTTGTGATCGACGGCGCGTCTTACTTGCCGGTGCGCGCCCTGTCGGATGCGCTGCAGGTGCCGATCGATTGGGACCCGGACACGAGGACGATCTTGATCGGCGAAAGCCCGGCGCAGACGGAACCCGCCGCCCATGACCATGCACACGCTGACGAGCATGGTCATGCCGATGCCGGCACGTCAGCGAATGCTGCCGAGTCCGCCGCCCCCGGAACGGATTTGACGAAATTGCCGCTTGGCGACGGCAAGTATACGATGGACGGTCCCAAGAAGGGGTACATATTCGTGGCCAGCCCGCCGAACACCGGAAAGGGAGCAACCAAAGACGGGGAATGGATCAATCAGAGCGAAGGCACGTACGATATGACCCGGAAGGCAGTCGTAGACGGCTCGGTCACCTGGCATTCGGAACTGACGGTCGAGTTGAACGAAGACAGGCGGGTTTTGACAGGCAATCGATTGCCGGATCACCCGACGGGAGAGTACCCGATTGATCCGTCCGACGATGCGTACGCGTACGATCGGAATCCGAACACGATCAAGGAACAGCTGTTCAAACTCATCGTTCCGGTCAATCCCGTCGCTGCCGCGAAACCGTCGCCGGTTGGTCATGGAGCGATCGGCGTTATGCTGACAGGCAGTCTCGTTTTCAACGGGCTTGACGAAATGGGCAGGGATGCCGTGGCGCATGAAGTGCAGGACGGGTGCTACGGGCATCCGGAGAAGAGCGGGAGCTATCATTACCACAACTTGTCCGTCTGCTCTGACGATCCGGATACAGGCGAACATTCTCCGCTGGTCGGGTATGCGTTGGACGGGTTCGGCATTTACGGCAAATACGGAGAGAACGGCAAGTTGCTTACGAACGACGATCTGGATGCGTTCCACGGCCACACCCACCTGATCGAATGGGATGGGGAAATGGTCAACATGTACCACTACCATGCGACGTACGAGTATCCTTATACGATCGGCGCATTCAAAGGTACGCCTGCTGCATTTGGCAAGTAGCGCATCTCTATAAGCTTGACGCGAAAAGAGGCTGATCCGATTGGGAAAATGGTTTCTGGCTGCCGGCATTTCCAAGATCAAGCGCTTGTATGCGCGCGAGAGAACGGCAGTGCGGCTCTTGGAGAGCCGTGAAAAGTCGATTGCGGAACTGGGGAATTTGACGCATCGCAAGCTTCGGGCCGGTCAGATTGCAGATCCTGAGCTTGCGAAGGTATCGCAGGCGATAGACGGGTGGGATCGCATGCTGGGACAAGTGCTGCAGCAGAGCAAGCAAGACGCTATCTCCGCCCGGCCGTTTGTCGAACCGGAAGCTTCCGGCCATCCGTCAGATGCGGGGGAAGCGGATGTTCCCCCCGCTGTCGGCAGCGATGCGCATGGGCAACCTCTAGGCGGTGTCAGTCCGTTCTTCAAACAAGGGTTATTCGGAGCGTTCCTCTCCGTCATGCTGGCGTTGACGCTGTGCCTGGCGCTCAGCTCGCTGGCGAATTCGGCGCTCAATCAGGCCGTCGACTCCGGCAAAGAAGCGGTCGCGGGCAAGGTTCAAGACAAATTGGAAGCGGTCAAGCCGGACCGGCTGAACGGAAAAGCGGGCGCGCAAGTCGCGGAGAAGGTCCGGGGGCTCGTGGAGGACAAATGGTCGGCGTTTGCCAGATTCCAGGGCGAATCCGACTTCAAGATTGTCGATGTTCCGACAACGTACCTGCTCGTTCACAATGTAAAGTCGGAAGCGCATATTCAGCTGGGCAACAATCTGGTTTCGAGCGATATGCAGTTCCAGATCGGCCTGTATGCCTGGCTGCTCGTCCCGCTGCTCGCTTTCCTGGCCGGAGGCTATGTGGCGGCGCGGCGAATGCGCATTGTATCGGTAAGGCAGGCGGTGTGGCTGTCGCTGATCGTCGGCGCGGCGAACGCGTTGTTGTCGGGACTATTAACGCAATTGTCCGGTTTCTCGGCGGCCCTGGATCTGCCGCGCGGAATCGGAAGCGCGAATATCGATTTCGGCTTCTCCCCGGCAAGCGCGCTGCTGAACGGATTCGCGCTTGGCGCCGCCTTCAGCCTGTCCGGCGCGCTGCTGCGACTCGGCGGGTTCAAGTGGGCGAAGCTCATTCGCGGCGAAGCGCTTCCCTACAGCGAGCCGGTCCGTCTGGCGGCGGCGACGGTCGTCCGCGGCGTCTGCCTGAGTCTCGTATACGCGCTCGCTCTGCTCGGGGCGAAGGGGGCGATGACGACGGTGCTGGCCCTGCTGCTGCCGCAATTGGCGATCTACCTATGGGGAATTGCGAACGGCAACCTGTTTCATATGACGAACTTTATTGCAGGTCAGGGCAAGCAGGTGGAAGTATCCGTGTTTGGCGGCATCCAGGGCGCCGGCATGGATGGTGCCGCCGCGGAATGGCACTTGTATTTGCTGTTATCCGCGCTTATTCCGGTCGTGCTTCTGCTCATTGCCGGCATGCGGATGAACCCGAAGTTCGGCGATCCGCAGCGGCAGACGATCCTGTTCAGCGCCGCGTATGCTGTGCTGATGTCGCTCTTGACGATGCTGACCCGGATCGGCATGACCGTTCGCGGCCAGGCCGCGTTCGTCGACGTGAAGTCGTTCACGCTGGAAGCCGGTTTCTCCGCGCTGGCGACGTTCGCCACCTGTTTTATCGTCGCTTACGTCTGCGTGACGCTGGGTGTGAAAGCAAGCGCGCGTTACCGTCTGCGCCGCCGGGCGCCGATCTCGGAGCGGGCTTAAAGTTCTTCCTCTGGCGATGATCCTTACCGGGAGGTATGATGGAACAAAGACCGGTAAGGAGGCATCGCATTGACGCTGCAGCAACTCAAATACGTGATCGAAGTCGCCAATCGCGGCTCGATGAACGAAGCGGCCAAACGTTTGTTTATTTCGCAGCCGAGCTTGTCGAACGCCATCCGGGAGCTGGAGACGGAGCTGCGGATTACGATTTTCGAGCGTACGAACAAGGGCATCACGCTCTCCAAGGCGGGGGCCGAGTTTCTCGGTTACGCGAGGCAGGTCATCGAGCAGGCGGAATTGCTGGAGAACCGCTACTTGAACGCCAAGCCGTCTCCGCAGCATTTTTCGGTATCGACCCAGCATTATGCGTTCGCCGTGAATGCTTTCGTCAGCCTGGTGCAGGGGTACGGGCAGGACGAATATGAATTGGCGCTGCGGGAAACGAAGACGTACGAGATTATTCAGGATGTGAAAACCCAGCGCAGCGAGATCGGCATTCTGTACATGAACGATTTCAACGCCAAGGTGATCAACCGGCTGCTCCAGGACGCCAATCTGACGTTTACGAGCTTGTTCACGGCCAGGGCGCATATTTTCATCAGCGCGAACAATCCTCTCGCCCAACACGCGCTGGTGACGCTCGAGCAGCTGCAGGATTACCCCTACTTGCACTTCGAGCAAGGGGAGTTCAACTCGTTCCACTTCGCCGAGGAAATTCTGAGCACGATCTCCCGCAAGAAGAGCATCCGGGTGAACGACAGGGCAACGTTGTTCAATCTGTTGATCGGGCTGAACGGGTACACGATTTCCACCGGCGTGCTAAGCGCGGATTTGAACGGCAACGAGATTATCGCCGTTCCGCTCGCCAGCGAAGAGACGATCCACGTAGGGTGGATCTCCCACCGGAACGCCGCGCTGTCGAAGCTGGCGACCGTCTATGTGGAAGCGTTGCAGACGGCAGTGGCCGGATTTTCTGTCTGATATAGCTTCTGGCTATAGCCGGCAATAGTATTTAAGAGTTACGTTATAGCGATTGGGATGTGCTATCTTTCTGTTATACAGAAGGATGAGGTGCTTCCAATTGATGAAATGTGCAAATTTGGGCTATCCGCGCATCGGGCAAAATCGGGAATGGAAGAAGGCGCTGGAAGCTTATTGGTCCGGCCAACTGACGGAAGAGGCGCTCCATGCGCAGTTGAAGGCAATCCGGCTTGGCCGCTTGAAGCGGCAGCAGGAGCTTGGCGTTGACGTCATCCCGGTTGGCGATTTCACGTATTACGATCAGATGCTCGACATGTCCGCGATGTTCGGCATCATTCCCGCGCGCTTCGGCTATGCGGGAGGACAAGTGGGTCTGGACGTTTATTTCGCGGCAGCGCGCGGCAGCCGAGAGGCGGCCGCCTGCGAGATGACGAAGTGGTTCAACACGAACTATCATTACATCGTGCCGGAGCTTGCGGGCGCGCGTCCCGCGCTGACCGGCAATCGGCCGCTGGACGCCTGGCGCGAAGCGAAAAGCGAGCTCGGGATCGAAGGAAGGCCTGTCATCGTCGGCCTCTATACGTTTTTGAAGTTATCCAAAGGCTATGCCCCCGAAGAACTGGCCGGCTGGATCGACCGCCTGCTTCCGCTGTACGGGGAGGTGCTGCGGGAACTTGCCGCCGAGGGCGTCTCCTGGGTGCAGGTGGACGAACCGATATTGGCCACGACGCTGGACAGTGAGGAGCTGGCGCATATTGCCCGCATTTACGGGGCGCTGGCCAAGGAAGCGCCGGATGTCAGGCTGCTGCTGCAGACGTATTTCGAATCCGTCGACGCTTATGAACTCGCCGTGTCTCTGCCGGTCCACGGCATCGGGCTCGACTTCGTCCATGACGGGGGGCGGAACCTGGACGCCGTTCGGCGGCACGGATTCCCGGCGGACAAGGTGCTGGGCGCCGGGCTGATCGACGGGCGCGCGGTCTGGCGGGCCGATCTTCGGGCCAAGCTGGACATGCTGGAGACGTTAAACGCGTTCGTAAGCCGTGAGCGTCTCCTCGTACAGCCGTCGTGCAGCCTGCTGCATGTGCCGGTCAGCGCCGCGCAAGAGCAGGAGCTGGATCCGGCGCTGCGCGGGGCGCTCGCCTTCGCTGACGAGAAGCTGGCGGAGCTGGCGCTGCTCGCGTATGCCGGGCGTGAGGGCGAGGAAGCGATCGTCGGAGCGCAATTGGCGGCTTCGGAGCGCAGCCGCCAAGCGCTGACGTCTTCGCCGTCCCGCAATCGCCCCGGCGTGCGGGAGCGGCTGGCCGGGCTCGCGGATGCGCTCGTAGGCAGGGCCGATCGCTATGAGGCTCGCAAGGAGGCGCAGCGCGCGCGATGGCGGCTGCCGCTACTGCCGACGACGACGATCGGCAGCTTCCCGCAGACGCCGGAGGTACGCGCCGCCAGGCAGAAACGCCGCAAGGGCGAATGGAGCGCCGAGCGGTACGAGGCGTTCGTCCGCGAGCAAATCGGCGAATGGATCGACATCCAGGCAGAACTGGGCCTCGATGTGCTCGTGCACGGAGAGTTCGAGCGGACGGACATGGTGGAGTTCTTCGGCGAGAAGCTGGCGGGCTTCGCCTTCACGGCGAACGGCTGGGTGCAGTCCTACGGCTCGCGCTGCGTGAAGCCTCCGATCATCTACGGAGATGTGGAATGGACGGGGCCGATGACGGTTGCGGAGTCGGTGTATGCGCAATCGCTCACGGACAGGCCGGTCAAAGGGATGCTGACGGGGCCGATTACGATTCTGAATTGGTCGTTCGTCCGCGACGACCGATCGCGCGAAGAGGTTGCCTACCAAATCGCGCTTGCGCTGAAGGAAGAAGTGAACGCGCTGGAGGCGGCGGGCATCGGCATGATACAGGTCGACGAGCCCGCCCTGCGGGAAGGCTTGCCGCTGAAGCGGGAACATTGGCAGCCGTATCTGGACTGGGCCGTAAGGGCATTCCGCATTTCCACTTCCGGCGTGAGCAACGAGACGCAAATTCATACGCATATGTGCTACTGCGAGTTCCAGGACATCATCGACGCGATTCGGGCGCTGGACGCCGACGTGATCTCGATCGAAACTTCCCGCAGTCACGGCGAACTGGTGGCCAGCTTCGAGTCGAACACGTATGACCAAGGGATCGGACTGGGCGTCTACGATATCCACAGTCCGCGCATACCGGCAGCCGAGGAGATGGCCACCATGATCGACAGGGCGCTGCGGGTGCTCGACCCGGAACAATTCTGGATCAATCCGGACTGCGGCTTGAAGACGCGCAAGAAGGAAGAAACGGTCTCGGCTTTGCGGAATATGGTGCGTGCAACTTCAATGGCGCGAGCGAAATACGCCGTCGATCGGCCTGTGCAAGGTTAATTGGGCTGGCTGCGGCAAGTCGGGGTTCGCTGTCCGATTGCCGCTGGCGGAAGCTGGCGCCGGCTCATCATGGAGCCGGCGCCTCGGCTTCAATCGCCCATTGCCATCCATCACTCGTCCTTACGGTGTAAGGACCGGCTTCAATGTCTCGAATCAACCGTTCCAACCACTTCATCTCCGCTTCGAGCAATGCCCCTTCATAATCCGATTCAATAACGAACAGTCGGCTGATGCCCATTTGCAGCGTTTGCTCCATATAGGCTCGGCTCTGTTCCATTCGTTCCGCCAGCGCATCTTTGCGCATTGTTAGCAGTTCCCATGCCTCCTTCGGCGGCAGGTGTCCCAGGAAGGACAAGCCCGCGGCAAATTGCGGATACTCCTTCGCAGGCACGCGCACCAAACTCCGCAACCAGTCCATCAATTCCTCTCTGCCTGCCGCCGTAGAGCGGTAGATGGTCCGCTCGGGATGCCTTCCTTCCTTCACCGTTTCGACTGACTCGATCAGCCTATTTTTCAACAAATGATCCATCACCGCATACAGAGACCCTGTATTCAGCTTAATCGTATCCGCTATTCCGCGTTGCTTCATGGTCGTCCCGATCTCGTACGGATGCATCGGTTTTTCGTTGAGCAGCGACAAGATGGCCAGTGCGAGCAGATTGCTGCGCTTCGGTTTAGGCATGTGATCCAACTCCTTCAAGATCATTATAGAGGTACAAGGTAAAAATAAAAATAGTTGACTAGTATTAGTTTAAAATATATAGTTCAAATAAACTAATCGATATTTATTCCATGCAGAGAGGATTGATGTACCATGAACGCCAAATCACCGACAGCCAGAGCGATGATCATCGGATGCGGCATTGCCGGGCCCGCAACTGCGCTTTTTTTAAAGAAAGCCGGATTTGACCCGGTTATCTATGAAGCGGAAAGCCGCGCAGACGATTATGCGGGTCTGTTCTTAAACTTCGCACGCAATGGCATGCGCATCTTGAAGGAATTGGGCTTGGACGAACAAGTACGGCAGGCAGGCATTTCGATGAACGCCATGCGGATGATCAATGGTAAGGGGGGGGTGCTTGGCGTGATGGGCAGCATGTCGGAGGAGCCGCAAGGCTATACGGTCAAAAGAGGCGAGTTGCACAAAATATTGCGCGACGAAGCGCTTCGTCAAGGCATTCCGATCGAATTCGGGAAACGATTGAAAGGGATCGAACAAGTGGGGAGGGATCGGGTCGTCGCGCGGTTCGAAGACGGATCTTCCGCCGCTGGCGCCATGCTCGTCGGATGTGACGGCATTCATTCGCGGACACGCCGAATCGTGTTGCCCGATGCTCCGGAGCCATCCTATACGGGCCTAATCAGCTTCGGCGGATTCGTTCGCAGCCGCAGCATACGATGCGATGCAGGCGTTCAGAACATGGTGTTCGGCAAGCAGGCATTCTTCGGCTATTCCATCCGGGACGGAGAAGAAGTGTATTGGTTCGGCAACTTGAGCTTTCCCGGCAAGCCGACCCGGCGGGAACTGATGAGCATTCCTCAGGAGCAATGGCGCGACAAGGTTCGGAAGCTGTACGCCAAGGACATTGCGCCGCTTCCCGAAATTGTTCGCTCGACGGAGGAAATAGGGGTTTATCCGATTTACGACATGCCGCCTGTCAAGAAGTGGCATCGTCAATCGGCCGTCCTGCTTGGAGACGCCGTTCACGCCACTTCGCCGAACGCCGGGCAAGGCGCCTCCCAGGCGCTGGAGGATGCGATCGTCTTGGCGCAATGCCTGCGCGATCTGCCCGATCGATGGCAGGCATTCTCCAAGTTCCAGCAGCTGCGGCAGGAGAGAGTCGAGAAGATCGTCCGATATGCCCGGATGATCGGCAATCGCAAGCATGCGACGAATCCGGTTCAAGCTTATATTCGCGACAAGATCATGAAGGCGATGCTGAAGCCGACCAAGCAGCGCGCGCTCGATTGGGTTTATGACTACACGGTGAATTGGGAAGACAAGATCCGGTGAACCAACAAAAAAGACCCCCGAAAAAGGCGGTTCAGCAGCCGTCCATTCAGGGGTCTCGAGTTCATTCATCCGCGATATCCGCCCACATCTCGTCTTCGACTTCCAGTGTGACCTGGGAAGGGTAGACGCGCCGACCGTATTCGGTCTCCATATAGCGGACGATCGCTTCCTTCATATTCGCTTCAATCAAGATGCGTTCCCGGCCTTGCACGTTCACTTCGGCCGAGAAGCCCTGGTCTTCTTCGTAGCATAATACGACCTGGATCGAGTCGACCGGCACTTGATGGCGCTCGGCGAGGTTCAGGCAGACGGCGTTGACGATCTCGTCCATCGTGATCCGCATGGCCGATTAATAGCGACGCTGCTGATCGTCCGGGTATTGGGGACGCTGCGATTCGCGCTTGCGCTTGATTGCGTCGAAGACGGCGCGAATGATGGCGAACAAGGCGATAATCGCGATCAGGTTGATCATGAACCCGAGAATGTTGCCCATGAAGCCCATGCCCCCGAACAAGCCGCCGAACAGCATGCCGGCAAGGCCGCCGATCATCATGCCCTTCAGGAAGCTGCCGCCGCTGAAAAACCCGCGATTCGCCGTCGTGGCCGCGGATCCCGCCGTAGACGATTTCGATGTCGTCGAACCGTTGTTCACCGAGCTTTGCGACTTGGCCGGCGTTTTGGAGTACGATTTCGACGGGGAACGGAACGACCGCTTGGCGTCCGCGTCGCCCATCAGCGGGGCGGAGACGGTGGCCACCAATGCGAACAGGCTGAACAACAGTAATGCTTTCTTCCACATGCGAGTTGTGCCTCCATTATGCAAGTATATTGGTTTGTACAAATAGATAATACGGGGCCGGCCGGCTGCGGTTTCAACAAAATAATGGGATGCCGCGCGTTCGAATATGCGGTATGCTAAACGGTATAGACTGATTCATCCGGGAGGAATTCGAGAAGTATGCATGAAATCCCGTCGGACCCGAAATATCCGCAAGCCTACTGCCGCTATCTTGCGACCTATTACGGCTTGCGCGATTATTTCGAATGCCATGACATTATGGAGGAGTACTGGAAGGAACAGCCGAACGCCCGCTACACCGGGTGCTGGCTCGTCTTCATCCGCATCGCCGTCGCTTGCTATCATGCGCGAAGAGGCAACTGGGCCGGCGCCCGCAAGATGATGGCGAAGGCAGCGGAGGAGACGGATGCTGCGCTGATGTCGGAGCTTGGCATGGACGGCGAGGCGCTGTCCGACCTGCTGTCGGTCACTTCGCACGAGTGGTCGCAGGCAAACGCCGTCTTCCGCGATTTGCCGTTGCCGATCGCCGATCCCGTGCTGGAGCAAGAGAGCAGACGGATTTGCGCCGCGAACGGCTGGGCGTGGGATACGCCGCTCCATCAGGTCGCGGAAGCGATCGTCCACCGGCACCTTACGCGCGACCGAGCCCCTGTCGTCGAAGCGCGCAGGCAGTCGGCCGAGCGCAAAATGCAAGCCAGGTCTCGTCAATGACGGCAAGGCTTACGCTTAACTTTGCTGATCTTCGGGCAAATAGTCGAAGCCATCGGTGACAAGCTCCAATTTGCCCGTCTCCGGATGGATGATGAGGCCATGGACCGGCGTCCCGGGCGGCAGCAGCGGGTGGTTGCGAACGATGGCGGCACTGTTCTCGACGCTCTCGCGCACGCTGTTGAAGCCTTGCAGCCACCGGTTCAGATCGATGCCGGAATGGCGCAGCGTCGCGATCGTATCTGCCGGGATGCCGCGCTCCGCCATTTTGCTAACAATCGCCTCCGGATCGATGCCTGTCATCCCGCATTGGTGATGGCCGACGACGAGTACCTCCTGTGCTTGCAATTCATAGAGCGAGATGATGATGCTGCGCATGATGTTTCCGAACGGAGAAGTAATGATGGCGCCTGCGTTTTTGATCATTTTGACGTCGCCGTTTTTCAGGTTCATCGCCTTGGGGAGCATCTCGGTCAAGCGGGTATCCATGCAGCTGACGATGACCAATTTCTTGTTCGGGTATCGCGTCGTTAAATATTTTTCGTAGTCTTTGTTCTCCACGAACTTCTCGTTGAATGCCAGAATCTCATCGATTTTACGCATGAACTTCGTCTTCTTTCCTCTGGATTTGGGCGCGCCGGTCTTCGATGACCAATCGCGTCGTGTACGTCTGATTGTCGCTCGACAGCGAGAAGCTCTGACGTTCAGGCCGATAATCGAGGCGCAGCGCGTCGTCGAAAAATACGCTCTGCTGTTCGTCAAGCCACAACCGGAGCGACCCGCTCTCCGCTGCGACATCGCCCGGCATCGCGCCGTCGACCGCCCATAAAGCGGGTACGCCGTTGACCGCGCAGCCGCAGCCCTCGGTATCGTACACGAGGCGGAACCCCGCCACATCGGCCCCGAATCGCGCCCGCAATACGGCTTCGGCCTCCGGACTCCATGTCATTTTCACCGCAATCCCTCCCTTGACAAGTACGACCGAACGCCGGACAAGCTTTCGAACGCGTTAAGTTGATTATAGAATTAGTGGAAGTTATGATCAAGGTAAGGTGCAAGGGGCTAGGCCAATCGAGAGCGGAGAGAGTTTGCTCCGCAAACTCCCTATTAAAGGATGGAGATCGCATGACCGAACGATCCGAAGCGCCGTCCGGCGCATTGCAGCGCTTCCGCGCGCTGACCGGCAAGATCAAGCATTACGAGGAAATCGTGGGTGTCGCCTATTGGGATATGCGCACCGGCGCACCGCGCAAAGGCATCGACCTGAGGTCGGAAGCGGTGGGCGATCTGTCTGCGGAAGCGTTCAAGCTGTCCACCTCTGCGGAGATGGGCGAGCTGTTGGACCAGTTGTCTGCGCCTGAAGCGCTGGACGGACTCGGTCGAGTCGACCGGAGGCTTGTAAAGGAATGCCGCAAGGAATACGAGCGCAACAAGAAGCTGCCTGCTGAACTTTACAGGGAATACGTCGTGTTGGCGTCGCAGGCGGAATCCGCATGGGAAGAGGCGAAGGAGAACAGCGATTTCCCCGGCTTTGCGCCTTACCAGGAGCGGATCATCGATTACAATCGCCGGTTCATCGAGCTGTGGGGCGTTAAGGAGACGCCGTACGACACCTTGCTGGATCTATACGAACCCGGCATGTTTACTTCTGACCTGGATCGCTTGTTCGGGGAGATGAAGAGCCGGCTCGTGCCGCTGGCGGAAGCGATCGACCGGGACGGTGACCGTCCGGACGTCTCCTTCCTGAGCGGCAACTTCGACAAGGGCAGCCAGCAGGCGTTCAGCCGGTTCATCCTGACGGAGATGGGCTTTGATTTCGAAGCCGGACGACTGGACGAGAGTGTGCATCCGTTCATGACAGGCCTGAACCCGGGTGACGTGCGGGTGACGACGCGGTACTTGACCCATGACGTCATGAGCGCCTTGTTCGGTACGATCCACGAAGGCGGGCATGCGCTGTATGAGCAAAATCTCGACCCCGAACTGTACGGCACTCCGCTCTGCACGGGCACTTCACTGGGCATCCATGAGTCGCAATCGCGCCTGTGGGAAAATCTCGTCGGCAGAAGCCTCAGCTTCTGGCAGCGGTACTTGCCCGAATTGAAGAAGTTTTTCCCAGGCAAGTTCGACCAAGTGTCCTCAGGCGCGTTCTATCGGGCGATCAATGTCGTAGAGCCGTCGCTCATCCGAATTGAAGCGGACGAATTGACGTACAATCTGCACATCATGATTCGCTATGAAATCGAGAAAATGCTGTTCAACGAAGGGCTCGCCGCCCGCGACCTGCCCGAGGTGTGGAACGCCAAATACAAGGAAGCGCTCGGCGTCGCGCCGTCAAATGATGCGGAAGGCGTGCTGCAGGACGTCCACTGGTCAGGCGGGTCGTTCGGTTATTTTCCGTCTTATTCGCTTGGCAACATGTACGGCGCGCAGATCATGGACGCCGCACGGCGTGCGCTACCGGCGCTCGATGAGCAGATCGCGGCAGGGCAGCTGCATCCGCTCAAGCAGTGGCTGACCGAGCAGGTGTACCGCTACGGCAAGTCGCTGTCCCCGGCCGAAATCATCGTTCAGACGAGCGGGCAGGGACTGCAATCGACGTATTTATGCGATTATTTGGAACGCAAATATCGGGAGATTTATCGTCTGGTGAACAATTAAGCGAAAAAGTGTCGATAAGAGATAGGAATCTGTCGCATCCCGTCGAATATGTAAGCGTATCCGGCAATATACCATAACTTGGAATGGGGATGCGGCAGCGATGAATGAGCAGCAGATCGAGCTTGGATTGTGGACCCGAAAGCCCCACGCGATGTTGAGCGTGAAGGAGCAGGATTTGCATCGCAGAAATTTCGTAGTGTTGATTGCGATGGGCATTACCGCATTGCTGATTTTATCCTCGATCGCGACAGGCTCTTCCGACAGCATGGAAGCATCTACGAAGTTTATTTTGTTTTTTCAACCAACCATGTTCGTGATTTATTGCGTATTGTTCTACCTGCGCAAAGGGATTTCCGCCTTGGGCTATTTCGCCGTATTATCCTCGTGCGTATCGACGTTGTCGACCGTGCTGATGAGTCCGAACTTGACGAACGTCTTCTCCGTGTACTATCTGGTCGTCATGTCGCTCGTGTTCATGAATTTGCGGCTGCTGTTGATCAGTACGTTGGTCGGCCTGGGTATGATGATCGAAATATTGTATATCCAGAAAGAAAAGCTGCAATTCGCCGATGACGTTCAGCTTACCTATATGATTTATTACGTGCTGATAACGACTGTATTCTTCTGCTTGTTCGCCGTCTCCAGGCAGTTGATGAAACGAATGGACGAAGCGCGGGAACAGAGCGAGCGCCTGCTGGCAGAGCAGCAGGAACAGAAGGGGAGCATCATTCAAAATGTCACTGCGGTGACGAGGGATATGAACGAGGTGGCCGCGACAAGCGAAGCCAATACGGCCTCGTTCGACGAGATGAATACGGCGTTCCAGGAAATCGCCGCCGGCGCCGGTTCGCAGGCCGATACGGCCGTATCCATCAGCGAGTCGATCGAAAAGATGAATGCGCTGGTGCAAGATATGGCCAACGCGGGAACGACGCTGCTCGAGAAAGCGGAAGAGACCGCGTTGCTGTCGGACGAAGGCAGGCAACGCATGGATGAATTGGCCGATATTCAGTCGGGCTTCAAGACGGAAATGGAATCGATGCTGCAGCAATTTAAGCTGCTGGCCGGAGGCCTCGAAGAGACGGGCAAATTCAGCGATACGATCCAACAGATTGCTTACCAGACAAATCTCCTGTCGCTCAATGCCGGCATCGAGGCTGCAAGGGCAGGAGAGCACGGCAAAGGCTTCGCCGTCGTCGCCGGCGAAATTCGCAAGTTGGCCGATATGACAGCTCGGTCGGCAGAGCAAATCTCGGCCCAGATCATGGAGTTCCGCCGCCAATCCGAATTGACGCAAGGCCAAATGAGTCAAGCGGCGAATCGCATGGTACAGACGGAAGAGACGACGGCCATGACGATTCGAGCGTTCCATTCGATATCGGCAGCGGTCGTTCATCTGCGGAGCCTCTCCGAAGCGCAGGCAAGCATGATGAGCGAAATCCACCATTCCTCGGACAAGATCGGGGATTCGGCGAACCATCTGGCTTCCGTCAGCGAGGAAGCTTCCGCGACGCTGGAGCAATTGTCGGCCACGCTGCAATCGCTGCTGCAGGCGAATCACGCCAGCCTGAACCGCATTCAGGCCGCGAAGACGTCGCTTCAGCAGATCACCGCATAAATCGGTTTGCAACTGCATGCGCGAGGCGCCTTCGTCCCTTTACCGGGCGAAGGCTTATTTGCATTCGATAGTCTTCTTCCGGCGGGGCGTTCATACGTTGAATAATGAGGGTTCGTGCGCGGATACATTTTTGTCACTATAGACGAATGTCCTGCATAGACTTAATTGAACTTGATCGCATGGAGGAGGTCTACCGAATGGCTATCGCGGATAGACGGCTGCAGCGCAGGGAAATCATCACGAAAGCGGTATGCGGCAAAGGCCGAAAGTTTTCGACGGTTACCCACACTGTCACGCCACCGCACCATCCTTCCAGCATTTTGGGGGCATGGATCATCAATCATCAGTACGAGGCGGTAAGATCGGGAGACGGCATTGAGGTGATCGGATCCTACGATATTAACATCTGGTATTCTTACAGCAAGAACTCTCAAACGGATGTGGCGAAGGAAACGATCTCCTACGTGGATATCGTACCACTCTCCTATGTAGATCCGAAGCACCGCAAGTCGACCGAGGAAGTATCGGCGGAGACGACGCAGGAGCCCAATTGCGTCGAAGCCACGATCGGCAGCGGCGGAACGTCCGTCGTCATCCGGGTGGAACGCGAATTCAGCGTGGAAATGGTCGCGGAGACGAAGGTGTACGTACTCGTCGACCCTCATGCCTACGAGGACGACAAGGATTACGAATTCGGACTCGGCGAGGAAGACGGGGATTTCGAGGATCTCGACTCCGATTTGCTGGAAGACGATCTTTAATCCGCCGCCGGTCCGATACTTATGATTATGCGGACGCAGTTAAAATGTCGAGGGCGGATGCCCTGCGGGGACGGCGGGAACGGCCCGATTCGCGCGGCTTGTGCTGCAGACGGGATGCCGTTCGATGTACGTCATGGGGTAGTGAGAGTTTGCTCCGCAAACTCCCTATTACAGGGCCATTCGGCTTCGGCGAACTATCGCCGGCGGGACGGCCCTTCCCGTGTGATTGGGGGTCCGTAGCAATGGGAAGTTACACGGGCCGGACGGCGGCGATCGCGCCTGCAGAGGTTGCCCGCCGTCTGAGGCGGGAAGGCATCGCCTGTGCGGACGGCGGCGTAAGCTTGGAAGAGCAGGCGCAGGACCGGGGCGAAAAATGGGGAGCAGAGCAGCGGAATGAATCGCGTGCAGGCGGTATCACGAGCGCAATGCCGGTTGCGGGATCGGATGCGGAGCCAAGCGTCGAACGGAACACGAAGCCGGGCGCGGAGCAAGCTGCGGAGCGGCGATTCACGGTGACGGTGTTCGGTCTGGAAGCAACGGACGTAAGGCGGTTGTATCCGGCAAGCCAGGGGGTGTCTGTGAGACGGAGACTGGCCGAGCCGGACGATCGATTGCGCCGCATCGTCTCCAGGGCGGCTGTACGGGCACTATACGTGCTTGGACTGCCCTTCGGACAAGTCGTAGTGTCCACGAACGAAGCGGGCAAGCCTGCGATCGTTCGAATCTCGAAGAAGATGAAGCCGTCGGCGGGAGAGGGCGCCTGGCGTACTCGGCAGGCGATGGATAAACATTCCGCTATGTTGGCGGGCGAATCCGGGCGCAGGGCAGAAGTCGTATTGGGAGCGGACCCCGAGTTCGTGTTGCAATCGCCGGACGGCAAAGTCGTACCGGCTTCGCGATATTTGCCGCCTGGGGATGTGGCAGGATGCGATTCGGTCGTGCGCCGCGGCGTGCGCGTATGGCCGCTGGTCGAGCTTCGACCGGAACCGGCCGCGGAACCGGCGTCGCTTGTCGCCACGATGCGGCAGTTGCTCCTGCTGGCCGCCCGGCGAATCGCAAGCGCCGGCGGAGCGTCGCTGCGGTGGCGTGCCGGGGCTATGCCTGTGCCGGGACTTCCGCTTGGCGGACATATACATATCAGCGGCGTCGTCTTAACGGGCGAGCGGCTGCGAGCGCTCGACAATGCGGTTGCCCTGCCGCTGCGGCTGCTGGAGCCGCCGGGCGCGGCAGGACGCCGTCCACGCTATGGGGCGCTAGGCGATTTTCGGCGGCAGCCGCACGGCGGCTTCGAATACCGCACACCGCCAAGCTGGCTCGTGTCGCGGAAGCTTGCCCAAGGCGTCTTGGCGCTGGCTAAGATCGCTGCCGAGCATGCGGGCGAGCTTGTCGGACGCCGACCGCTGGACAGCGATACGCTTCGCGATGCTTTTTATTCCGCTGCGGATGAGAGCGAAGCCGGCCAGGAAGCGTTGCGGGAGGCGGCTCTGGCTTTCTACTCGGAACTGCGCCAACTGAGCAGCTATCGCCGCTATGCCGCCGACGTCGATTACGTGTTCGAAGCGGTCCGTGCGCGCCGGCATTGGGACGAATCCGCCGATTTCCGCCGCAAGTGGGGCATTCCGAGCGGATCATCGCCGCCGGTTAAGTAGTGGCATTGGGGAGTCGGAAGAGGGGAACCCAGGTGCGCAAAAGTTGGCGGGCGGCCGTGCGGCTGGACAGAGAAACTGAAGTGCGCAAAAATTAGATTCACGGTTGCAGCGTTTTACCCCATTCCGTCCCCGCGACGGTTCTTTTTTTGCTATAATGAACCGTGTCACCGAATCTACATAATCGACGCCCTTTTAATCGGAGGATGGACATGGCCGGATACACCCCCATGATGGAACAATACTTGTCCGTCAAGGCGGAAGCGCAGGACGCGCTGCTTTTTTTCCGTCTCGGCGATTTCTATGAAATGTTTTTCGAAGACGCTCTGACCGCTTCGCGCGAACTGGAAATTACGCTGACCGGACGCGGGGCCGGCCAGGAAGAGAAAGTGCCGATGTGCGGCGTGCCCTACCACGCCGCGGAAGGCTATATCGCGAGATTGATCGAAAAAGGCTATAAAGTGGCCATTTGCGAGCAGGTAGAGGATCCGAAAGCAGCCAAAGGCGTCGTGCGCCGCGAGATCGTACGGATCGTGACGCCGGGTACGGTAATGGAAGCCAAGCAAATCGCGGACGCCGCCAACAACTTCATTGTCGGCGCGGCTGCGCGGGACGGAAGGTTCGGGCTGGCGGCATGCGACCTGACGACCGGCGAAATGTACGCGACGTCGTTCGAAATGACGCGGGAAGCGGTGAAAAACGCGCTGAACGTGTACAAGCCCGCGGAAGCGGTCGGAGATGAGAAGGCGGTAGCCGCGCTGCAACAGGAAGCAACGGCTTCCGGGCGCACGCTGCTCTGCACGGCCAGGGATGAGGCGGATTCGTCCTGGCTGTCCAAGCAATTCCCGCAGGTGGACTGGGCGCGGCAGGAAGCGGTCCGCACGGCGGCTGTGGCCCGGTTAATCGGCTACCTGAGCGAGACGCAGAAGCGATCGCTCGGCCACATCAGCGCGGTCAAGTTCTACGAACCGGACGCCTATATGGCGCTGGACGCGTTCACCCGCCGCAACCTGGAGCTGACCGAGACGGTGCGCGACCGCTCGCGCAAAGGCTCGCTCCTGTGGTTGCTCGATCGCACGCGGACCGCGATGGGCGCCCGCCAGTTGAGACGCTGGATCGATCAGCCGCTGCTCGACAGAGACGCGGTGAAGCGGCGGCTCGATGCGGTGGAAGCGCTGCTCGGCGACTGGATGCGGCGGGAGGAGCTGCGCGCTTCGCTGCAGGAAGTATACGACCTCGAACGTCTTGTGGGCAGAATAGCCTACGGGACAGCCAATGCACGGGACTTGAACGCCCTCCGCTCGTCGCTGGAGAGGGTTCCCGCGATTCTGGCGATCTGCCGCGATATCGGGGCGGTTCCGCTCGCCGAGCTGGCGGAACGGATGGACGCTTGCCGCGATATCGCCGAAGCGATCGGCGCCGCCGTTGCCGACGAGCCGCCCGTCTCCGTGCGGGAAGGCGGATTGATCCGGCAAGGCTTCGATCCCCGGCTCGACGAGCTGAGGGAGGCGAGCACGAACGGGAAGCGCTGGATCGCGGAGCTCGAGCGGCAGGAGCGGGAAGCAACCGGCATCAAGTCGCTCAAGATCGGCTTCAACAAAGTGTTCGGCTACTACCTGGAAGTGACGAAGGCGAACCTGAACGCGCTGCCGGAAGGGCGGTACGAGCGCAAGCAGACGCTGGCGGGCGCCGAGCGGTTCGTGACGCCGGAGCTCAAGGAGAAGGAAGCGCTCATCCTCGAAGCGGAAGAGAAGATGACGGATCTCGAATATGAGATGTTCGCCCGGCTTCGCGGCGAGATCGCCGGCCAAATTCCACGGCTGCAGCAGCTCGCGGAAGGATTGGCGACGCTCGACGCGCTGCAGTCGTTCGCGGAAGTTTCCTCCGAACGGCGTTACACGCGGCCCGCTTGGAGCGACGGCTTCGATCTGCTTGTCGAGGAAGGACGGCATCCGGTCGTCGAAGCGGTAACGGACAGCGGCACCTTCATCGCCAACGATGCGGATTTGACGACGGATCATCCGATTTTGCTCATCACCGGGCCGAACATGGCCGGCAAAAGTACTTATATGCGTCAGGTCGCGATGATCTGCATCATGGCGCAAATCGGCTGCTTCGTGCCCGCAAGCCGCGCCGTCCTGCCGCTGGTCGACCGGATTTTCACGCGGATCGGCGCGGCAGACGATCTGGTCGGCGGACAGAGCACCTTCATGGTCGAGATGAAGGACATTCAGGTCATGACCGAGCAAGCGACGGCCCGCAGCCTCGTCATTATCGACGAATTGGGGCGTGGCACATCGACGGAAGAAGGCATGGCGATCGCCCAGGCCGTCATCGAATACGTGCATGACCATATTCGCTGCAAGGCGCTCGTATCCACACATTTTCACGAGCTGGCGCACCTGGAGTCGTCGCTTCAAGGCCTTCGCAACGGCTGCATGGCGGTCAAGGAGACGGACGGGGGCGTTACCTTCCTGCGCAAGCTCGTACCGGGCGCGGCGGATTCGAGCTACGGCATCTATTGCGCTCAGTTAGCCGGGTTGCCCGAATCGATCGTCGGCCGGGCGTACACGCTGATCGCGCATGCGAAGCAATCGACCGAACCCGTCGTTCGCGAGACGGCGGCCGCTCTTTCGCTGCCTGCGCATACAAGGGCCGAACGGGCACATCAAGTCAAGGCAGTCGAGCAAATCGCCTTGTTCGCATCGCCTCAGGCGCCCGGATCGGATTACGGCCATTCCGGTCAGGAGAAGACGAGGAAACAAGCTTCGCCCGCGATGGACAAGCTCGCGGAGAAGCTGCGCAAGCTGGATGTTATGCGGATGACCCCGCTGCAGGCAATGGAATGGCTGAACGATGCTAAGAACCAATTATGGGAGAGCGGGGAATCATCACGATGAGATCGATCGATCGCAAGTTTCGGCAAGCGGCGTACATGCTGTTATTATCGATCATGCTGGCAAGCGTATGGGCGTCTTCCGCGGCGCAAGCCGCAACGGCGGAGCAGGTGGATGAGGTTCGGCAAATATTGGAGCAAAACCATGTCAGCAAGCCCGGCGACGCGCAATTGAACGATTCGGCGATCGAAGCGATGATCGAGTCGCTGCACGATCCGTATACGGAATTTTTCGACGCGGACGAATGGGAGACGTTCTCCAGCGATCTGGAGCAGCAATTCACCGGCGTTGGCATCGTGCTCGTGGAAGAAGACGGCATCGTCTACGTAGAGGACACCATCCCCGGCGGACCGGCCGAGATCGCGGGCATCCTGCCGGGAGACGCGCTGACCGCGGCAGACGGAGCGTCGCTGCTAGGGCTGTCGATCCCCGAAGTTCAGAAGAAGCTGCTTGGCAAAGAAGGTACGAAGGTGAATATCGGCGTCACCCGCGAAGGCAAGCGGCTTGATTATCCGATTACCCGGAAGGCGATGCAGTTGCCGATCGCTACGGGCCATATGATGGACGACGGAGTCGGGTATATTTCGCTCAGCGGGTTTACGTCCGATGCGGGCAAGCTGTTCGCGCAGCAGATCGACAAGCTGGAAAAAGCCGGCATGACCTCGCTCATGATCGATCTGCGGAACAATGGGGGCGGATATGTCAACGCGGCGCAGCAAATGGCAGGCTTGTTCATCCAAGACGGCGTGCTGGCGCATCTTCGCAATCGCGATGGCACCGATACGCCGCTCAGCGCAAGCGGCGGCGGCAAGCCGTACCCGGTAACGATTCTCGTCAACGCCAATTCGGCCAGCGCATCGGAATTGTTCGCCGGTGCGCTGCAGGATTACGGGATCGCGAGGATCGTCGGCACGAAGACATACGGCAAAGGTGTCGTGCAATCGATCTATCCGCTGGAAAGCGGCGGCGTGGTAAAGGTGACGGTACAGGAATATTTCACGCCGAACGGCACCAAGGTCGATAAAGTCGGATTGACGCCGGACCTTGCAGTCGAAGGTGCCGTGGACCAATTGCTGGCGGCCTATCGGGACGCGGGCGGCAAGCGGATCTCCGTCGACATCAAGAACGGCTTCATCGTGACGAACGGCGTGCGGTCGGCGTTCTCGAACGCGGCGATGCAAGATGGGAATGCCCGTTTGTTCGTTAATTTGCGCCTGGCTGCGGCACTCGTCGGGGCGAAAGTCGGTTACGATGCCAAAACGAAGGAAATTACGGTCAGCAAGGGCGGCCAAACGTTCCGTCTGGTGAGCGGCGACCAGCGCTTGATCAACAAGAACGGCTGGAATTTGATCGATCTGAGCGTGCTCTCGCAATGGTTTCCGGGATTGTCGCAAAGCACTGGCAGCGGCAAGCTGCAGTTGACGTACCAGTAAGTAGGAGGGGATCGCATGGGGGTGATTCACCCGCTGGACGAACACTTGGCCAACCAGATCGCGGCCGGAGAAGTCGTTGAACGTCCGGCATCCGTGCTGAAGGAATTGATAGAGAATGCCGTGGACGCCGGAAGCACCTCCATCGACATCACGGCGGAAGAGGGAGGTCTTGCACTGCTGCGCGTCCTGGATAATGGAGCAGGCATCCAGGAGGACGACGTGGCGGCCGCTTTCCAGCGTCACGCGACCAGCAAGATTGCCAACGCCAAAGATTTGTTCCAAATCGAAACGCTCGGATTCCGCGGCGAGGCGCTGCCGAGCATCGCCGCCGTTGCCAAAGTGCGCTGCGTCAGCGCGTCCGATGACAGCGGCCTGGGCCATTACTTGGAAATCGAAGGCGGAGCGCTTCGGAGCAGCGGTGCAGCGAATGCGCCGCGCGGCACCGAAATGATCGTGCGGGACCTGTTCTTCAACACGCCTGCCCGCCTCAAATACATGAAGACGATCCAGACAGAGCTCGGGCATCTGTCCGACGTTGTCTATCGGCAGGCGCTGTCCCGGCCGGACATCGCCTTCACGTTCCGCCATAACGGCAGCCAACTGCTTCGGACGACGGGCAGCGGGGATTTGCGCCAGGTCGTCGCGGCCATCTACGGGACGGCTGCGGTCAAAGCGATGGTACAGCTGCAAGCGGACAATCCGGATTACGCGCTGACCGGGCTCACGGCTTTGCCAGTCGAGACGCGCGCCAACCGGAACGCGGTCACCGTCCTTGTCAACGGCCGCTACGTGCGCAGCCAGGCGGTCGTGCAGCCGCTGCTGCAGGCTTACCATACGCTGCTGCCGCTGCATCGCTATCCGCTCAGCGTGCTGCACCTCACCATGCATCCGTCGCTGGTCGATGTCAACGTCCATCCGGCCAAGCTCGAGGTGCGCTTCAGCAAGGAGCAGGAATTGCGGGCGTTCATCGAAGCGGCGGTGAAGGAGGCGCTCGGCAGCCGCGCTTATATCCCATCGGGGACGGCGGTTCGCCAGGCGAAGTCCGCCGTGCCCGTGCCGGCAGCGGTGCAGGAGCAAATCCGGTTCCAGATACCGGAGACGGCCGCGATCCGGGAAGCGGCGGCAAGCGTCCAGCGGCTTTCGGAGCGGCCGCCGGCCCCGCAAGCGGCTGCAGAATCTCGCGCGGCCTACGAGAGCCAGGCGCGTCCGGCGGCTCGCGCGGATGAGGCGCCGAAATTCCGCCCCGCGGAGACGGCGAGGGTGGAAGCGGCGTCCGCCGTGCCGTCCCGCGTATGGGAAGCGGCCTTCGCCGCCCCCGATGTCCGTTCACAGCCGGCGGCAATCGAAGACGATGCAGCGCCGCATGCGGGTCCGGCGTTTCCCGCGCTCGCCTGGATCGGTCAGTTGCATGGCACGTATATCGTGGCGCAGAATGAAACCGGCTTGTATTTGATTGACCAACATGCCGCACATGAACGTGTTCACTACGAATACTACTATGACAAGTTCGGCAAGCCGGAGGAGGCAAGCCAAGAACTGCTGCTGCCGGTCACGCTGACGTTCTCGCCCGACGAGTACGCCTTGCTGCGGGAACGGTTGCCCGCCTTTGCGAGCGCCGGTGTATATTTGGAGGATTTTGGGGGCAATACCTTCATCATACGGGCTGTTCCTCATTGGTTTCCCGAAGGGGACGAAGCGGACATCGTCAGAGAGATGGCCGAATGGGTGCTGCAGGAGCGCAGGATCGACCTGCACGCGCTGCGAGAAAAGGCGGCGATTCTGTGCTCCTGCAAGGCGTCGATTAAGGCGAACCAGGCGCTCACCCGTGAAGCCGGCGAACGGCTGTTGGCGCGGCTTGGCGAATGCAGGCAGCCTTATACGTGTCCGCACGGCCGGCCGATCGTCGTCAGCTTCAGCACGTATGAGCTCGAGAAGATGTTCAAGCGGGTGACGTCTTGATCGTGACGACAGCCGAACGGCCGGACGCCGAACTCATCGCGCAAGCCAAGCGGCTTGCCGGAGAATTGCAGGCCGACTACGTGCCCAGACGCCAGGATACGCTGCGGTATCTCGCCGACAAGCACCGCGCGGACGGCACGTTGGTCGCTGCCCGAGACGGTCTGAAATACGTGAGCGACGACCAGCCGCCGTTATTTTTTCATCCGAGCATGGGCTTTGTTCGCGTCAAGCGGATGCTGGGCGGCGAAGGACCGGACCCGATGATCAAAGCATCGGGTGTCGCGGCAGGAGATACCGTCATGGACTGCACGGCCGGGCTTGCTTCGGATGCGATCTTGTTCAGCCATGTCGTGGGCGCGGCAGGCGCCGTCCGCGCGATCGAAGCGTCGACGCTCTTGTACGTCATCGTTCGCGAAGGGCTGCAGTCGGTCCGCACCGGGTTGCCGGAAGTCGACGACGCCTGCCGGCGGGTCGCCATGGTGCAAGGCGCCCACGAGGACATTCTGCGCGGGATGCCCGATCGGAGCGTCGACGTCGTTTATTTCGATCCGATGTTCGGCGATCCGGTCCAGGCGTCCGCTGCGATCCGTCCGCTGCGCAACCATGCCTTGCACGAGCCGCTGGCGGCGGCCGCCGTTGAGGAAGCCGTCCGGGTCGCCCGCAAATCGGTCGTAATGAAAAACGCGAGGGGCAGCACCGAATTCGCGCGGCTTGGGTTCGCTCCGCCGCGTCCTTCGAAATCTGCCGTCGCCTATGGAGTGATTCGTATTGATCCCCGAACCGGATGACAACCGACCGTCGCTGCTCGTGCTTGTCGGCCCTACGGCCGTAGGCAAAACCGCCCTCAGCCTGGAACTGGCCGGGGCGTTCGACGCTGAAATCATCAGCGGCGATTCGATGCAAGTGTACCGGGGTATGGATATCGGGACGGCAAAGCTGCCGTTCGCGGAGCGTGCGGGCATTCCGCACCATCTGATCGACATCCTGGAGCCGGACGAGCCTTTCTCGGCATCGCGATTTCAGCAACTGTGCGTGGAGAAGATCGCGGAAATCCACGGACGCGGCAAGCTGCCCTTCCTCGTGGGCGGCACCGGCCTGTACGTCGAATCGGTCTGTTACGGATATGACTTTCAAGGAGATTCCGGCGACGAAACGCTGCGGGAACGGCTGCGGCAATATGCCCATGAGCACGGGGAGCAAGCGCTGCACGATCGACTTGCCTCCGTCGATTCGGCTTCGGCCGCCCGCATCCATCCCCGGGATGTGCGAAGGGTTATTCGCGCTCTGGAAGTGTGGGAGACGACCGGGAGAACGCTGTCGGAATCGCAGGCACAGCAGCGCGGCGACAGCAAGACGTCGCCTTACCGGCTATGTTTGATCGGACTCACGATGGACCGTGCAGCGCTATATCGCCGGATCGACGAACGCGTCGACGCGATGATGGAGGAGGGGCTCGTCCGGGAAGTGTGGTCTCTGCTCGAAGCTGGCATTCCTCGAACAGCTGTATCGATGCAAGGACTCGGCTACAAGGAAATCGCCGCCTATTTGCAGGGAGAAATGGATGAAACTGCGGCAATCGCCACGCTCAAGCGCGATACCCGGCACTTCGCCAAACGGCAGCTATCCTGGTTCCGGCATATGAAGGAATTGGTCTGGGTAGACCTGGACGAAACAAAAAAGGCCGATCTTTTCCGAGTGATTTGTGCTATAATAGCAGGAAAGTTTCTTCCGGATCGCGAATATATTCGCCAGAGGTAAACTTTATCCGAACAGGCCAGACGGCACAATTCACTTTGACGATGGGGGTTTGAACCAATGAATAAATCCATTAATATCCAGGACACGTTCCTCAACCAGATTCGCAAAGACAGCATCCCGGTCACCGTCTATTTGACCAACGGGTTCCAAATTCGCGGGGTTGTCCGTGCGTTCGACAACTTCACCATCGTAATCGACAGCGAAGGGCGTCAGCAGATGGTTTACAAGCATGCGATCAGCACGTTCATGCCGCAGCGCAACGTTTCGCTCATGCAGCCGGATGCTGGAACGGAAGCATGAATTGCGGCACCTCGTGAAACTTTTGGCCCCCACCATGCGTTTAACTTAAATAGTACCGGTCGGAGCAACCCTGGGAGCGGGGTTGTTCTCTTTTTGCAGGATAAGGGTATGAATGCTTAGACTAAGAGAGACAGGGGAATGAATGAAGGGGGAATGGGCATTGCCACAATCGAAAAAGACAGGGAGCAAAGACGGGAAATCGGCCGGCGGCCGAAATAATCGCAAGCGCAGCCCCCGCAAGCAGGGCAAACGGGGAAGTCTGATCTGGATCTTGTTCCTGATGCTGTTCGCCGTCGTATGCGTGGTGGTCGGCTATTTGCTGGTTATCCTGAACGGCGAGCGCGTATTGAGCGAAAATATTAACAAGCTGAATTTGGCTGAAGCGTCCATCATCGTGGATCGCAATGATAAGCAAGTCGCCAAGCTGAACGTTGTGGAAGGCAATCGGGAATTCGTGCCGATCGACGAGATTCCGAAGCTGCTGAAGGATGCCTTCGTCGCCGTGGAAGATAAGCGGTTCTACGAGCATAGCGGGGTCGACATGATCGGCATCGGCCGTGCGCTGGTGAAGGACATCATTAGCCGCAGCACCGCGGAAGGCGCCAGCACGATCACGCAGCAGCTCGCCCGCAACCTGTTCCTGAACGCAGACAAGACGCTCTTCCGCAAAGGGACGGAAGCATCGATCGCCCTCGCGCTGGAGCGACACAAGACGAAGGATCAAATTTTGGAGCTGTATTTGAACCGGATCTACTTCGGCAAAGGACAATACGGCATCAGGACGGCGGCCAAGTATTATTTTAACAAGGACATCGCAAGCAAGGACAAAAGCCAACAGCTCGACATTTGGGAAATCGCTACGCTCGCGGCGCTCCCAAAAGCACCCAGCACGTATAATCCGGTCGCGAATCCGGAGAAATCCAAGGAGCGCCGCGCCGTCGTGCTCACCATCATGCGCGATCAAGGGCTGATAACGGCGGAAGAAGCGCAGGCGGCCAAGCTGGTCGATTATGACCCGGGCGTCACGCCGACTTCGAACAGGCAATACCAGACGTTCATCGACTATGTCGTGGACGAGGCGAAAGCCGTCACCAATCTGAGCGAAGAGGAGCTGCTGACGGGCGGCTATACGATCAAGACGACGATCGATACGAAGGCGCAGGCGGCGATGGAGAGCGTCTTCCAGAATGACAAGATGTTCGATAAGAGCATAGATGACAACAAGATGCAAGCCGCGATGGTCATCATGGACCAGCACGACGGCTCGCTGCTCGCCATGATCGGCGGCAGGGACTACCAGAAGCAGGGGTGGAACCGCGCGGTCAAGCCGCGTCAGCCGGGATCGAGCTTCAAGCCGGTCTCCTCATACGGGCCGGCGCTCGAAACGGGCAACTATTATCCATGGTCGATTCTGCGCGACGACAAGATCTGCTACAATGGTGGCAAATATTGCCCGACCGATTCCAACAAGGTGAAGTACATCGGGCCGGTTTCGATGTCGCAGGCAGTCAAGGAATCGCGCAACCAGCCGGCCGTATGGCTGCTCAACGAGATCGGCGTAAAGAAGGGGCTGGATTTCGCGGAGAAGCTCGGGTTCAACCTTGACCCGCAGCAGGACCGGAACTTGGCGACCGCGCTCGGCGGGCTGACCAACGGGGTATCTCCGCTGGAGATGGCGCGCGCTTACGGCGCTTTCGCGAACGGCGGCACGCTGCAGGATCCGCATAGCATCGTGTCGATCGAGAACAAGAAGGGCCGCAATATCTATACGTTCAAGCAGCCGAAGGCACAGCAAGTCATGTCCGAGAAGACGGCCTACTACGTGACCGAGATGCTGAAGGGCGTCACGGAATCCGGCGGCACCGGCACGAAGGCGCGCGTCTCTGGCCGCACCGTCGCCGGCAAGACCGGCACAACGCAGCATGGGCTCGAAGGCGTGAAGGCGAGCGGCGTCCGCGACATCTGGTTCGTCGGCTATACGCCGGAGTTGACCGCAGCCGTCTGGATGGGGTATGACAAGACCGACAAGGATCATCTCGTTCAGCAGAACAGCAGCCAAGCGGCGGCAATGTTCTCGACCGTCATGTCCAAGGCGCTGGAGGGCAAGAAGAAGCTGGTCTTCCCTTCGCCGAAAAACGTGGAACAACCGAAGCCCGAGATGGGCGTGTCCGGCTTGTCCGCCGCGTATTTGCCGGACAACGTCTCCGTCGCGCTCGACTGGATGACCGAGGGCACGACGGCGGAGACGACGTTCAAGGTGTATCGCAAGAGCGATACGGACAGCGAATTCTCTCTGCTGGCGGAGACGATCGAACCGGCGTTCGAAGACTACGCGCTGCTGCCTGACGTGTCGTATACGTATTACGTAACGGCCTTCGATCCGAAGGCGCAGCAGGAGAGCAAGCCGACAGAGCAAGTGACGGTGACGGTCGATTCCGGCGCCGGCATGACGAGCCCGCCTCCTGATGATACGCAGACGCCTCCGTCCGGCGAAGACGGTGATGAAGGCGATGGCGAAGACGGTGAAGACGGCGGGCAAGGTACTGAATCGCCGCCGACCGACGCGTCGAGCCCGCCTCCTGATGAAACGCAGACGCCTCCGGTTGAATCTCCGCCTCCCGGCGCATCGACTGATCCGGGCTCGAGCCCGCCGCCGGCCAGTTCGCCGCCGGCCAGCGGCAATACGCCATAATCCGTTCAAGCGACCGCCGGGAACAGGCAGGGGAAACCCGCCCGTTCCCGGCGGTTTTGGCAAGTTTGCCGAATTGTCGCATCAAAGGCGATCTTAATCAGGGAGGAACACGACATGTTGAAAGAGATGCTGCAGCAACAATACCCACAACTGATGCAGAAGCTGATTTCGGAGGGCGCTTCGTCGGACGTGGACGATCTCGAGTTGTGCGAGTTAAGTCTGGCCTTGCACCGGCTGGCATCGCGCCTTGCGCCGGACCACCCGGAGCCCGTCTGCCGGGTGGCCGAAGCGCATCACCTGCTCGGACAACTGCGGGAAGCGGGGCAACATTATCGGCGCGCATTGGAGTTGGACCCTCCTGCGGAACTGACGGCCGATGAGCAAGCTAGCGTGATGCGCTACGCTCCACTGTTGCATACGACGGGAGACGAATGCTTCGAACTCATGGATGTCGTCGCGATTCATCATCCGAACAAGCCGATGATCGCCTACCATTTATTCTGGGAAGATGACTATAATTTCCCCGACGATTACGAGCCGTGCGATCATGAGCAGGTATGGGTGGCGTACGATCCTCGATCGGCAGCCGTGACGGATGTCTGGGCGTTCTATCACAGCCGCGTTATCACGACGCCGGAGGCGGCGGATGCGGCTAATCGCCGAGGCGGCAATCCGGACGTGTATGTCCAATGGGGAACGCACGGTTCCTTGTTGGCCGGATGGGAGAAGCTGGCCGATCCTGCCTGCGCTCACCTGACGATCGCGGACGATATGAAGCGGACGTACGAGGAAGTGTCGAGGGGCGGACGACTGCCGGAGCACCCGCTTAAACGATCATGGCCAAGCAAGTTTGCGGGTACCTACGAAGATTATGTGGACTTCAGTCGGCACCTGGATGCGTCCGATTGGCTGCGCAGAAAAGGCAAAATCGGCAAAACCGCCTGGTCCAATGCCATGCTGCAGCAATATTTCCTGACCTATAATTTTCATCCGAAGTTCGATTGGCCGAATTAGCGCGTCTGTCGAGAGTCCCCGTACCGTTACACGTTCCTGGAAGGTCGTGAACTGGTGGGCCGAGAGGAGTTGTGGTAAACTCTGGTTACCCAAGTAAAAACGGCTCCGCCGTCCCTTAAAGGACGGTTCCGTTATTCGCACAATATCAGTCGAGTATAGGTGAAACTTATACTTTCTGATATTGCAAATAATAACGGCGTTGCCGCCAACGGACGCCGAGTATGTCGTTCGATCTAGCCATGGCGGTCCCCTCATGACGAGGCGCGCCGTTTACCCCCTGGCATGGACTTGCTGCGCGAGTCTGCCGGACGGAAAGGAACTTTCCCGGATGAAACGTAAATTTTCGGACAGGGCCAACTGGCGCCGCATTTTAAAGCGAAATTACGCATGCTTTCCCATGGACGACCAGCAGTTTCGCGGACACGTGACGCTGTACCGCATTTTGGAGCTGCGCGATCCGCTGTGGAAGGAATATAACGGTCGAAGAATGTGTCTCGCTGACAAGGGATACTTGTGGATGCAGCATTTCCCGAAGGGCGAGCATTACGTAGTGACGACGATGTTCGATTCACAGGGCCAAGTCGTGCAGTGGTACATCGATATTTGCAAAGTCCAGGGGCTCACCGACCAGCAGGTGCCGTGGTTCGACGACCTGTACCTGGATATCGTCAAGCTGCCGACAGGCGAGTTGATGCTGCTGGACGAGGATGAATTGGAAGAAGCGCTTGACGACGGCGTCATTACGCAGAAGGACTCGGACCTGGCGCAGCGGACGGCCGCCCGGTTGCTGGAATCGATACGCGGCCAGAAGTTTCCATACTTCGATCTCAGTTTGCGCCATCGGAAAATGTTCCTGGAGAGGCTCGGATGGGAGAAAGGTTCGGCAACGTGAGCACGCCAATCAAACGAGTCGCTCATTCGTCGGCCCGACGCCGCGGGCGGGCGCTGCGGATCGCCCTGTGGACGGTTGCTGCGCTATGCGCCCTGATAGCGGTCGATTGCGTCGTCAATTATGCGCGAATCGTGCAGTTCGACGGCGTCGGCGCCGATGACGTTTCGTTGCAAGCGGACACCGGCATCGTGCTCGGCGCATCGCTCTGGAACGACAAGCCGAGCCCCGGGCTGCGCGAACGTCTCGACCAGGCGCTGCTGCTCTATCATGCCGGCATCTATTCGCGGATCATCGTGTCCGGGGGACTGGATGCGGGAGGCGCTACGATTACCGAGGCGGAAGGAATGCGCGATTACTTGGTGGAGAACGGAGTGCCGGCAGACGCGGTATATTTGGACAAGGCATCGCGCGACACTTACGAAAACTTGAAATTTTCCAAAGCGATCATGGATCGGGAGGGCTGGCATACGGCGGTGGTCGTGACGCATCGCTATCACGGCGCACGTGCGGCGGATATCGCGAAGACGCTCGGCTATGCCCCCGTCAGGGTCAGCGGAACCGATTCGAAGGTGATGAATATGGCGTACCACCAGGCGCGGGAAGTGCTTGCTTTTGCCAAATGGCAATGGACCAAGCTTCGTCTGGCGGCTGGGTAGACTAGGCTTTCCATTCCCGGAATACGATGAATAGGACGGCGGATCGCACGTTGCGATCTAGCGCCGGGATTTCGACTTCCGGGAGGATGGGCTATGAAAGCGAGAGCGGAGCGGGAGATCGTCCGGGAGACGGCGGCTGCCGGCGGGCGGCCTTCACGGCAGATTAATATCGTTCTTCGCCGGTCCGAGCCGGGCCAGGAGCGGTCGGCAAGCACGACGGGAATGAGCGCCTCGGGAGCCGACGCTGCGTCGGCGGGGCGGCTGCTGCCTCCGGACGGACCGTGGGCACAGTGGCAGCAAGAATTGGAGCGCATGGTCGGGCTCGAGAAAGTGAAGGAACTCGTCTACGAAATTTATGCGCTGCTGCAGGTGACCCGATTGCGGCAAGAAGCGGGGCTGCAGACGTACTCCCACGTGTACCATATGGTATTCAAGGGCAATCCGGGCACCGGCAAGACGACGGTCGCCCGCCTGCTCGCGAAGCTGTTCCAGGGCATGGGCTTATTGTCCAAAGGGCATCTGATCGAAGCTGAGCGGGCGGACCTGGTGGGCGAATATATCGGACACACGGCGCAGAAGACGCGGGAGCTTGTCAAGCGGGCGCTCGGCGGCATTCTGTTCGTGGACGAAGCGTACAGTCTGGCGCGCGGCGGAGAGAAAGATTTCGGCAAGGAAGCGATCGATACGCTGGTGAAAGCGATGGAAGACTACAAGAACCAGTTCGTGCTGATCCTCGCCGGATATACGCTGGAGATCGAGGGTTTCCTGCTTACGAATCCGGGCCTGCCCTCGCGGTTTCCCATCCAGATGACGTTCCCTGATTATACGGTGGACCAATTGATTCAAATCGCCGAAATGATGGTGAAGGAACGGGACTACGCGCTGATGCCGCAAACGCTGTTCAAGCTGCAGGACCTGCTGTTGCAGGAGAAGACGGAGGCGCTGTACCCGTTCAGCAACGCGCGGTTCGTGCGGAACGTGATCGAGCGGGCGATTCGCAACCAGGCGGTTCGCCTGTTGACGCAGTACCCGACCGGTTCGCCGGGCCGGCAGGAGCTGATGGCGTTGCGTCAGGAGGATGTGCGGGAGGAATAGCGGACGTCATGCTGATTCTCTGCGGGCGCTTCAGCGCAGTGAAGGAATAAGAATTGACGCAGTTGGCTGTTATAGATCCGGCAACGTGGGCAGAGGAGAGAGGGCAAGTATGACAGGCGGGACAGGCGGACAGGAACGTGCTTTCGAACAAATCTGGATCCGGTTGGCTCGGGAAGCGGAGCAGGAGGCGCAAGAAAGGCTGAATGCCGTGGACGGGATCGTGGAATATAATCAGGAAAAAGTGATTCGGGCTTTCCAGCAGCATCGGGTGAGCGATTACCATTTTGCCGGTTCCACCGGCTACGGCTATAACGATCGCGGGCGCGAGGTGCTGGACCTCGTATACGCCGACGTATTCGGCGCCGAGGCGGCGATCGTGCGGCCGCATCTCGCGTCGGGCACGCATACGATCGCGGCGGCGCTGTTCGGCTGCCTGAGGCCGGGAGACGAATTGTTGTTCGTGACGGGAAGCCCGTACGATACGCTGCATAAAGTCATTGGCAAACCGGGAGACGGCACCGGTTCTCTGGCGGATTGGGGCGTGCGTTGCAACATCGTCGAGCTGCTGGCAGACGGCTCTGTAGATTGGGCGGGCGTGGCGGCGGCGGTCACGGAGCGGACGCGCGTGCTGGCGATTCAGCGCTCGCGAGGCTACGACTGGAGGTCGTCGTTCACCGTCGCTCAGATCGGCGAGATGGTTCGCCGGATCAAGGAGTTGGCACCTCGCGGCATCGTATTCGTGGACAATTGCTACGGCGAGTTTACGGAGACGGCTGAGCCGCCGCAAGTCGGCGCCGATCTGATCGCCGGTTCGCTGATCAAAAATCCGGGCGGCGGCCTGGCCCCGAGCGGAGGTTATATCGCGGGACGGGCCGATCTCGTGGAGTTGGCGGCGTACCGGATAACCGCGCCGGGAATCGGCGGAGAAGTCGGCGCGATGCTCGGCACGACGCGCTCCCTGTACCAGGGATTGTTCCTTGCTCCGCTGCTGGTGGGACAAGCGGTCAAAGGGAGCATTTTCGCATCGGCGGTATTCGCTCGTCTCGGCTTCGATACGCATCCCCGCTGGCACGATGTAAGGACCGATCTTATCCAGGCGATCCGGTTTCCTTCCTCCGAAGCTTTGATCGCCTTCGTGCAAGCCATCCAGAAAGCCGCGGCGGTCGACGCCCATGTCGTGCCGGAACCGTGGGACATGCCGGGCTACGAACACCCTGTCATCATGGCTGCGGGTACGTTCATCCAGGGCGGCAGTCTGGAGCTGTCCGCCGATGCGCCGATTCGGGAGCCGTATATCGCCTACATGCAGGGCGGACTCACCTACGCGCATGTGAAACTGGCCGTGCGTCAGGCTTGCATGGATTTGGCGGAACGGGGATTTCTCGCAGGGTTCGTGTAGTCCTGTTTGATTTGCTATCTTCTCTTGTCAATTAACCTCACATCTATTGACAGAAAAAGGTGAAAGCTATACAATGGGGAAAGGATTTTACGGTTGAAAGCCAGGCGGGAGGTGGATCGAACATGGCCAGCGATGAAATACGCAGGAATTTGGCGTTGTTCTCGATCGGTACCGTCATGAAGCTGACGGATCTATCGGCGCGGCAGATTCGCTATTACGAGCAGCATGAATTGATCCAGCCTGCAAGAACTTCCGGCAAGCAGCGCCTGTTCTCGTTCAATGACGTGGAGAAGCTGCTGGAGATCAAGTCCTTGATCGAGAAGGGCGTGAACATCGCCGGAATCAAGCAGGTGATCGGACCGGGAAGCGGCATGGCGACAGAGCCCAACATCGTCGGCGAACCGTCGGTCATGAAACGCCGGGATATGACTGAACCGCAGGTTCATCGATTGCTCAAGCAGCAATTGAAACTCGGAACGCAGAGAGGACAGGTGTCGCTGATTCAAGGAGAGCTTTTCCGGTTTTACAAGCAATAATAACATAGCCTGACAGGCACGAAATCCACTTACCGAGGAGATTGAACAATGGGTTTTACGCGTGAAGACATTATCCGCAATGCCAAGGAACAGAACGTACGTTTTATTCGGCTGCAATTTACCGACCTGCTCGGCTCGATCAAGAACGTTGAAATCCCGCTCAGCCAGCTTGAGAAGGCGCTCGACAACAAAATGATGTTCGACGGCTCGTCGATCGAAGGCTACGTGCGGATCGAAGAATCGGACATGTACCTGGTGCCCGATCCGGACACATGGGTCGTATTCCCTTGGGTGACGGAAGATCGCATCGCCCGCTTGATCTGCGACGTGTACATGACGGACGGCACGCCGTTCGCGGGCGATCCGCGCTATATTCTGAAGCGGGCTTTGGCAAATGCCGAGGCGATGGGCTTCACCGCGATGAACGTAGGACCGGAGCCTGAGTTCTTCCTGTTCAAGACGGACGACAAAGGCGTTCCGACGATGGAACTGAACGACAACGGCGGATACTTCGATCTGGCGCCGACCGACCTGGGCGAGAATTGCCGCCGCGATATCGTGCTCACGCTGGAGGAGATGGGCTTCGAAATCGAAGCTTCCCACCACGAAGTGGCGCCCGGCCAACACGAGATCGACTTCAAATATGCGAAAGCGATCAAAGCAGCCGACCAGATCCAGACGTTCAAGCTGGTCGTCAAGACGATCGCGCGCCAGCACGGCTTGCACGCGACGTTCATGCCCAAGCCGCTGTTCGGTGTGAACGGCTCCGGCATGCATTGCCACCAATCGTTGTTCCGCGGCAAGGAGAATGCGTTCTACGATCCTTCAGACAATCTGGGTCTGAGCGAAGTGGCTCGTCAATACATGGCCGGCATTCTTGCGCATGCGCGCGGATTCGCCGCCGTTACGAACCCGACGGTCAATTCATACAAGCGTCTGGTACCCGGCTATGAAGCGCCGTCGTATGTCGCTTGGTCCGCCAGCAACCGCAGCCCGATGGTCCGCATCCCGGCATCCCGCGGTTTGAGCACGCGCATCGAAGCCCGCAATCCCGATCCGGCCGCCAATCCTTACTTGGCGCTTGCCGTTATGCTGGAAGCCGGTCTGGACGGCATCCGGAACAAAATGCCGCTGCCGGCGCCGGTAGACCGCAACATTTACATTATGAGCGACGAAGAACTGGCAGAAGCGGGCATCTCCGGATTGCCTGCCGACTTGAACGAGGCGCTGCAGGAAATGCTTCGCGACAAGGTAGTGTGCGACGCGATGGGCGAACATGCGTTGACGCACTTCGTAGAGCTGAAGGAAATCGAATGGGACATGTACCGGACGCAAGTCCACCAGTGGGAACGCGATCAGTACATGACGCATTATTGATCGATATCGATTTCGACCCTGTCTTGACTATAGGCTGAATTGGCGGAGCCGTTCGCGGCACCTCCGGTTCGGCCGTTTTTAATGTATCTAGCCATCCGCTTCAGGTAACATTTGTTTGGTACAACTGGGTGAGGCGCTGCGGAAATAGTAGCGGAAAGCCACTAATGGCGGGACTGGGGGGAGATCCGTGGAAATAGTAGCGGAAAGCCGCTAATGGCGGGACTGGGGCGGAGATTCGTGGAAATAGTAGCGGAAAGCCACTAATGGCGGGACTGGGGCGGGGATCCGCGGAAATAGTAGCGGAAAGCCACTGCTATGAACGTATTCTGTCAAGCCCCGTATTCCCATTTCCCTTTTTAACAAGGTTTTATATCACGCCTAAATCACTCGGCACAGAAGGCAAAATACAAGTCGACGGCCAGCACACTGCTATCCGTGGGTTGGTTACCACATGTTATGCTATCGTCATGGGGAACTCCCTGTAAACTAATCGCGCACGTAGGATTCGTTTCTCTCCTTGTGCAAGTGGCTCACACGGATCCTCCCCAAACCTTTACTCTTTGCCTTCTGGGCCCAATGATCTAAGCGAAGCATCAAAGTTTCCTACAGCTTTTCTTACAATGCCTTTAATTTCACTACAACCTTTTATGCAGCTGATTGGGTGTTATTTTCTACAGCAACCGCAATCGCCCATACGAAGCCCACCAACTCTCGCCCAACTGCCGCTATCGTTAGGTTCTTATGTTTCCCTCTTCGTACCATCGAGAGGTACTTCTTATGCAAACGATTTTGCGCTTTCCAAGATACATTTTGTACATGCGCGTTTTGTCCCTCTAGTCGTTTTTCGAGTTCTCCCTTAACCGCTGGACGATGGCGGTAGCTCCAAGCTGCTTCTATGAAAGCTTGCCTTACTCGGCCATTGCCTGATTTCGTCAGCCGACCTCGCTTAGTCGTAGCCCCGCTTGAATACTCACGAGGAACCATGCCCAGATAGGCCATCAATTGTGCTGGTGAGCGGAATCGCGAGAAATTGCCAATCTCCACTACAGTTATAACAGCCGTAAGGAGCGCAACCCCTCGCAACCCCTGCACTGCTTGAATCAACGGAGCATGGACACAATTTGCTGCTTGTTCCGCCAAAGTGACTTCCAGGCGAGTGACGCGGTCTTCACTTTCGCGTATCGCATGAAGATATTCCTGAAATGAAATTCGTTCGCAGTCATTTTCGAATGTCAATTGCGAAAGCCAGGTACGATATGACTTCGTCCAACGCTTCTTCATCGTGATCGGCGGATGGATATAATGCCGGATCAAAAAATGAATCAGACGCTGCCGTGCGCGGTGGACATCTTCCTTCGCGTCTTCACGTGCTCGAACCAGGTCACGGAGAGCCTCCGTCTCCGGAGTAGGTATGAATACCTCCGCCAATTCGCCGGAACGGTGCAATTGCGCCAATCGCTCTGCATCACGCCGATCCGTCTTGACTTGATCACCCGGGCGCGAAGGTATTTGGGATGAGGCTACGACAATGCAGTGAATTCCCATCCGCGTAATCCACCGATATAGATCATACCCCGTAGGGCCTGCCTCATAACAAACTTCGAGTACGATGTCTTTGCCAGAAAGTGTTCGCATTAGCTTACCCACAGCATCGGGGTTGTGACTAATGGTTCC
>JAEWAQ010000028.1 GCA_023391635.1 Bacillota bacterium | reverse complement strand
CTTCACCCGGAAACCAAGCTCTTCCAGTTTCCGCTGCACGGTCTGTTCACCGCCGCTGAAATCCTTGTTGGAGAGTGGTCCGTGGTTAGGAAACTGATAACCGTGAGCAGCGCCAATGATGGCCTTCGAGTCGTATAGCTTCCCGTTAAGTTCGAGGAAGAACCCTCGGGCTTTGCCAAAACCATACTTGGCTAGAAAGGCATCCCGACCGATCAAGTCATACTCGTTAACGGCATGGCTGATCGCCGCTGGTTCCGAAATTTTTGACAGAGACATTTCTTATTTTTCCTCTACTCAAAAGCCTGTCGCGCAATACAATTTAACCAGTGTTCGTGATCACGGCCTGGTCGCCTGTCCACAGTTCTCCACAAATCCAAAATCTCTAGGCCTGATACTTGGCTTATTGCCGTCGCAAGGGAGTTCTCATCTTGATCGTTGAACAGGCGGCCATCCTTGATGCGCTCTTCGGTGCCCAGCTTGAAGGACATGTACAGCGTCCCACCGGCTTTCAGCGCCTTACAAAGGCGTTGAAGTACGCTCACCATGGATGTGCGAGGTACATGCAGAAGGGACGCGGACGCCCAAATTCCATCGAACTCATCCGAGAATTCGATATCCTCGAAGCGGATGTGCAGAACAGGTTGGCCGATCAGCACCGCCGCGCGTCGTGCCATCTCAATGGAAGCGTCCATGGCAACGACATCATGCCCCACGTTTAGGAAGGCTTTGGCGTCGCGACCAGAGCCACAACCCGCATCCAAAATCCTGGCTTTCTCGGGGAGGTGCGCCAGGAACCGAGCATACAGCGGGGTCATGTCCACGTTGACCGTTTGGAGCACGAAGCTGTCCGCATGCGTATCGTAGTAGTCAGTCACTTCGATCCTCGTAGAATCTCGCAGCCGCTTTCGCCTCGGGTTCCCAGGTATGCACGAGCATCCGTATCGCGTTCCGATGCCTACACTGAAGGAAGTCGCGACGCATCCGCTCGTTCGTTCCTGTCTGCTGAAGAAGCGTTTCGCGTAGCGGGTGGTGGCTGGAAATCAGGTACTCATTACGCTGGTGCAGCCGAGCCAACAGCTTAGTGGACGGCACGCGCGCGAACTTACCCGTTTCTCCACGGTTGCATGAACGGCAGGCAAGAACAAGGTTCCACACGCCATCAATGTTGAAGTCAGGCCGATGCTGCTTCAATACGTGAGGGAAGAAGTGATCAACATCCGCCGATAGGCCGCTTTCTACGATAGATATGGCGTCGTAGCAGTAGAAGCACTGGCCTTTCTGGTATCCGTTCAGCGCCGCGCGGCATGAGGTGACATCAACTCTGCGCCCATTCGACTGTGCAATCAAGCGATTGCACGTATGGTCATGCTCTACTGCAATAAGATTGCGTGAGATGTCGAGTTCCCATGCAGTCTCCACGAGACGCCATCGTGCTTCTACCTCTCCGGGGAGATTTCCTGCCTGAACGTCTTCACAAAGCTTGTACAGCGTGTCGGTAAGACGAACCCCGCCATTCTGAGTGCGTTCGTCTATGAAAAAGCGAACTGGAAGTTCACCTTGGTTAACAACGTGAAAGGCGTCGATAACGTTGACAAATCCAAGCCGAGCGGTTGTTTCGATTAATTCGTCCGCCTCCAATTCGCCTTTGGCGCGTTGACGACAAAGGTCGAGGAAGCGACTTGATGGTGCGGTAGACTGCTTGTCGGACAACTTCAGGTGCTCGACAAGATGGCGCGAAAAAGGCTGCGCAAGCTCCTTTAGCGTAACGAGATCGTTGCCTTTTTTCGAAAGTTCAAAGAGAGACAGAGCAAGAGCAAATTTATAGCTAGCGACGTTCCGACCAAACAAGACGATCGATCGCCAGCAATCAGCCGCAGAGGGGTTAACGTTATAGAACGAGCGCATGACTGAATCCTACCGGTGTGCGGAGGCACACGACATTGGTAAGCGTCCACTATTCTTGATCAAGGCTCGACCCCACTTCCGCTGCTGCGGCAATTTTCTCGTTCTGCCAGTCAGCATACGTCTTCCCAGTTTCCTGAACCCGCCAGGACATGCGTCCATTGTCCTGCCGCCCCAGTACGACGGCAGAGGCCGCGCTAGGGCTGCGGAAAGCATAATCATCTTTGAACGCGAGTCGTCCCGTGGCGGTGTCAGGTACCAGCTTCCCGTCCTCTACCAACTGCTCGTGTAGGTCAGCATACGAATGCCCCTGCGCCCCTTCCCATTTCGAGCGAGCCAACGATCCCGCTAGGACAACGAAATCGCCATCAATTTCCCGTGCTTGCGCACGAAGGTCGTGTTTCTTGCTGACCAGTTCGAAAAGTGGGGCGTCGGACGAGGTGTGCGCCGCCACATGCTTTTGGGTTGCTACAGGCTTATCGCGCAGCAAATCAAAGCCGAGTACGGGGAGTACAATGCGGATTTGGTCAATAAAGAACTCCATGTCCGCGATGTCGGCCTCGGGTAGGTAACCGGAGTCTGGGGCCGTGCCGTTGACCAGTGCAGCCCGCCTTGCCGTGTTGGCAATAGCAATAAGGCGACTTTCCAGAAAGCGGATGTGGGCTTTTGTGAGGTTCTGATCCTTGCTGGTAACGATGCAGGTGTGGTCCCAATAGTCCTTACTTTCATCTTTATTATGCTGGACCAACCGCTTGCCCACGTTGTCGGTCTCGCCAATGTACGCCAGCGTTTTGAAGGGCACCTCGGGATCAGCGCCAGTCAGAAAGTAGACGCCCGTCCGCGTAATCTCAGGACGCTTCAGCAGGTCGGGGAGAAGCGCGCGGGGAGCCGAAATTACGTGCCCCGTCCAGTTCATGATTTCCGCTGTGATGATGCCTGTCGGCGCACCATCCACCAGGAAGAGTCTCAGGCTACGTCCCTTGCTCATTCTGAAGCCACGCCTATCAGCCGTTTGTCGTCGGAGGGACGAACGGTTTGCTGGTTCGGCACCCATAGTATTGGAGAATCCAACTTTGATCGTCCCTGCACGATGGTACTCCGGGAATTCTGACCTAGGCATTGCGTCCAGCGCCGAGCCGAAGCTGATCGCAACAGCACCATGCTGCCGAAGCAGCTAACGGGATGCAAGGTCAACAACCACGAGTAAGGCATTAACGCGTTTTCGCGGGCGATCCAAAAGCCAAGCTGGTGGTGTGCGTCTGATGTTTAATCGGTCCAGCGATCACACCACGAATTGAAAAGGGATGATCTGATCGCCAGGCCGAACGTTATGATAAATATTAATAACAACGGTAACAATGAGAATGATAATGATAAGGGAAATTTATGATGGTCTACTTACCAGAAAAATTGTGCGTTCACTTCGGCAATTCAGCACTGATTTTCTATGCCGCGCGCCGAACTATGCCGTGGACATGAAGGGTCCCAGCGCGGAAACTCTTACCTATTTACACACCAAACTGATGCAAGCCGGTCAGGACGACTTGGCACTACAGGTTCTTCTAATGATTTTTGATCAAGCGCAGGAAAAGGTATCAAAGAGAGTTCGGAGGACACGATGATCCCCGCTCCACTCGTAACAGGTAGAAGCAATTATCTGATCAACAGCACTAAATCTGCGCACATTCAGGAAGATAGGTCCAGACCCAGCGTCGTCATTGTATCCAACGACGTATTTCTCGTGCGACTTCCACTTTCCACAGATGTTCTGTCGCTGAATGAACATCTGTCACATGGTGATGAACCGTTCAGTCGTCTGCGTCCGCGCGACAAGAGGGGCATGGTATTGGACCCATGTGCAATGCGTCTTGAGCACAGATTTCGGCGTGCAGGCATCGAAGCGAATTTCGTTGGTATGACAGAATTCTGGGATATTCCTGAGAAGGATATGGTCCTCAAGACGCTCGTGGCGGACTGGTGTATTCGGCAATTCGACTCAGAAATCCTCATCCCATTACTGGATGGCCTTGGCTCCAACGTGGTTAATATTCGCTTCAGCTACCACAATATCCTTTCTCTCTGTCCTCGAACCGTTCCGGTCGAAGATTTTTTCAAGAAGGCTGTGGTGGACCTTCGGCTTGATTGGTGTGCTGATCAAAAAATTCCGGTGAAATACGTAGAAGAAATTGAGCGCGGCCTGATCGACGCGCCGAACGAAATTTGTGCTTCATTCGAATTCGATTCATTGGAGGATGCCACTGCGTTCGAAGTCGCATGGGGATGTGGTGAACAAAACTTCTTCATGACGCAGCCCATGCTCACAAGTGCCATTCCGCCGCTGGGGGTGCTCGGATGAGATTTCTACCTGAAGCGTTTCATCCTGATAGTGGGGAGCATGCTCGCGCCCGATCTGATGTCGCCGCACTTCGCGCCCGAATGGTTGATCATACAATCCATAGGGACAGCTATACCCACATGATGTCTTGTGCTCATTGGAACGGAGGAACGGGCATCGTTCATCGAGATGAGCTTGGTCCAGGCGACTCGGTTTACTGGATCGCCTGCGAGGATGAGGACGCTGCCGAAGCCCTTGAACAAGCTTGGCTTCTATGGGTCAGCACGGGTCAGACTTGGTAATCGCTGGCCCGCTCAAATGTATCGGTTGAAGCCATGCCTTTGAGCAGCCCAGCGGCTCATCCTTTTATGACGACGTTGGGCCGCTCTTCTGATTGTCGTGGCGGACTTGGGAAACTTCTATCCAGCGAATCCC
>JAEWAQ010000011.1 GCA_023391635.1 Bacillota bacterium | reverse complement strand
TCAGTCTGCTGAAGGAAACGGAGCTGACGACCGGCAACGTGGGGCGCAGAAGGGTGATGCTGCGTCTCAACGAGCAGTGCTTCAAGCTGATCGGGATTGATATCGGCCGCAGCTCGTACGAAGTGGTTACGACGAATTTAACGGGACAAATCCTGCAATCCAAAGAAGTGGCGATGGACAGAAATACGAACCCTTACCGGGTATTGGAAGGTGTCGCCCGGATTGTGCGGGATATGATCTCGCAAATTTCCGCGCAGCAGGACAAGCTCCTGGGAATCGGACTGAGCATTCCAGGCCCGATGAGTCTCAGGGATGGCGTGCTGCTCGTGCCGCCGAATTTCCCGCACTGGGAGCATTTTGAGATTCGCAAGGAATTGGAGCTTATGCTGGGAAGACCCATCGTCATGAATGATGATGCCCGCACTTCTGCGTTGGCCGAACGGTGGTTCGGACATAGCCGGAAGCATAAGGAAGACAGCTTTGTCTATATCACCATGGGGTATGGCATCGGCGGCGGCGTCGTGTCCAAAGGCGAAGTCATCATGGGCACCAACGGGCTGTACGGTCAAGTCGGTCATATTACCGTCAATCCCGGCGGGGAGTTGTGCGAATGCGGGAATCGCGGATGCTGGGAGACCGTCGGCTCTATTCCGGGCATATTGCGTCATTGGAATCATGGGAAGGAAGGCAGTACGATCGAGGATTTCTTCCATGCCGTGCAAGCGAAGGACGCGAGAGCGGAGCGATGCCTCGAGTCGACGCTGCAAATCATGGAATCTACGCTCACTACGCTGTTTAACGTATACGATCCGGCCTTGATCATCCTCGGGGGCAAGCTGTACCCATTCTTCGAAAGCTATCTGCCGCGCATTCGCCAACATGTGCAAGCCAGCGTGTATCCGTCCGCGCGAAACAACGTCATCATCGAGTCCGCTTCCTTCGGGACTTCACAGAGTGCGGTAGGGGCGGCATCGCTTGTATTCGGCGAATTGATGGAACGGCCGCTAGACACGCTTAATTCTGAATTTGCGCTCTGACGGAGAACAGAGAAAGGTGATTTGACGTGAACATTCTTGCCGCATCAATATTGGCAGGTTCTGTTGCGTGTTGTTGACACGGTTATCGGTGTATGATGTTGTTTTCAAAACTCTTCTGTTGAAGGGGTTTTCTTTGATCAAATATTTAGTCCGTCGTACCAGAGGAGAGCTTTTTTCTCAATTTATTTGACCAACGCATCCTTTGCATCGTCAGGCTCAAAGATATGGATTTGGTGAGTACGATTATCGCCTCTTTTTCTAAAATACCTTCGACCAGAGATACCAAGCTCCCCCATACACTCGTACCCAAGGAATTCCATCCGTGAATTATATGCGTCTACTAGCTCAATTCGCCGAACGACTGGCATGATATCAATAATTGGCTTTGCTTGTAATTCAGGCACAGATGTACTACCTTTATGATGAATGTCTATCAATTCGTCTCCAAATATATCCTTTAATTTCTTTGCTTCTTGCTCAAAATGGATAATCCAGTTTTCATTGTAATCCACGACCTGCACTTTCACTTTTTTTCCTCCAATTATTGGAACTGCCCCCCTTTGAGAAGCCTGATAGAAGGCTCACAGAAACTTAACCATAATATTATCTTAGCGGAGTTTGTACTTGCTTGAATTTTCTTTGATTCGTCAGAGATAATGGGAAGGCGATACGCCCTTTATTTTTTTGAACATGCGAGTGAAGGAACTCAGGTTCAGGTAACCGAGCTTTTGCGAAATGTCGGTCAGGGAGGCGCCGCTGCGAATCATCTGTTCCGCCAGCTGGATCTTCACGTCGAGCAAGTGTTCGGTGAACGATTGACCTGTTTCGAGCTTGAACAACTTGCCGAAATAAGTGGGACTGACGTGAAGATGATCGGATATTTGCTGCAGGCTGATGTTTTCGAACGGATGTTCACGGATGTAGTGCAAGGCGGCTTCAACCAGATTGCGCCGGTCGGAGGCTGCAAAGCCGTGCCGCAGCGACGCTTCCAGCAGGCGGATCGCTGCGGCGACGCAATGGATTTCCTCCTGCAACGAATGATGGTTGCAGGAAGGAGGGCCATCCGGATAAACGGGATGACCGAATTTTCGGCCCAACAGATCGATTTGCTGAAGGAGTTCGCGGAATATGTTTTTCGCCAGAGCTGGCTGAGGATAAGGAGGGACAAACAATTGGGGAGCGTGCTCAAGGGCCAGATGCAAATCGCTCCACTGCAGGAGCGACAGATCGCGCAGGAAATCGTGCTTCCAGGCCAGCACGGACTGCGGGAGCGCATCTGACGGACCCGGACCGCAAAACAGGGATGCCGCATGCGGATAATAGTCAAGCGCCAGCATGCTTTCCGCTGCTTTGTCCGCGTCGAGCCAGTCCGTCCATTCGCGGAATACGCCGCTGCAAGCGATGGAGATGTCGAAGCCGAGGTAGTGCTCGACCGCCTGGATCAGCAGCAGCGGATCGATAACGGCTTCCGCCGAATGGTGGAAGAGCGCTCGCCAGCAGCGCTGCCGCACGTCGGGAACGCAGCCGATCAGCGCGGTCCGGTACAATTCGCCCGCCACGTTTTCGATCGCGTAGCCGATTTTGTCCAAATCGGCAGGATTGAAAGGCTTCCCGCTTTGCACGAGCGTATCCAGCCGGATGACCCATGCCTGCAAATGGTCTTGCAGCGGCGGAAAACCGTTTTGCGACAATTTCTGCTGAAAGATCGTGTAGTTGTTGAAGACGCCGTTCAGCCAGTCCCGCAAAAAGCTGCTTTTCGTCAGCCGAGCCAGATGGGGCTCGATCCGGGGTTCTTCCGCTCTATCGTTCTCTTGCCGCGCTCGGCGAATGGATGCGGCGAGCTGCTCCAGGTTTTGCTGCAGCTGCTCGATTTCCATCGTCGATTTAACGACAAAGTCATGTACGCCCAAGCGGAAGGAGCGCCGTACCATATCGAAATCTTTGTTACACGTCAAAATAATGAACTCGCTTTGCGGGCGCAGCGGTTTCACCCGCTCGATGAAATCCAGCCCGTTCATCTTAGGAATGCCGATATCGACCAGGGTAATGTCCGGAAGATGGCTTTCGAACAACTCCAGCGCTTCCATCCCGTCGCGCGCTTCGCATACGACCTCCATGCCGAGGCGCTGCCAGGGAATCATCGATTTGATTCCGAGACGTACGAGCATGTCGTCTTCAACAATCATCACTTTCATTCCCGTCCACCATCCTCGTAATCGCTATTCGGAATCCTTAACACAAAGGTGCTGCCCGTTCCCGGCGTGCTGTCGATCTGAAACCGGAAGCGATCTCCGTAGTTGAGATGAAGCCGGAGAATGACGTTGTGAATGCCGATGCCGGAATCGGTCCGGGGTTCCTTCCGCTCGTTCGCAGCTGCGATGATACGGTTTACCGTGTCCTCGTCCATGCCCACGCCGTTATCCTCGATGTAAATTACCAAGCCGTCGCGGGTATGTTCGCAGCGGATGGCGAGCATCGGCATTCTCCCGTCCAGGGCGGTAAAACCGTGCAAAACCGCGTTCTCGACAAACGGCTGCAGCGTAAGCTTGGGCAGCGGCGCATGCTGCACCGCGGAATCGACGGAGATGACCGTGTCGATCGGCTTGATCATACGGGCTTCCTGGAATGAGATATAGCTGCGAACATGGTCCAGTTCTTCCTGGACCGTACTCCAGATCATGCGGTGATTGTTCAGCGTGTAATTCAGCGTGCCGGACAGATGGACGAGCATTTTAGCGATCGATTTTTCGCCTTTCATCTCCGCCAGCCAGCGCACCGAATTGATCGCATTGTGCAGAAAATGCGGGCGAATTTGCGATTGAAGTACGTTCAGCTCCAAGTTCAGCTTCTGCGCTTCATCATCCTTAATTTGGCGGAACTGCACTTGGATGCGCTCGAGCATTTGGCCGATGCCTGTGGACAAAATTTCGATCTCTTCCACGCCGTGGTATTCGTATCGCCCGGCATGGTCGTTGATCCGGAATTGGCGGACGAGCTTCGCCAGCCGTAATATCGGAATCATCACTTTTTTGGTCAGCACGTACAGAATAAACGAAATGACGCAAAGCGAGACACCGGTGACGAGCAGTGTATAAATCCAGGTATCGTTGCGTTCGGAAACCAGCGCTTTCATCGGCGTTAATGCGATGAGATGCCAGGCCAGATAAGGGATGTTACGGCAGGAGCTGAGATACGATTGATGATTCCAGACCAGATGCGCGCTGCTGTAGTCGACGCCGGGATTGCTGCACGGCACGATCGCTTGCTTGGCGATTTCCGACAAATCGCCTTTGCTTTCTTCGCTTGCGAGCAGTACGCTGCCGTCGTGCAAAGCGATGAAAGCAACGGTTGAAGAGGTGAATTGAATTTGATCCAGCAGCCGCTGGATGAGCGAATCGTTGATCAGCATCACGATCAAGCCAAGATGTTCGTCGCCGTAGACCAAATTTTTAACGATATAAACGATGCCGTATTGCTGCAGGTGATCGTGAAAATCGGGTGCGACGTTGTAATAGATCGTTTTTTTGTCGTAAGGAACGTTGTCGTCATACCACGGGAACGAACGGACGGTCTGCCGGAGCGTTTCCTCTTCGCTCGCAAGCAAGACGGCGTCGCTGTATACCCGGCCCTCTTTGCCGATCACCGCTACATTTAGCGGAACGCGCAAACGATAAGTGTCGGCAAAAGCTAGGAGCTTCGTCTCGATCTTCCCTTTGTCGTCCGGATGCGATTGCAAGGCCTCGAGCAGTTCCGTATCTTTCTCGTAGGCGCGCAAATGATCATTGAACTGATTGATATAGAAGTCGAGATTGATCGACAGCGAATCCATGTTTTTGGAAATCGACTGATCATAGAGCCGTTCGATCCTGACACCGAACTGATTGCTCAGCATATAGGCCTGAAACAGCACCGGCAGCACAATGAACAGCGATAAAATGATGATCGTTATCAGATTCCATTTTTTGCGGCTCCTCATGGCGGCAGCAATCCCATCCCGGGCGTTATCGAACACTCTGATGTCTGCAATGTGCGGTTGATCTGATTATAGTTAGGGAATCGAAAATCCGCAACGCTTAATTGGACACGACGGGAACGCCGATGCCGGCGGCGCCCGGCTCGGAGGTGCGCAAGCCCCCGCCGTATCGGGCCAGAAATTCGCAGCCGATGGCGGCTCTGCGCACGCGTTCGCGGGTGAGCCGCACGGCGGTGTCCTCCAAGTGCGTGCCGGACGGATAAATGTTGGGCGCATTGCGCAGTCCGAATTTGATATAGACCGGCGCGGCTACGCGAACGATTTCCGCGATTTCGTAGTACCGGACGAACCCGCCGAAGTCATCGGGTACTTCGATATACAGATCAAGCGGCATGTCCACCGCTTGCCGTATGGCGGCAAGCCGGGCCAACGTCAAATCGGTAGGCACGTTGTAAGTGTCGGCGCCTGCTTCTCCCGCAAGACGAATCGAAACGGGATTGGCTGCACCAAGCGATACGGATACTTTGACGACCAGATCGGACGGAAGCTCCCCTGCCTGTTTGAACGCGTTCACCGCCCATAATACGCCTTCGTCGGCGACAAGCACGCCGCGTATGCCTAACGCGCACGCCCGTTTCACGTCTTCCAACGAATAGACGACCTGGTCCATGCCGCATGCGCGCAAGCCGATGCTTCTGCCTGCCGACGTAAGCGGCTGTGCCTGGATGTCGAACGTGGCGCGCGGTCCGACGAACAGGCTAACTTCGATCTGGCGGTCGCATCCGAGCTGCGCCATTTCGCGAATTTCCGCATCCGTCAGCAGCATGATGCCGCTCCCTTGCGAAATGCGGTGAATCGGAATTCCGTAGCGCTGCTGTTCTTCAATGAGGCTGCGGAAAGCAGCGGGCCCTTCCACGGACGGAATTTCGATCCGGTAATGGGCGCCGTCCGGAAATGTTTTGTTTGAGTTCGGCAAATCGTGCAAATCCCCTGAGGGAAAACCTAACTGCGCCAGCAATTTCTTCGTCCGTTCGATGTCGATCGACTCCTTTCGGATTAAGGAAATGACCGCCAGCAAGGTTCGCTGGAAAGTCAGACTCATCTTAGAGCCGGGCAAAATAGAAGTCAACCAAAATATTGTACAAAATATGTAATTATAAACAATTTGCAGAAAGTGATAAATGCGTGGCGCAAAATGATAAATTGCCGAAGGCTTGTCGCAAAATGATAAATATCGCAATGCCTGCTGTCATTCCTAACTACCTGAAAACGCTTTATAATTTGGAGGTACTCAAACACGAAAGGGGCTCATCGGATGCGGATCATGGGAAAGGCGCTGTCGATGCTTGCGATCGCGGCGCTTGCGGGCAGCTTGGCAGGCTGCGGCAAGACCGGCGGCGCGGAGGGGGAAGCGAGCGGGGGCGCGCCAACGGCAAAGAAGGAGAATGTCAAACTCGTATTCTGGAACTCCGGCTACCCGACGATCGATGCGAAAAACAAGGACAAGAAAAGGGAAGAGTTTTATATCGTTCAGGCAATCAAACGATTCGAGGAATCCCACCCGGGCGTAACCGTCGAAATTCAGGATCTTCCGTCAAACGATCAAATGTTCACCAAGTTCCAGACGGCCAGCATCGCCAAAAACGGCCCCGACTTGACGGTTCTATGGTCGGGCAGTTACATGCTGAGATACAAGCAGTTCCTGGAGCCGATGAACGACTATTTCTCGCAGGAAGAGCGGGCCCGGATCGCCGGATGGGAAGCGGTGGCGGAAGGCTTCAAGCCGGACGGCACGCTGTACGGCGTTCCGTTCTCCACGGACGGCATCTTCGTCCTCTTCTACAATAAGAAGCTTCTGGCCAACGCCGGCGTCGATCCGGAGAAAAACCCGATTAAGAACGTGGATGAATTCATCGCCGCGCTGCAGAAAATCAAAGACACCGGGGTAACGCCATTGGGGCTGGAAATGCCGGTCAATTTCTGGCACATTCCGTCTTTCTGGATCGCGCAAACCTTGACTTCCGCAGGACTGGACGAGATTGTGCAAGGAAAGCGCAATTTTAACGATCCGACGCTGGCGGCGATTATGAAGAGCTGGAACGAGCTTTACGCCAAGGGACTGACCATGATGGACGGGTCCAACCAGGGAAGACAACTGTACTATCAGGGCGAGGTTGCCATGGTATTGGCCGGCAACAAAACGATCACGGAAGCTCGCGCGGCGCTGGGAGAAGATTTCGGGATGCTGAGAGTGCCGGATTATAACGAGTCCGTGCAGCTTCATGACGGGGGAGTAGGCGGCGTAGGCAATTCATTTGTCGTTACGAACTACTCCAAGCATAAGAAGGAAGCGGTCGAGTTTATCAAATTTCTCATGAGCAAAGAGGAACAGATTCATAAAATCAAATCCGGAGAAGGCTCGCTTACGATCGTCAATGATGTCGACACAAAAGAGTACATCAGTGAGCCGCTTATTCGCACGATGCAGGAATGGGCAAGCTCGCCAAGTGCGATCTTCTGGCCGGACAACGTGTTTCCCGGAGAACTGACCGAAGAGATTGCCTCCTTGCAGACGCTCGTATTCACAGGCAAGATGACGCCGGAGGATTTCCTTCAGAAATTGGACAAGAAGCGTGACGAGCTTCTGAATGCGAAGCAATAGCAAAATCGGTAAACGGGTCTTTCTTCGAGAGGCGGAGAAAGACCCGTTCGCAGGCTGGAGGCGAAGCAGATGAACCAACGCAGGGAACATGCAGTCGGGTATTTATCCCTGATACCGGCCTTTTTGCTGCTTGCTGTATTTACCGGATATCCGATGCTCAACACTTTCTACCACAGCTTAACGGAATGGGACGGCGTGAACAGCACCTTCGTCGGATTGGACAATTTCCGTACGATTCTGACAAGCGGCGACTTGCTGCTGATGCTGAGAAACAACCTGATTTTTCTGGTGAGCGTTCCGGGTATTTTGCTGATTTGCCTGATCGTGTCCGTGCTGCTGTTTGAAGAAGTGCCGGGCTGGCGTTTGTTCCGTTCCATCTATTACTTTCCGACCATTCTGTCCGCTGTCGTCATCGGATTTCTCATGAAATCGATGTTCAGTTCCAAGGGATTGGTCAACGCTATGCTGGAATCGGTCGGACTGGGCCACTGGGTCGTCGATTGGTTGAACTATGTGCCGACCGAATTTATGATTTTGATTTTTTGCTTCTACTGGCAAACGTTAGGGCAAGGGGCGCTGATCTTCTTGTCCGGAATGTCGACGATTTCGCAAGAAGTGTTCGAGTCGGCGCGCATCGACGGCGCGAATTGGTGGCAGCGTTTGTTCCGCATCGTCATCCCGCTGCTCGTTCCGACGATTCTCTATTTTACGGTGACGAACATCATCTATGTATTCATCGGGCTGTTCTCGCTGGTATATTCGGTAACCGGGGGCGGTCCGGGATATGAAACGACCCCGATCGACTACATGATTTATTTGCAGGCGTTCAAGAGCGGCAAAATGGGACTCGCTTCCGCATTATCCGTCTTCCTGTTCGTCATCGTCATGTTCATTACGTGGTGGCAGCTGAAGATGTCGGAGCGATTCAGCGATTGAGGCCCGGTCTTTGCAAGCGGCTCGCCGGCACGCAATGGGCATTCAAGGAGGCGCGGTATGCGTACAAGTAGGCAGAAGATCGTACAGGCGATTATTTTTATCGTATTGCTGATGATCGGCGTTATGGCGGTGTACCCGCTTTACTATATGGCAATCGGGAGCGTGAAGACGTCCCTGGAATTCGTCCGCCACCCGGCCGCCTGGCCTGAAGGGTGGTACATGGACAATTACAAGGCGTTGTTTTATCGCTTCTCCTTAGCCCGGATATTTGCCAATACGCTGGTTTGCGTGCTCGGCGCTTTTGTGCTGACGCAGGCGGTGACGATTCCCGCGTCTTACGTGTTCGCCAAGCTTCGGTTTCGCGGCAGACTTCCCTTGTTTACCGCGATGATTGCGATGATGGCCATTCCCGGGGTGACCTTCATTATCCCGAATTATTTGCTGATGTCGCGCCTAGGTCTGGTCGACCACTTTGCTTCCGTGATGCTGATGTGGTGCGTTTCCGCCATACCGGGCAATGTGTTCCTGATGACATCGCTCATGCGCGGCATGCCGGACGAGATTCTGCAAGCGGTCAAAATCGACGGGGCCAATTACGCGCAGCTTATGCTGAGAATCGTCGTGCCGATCAGCTTGCCCGGCATCGTCACGCTGTCCATATTCAACACCACGTCTTGGTACAACGATTTGTTGACGCCGCTTATTTATTTGCAGTCGGACGCGGTGAAGACCGTGACGCTGGCGATGGCTACGACACTGGGACGCTTCGAGACCGACTTCCCGCTGCTGCTGTCCGGCATGGTGCTCGTCTCGGTGCCGCCCGTCATGGTTTATCTGTTGCTGCAAGGATACATTCGCAAAGGGCTCGTCGTCGGCGCGGTGAAATGAAATTTTCGGATGAGGGGTGACGCAGACATGAAGAAGGACTGCGGCCGATTGGCCGGCAAAGTGGCGATTATTACCGGCGCGGCTTCGGGGATCGGCCAAGGGACCGCGCTGTTATTCGCCGAAGAAGGGGCTCAGCTCGTTCTGGTCGACTGGCATGAAGATGGCTTGCAAAGGGCGGCAGCGGAAATTCGCCTGGCAGGCGGCAAGTGCGAGGCTGTGCATGGCGACGTCTCGCAGCCGGAAACGGCCGACAAGGCTGTGGCGGCAGCGCTCGGTTCGTTTGGCGGCCTGGATATCGTCTTTAATAATGCCGGTATTATGCCGGTAGGCGACATTGTCGATTTCCCGCTGTCCACTTGGGACGAAGTCATGAGCGTAAACGTGCGTTCGATGTTCGTCATGTGCAAACGGGCGATTCCGGAGCTGCTGAAGCGGGGCGGCGGTTCGATCGTCAACACCTCCTCGGTGATGGCGGGGTTGACCGAACCGGGCTATACCGCATATACGGCATCCAAGGCCGCGATCATCGGCTTGACGAAGGAGATCGCCGTTTCCTACGCGGAGCAGGGAATTCGCTGCAATGCGATTGCCCCCGGCTGGGTGGAAACGGACATGAACGTGAAGCTTGCGGAAAGCATGGGCGGGATGGAGAAGTTATATCCCATCATTAAACAACAGCAGCCGCTCGGACGCATGGCGACGCCGCGGGAAATCGGCTATGCCGTGCTGTTCCTCGCTTCCGGCGAAGCTTCGGCGGTGACGGGCGCCTGCCTCAGCGTCGACGGCGCGGCGTCGGCGGCGATCTAGCAGCGGCGCCGGCGGCCGGCAGCGGTGACGGAAGAAAACGACTTCGGGGGTTGCAAGAAGAACGCGGTACAGGAGGATTTAACATGACAAAAATCAGCATTATCGGTGCGGGCACAGCGGTGTTCTCGCTCAGCTTGATTCGCGACATCTGTCTCACGCCGGGACTGGAAGGAAGCACGATCAGCTTTATGGACATCGACGCGGACCGGCTGCGCGGCGCGCATGCGCTTTGCCGCAGATACGCCGAAGAAGCCGGCATCCTGCTCCAACTGGAGCAGACGACCGATCGCCGGGAATCGATTCGCGGGGCGGATTTTGTCATCCTGGCGGCGCTGGTCGGCGGACACGAACGCTTCACGCGGGGATGGGAGGTCGCCCGCCGGCACGGCTACCGCTTTGGCGGCAGTCTGCACGTCATGCACGATGAAGGGTTTTGGATCAACTACGGGCAGTTGTCCTTGATGGAAGAGGTGATGCGGGACATCCTGGAAGTCAGCCCGAATGCGTGGTATATGCTGGTGGCCAACCCGGTCATGGCCGGCGTCACCTATTTGAGCCGCAAGTATCCTCAGGCGAAGCTGGCCGGATTTTGCCACGGCTCGAACGGGGTGTATCGCATCGCCGAGACGCTCGGGCTCGACCCCGCGCATATTACATTCGAGGCGCCGGGCGTCAATCATTTCATCTGGCTGACGGAGTTCCGCCATAAGGGGCAGAACGCGTTTCCGATTCTGGACCGTTGGGTGGAGGAGCAGTCGGCGCGTTATTTTGAAAATTGCGATTTCTGTGACGATATGGGCCCCAAGGCGATCGATCTGTATCGGAAGTTCGGCGCGTTCCCGATCGGAGATACCGGCAATCCGGGGGGCGGGGCCTGGCCGTTCTGGTATCATACGGACAAGGAAACGCAGCTGGACTACAAGGAAGATCCGGACGACTGGTTCGACCGCTATCTGCGCAACGGTCATGATCGGGTAGCGCGCATTGGCGAAGTATCGGCGGATATGACGCGGCGCGTCATGGACGAATTTCCGCCGAAGCATTCGCGCGAGTCGATGATTACGTTTATCGAGGCGATCGCTTGCGACGTTCCGCGCGTCATCATCCTGAATATTTTGAACGACGGCCATTTCGTACCGGGAATCCCGCCCGATTTTCAGGTGGAAATTCCTTGCTACGTCAGCGCCATCGGCGTGGAAGGGATCCGCACGAAGGGCCTGTCCAAGCCGCTGATCGAATATGCGCTGCGGGACCGCGTCGCTCCCGTCGAGACGGAGCTGAGCGCTTACGAGCACGGAAGCTACGACGATCTCGTCAAGCTCGTGCTGATGGACCCGTGGACCCGGTCGGAACGGCAGGCGCGCGGCATGATCGACGAGATGATGACACTGCCCGGACTGGAAGCCATGAGGCGGCATTATCGATAAGTTGGCTGGGAGGGTGGAGCAATGTCCGTATCTGTGGAACGTATTGCATTTTGCGGCGAACCGGCGGTGTTGGCGCAGAACGAGGCGCTTGCAGTCACGCTAGTCCCGGGCTGGGGCGGCAACCTCATTTCGATGCGAGACAAGCGCCGGGACGTCGAACTGCTGCGGGTTCCCACCAGCGAAGACGAATACCTCGCCGAGCCGATTCTGTACGGGACGCCGGTGTTGTTTCCGCCGAATCGCATCGCGGACGGAACCTTCGTCTTCCAGGGGACCGAGTACCGGTTTCATATCAATGAGCCTGCCGATCACAATCATTCGCACGGCCTTGTATTCGGGGAACGATGGGAGCTTGACGCAGCCGAATGCGAAGGGGACGGGATCTTGCTGCGCGTCCGATTCGATTCAGCCGCCCATCCCGCCGTTTTGGCGCAGTTCCCGCACCGATTTGGCATTGAGCTTGCTTACCGGTTGACGGACAACGTATTGATGCAGGAAACGGCGATTACGAACCGGGACGACCGGGCGTTTCCCTGGGGGATCGGCTTCCATACGACATTTCGTTTTCCGTTCCGCAGCGGGGACGATCTCGCGAACTGCACGTTCGCGCTTCATGCGGACAGACAGTGGGAATTGAATGAACGGTTCCTGCCGACCGGCCGTCTGTTCGACATTCCGTTTCGGGAAGAGATGCGTCGAGGGATGAGCCTCGTGAACCGCCCCTTGGACGATGTTTTCGTAGCAGCCGGAGAGGGCGATGGGGATAACGAGGCGGTGCTGTACGACGGCAATATCGGGCTCAAGATCATCTATTGCTGTGACCGTCGCTTTGGGCATTGGGTTGTCTACAACGATGACGCCCGGCAAGGCTACCTGTGCCCGGAGCCGTATACGTGGGTGACGAACGCGCCCAATTTGCCGCTTCCGGAGACGGTAACGGGTCTAAGGGTGCTGCAGCCTGGCGAAACGGCAGTCGTGCGAACCAAATTGACGATCGAGGGGTAATGACGGTGCAACTGAGAAGCGCGTTATGGTTCGACCATCCTTCTGAGGAGACCCGTCTGCAGCATCGTTCCGCGATGAGAGCAAACGGACATGATCCGGAATCTTTCGTCGGCAAACCGATCATCGGCCTGTTCAATTCGTGGAACGATTTCAACAGCTGCAATGCGCCGCACAAGGAACTGGTCGAGTTCGTCAAGCGGGGCGTGCTGCTCGGCGGCGGGTATCCGATCGAGCTTCACACGATCACGACGCCCGCGGATTTGATGAAGGAGTCGGATTTGCCTTATCGCAATTTGATGGCGATGGATGTGGAGGAACTGGCCCGCTCGCTGCCCATCGACGGATTGGTGCTGCTGTGCGAATGCGACAAGACGACGCCGGCGCAGCTGATGGCGGCTGCCAGCGTCGATTTGCCCGCGCTTCAGCTCGCCGCGGGACATCGGAATGCCGGCGTCTTTCGCGGCAAGAAGGTCAATGCCGGCACCGATCTGTGGACGTTCATGGACGGCTACCGCGCAGGGCTTCATACCGACGGGGATCTGGCCGAGCTTGAGACCTGCCTGTCTTGTTCGCAGGGCGGTTGTCCGGTCATGGGGACGGCTTCGACGATGAAGAGCATGGCGGAGATGCTCGGCATGATGCTGCCCGGCACATCCTCCATTCCGGCCTCCCATGCCGGACGCAAACAGGCGGCAGAAAAGACGGGCAAGCGAATCGTGGAGATGGTACGGGAGCGGTTGACGCCGTCGCGGTTGATGACGGAAGCGGCGTTTCATAATGCGATCAAACTGCTGGCGGCGCTCGGCGGCTCGACGAATGCCGTCCTCCACCTGATTGCGATCGCCGGCCGGCTCGGCATCCGCCTTGACCTGGAGGCGTTCGCCGAATTGTCGCGGGACGTGCCGCTGCTCGTCAATCTGCAGCCAAGCGGTGAATACGGCATGGACGAGTTCCATACGGCGGGCGGCTTGAGCGCGGTCATCCGCAAGCTGCTGCCTCTGCTGGACGCCGAGTGCCTGACGGCGCTCGGCGAGTCGGTGGCTGCGGCATATGGCGATGCTCCCGATTACGGCGAGGTGATTGCGGAGCTGGCGCAGCCGGTTCGCCGCGAATCGGGCATCGCCGTGCTTCGCGGCAATCTCGCGCCAGGCGGGGCGATCCTGAAGCGATCGGCCAGCGACGGGACGCTACGATTCCATCGCGGACGGGCGGTCGTGTTCGATGATTACGAACAGATGCTGGAGCAGCTTGAACGGGACGATCTGGAGGTCGACGCGCAATCCGTGCTCGTGCTGCGCAATTGCGGGCCAGTGGGCGCGGGCATGCCGGAATGGGGAGCGATCCCGCTCCCCAAGAAGCTGCTGCGCGCCGGCGTCCGCGACATGCTGCGCATCAGCGACGCCAGAATGAGCGGCACGAGTTACGGCACGGTCGTCCTTCACGTATCGCCGGAAGCGGCGCTTGGCGGCCCGCTCGCGGCGGTACGCGACGGCGACTGGATCGAGGCGGATATCGGTGCGGGCACGCTGCGGCTTGACGTTCCGGAAGCCGAAATCGCCGCCCGTCTGCGGGAACTGCCGCCGCCGCCGCGCCGCCACAGAAGAGGGTATATGCGGATGTATGCCGACCATGTGCTTCAGGCGGATGAAGGGTGCGACCTCGATTTTCTTCGCCCGCTAAGCAAGGACGATGCCGGCTTCGTTCCTCCGGTTGTAGGTAGAGGTTAGGAAAGCTACACGTTAGGAGGATGGGATCATGAACAGCTGCAATTGGATCGGCGGAGAGTGGGTCGCTCCGACCAAAGAAACCTTGAATGCAATCGATCCTTCCCGCTTGGATCGTCAGATTGGCGTACTGCATTTGTCGGATGCCGATATGGCGCTGCAGGCCGCGGAGGCTGCGCGGCGAGCGCTGCCGGAATGGGCGAAGCTTCCGGGTGCGAAGCGGGGAGAATACCTGCATCGCATGGCCGACTTGCTGAATGCGCATCTGGAGGAGATCGCGCGACTCGCGAGCTCCGAGATGGGCAAGCCGATCGGGGAGATGCGCGGGGAAGTCATGCGCGGCGTCTACATTCTTCGTTATTACGCGGGCGAAGGCGTGCGTGCGTGCGGCAACGTCATTCCGGCCAATGGATCCGACATTCTGCAATACACGAAGCGGGTGCCGCTTGGCGTCGTTGCGGTGATTACGCCCTGGAACTTTCCGGTGGCCATACCGATCTGGAAGATTGCGCCCGCTTTGATATGCGGGAACACGATCGTATGGAAGCCGGCCGAGATGGCTTCCTTGACCGCGACTCGCATGGCCCGGTTGTTCGCGGAAGCCCAGCTTCCCCCCGGCGTCCTCAATTTGGTCGTCGGCAAAGGCAGCGTCATCGGCAATCCTCTGCTGGAGCAAGGAGACCTCGATGGCGCGAGCTTCACCGGATCGGAAGCGATCGGACTTCGTTTGGCGGAAATTTGCGCAAGAAGGAATATCAAATACCAGGCGGAGATGGGCGGTAAAAACGCGGCGGTCGTGCTTGCCGATGCGGATCTGGCGGTAACGCTGCCGCAATTGGTCAGCGGCGCTTTCCGATCAGCCGGCCAGAAATGCACGGCAACCAGCCGCATCATCGTCGAGGAACCGATATACGAGGCGTTGACGGAAGGGCTGTGCCAAGCGGTATCCTCGCTGCAAGCAGGCCCGGCGCTGGACGAACAGTCCTACATGGGACCGGTGGCTTCCAGGGAACAGTTGGAAAAGGTGAAGGGTTATGGCCGCATGGCGGAACAAGAAGGAACGATTATTGCGGAAGGCCGCGTATCCGTCGACCCGCTGACCGGGTATTATGCGGCGCCAAAGCTCGTGACGAGAGTCCCGGTTCGGCATGCGCTGGCGCAGGAGGAGATTTTCGGACCGATTGCCGTCATTTTGCGCGCGCGCGATTTCCAGGAAGCCCTGACCTACTGCAACGATACCCAGTATGGGTTAAGCGCGTCTTTGTTCACCCGGGATTTGACGAAGGCGATGCGCTTTTTTGATGAAGCTCAGGCGGGTTTGCTGAAGGTGAATCAGGAAACGGCGGGCGTGGAATATCAAGCGCCGTTCGGCGGCATGAAATTGTCGAGCTCCCATTCACGCGAGCAAGGGACTTCGGCGCTCGAATTCTACAGCCAGGTGAAGACCTGCGCGATCTATTTCGGCTAGGCGCGCTTTGGAATGGGAGGATACTGCATGAATCTCGTCAGGGCAAACAAGCAGTTCATATTGGCAGAAGACGCGAAGCCGCATGCGAATTGCCATGCGACGACGCTCGCCGCGCTGCCGGACGGTTCGATCGTGGCTGCCTGGTTTGGCGGCACGCAGGAAGGATGTTCCGATGTCGATATATGGGGCGCGATCCGGACGGGCGGCCGTTGGTCGGCGCCGTTCCGCATCGTGGGGGAAGACGGAATACCGCATTGGAATCCGGTGCTGTATGCAGACGGCGAAGGAATCGTTCGGTTGTTCTACAAAGTCGGCCACGCCATCCCCGAATGGATCACGCGGATGTGCGTATCCATGGACGGAGGGCAGACATGGAGCGAGCCGGCCGAGCTGGTTCCAGGCGATCGGAGCGGTGGGAGGGGGCCGGTGAAGAACAAGCCGATCGCGCTGCGAAACGGCATGTTGGCCGCTCCCGCCTCCGTCGAGACCGACGATATGTGGGACGCTTTCGTCGATCTGTCATCCGATGGCGGCCGGCATTGGACGCGCAGCTCTTTCGTGCCGATCGATCGCGCTGCGCTAACGGACAAGGGGATCATCCAGCCGGCGCTGTGGGAGACGGACGACGGTCATGTGCACATGCTGTTGCGCAGTACGGAGGGATTTCTCTACCGCAGCGAGTCGCGGGACGGCGGCCGTACCTGGAGCGAAGCTTGCGCGACGGCGCTGCCCAATAACAACAGCGGAATCGATCTGACCCAGCTGTCCGACGGCACTCTCGTACTCGTCCACAACCCGGTTTCGGGCAATTGGGCGGAACGGACGCCGCTTGTCGTCAGCCGGTCGAAGGACAATGGCGCAACCTGGCGGGAGATGCTGACATTGGAAGCCGAGGCGGGAGAGTATTCGTACCCGGCCATTATCGCGCAGGGCGATCGGTTGTTGATTACTTATACGTGGAACCGCGTGCAGGCCGCATTCTGGGAAATGACCGTGGCGCGGTAAAAGTCCGGCCTGGAAGATGGAGCGTTCGTTCCCGCAGAGCGTGCAAGCCAGCGTGTATCCGTCCGGGCGAATCAAGAATGGAAAGAAGGATGCGCGTCACGGCGCATCCTTCACGATTTTCGACGGGTTGTTGATCTTGTATGGTACGGGATGCTTGGTCAGCTTCTTGGCAACGACTTTGGCTTCGAATGAGATCGCATCGCCCACGGCAAGCTCCAGCTTCTTGAGCGTGGCGCTATGGCTGGACCATGCGCTGCCAAGCTCGAGCTCCGGCTCGATCATGGACACCGGCTCATAGACGATCACTTCGTCGTCGGTCTCGGTGAAATGGTTCGGCACCGTGGCGAATTCCTTGACGACCGCCTTCATTTTCACTTTCTCTTCCGGCAGCGTCAGCTTTTTGGACTTCGATTTTGCGGTTTTGGCCGGTGGCGCGGGATTGGCGGTTGCTGCCGGCGATTCGTCTGCGGCAGCTTTCGCTGCGGGAGAGGCGGCGGCTTCCTTGGCGGGCGCTGATTGCTGGCGCGGTTCCTGCGGGGTCGCCGATTGTCCGCCGATCTCAGTCTCTTCCGCGGACGACAACAATTTCTGGTTGAAGCTGCCCGCCTGCATCTCCTTCAAATAAGCGGGATGAATACAGTGCTTCTGCTCGTTGTCGAAAGCGATGACCGCAGTGAACGGATCGACGAATCCGATGATGCGGCAGCTCAATTGCTGGTTATGGCCCTTGTACAAATAATCCTTGGATTTCACCGCTTTGTCGGACAGCAATCCCCATTCTTTGCATCGGTCCAACAGCTCGTCCTCATTCTCGAACGCCTGATAGGCTTCCGGTTCGATCGCGAATGCAAGCGTCATGTCTTCTCCGCCTTTCCTCGGATAATTCCGGATCGTATATGGTTCCATTATAACCGATTATTTTACATCTTGCTTACGGCCGTAAGATGGCGCGGATGCGGGACTTGATGTCACGGCATACTCGGGACACCGGTCACATGCCGAAAATCGCCGGACTCGATATAATGCTGACATAACCGATACTCATCAACATTCCACTGAGGAGGAATTCGTTATGGCCAGCAATGCACAGCCGTCAACCCAGGCACATGCTGCAGGGTCGGAAGGGCTCATTCGCTTTGCCGGGTTGGCGTGCATCATCGGCGGACTGCTGTGGTCCGTACTCGTGGCGATCGATCAGTCAGAGGCATCGATACCCGATTACGTCAGCGGGTTGCTGATCCCGATCCCGATGCTGATCGGCATGGCATGCGGACCGCTGGGCCTGCTCGCGCTTCGTGCCGACAGGAGCGGCGGGATGAGAAGAACCGGAATCGTCGGGGCATCGATCACCCTGCTAGGGATCCTCGCATATCTGGCAGCTGCCTTGTCTCCCTACTTCGCGGGGGAAGAGGTGGAGATCTTCTACCCCGCAGGCGCATTGCTAGCCGGAATCGGAATGGTGACGCTGGGGATCGCGGCGTTCGCGGGGCGATGGCTCCCGGGATGGCGTCGGGCGGCTCCGCTCTGCGTCGGGTTGTATTACGTGGGCATGATCCCGTTCCAGATCGTCTTCTTTATTATTCCCGACGGCGAGCCTTCGCCAATCCTGCTCGGAATCTGGAGCGTCGCTTGGATCTTGTTCGGATATGCTCTCCGGTCCGGCTCTCGTTCACGCCATGCATAATTACAATACAATAATAGGTTGTCAAGGCACATTATATTATAATATGGCATAGATACGTTGGAAATCGAAAAAGCGCATTCGGCGGCTCCGCAGCAAGGGACTTTGCGAGGGAGGGGGCGAAGCAACTGAAATGGAAATCCGCAGGCTCGCGTTATTTGTGGCTGATCTGCGTGCTTGTTGCCGTGTTTATTTTCATTTCCGGCTATCCGGGCTTCGTATCCTCCATGCAAAGTTTTTGTCCGGATCCGCACGGCGCAACCTGCAATGCCTTGCAAATACGCGTCGATCAATTGCCGGCGCTTGAGAAATACGGCATCTCGCTTCGTGCATACGCGCTCTACGCCATCGGCAGCGATATGATCGTCACGTTGTCCATGATCGGCATGGGCGTGCTTCTCTATTGGCGCAAACCGGCGGATCGGATGTGTCAATTCGTATCGTTGTTACTGATCGTCTTCGGCGCATTCGGGATGAACGAATCGCACGCGCCGGACAATCCTTCCCGCTGGCTGGAAGCGATCTATATCCTCTTCGTTATCCTGAAATGGCCGTCGCTGGGCATCCTGTTCTGCACGTTCCCGGACGGCAAGTTCGTTCCGCGCTGGTCTTGGGCGCTTGTTGTGCTGTTTATCGCCCAGATCGGCTTCTTCATGATGCCTTATCCCTACAATATCGAGAACTGGCCGCCTCCGCTGGCCCTATTGGAAATGCTGCTCGTGTACGGGAGCGCAACCGCCGTGCTCGTGTACCGATATTTTGCCGTGGCCACGGCCGTTCAGAAACAGCAGATCAAATGGCTGGCGTTCGGCTTCGGCGCCACGCTGCTGCTGGTCGTTATCGTCAACGGTCTCCCGCTTGCGGTCTCCGACTTCGGCAGACCGGATTCCTTCTACCATCTGCTCGGTCCTGCGAGCACGGCGCTTGCTTACCTGCCGATCCCGATCGGGATCGGCGTCGCCTTGCTTCGTTACCGGCTATGGGAGATTGATATCGTCGTCAATCGCACGCTCGTCTATTTGTCCTTGTCGACCTGCATCCTCGTCTTGTACGTGCTCGTCGTATTCGGCATGAACGCCCTCTTCCAAGCGTATAACAACCTCTTCGTCTCGCTGCTGGCTACCGTGCTGGTTGCCGTGATGATTCAACCGCTTCGGCTTCGGTTGCAGCGGGGGGTCAATCGGCTGATGTTCGGCGACCGGACCGATCCTTACCGCGCGCTTGCCGATTTGGGGAAACGTCTGGAAGAGTCGCTGTCTGCGGATGATCTGTTGCCGACGATCGTCAAAAGCGTTGCCCAGGCGCTTCGACTCCCTTACGCAGCCATCGTGTGGGAGAGGGAAGCGGGTTTGGGCGGCGGCGAGCATGCGCAGACGGAAGTCGCTTACGGCCGCCCTTCGCATCGCGGAGACCATGCGAGGCTTCCTCTCATTCATCAAGGGGAGCGAATCGCCGAGCTCGTGCTTTCTCCTCGTCAACAAGGAGAGGAGCTGACGCCTGACGATTTGCGGTTAATGCGGGATCTTGCGCCCCAGATCGGCATAGCGGTCCATTCTGTCAGATTGACGGCGGATTTGCGGCGATTGACGGACGACCTGCAGCGTTCGCGCGAACGCCTGGTGACGGCACGCGAGGAAGAGCGGCGCCGCATGCGCCGGGATTTGCATGACGGACTCGGTCCGCTATTATCAAGCCAACCGTTGACCCTGTCCGCGGTAAAAAAGCAGCTGCGTCAGGATCCGGACGTAGCGGAGCAGCTGTTGACGGACGCGATCGCCCATGCAAAAGAAGCGATTGCGGATATTCGCCGGCTCGTGTATGCACTTCGTCCGCCGGCGCTTGACGACCTGGGTCTGCTCGCGGCATTGCGAGAGCAGGCGTCAACGTATCATGCCAGCGGGATCCGTATCGAGCTGGACGCATCGGATACGCTACCCGCGCTGCCGGCGGCAGCGGAAATCGCCTGTTACCGTATCGTGCAGGAAGCGTTGACGAATATCGTGCACCATGCCCACGCCACGTCGGCGACGATCCGATTGCGCGCCGAGCATGGCGTGAAGCTTGAGATCGTCGATAACGGGCAAGGCTTGCCGCCGAGTATCCGCGGCGGTGTCGGCTTATCGTCGATGCGCGAACGGGCAGAGGAATTAGGGGGATCTTGCCGTATTGAGAACAGTCCCTCCGGAGGGACGAGGGTGGTCGCCGACATTCCGCTTCCCCAAGGTACGCATGGAAACTTCCGTCAATCCGGGAAAGGAGAAGGATGAACATGAGCGGGATTCGCGTTCTGATTGCGGACGATCATCCGGTATTTCGCTACGGGCTTCGCGCCATCCTATTGGCGGAGACGGCGGCGATCGAGGTCGTCGGCGAAGCGGCTACGGGGACGGAAGCTGTCTCCATGGCATTGGAGTTCTTGCCGGACGTCGTCCTGATGGATCTGAACATGCCGGAGCTGAACGGCATCGAAGCGACGCGCCGAATACTGGAGGAAGCCCCGAATACAGGCATCCTGGTATTGACGATGCTGGAGGACGACGAATCCGTGCTGGCCGCGATGAAAGCCGGAGCGAGAGGATATCTGCTGAAAGGCGCGGAAGGCGACGAGGCGATTCGGGCGATAACGGCAGTAAGCAAAGGCGAGGCGATATTCAGCCCGTCCATTGCGAATCGGCTGTTCGGGTACTTCGGCGGAAGGAACGAGCGGCACGCCGTTCAAGCGAAGGAGCCGTTTCCTGAATTGACGTCGAGAGAAAGGGAGGTGCTGACGCTGATTGCGCAGGGGTACACCAACCCATCGATCGCGGAGCGGTTGTTCTTAAGTCCGAAGACGGTCAGAAACCATGTTTCGTCGATCTTCGGCAAGCTGCAAGTCGCCGGCCGCTCCGAAGCGATCGTCATAGCCCGGGAGGGAGGCTTGATCAAGGAGCGTTGAACAGCACTGTATGCCGCATTCTCCGACCTCTGCAGGTTGGGGTTAGGCATACATATGTTCGTATTTATTTATCGAGTATGATATAATATCCATATCAACGGACTTGGGCGGTGATGAGATGTATCACGTATCCTCGTATAATGTGAGGCTGCACCAAAGCCATCGGGCGATTCGGGATACGCTCCACCTCTACCGTCATGCCGTCTCCTATTTGATTCAAGTTGTTCAGCGAGAGTGGGCGCATGTTAACACACTGCAAGGGAAGAAACGCAATAATTACATCGAGGCTTGTGTCCATACGACCAAGGATAACGCCGCTATCTATGATTTCCACCATCGCTTTGTGAAGTTCCCCTCGTACTTGCGAAGATCGGCGATCCAGGAAGCGATCGGCCTCGTAAGCAGCCATCAGACGAGATTAACTGCTTACGAGGCGGAACGGTACGCAGCGGTTTCGAATGGCAAACCCTTCAAGCGCAAGCCTCCCCAGCTTCAACTTCATCATCGTTCCTCGCCCGCGCTATACGAAGGCAATATGTATCAAGTCATAAGCAGCGGCAAGGTACGGATCAAAGTGTACGACCGGCGCGATTGGCGGTGGTTGACGGTAGACCTGTGTGCGCAGGATGTCAAGTATCTGGAGAAGGTGGAAGGGAAGCGCTTCTCGCCAACGTTGGAGCAGAGCGACCGGAAGTTCGCGCTGCGATTTGCTTTTCGCAAGACGGTCGCATTGTCTCAAGCCCCTGAACCCGAATGCAAGGTTGTTGCGGTCGATCTGGGCATCACCTATTCGGCGGTATGCAGCATACTCTCACCTGACGGAACTGTCCAAGATTGCTTGTTCATCAAGCATAAGCGAGAAAAAGACCATCAGATGCGATTACTAAACCGTCGGAAGAAGATGCAACGCCAGCACCATACGACATCCAAGAAGATCTGGAGCAAGGTCAACAACCTGAATACGCAGATCGCCAGCGACACGGTCTCGAAAATTGTTGCCTTTGCACAAGCTCAGGGTGCGGA
>JAEWAQ010000050.1 GCA_023391635.1 Bacillota bacterium | reverse complement strand
ACAAAATCCGACCGACTACCGCGCTTCAGTCGCCCGGGCGGTGAGACGATGAGTAGAGGGAGCGGCGCTCTGACACTGTTGCGGCGGTTGAGCGGAAGAGATGCAGGATTAGCGGCGCTCTGACACTATTGCGGCGGTTGAGCGGGGCGTGAGGGCGGCAGAATTAGAAGCATCCCCTCATATCAGCACTTCCCAACTGCCTGCGACAGCGCCGGCGTCGTTGCGGAATTCGCGCGGGAATCGTGAAGATAACGCAGCCATCGTGGCAGCAGACGCGCCGCCCCAGCGGTCGAGCAATCGCATAACGATGTAAGGCCAAGCAGCTTCCGATCCGTCCGTTACATGAATCGCGATGCCAAGCCGTTCTCGCCGCAGACCCAGCGCGAACAGGCCTTGCGCACCGCTCTTGGCGACAATGTTGGGATCTGCCATCAGCAGGCTGGCGAGTCGGCCCGGCCCTTCGACCAGATCCGGGTGCTGATGCATCGCTGAGACGACCCGCGCAGCCGCCGCAACGGCCTCCCGGTCGAGTGACGTCCCCGCCGCCTCTTCTGACATGCCATCCGATGTCGCACCTGCGCGCTGTAGGCGCCCATCGTCTACCCGGTCGAGCGATTCTCCCGCCTCCTCTTCCGAAACCTCGTCAGTTGCCGCGCCTTCATGCTTCAATCGTCCTTCTGCTACCCGGTCAAGCGATGCACCTGTCTCCTCTTCCGTCTTCAGGCTCCCCGACGAATCCACGCATGCCAGCCGCCCATAGCCCAACGCGATCCGCCGCAGCGGCATGGCGAGCACGGGCAAGCCGCAGCCGTCGCGGCCAAGCCGACACGCCGCCTCATCAGCTCCGCACCATTCCCGGACCCGGCGCAAAACCTCCCGCTGTGCCGGATGATCCGGCTCGGCGTACCCCGCAAGCGGCCATCCCGCCAATCGGCACCATGCCAGCATGCCGAGATGCTTGCCCGCGCAAGTATGGTACAACTTACGTCGCCGCGCACCATTTTGCGCCCATTCCACTTGCGCAGAAGACGCGATCGGCTTCGTCTCATGGAACACCAATGCGTCTTCCGGCACGCCGGATAACGCCAGCATTTCCTCCAGCGCCGCCATTTGGGCCGGATAGCCGCGCTGCGACGCCGCCATCATCGCCAGATGGCGGTCATTCCAGCCGCAAGCTTCAGCCACGCCGCCTGCAAGCGAAGCAATCGCCTGCAGCGGCTTCGCCGTCGATCGTACGAATGTTAACGCATCCGGATCGCCATACGACGCAACCACTTCCCCGCTGTCCGCCGATACGACGCACACCCGCCCGCTATGGACGTTTTCGGGCAATTCCGCTCTCGTCGCCGCGACTAATTCCTGATCGTACGTATAGGCTGAGCCTGAACCTTGCAATTGTGCCATCGATGCATCGTCTCCGTTCTGCAATGAACTTCCGTTCACTTAGTATACGCAGTAGGAACGATTTACCTACACGACCGACGCCAATCGCTTCTGTCGCACCCGCATTTTCCTTGCAACGAAACGCTCTTACGACCGGCTCGCGACCGGCTCTTCCTCCCGCCGCTTGTCTGCGCCATCGTACCGCCGCTCCTCCGCCTTTTGCTCGAACCCGACCGTTTCCGACACAAGGTACAGCGGCCGCTGCTTGGACTCCTCGTAGATACGGCCGATATACTCGCCCAGCACGCCGAGCAGCGACAGCGTGATGCCATGGAACAGCAAGCTGATGACGACCATCGAGCTCCAGCCTGGCGTCGTCGCGTTCGTGAACAACCGCAAATACAGCACCACGAGCAAATAGACGAAGCCTCCAGCGGACATCAGAAAGCCGAGAATGCTCGCCAGCTTCAGCGGCTTGGTCGAGAAGGAGGTAATGGCATCCATCGACAAGCGCAGCATTTTGCGAAGCGGGTATTTCGTCTCCCCGGCGAACCGCTCGTCCCGCACGTAATCGACGCCCGTCTGGCGGAAGCCGGCCCAGCTGACCATGCCGCGGATATAGCGCTGCTGCTCGCGCATGAGGCACAAGGTGTCGATCACCTTGCGGTCCATCAGGCGGAAATCCCCCGTGTCGACCGGAATATTCACCGACGTCATCGAACGCAGCAAGCGGTAGAACATCTTCGCCGTCGCTTTCTTGAACCACGTCTCGCCTTTGCGTGCAATTCGCCTGCCATAGACGACATCGAAGCCTTCGCGCCACAACTTCACCATTTCGGGGATGACTTCCGGCGGGTCCTGCAAATCGGCGTCGATCAGCACGACCGTGCGGCCCGAAGCGTAATCCATGCCTGCGGTGACGGCAAGCTGGTGGCCGAAATTGCGGGAGAAGTCGACCAGCTTGACATGGCTGTCCGATGCGCAAATCCGGCGCACGATATCGGCGGTATGGTCGCGGCTGCCGTCATTGACGAACACGATCTCGTACGTTTCGCCAAGCCCGCCAAGCACGCGCGACAACCGCTCGTACGTCGCTTCCACGACCTCTTCTTCGTTGTACATCGGCACGACCACGGACAGGAAACAAGCTCCGCTCATGTCCGCCACCCCTTTCCGATCCCTCTCATATCTCTTCTGCTAACAGTTCTGGACAGCTCCGGTTCGATCCAGACATCTCCGAATGAACGTCCCCGAAACGAACCGATCCGATCAGAAGCCCCAGCTCGGCAGCCACCGGATGAACACGTTCATCCATTCCCGGCTGATCGTGATCCCGACAAGTACCGGGTAGAACCAGACGAGCAGACCGGCCGACACGGCGACGAATGCCACCGTCTTCCGATAGCCGAACCGATTCCGCTCCTCCCACCATCGCATCATCCATACGATCGACAGAATCAGCAGCGGCACCATCGGAAAATAGTGGTACAGGAACGTGACACTGCGCGGCGCCACGATCCACGGCACGTAGAACGACAAGTACATGACCGCGATCGTGAGCACGATACGGTCCCGTCGCCGCCAGCCGATCCACCAGGAAGCCAGCATCGCGAGCAGTCCGCCCCACCAGATGAGCGGATTCCCGATGGCGGCGATGCTCTGCCCCGTACCCGGCGCCAGGTCCGGTCCGCCGTAATACCAGACCGGCCTTATCATGAGCGGCCAGGTGTACCACTTGGAGCCGTAGGGATGTTCTTCTTTGACGCCCTTATGGTATTCATACATGTTCTTCTGGTATTGCCACACGTCTTTCCATCCGTCTTCAGCTACCGTTGCCTTCTCGAACGGAATATAAGAGGCGGCGTAAATACCGGCAGGAACTGCAACATACAAGATTACTGCCGCCAGCAGAGTCAACACGGTCCGCTTGCCGATACTTCGCTGGCCGTCCAATCGGGCTTCACGGCGGTTGCGAAGGAACGCCCACAAGAACAGCACGGCAAGACCGGCGCCGCCGTACAGATAGTTCCACTTGACCGCCGCCGCGCAGCCGAAGAAGACGCCGCTGGCCGCGAGCCAGCCGATGCCGCGGCGGAAGCCGTAGCGCCAAGCCGATTCCCCGTAGCGATACATCGTATAGTACATCAGGATCGTGAACGTGACGCCAAAGATATCGACATTCGTAATCCGCGACTGCACCAGATGGAAGCTTTCCAGCACCAACAGCAAGCCCGCGAGAAAAGCGTACCGAGTCCTGCCGAACATGCCTTTGGCTGCCGCGTACATCACCGGCACCATCAGCGTGCCGCATACGGCGGCCATGAAGCGCCAGCCGTACGGCGTCATGCCGAACATCCGGATGCCGAATTCGAGCAGCACTTTGCCGAGCGGCGGATGCGTATTCTCGTACGGCTCCATGCCTTCGATGAATTCGTAGGCGGTACGGCCGTGGTAAATTTCGTCGAAATACATGCTATTGCGGTAATCCGGTCGATACGGCGCGAATGACTGCTCGTCGAACACTTCCGCCCCGCTACCAGCCGACGCGCTGCCTGCTTTCCCGTTGTCGATAACCTGATCGACCGGGATCGGCACGTCCACGTCCTTGGTGAAGAAGGCGGCTTCATACAGCGTATACCCGGTGCTCACCGTCGTAAACCGCATGTAGCGCGCTTCGACCGTCTTATCGTCGGACTTCCACGTGAATACCCGGTTGTGCTTATGTTCGATCTCCGCGTACAACGTCCATGCTTGTCCGTCCGCGGACCATTCGACCTTCGTCTTGCCGCGCGCGCCCGGGCCTTCGTACATATTCAACCGATCGACCGTCCGCATGGCGCCGAAGTCGACCGTGAACCCTTCGCCGATCGCGCTCGGCTTCCAGTATGTCTGCGCGCCGGTCCGGTTGCCAAGGTCCCAGAAAGACATCAGGCCGGCCGCCAAAGTTAGCAGCAATACCAGCACTATGTCGAGCGGTCTCCAGCTTCTGTCCGCATTACCGCCTGTATTACTCCCGCCGAATGAGATCGGCGAATATCGCATGCTGCTCGATCCGTCCATCCCTGTCCCCGCTCTCTCCTAGTCTTTCCCTATTGTAGTCGAAAGCGTTGTCCGGGGAAAGTGCCCGTTTCAATCGCCTTGATATCGTGTATATAAGAAGTACACGCCGCCTAAAGCGGCCGGGAAAGTGCATTCACTCTAAGGAGGCGTTACGATGGCTGAATCTATGAAGAGCGGTGGCGGATTGACGAAGGGCTTGCTGGTCGGAGGCATACTCGGCGCCGCAGCCGCGTTGCTGCTGGCCCCAAAGTCGGGACGGGAGCTGCGGGCCGACTTGACGAACCATTACATGGACGCGCAGGAGAAAACCAAAAACGCGGTTGCCATGGTGCGGGACAAGGCCAAAGCCGTAGTTCGGCAAACAGAAGAGAAAATTGTCGATCGGCTGAATGATGACGCGAATCACGTGAACTGAAGGAAGGCTGTCTGCGATCCTAGTCGATTGCGGACAGCCTCTCTTGTCCGTTCGTTGTCTGCACGATATTGCGAAAGGAGAATCCAAATGACATACAGCACCCCATCAAGGATCGCCTCCTCATCTTCGAGAAAGCGCTCCTCCAGATCTGTCCCTGCGAAGCCCTATACGCCCGCCCTGGATCCAAGCACCCGACCGAATCCGGGGCGAACGCGTTCCATTGCCCAAGCGGATAATGGATCCATGGTGCAGGATTTCGCGGATGCGCAGCGGCTCGGGGAGGACATGCGGCGGGTCAAGACGAATGATGAACTCCGCAAGGAGGGGCTTGTTCCCGATCCGATTCAATAAAATAAAGAGATGAGGCCGCCGAAGCCCCGGCGGCCTTTCGCATGCGAAGTCCTGAGCCTGTCTGCCGCGCCGGATCGCACAGAGCGGCCGCCCGCCTGTCCTGCGACTGGCGGCGACCGCTTATTCCATCGTTCACGCGAAGTTTTGCTTTCAACTAATGTACGACGCGATCCAGCATTTCGTCTTGTTCCAACAACTGCCTCAACTCGTCCGTCGACAATTTCAGGTTGATCAGTCTGGGCACCGAGATCGGTTCCCTGCCTTCCTTGCACAGCTTGGCATCCGCAAGGTGATAACCGTATTCCTTGGAGACTGCGTACATGCGGCAAAACCGTTCCGCCGCTTCCACAGCCTTGTCCATGGATTCGAATTCCGCCAGTTTGTTGCCGAAGCTGAGCGGGTTAACCCTCGCATTGATCGTAATATGAAACCGGTCATCTTTCTCGAGAACGTAAACATCGCTTTCCGCGCAGCGGATTTGATATTTTGCCGACATTCGCCTCACTCCCTCGAACGGAATAGTATGCAGCTGCTTAACAACTATATACACCTTCCGTGGAATGTTGAAACGAACATCGGCGCTCGTCGCGATGAGAAATTCCTCACGACGAGCCTGCATCCTCGCTCGCCTTGTCCGATGTCAACAGCCGCTTCAGCTTGTCGATTCCGCGCTTCTGAATGCGCGATACGCTCATCTGCGAAACCCCCAGTTTGTCGGCGATCATTCGCTGAGACAACCCGCCCTCGAATGCAAGCGCCAAAACTTCGCGCTCTTCCTTCTCGATCCGTGATAACGCTTCCTGAAGATCGATCCTGTTCACCAGCGCCGCGTAATCGTCCGATTGCTCTCCGATTAATTCGCCAAGCGTCACGGTGTTCTCGTCGTCGGAAATCGGCGTGTCCAGCGACACGTAGTGATAGAGGTCGCGTCCCGCCAATATTTCCAGCGTCTCTTCCTCATCCAGTTCCAAGTATGCAGCGATTTCTTCGACTTTCGGCGACCGCTCCAGCTTGACGGTAAGCTCATCGATCGTCTGCTGGACGATCAGCCCCTTCTCTTTGATCCTTCGGGGCACTTGGATGTACCAGGACTTGTCCCGCAAGTAATTTTTCATATAGCCGATCAAACTCTTCATCGCATAAGGCTCGAACGGCATGCCGAGCGCCGGGTCGAACTGCTTGAGCAGGCGAAACAGCGCCATCTGGCCGACCTGATACAAATCGTCATGCCATTCGGGACGGTTGCGCGACAGCTTGTTCGCCGCCATCCGTACCATCGGCTCATAGTGTCGAACGAGCGTGTCCGCCAATTCGCGGTCCGAGGTTCTCTGATATTCGGAAATGAAAGCTATCGCATCGTCGGGCAAACGAGCGGATGACAAACGCAAAGTCACGCAGTCTCTTCGGACCGCGCGCGCTTCTTGGCCAGAGTCACCGATGTACCGCCTTCTTGCTTCCATTCCACGCGGTCCATCAGTGCTTGCATGAGGAATAGACCCAATCCGCCCGACTGGATTTCGTCAATAGTTTTGCCCTGCAACGATGCAGGCTTGCCGATCCCGTCCGGCTCGAAAGCGACGCCGTGGTCCTGCACTTGAATGGTCAATTCATCGTCGGATATGCCAAATGCCACGTCGATCTCGCCGCCTTCCTTGCCGTACGCATGCACGACCGCATTGTTGACCGCTTCGGACACCGCGACCTTCATATCCTCAATCTCCTCGAACGAGAATTTCATCTTGCTTGCGATTCCGTACAGCATCAACCGAATCAAATCGACAAACTCGGCTCGGGCGGGAATCGTCGTCTTCACCAGGCTTTCCTTCAACATGGGCCTATCTCTCTTCCTTTCCCCTATCATAATTATTCAGCGATCGCCAGAAACGGCGTTATGCCGGCCATATCGAACAATTTGCGGATATGGCCCGGCACTTGTTCGACATCGAAAGGCGCTTGGCGTTCATGCCTGGCTTTCAAGATGGAAATCAGAATCCCTATGCCGGTGCTGTCGATGTAAGCAAGGTCATGCAAATTGATGACAAGTCGCTGATCGACCCGCCCAAGCAACGGTTCCACCGCGGCTCTCATTTGAGAAGCAACTTCAAGGTCAAGTTCTCCCCCGACATAGACGAGAATTTGGCCATCCCGTTTCTCCGTGCGTAGCGATAATTTGTTCGTCTGCATCAAATGGCTCCTTTCAGCTTCGTGCGATCGTTCCTGTTACGGAGCATCCCTCATGAGTAATAACCCAAATATGCCGAAACCGAAACAGCGATTTTCAACTTTTTACGGCGGCGTTTCGAGACATTGCTTTTCGGGTTAAAAAAATATAGAAAGGAGGGCATCGCCATGACCAATCCCAGCACGAATCGAACAATCGATGTTGAAGAACGCCATGTCGAGCGCAAAGCGGACTCCAGTATCGTTCTGTCAACGCTCATTAAATATACGGCGTACTTGATCATCTTCTTCGGCATCATTTATTTCCTGATCAAATACATCATCCCGTGGCTGCGCTAATGTCGCGCGACCCAAATAAGGCTTCCGGCTATAATGTCCGGAAGCCTTATTTCAGGTTCCGCGCAGAAAGATCAATGCCACACCTCCGTCGCGCCGGCTTCGCGAATCACCGTCCGGGCCAAGGCGTCTTCGCCTGATTCGGCAAGCAGCAAGTAGCACCCGGCATCGATCTTCTCTTCGCACTGTTTGGCTATCCCGTTCGGAATGCCGACCTCTTGCAACAGCTTCTTACGGTCGCGATGTTCGTCATCGATACCGAAAGCCGCGATGTAGACACCGCCGGGAGTGCCGATATTTGCTCCTTCGCTTAATGAAGCAGATCCGCCTGCCACTCCTGCAATCGGAGGCACTGTGCTTGCGTCCATTCGGTATCCGGTTCCCTCGATATCCTGAACATCTTCAATGGGTACATCGGCATTGGCCGCAATTAACGGCGCCGATTCAGCGTCTTTGACAACCACGCGGATATTCTTATCTTGCATACCGGACTGTTGCAACCCGCGAATCGCTTCCAGCACATCTTCTTGACGCTCGAAAACACCAATACTCATCGTCATGCCGGACACTCCTTCCGAGATTGAGTTGTTCGAAACGTTGATCGCAAGCGATCAACGCCCTATCACAGCTTTACCCGACGGAAGTCGCGCTGAACCGGATCACTTAAGACAACCGCCTCAACGATCCAACCATTCCCGCATGACGGAAAGCAATTGTTCGGCATGCACCGGCTTGGCGACATAATCCGATGCGCCTGCATTCATGCATTTGACGCGATCATCGGGCATCGCCTTGGCCGTCAACGCGATAATCGGAAGCTGTCTCCAGGCCGGGTTGCCGCGAATCCTCCTGATGGCTTCGAAGCCGTCCATCTTCGGCATCATCATGTCCATCAAGACGATGTCGTAATCGCGTTGTTCCTCCATCTTGCGCAACGCTTCTTTGCCATCCACGGCATAATGGACGACCATCCGACAGTGCTCCAGGACGCTGGACAGAGCGAACAGGTTGCGGACGTCGTCGTCCACGAGCAGCACCTTCTTGTTCTCGAATATCCCCTCCGCAAGGGTGTTCAGCGGGTCGGCGGACATCGGGGCATCGGAGGCCGGCTCCGCCGTGACGGCCGTCTGCGCCGCGCCCCCTCCATCCATCTCAAGCCGATCCGTATGCGTGCCATTATCCACAGCTGGACACTGGGTCGGCACGATCAGCGTGAATGTGCTGCCGCGCCCGACTTCCGTTTGCAGCGAAATCCAGCCCCCGAGCAATCTCGCCAGCTCCCGGCTGATCGCAAGCCCGAGGCCCGTCCCTCCATATTCGCGGTTTGTCGTACCGTCTGCCTGTCGGAAAGCTTCGAACACTTGGTCCTGCTTGTCCGGCGCGATGCCGATTCCCGTATCCATGACATGAAAGGCGATTCCCGGCCCGCTTCCGCGTTCCGCCAGAGATGCCGATTGTTCCTCCGACGGCACGGCGATCAGAAGCTTGACAGACCCAACGCGCGTAAATTTGATCGCGTTGGAAAGCAGGTTGCGCAAAATTTGCTTAAGACGATACCCATCCGTCCAGATCGCTTCGGGAACGCCGTCTTCGATATCCATGGAAATCTCCAAGCCTTTGCGCAGCGCCATCGGCGTATAGGTGTGCTCAACATAAAGCGCAATATCGCCTATGGACATCCATTCGGGCTGCAGCTCCATTTTGCCAGCATCGATTTTAGACAAATCCAGAACCTCATCGATGATCTTGAACAAATCTTCTCCGGAAGCCCGGATCGTTCGTACATACTCTTGCTGCTCCGGATTCAGATTGCCCTCCTTGTTCTCGGCCAGAAATTCGGACAGGATCAGCAAACTGTTGAGCGGCGTACGAAGTTCATGCGACATATTGGCCAGAAATTCGGTGCGGTATTTGCCCGTGATGGCCAGTTGCAGCGCCTGCTGCTCCAATTCCGCATTCGCTTGCGCAATCTGGCGATTCTGCAATTCCGTCCGACGGATATGTTCTTCCAAGGCGTACTTCTTGGCCGTCAATTCCTGATTCGCGGCCTCCAGTTCCTCCTGCTGACGCTGCAGTCGATGCTGGGAGCTCTTCAGGGCGTTGCGCTGCGCTTCGAGCTCTTCGGATTGAATCCGGGATTCCTGCAGCAGCTCTTCCACGCGTTGACGGGAGCGGATGTTGTGCACCAGCATGCCTAATTGGCTTGCCAGACTTCCTAACAATTCAAGATTGTCGGACGTGAACGGCCGCATGGAAGCCAACTCGATGACCCCCAGCAATTCGCCGTCGAAATGCACCGGCTCCAGAACCAGTTGACGCGGGTTCGCCTTCCCGATGCCCGAAGCGATGGTCACGTAATCCTCCGGCACATCATTGATCACGATCGAAGCGCCGCTCTTGGCACATTGGCCAACAAGTCCCTCGCCGCTCTGAATTCTGGCGCAGGATGCTTCCCGGAGAATATCCGGTTTTCCCGCGAATAGACCGACAGGATACAATACGAGTTGTTCTGACTTCGGATCCGCCAGATAGACAGCCCCATACTCCGCTCCGAGAACAGGGGCGAATTCTTCAATGAACGAGCTGGCCATCGCGTCCATATCGTGCGCCTGGCGCAATAGCTCCGTCACGCGAGCGAGCTGTGCGTCTTTGCGGGACTGAGCCTGGAAAATAGCGTTGATTTCGGCTTCCCGTTCATTCTTGGCATGCAGGTCCATCGCGATTTCCCGAAATAACCGCGCCAATTCGCTCAATTCGTCTTTCGGCTCAATCTTCATGCGGGCAAATCGATTCAGCTTGCCTTTAGAAAAATAAAAAGCCATCCGGCTTAATTGGCCCAGACCTGCCGTAATGCCCGGCACGACCCAGAGCAGCACGAAAACGCCCAGCAGAATGCCAAACACGGTCAAGCCTGCCGATACCTGCACCGTTTCCCGGTAAATTTCTTTCTTTTTCGCCACACTGTCTTCGGTCGTTTGCTGCTCGTATTCGATCAATTCGTTCAGAGAACCGAGCAATTGACGTGTGGCCGCTCGTCCTTCATCGACGTAGAGCTGCTTGATTTTGGCCGGTCCTTCTTCTTTCGCCAGTCGCGCAACGGTCTTCAAGTAGCTGCCGTGCTGCTCGACATCGGTCTTGATCTTCTCGATGTACTGTCGCTCCGCGGCGGTCGACGGAGCTTCGGTCAACATTCGAAATTGCTGCGCCGCTTCCTCCTGCTTGGCCATGATCTGCTCAATTCCGCTTTGTTGATCCCCGGCGCCGACGATCATGTCGGATATCATGCGATTGGAGTCGCTGATATTTCCGCGCAAGTCGACGATGATCTGCGTCTTGTGCAGCTGGTTGTCATATAAGGCAGATGTCATTTGATCCATGCGAGATAGCCGAAGGTATCCGAATATTGTCGTGCTGACAAGAATCAGGAGCAGCAACGTAAATCCGATCTGCAGCTTCGTCTTGATTTTCAATGCGCCATCTCTCCCATTCCGATCTCGACGCTGACCAGACAGCGATCGTCCGAACGGTCGTCCGATGGCATGCGCTCGATTAATCGCTCCATCATCATCGGATCTCTTCGGGCTTGATGGAGATATTCGGACAACCGCTCGACAGGATTGTCGCCTTCGTCCTCGAAGAGGTTCAGAACCCCGTCCGTATACAAGCAAAGCCGGTCGCCGGGTCCGATCTTCATGCTTCGGGACTTCACGTCCAGCACATCGAACATGCCCAACGGCGCGTTCGTCGTCTCGAGTCTCTCCGGCGTTCGCTGCTCTCCCGCAAACAGCAAGCCCGGCGGGTGGCCGGCATTGGCATATTCCAGCTTGCCTTGCTCCAGATCGATCATCGCGTAAATGCCGGTGCAATAATAGCGGATGAGCTCCTGTTCGGGCTGAATGCCCGACAGTCTCCGGTTCATTTCGCGGAACGCGCGTTCAGGGGTCCACAAGCCCGGCATGGCTTCCTTCAGCATCGAGGCGACGAACATGCTGACCAGCGAGGACGAGATGCCGTGGCCCATCGCATCGATTACGGCCAGCGCCCACCGCCGTCGGCCGATCCGATGCCAGGCGTACAGATCTCCAGCCAGTTTCTCGGACGCCCGGAAGCTGGCGCGAATGCGGATCCCGGGCTCGCAGACCTCATCCGGCAATACGCCATCCTGCACATGCCGCGCCAGATTCAGTTCTTCTTCCAGCCGCTTGTCCCGCTCTTTATGCCAATCGAGCTCACGCTTGAGCCGCAGCGCCGTGCGTATGCGGGCGAGCAGTTCGATCTTGTTGATCGGCTTCGTGACGAAATCGCTTGCTCCGGCATCCATGGCCTCCGCCAATTTGTGCGAATCTCCGATCGCCGTCACGATGATGATCGGAATATCGCGATAACGGCTGTCTGCTTGCAGCAATCGGCAAGCTTCTATGCCATCCATCGCCGGCATCATAATATCGAGCAAGATCAAGTCGATCTTCATGCGGATTCCGGTGCGTTCGTCCTCCTGCGATTGCAGAATTTCGAACATTTCCTTGGCCGAATAGGCTTCGCTGATCTTGGCATACCCTGCCCGCTTCAGCATTTCCCGGACGACCATCACGTTCATGGCGTTGTCGTCCACGATCAATACGCGCATTTCGAAGTCCATCCTCTCGGAAATAATATATAAACGGGAATAAGGGAACGGACGGCAGACTGGCTGCCCCATTCCCTATTCCCGGCCGCTTCGTCGACTTAATGCTTGGCAATGACAAGCACTTTGCCTCGGTCCAACTCGGATTCGTACCATAAAGCATCGCTCTTGTCGAATCCCATGGACTCGATCTGATTCCGCAGCTCATCGCCTCTGGAGCGGAACAGATTGGCCGCGGAATTCAGAAGACCTTCTTCTGATATGCCGATCGTGTTCGCATCCGCCACATCAGCCAGATGATTCGTCCGGTTGCGGTCGTGCGTCAGGACATAGATGTTATCGTCCGCATAACCTTGACTGTGTAGTCCTTGAATAATATCAACCGCTTCGACTCCGTTGTTTGCCAGTTTCGCGTAAGATTTCATCTTCTCTCTCCTCCTTCGCGGCTTGACTTTTTGTTACCCGTTTCCCGAGCCAGTGAAACAGAATGTGCCCGATTCCGGAAAGCCAATCACCCGAAATGTTGCTCGTTACCGCGCGAACGGTTGAGGCTATCGTCCTGATCGTCGAGCCGGCTTCGCGGACGGCTTCGAACAGCGAATCGGCCGCATGCAGCTTGTCCTGAACGTCCGCGGAAATTTCGCTTGCCGCATGCGAGATCCGCACAAGCCCTTGGCGGGCTATGGATAGGGTCTCCTTCGCCTCCCCGGCCGCCGATTCGATCGCCGAGAGAGATCGCCTGACCGTCATGAGCACTCGAATGACATAGATGCATAAAACGACAAATGCTAACGTTGCTGCGACGATACACCATGTCATCATATCATGATTGTCCATTTGTTTTCCTCCCCGCGCTCCCGCTTATGTACCTACATGGGTATACCCCGTTCATGGCGGATTCGAAACGAGGCCATCGGTGCAAGGCGAACGTTTCGTTTCGGCACCGTGTTGGGTAATCAACTACTAACGCGGGGCATCGTCGACATCGCTGCACGACGTGACGGCTGACTCGCGAATAGGAGCATTCTGACAGGAGGAGATTTCATATGCTCTATTGGGCCATGGTATTTCTGATCATCGCCATCGTCGCCGCTCTATTCGGATTCGGCGGCATTGTAAGCGCGGCTGCGGGAATCGCGAAAATCTTGTTTGTCGTATTCCTGGTTCTGTTTATCATTTCACTGTTTACCGGCCGCTGGAATCGCACCATGCGCTAACAGAACGCATTCGCGATTGGACGAGCGTGTGGAAAATTGTAGAGATTTTTGGATAAGTCGGATAATCCGAACATAAACCTATTAGGAACCAACCACATGCGGCGCACCCTGAGAATGACAGATCGGAGGGGCGTCGCCTTTTTATCCAGAAACGGAGGCTGATTCTTAAGATGAAGGCAGTATTGCTTGCAGGCGGACTTGGAACGAGATTGCGCCCTTTGACGGAGAATCTGCCGAAACCGATGGCATCGGTCGGCAATCGCCCCTGGTTGGAGCACTTGCTCCTTCATTATCGGAATCAAGGGATCCGTGAATTCGTCATCGCCGTCAAACATTATCGCTTGATGATCGAAAGTCACCTTGGCGACGGCTCCAAATACGGCGTGCGGATCGACTATGCGGTGGAGAAAGAGCTGCTCGGCACCGCCGGCGCCATCAAGAATGCCGAAGCGCTGCTCGGGGACCGCTTCGTCGTCGTGAATGCAGATATCATTCACCAGATCGATCTAGCGTCCGCGCTTCGATTTCACGATCGACACGGAGGCGCGGTGACGATCTGCTTGACCGAGGTGGACGATCCGTCCCATTACGGGGTCGTAAAGCAGACGGTTTCGGGCGCGATCACCCGATTCGTCGAAAAACCGAAACCGGCAGAGGCGCCGTCCAATCTCATCAATGCCGGCATATACGTAATGGAACGCCGCGCGCTTGATTACATTCCGTCAGGACGAGCGGTTTCGATCGAGAAAGAGACGTTCCCGCTTCTCATAGCGGAGAACTGCGGCGTATATGGTCATCCGATCGGAGGCTACTGGATGGACATGGGCACGACCGACCGATATCGCCAGGTGCACTGGGATCTGCTTGACCGCCGGTTTCCGCTGCCGATCGAAAGCGAAAGCCGTCTTGGCGATACCGAGCAAGGCATCTGGCTGGGCGGCAATGTCCGCACCGGGCAAGGCGTGCTCCTCGTTCCGCCCGTCATGATCGGCAACGATGTCACGATAGGAGACCGTTCCGTGATCGGGCCGTATGCCGTTATCGGAAACGGCAGCCGCATCGGCAGCAATGTACGCATCGCCCGGTCGATCTTGTGGGATCGGTGCAAAATTCGCAGCGGCGCGCAATTGCAAGAATGCATCTTCGGGTCGGGCAGTCAGGCGGGTCCCCACATTTTGCACGAAGCGGTATGCAATCGAATTTTGGAGGTGCAGAGATGAGACAGACCGGAAAGTTGCCCAAAATCGCCTACGTCAGCACGTATATACCTAAAAAATGCGGATTGGCCACCTATACCCACCATCTGCGCCACGCCATAACGGCAGTAAAAGAAGCACCCTCGACGGATCCGGTCGTTGCCATGTGCCGCGAGGATGAAAGCGAAGATTACCGGGAGCCCTGGATGTGGCCGCTGGTCAAGACAGATCCGGAAATCTACCGGGAACTGGCGGAGAAGATTAATCAGAGCGATGTCGATATCGTCTCCTTGCAGCATGAATTTGGAATTTTCGGCGGCGAGGGCGGCGAATACGTGCTGGAATTTCTCCACAAAGTTCGCAAGCCTGTCGTCACTACCTTCCATACCGTTTTCGAGCATCGGGTCGAGCCCTATGCGTCCATTCAAGCGCAAATTGCGAAGCTAAGCGATCACCTGATCGTCATGAACCGCAAGGCGATCGGGTTTCTGCACGATTGCTTCGAGATCCCGTCCGACCGCGTAACGTTCATTCCCCACGGCACACCCGTACCGAACCGGTCTTCGCGGGCCGCAACGCGCAGATCGCTCGGGTGGGACAATCGCAAAGTGCTGTTCACCTTTGGCCTGCTCAGCCGCAGCAAAGGCATCGAATTCGCGCTTCGGGCTATCGCCGGCGCTGCGGCGGCGATCCCCGATCTGCTCTATGTGATCGCGGGCGCGACGCACCCCGAAGTTCGCCGTAATGAAGGAGAAGCGTATCGGGAAGAATTGACGACGCTCATCCGCGAGCTCGGCTTGACGCATCATGTCCAGATGATCGATCGGTACATTCCCGAGGATGAGCTGGCGGCACTGATCTCCGCTTCCGACCTTTACTTGACGCCGTATCCCGGCATGCAGCAAATTACGAGCGGCACGCTGGCTTATGCAGCCGGACTTGGACGCCCGATTCTGTCGACCCCTTATTGTTATGCCAAGGATCTGGTTCAGGGGCACGAGGAAATGCTCCTGCCTTATGGAGATACCGCTGCTTGGAGCGCCAAGATCATTGAATTGTTCGCATTTCCGGGCATGCTGGACCGGTGGGAACGCATCGTGACGGAGATTGGCCGCACGATGCATTGGCCGCAGGTAGGGGCGCATCATCTGCAGTTGTTCGAACGGTTGGCTAACCCGCAGAAAGTCGGCATTGCGGATGTCGGTTGAACGCATCGGGCGCCGGATTGCCGGCACCCCCTCGTTCGCCCATCTGCGCCGTTTGACGGACGATACGGGGCTGCTGGAGCATGCGCTCGGGCGCATTCCGCGCCGCAGCGAAGGATATACGACGGACGACAACGCCAGAGCGCTCTGGCTCGTGACCGAATGGCTGTCCTCGGGAGAAGGAACGATCGATGCCCGGACAACGGGGCTGCTGACGGAGCTCGCCGAGATTTACATGGCATTCCTGCTATGGAACCAATACGAGAGCGGTTGGTGGCACAACAATGTCGCCTACGACCGAACCCCGGAACGGGAAGAAAAGTCCGGCAACCATGATTGCCAAGGACGCGCCATCTGGGCGGCGGCGGATGCTTGGGTGCGCCTGTCGGGCGCGCTTCCCGATACGGCGCACATCATCGTGCAGCGCGCGATGCCGACGCTCGGACGCATCGATTCGCGGCGCGGGCAAGCTTTCGTCATGGCCGCTTGCGCCCACATGGTCGAAGCCGACCGGGACGGCATCATTCGGCTCCCGGGCACTTGGCGAGCGGAAATGACCTGGCATATGGAGCAGTATGAGCGGCTGCTTAACGATCAATTCCGGCATTTCACGAGGGAGGGCTGGTGCTGGTTCGAGTCGGCGTTGACTTACAGCAACGGCCTCGTTCCGTGGGCGATGCTGCGGACATACCGCATGACGGGGAGGCAGGAAACGCTGCGTAACGGGCTCGACAGCTTAAATTTCCTGCTGGAGAAGATGACGACCGAGGAGGGCTGGCTGAGACCGATCGGCAACGACGGCTGGGGCTCGCCCGGCGGCGTCAGCCGCTGGGACCAGCAGCCGCTCGAGATGTTCAAGCTCGCTCTCGCGCTGGAAGAAGCAGCCCGCGCCGTGAGCGAAGGCTATGATGCTGCCCGGAATCGCGTTCAATGGAGAGAATTGCGGGATCTCGCCCTCTCCTGGTTCTACGGCAACAACGATCACCGGGCGCCGATGTGCGACCCCACAGACGGCAGCTGCTGCGACGGACTCATGGAGACAGGGCCGAACATTAACTGCGGGGCGGAATCGACACTCTCCTATCTGATGACGGAAGCGCTGTGCCGATCGCGCCGCTAAGCGGATTGACGCCGACCGACCAAGAATAGCAACAGGAAAGAGACGACGACCATCGCCGCTGTCCATGCCCAGGCCAGCGCGGTGTGGCCGGCGTCCACGGCCAGATAGATGGCCGTCGGCGCCGTCTGCGTTCTGCCGGGAATGTTGCCTGCAATCATCAGCGTTGCCCCGAATTCGCCGAATCCCCTTGCGAAGCCGAGCACGTATGCCGCCAGGAAGGAGCGGAACGCCAGCGGCAGCGTAATATAAGCGAACACCTGCCGTTCGCCCGCTCCGGCATTCCTCGCTGCATCCTCCAGACTTCTGTCAACGGACAGAAACCCCGTCTTCATCGTTTGATAGACGAGCGGAAATGCGACGACCGTCGATGCGATCACCGCCGCCCACCAGGAGAACACGATCGGGGCCTGGAACAGCCATTCCGCCGCCTTGCCGATCCAGCTTCTTCTCCCGAGCAGCATCAACAGCACGAAGCCGACGACCGTCGGGGGCAGCACGAGCGGCAGCATGAACGCCGTTTCGAGCAGCGTGCGCCCCTTGAACTGCCGCCGGGACATTCGCCAAGCAATTATCGTTCCCAGCGCCATGGCGGCAACGCTCGACAATAGCGCAACGCGCAAAGATAACAGGATCGGCGACCAGAACGCGACCCAGTCGATGTCCGGCATCACGATGCGGCAGGAACGGAGAAGCCGAACGTTGCGAACACCTCAAGCGCCGCTTTCGATTGCAAAAAGGCGAAGAGGGCGGCCGCCTCTTCCGGATGCTTCGATTCCTTCACGATACCCATCGGGTATTCGATCGGCGAATGCGTCGCCGGGTCCACTTCGAAAGCGATCGCGGTCTTGTCCGAAGAGAACGCATCCGTCTTGTAGACGAATCCGACATCCGCGTTGCCCGTTTCGATATATTGCAGCACTTGCCGGACGTCTTTTGCCTGCACGATTTTCGGCTGCAGCGCATCCCACAGCTTCGCATGCTCGATCGCTTCCTTGGCATAGGCGCCTGCCGGCACGCTCTCGGGGATGCCGATGGCGATATGATGGATCGCGGATTGAGTCAAGTCCGCGAAACTGCTCATCGCGGCTGCACCGTCTTTGGGCACGACGGCGACAAGCGTATTGGTCAGCAAATTGGCCAGGTGCGTCTCGTCGATCAGACCTTTGTCGACGAGCGCTTGCATGTTCTTGTTCGCTGCGGACAGGAACAGGTCGGCCGGCGCGCCTTGCTCGATCTGCTGCTGCAAGGCGCCGGACCCGCCGAAGTTGAACACCAGCTTCAGACCGGGATGGTCCGCCTCGAATGCCGGCTGCAGCGCTTGCAGCGCGTCCGTCAGGCTGGCCGCCGCCGAAATCGTCAGCTCGACCTGCTGCTGCGGCTGGGAAGAGGATGCTTGTACAGACGGCGATGCGGGATCGGAAGAACAGGCCGCAAGCAGGAGCAGAACCGTCGCCAGCAACAACGACACAGCACTACTTTTCATGATCTTTAACATCATTTCACCCTTCACTTATAATTAGTTATATTTAGATATAAATAAATATAAGTGATGTGAAAAGACTTGTAAACTTCTACAATCTGACGATTGTGTGTCGGTATTTCCCTTGTTCCCAAGTCACGGGCTATGAGCGGGAATTTCCTGCGGCACCCGCTTGAGCATTTCCGGCACCCCGCGTGGCGAAAATTCGATGACATCGGAGGAATAGACGGCTGCAAACACCCGTCCGCCCGCCGCATGCGTACGAATAAGGACCGGTTGATTATAGCGGTTTTGAAAGACGAAGTCGGGGCCGCCCCAGCTCACCGTGGCATCCCGGCCCGGCAGCACGTACGGAACTTCCCGGCTGTGCGAATACCGTTCCACGATCGCAAGCCCGGCCCGGTCCACCGCGTTGAACAACGTCGAAGACACTTGGCAAATGCCGCCGCCTACCCCTTCCGACAACTCCCCTTTGACGATCACCGGCGCTCTCCTGTAGCCTTTGCCGACCGTACGCATGCCGACGACCCGGTTGAACGAGAACGTCTCCCCCGGAAACACTACCGTGCTGTCGATCGCCCTCGCGGAAAGATCGATATTGTGCGAGCGATCCCGGTTGCCCGCGTTGTAATACGTATAATAATGGCCCAACCGCTTATCCCGAAGCTGACCCAGCAGTTCGCCGTCCACCTTCGCATAGACCGCGTTGACCGGGGCTTCTATGTAGGCGGAGCCCGTTTCATGAAAATAAACAAACAGCTGGTCCGCCATTTGCTGACGGTCCAGCTTATAGCCGCTTTTCTCGGGCACGATTTCCCCTCTGCTGCCGATCTTCGCGTTGCGCGGCTCCTCATAGATCTGCCGATCCAGGTCGTCCAGCAGCTGATCTAGTCGATCCTGCCGGAGCAGCGGGAACACCGGCAGCCTGTAGGCGGCGGAATCGATGCTCGCGATCGTCTTGCCTAGGTGCATGACGGTCAAGTCCGCCGATGCCATCGTCGGCCTGGTCCGCAGCTGGTCCAAAGACCGGAACGCGTATCCCCTCCGACGCGCCTCGTCGATGATTCGGCCGAGCGCATCCGCATTGTCTTTGGAAACGGTATGCAGCAGAATGACCGCGCCTGAATGCAGCTGCGAAGTCACCATGCGATAAGCGTACTCTCCGCCCTTCTGGTCATGCACGTCCCAATCCTTATAGGCGACAGACCAGAATACGTTCGTGTATCCGAACGATCGGCTGGCCGCCAGCATCCGGTCGCTGAAGATGCCGCGCGGCGGACGCATGAACCGCATATCCGTTTGGCCGGCCACGTCCGCCACTTGCTGTTTGACCCGGTCCAGCTCGTCTTTGATCTTGCTCTCGGAAATTTGCGACATATCCGGATGGCTCCACGAGTGGTTGCCGACAAGATGGCCTTCCCGGACCATGCGCTTGACCAGTTCGGGCTGATCCTTCACGTAATGCCCGGTGACGAAGAAGGCCGCAGGCACCTGCCGCTCCTTCAGTACGTCGAGCACCCGGGCCGTGTAGCCATTCTCGTAGCCGTTGTCGAAGGTGAGATAGAGTTCTTTCTGCGCGGTATCCCCCAGGAAGATCGCGCCGTGCTTCTGAATGATCGGCTTGAAGCCTTCTTCGTCGATGGACGGCAGAGCGCCGTCCTTGCTCTTCTTGAATCCAAAATGGTACGAACGATCCTGTGCGCCGACTTCCGCCTGCATCTGAGGCAGCGCAAACAGGATCGCGGCGAATAGAGCAAGCCCTGCCGCAATGCGCTTCATGATCACAAATCCCCCCGATTCCAATCTGCTGCAAGGCACTTTCGAATGTCGGGGGTAATATGTCACAAATGCAGGCGGTCTATACGAAACAGCCGGGATATCGCCTTTATCTTACACGAACTGGCGAACATCGTTGTTGCGGCCGAACCGGTAAATCGCGACGACGGCGAACAGCGCGGCGAATGCCAGCAGAATAGCCATGTTCAGATAAAGACTGCCGAACGCATGACCGGTCTGCAGCTTGCTGATCATATCGAGCGCCCAATGCTGCGGCAGGAAGTTCGCGATCTTGCGCACCGTCTCAGGCATGATCTCGGCCGGGAAGAAGCAGCCGGAGAGCAGGCAGGTAGGCGTCACGATCAGGTTCTGCAAGGCGCCTGCCCCCTTGCTGTTCTTGGCGAAGGCAACGATCAGGAGCGACAGTCCGATCGCCGCCGCGGCGAACAAGAGCAGCGTGACGAGCAGTTCGCCGAACGGAACGCCTGAATCGACGCCGAATACGTATTTCAAGCAGATCAACATCACGACCACTTGCAAGATCAGGATCATCCCGTTGACGACGACATTCGACAGTACATACGTCCTGGACGACACCGGCGACGACAGCAGCCGCAAGAACGTGCGATTCTCCTTCTCCTTGAGAATGATCTCCGACAGGTTGGTCGCCGAGAACAGCATCAGCATGAGCAGGAATCCGACCGATTGGTACGTCATGTCCTTCACGTGCGAAGTGTCCTGGAGCGATTCGGCATCCACCTTGAAGCCGGCTTCCTTGTATTCGCGATAGACGGCGTCGAATCGCCCGGCATCCCCCGCCGTCGCCTGGCCGATCGCCGCGATGTTGCCGATATAGCCGTCCAGCATCGCCTTGACGTATGCCGTCACCTGCATGCCCTTGACGGATACGAGATTCAGATGCTCCGGCTTGCCGGCCCGCACGCTGTCCGCGAAGCCCGCTTCGATTACAAGCCCGCTGTCCAGCTTGCCTGCCGCGATCTCTTGGCGCAGCGTCGCTTCATCCGTCTCCCGAATCTCGACTTGCTTCAGTCCGGAGACGAAAGCGATCGTATCCTGCGCAATCGGTTGGTTCCCGTCCAGGTTCACGATGCCGACGCGCAGGTCGGCGCCGTTCGCTTTCCCGTATAGAATCGTCGTCAACAGCACGGCGGCCAGCGGCAAGCCGATGTAGATGAGCCAACTGGACTTCTTGCCGAAAGTCGTACGCAGCGTCTTGCTGATAAGCCAGATCAAGTCCTGCATAATTAGAGCGCCTCCCGTCTGCGCATCGTAATGGCGGAGAATACAAGCAATATGGCGGCAATGCCGACATTCAGTCCGATCACCGGCAGCGCGGCCTGCACGTCGCCGTTATAGATGACTTTCATCATGCCCGTATTGATCCAATAGAGCGGCGAAGCGTTCGCCACCGCACGCATGAACCCCGTCAACTCTCCCAGCGGAAAGTACGCGCCGCCGAAAAATGAAGCCAACTGAGCGAAGATCATAATGACGGCGGTAGAGGAGCCCTCTTTGAAAATGAAGCTGACCGCAAGGCCCAGGCTGATCGCCAGAATGACTTCCGTGAGCAAGGCCAGTAGCACAATCCCCAAGTGATCGCCCCAGTCGGCCCGAAACACAAATTTGCTGAACAAAACGACGGCCATCACGCACAAGGCATTGATCAGCGTGTTGCCGATCACTTTGCCAAGGAACAGCTCACTCTTCTTCAACGGAGCTGCCGAGAGCCGCAGGGCCGTCTTGCGCAGCCTCTCTCCGCTTATGAGGTAACTTGCCGACATGGCGGCGTAGAAGGCGATCATCGTCGACATGACAAGCGCGTAGTAGTCCATCGATCCCGGCTGGCGATCCGCATCAAGGCCCGTTTCGCGAACGAATCCGGTTTGCGCCCCCGCATGCTTCAAGATCTGCTCGGCTGCCTCGGGGTCTGCCCGATACGCGGCCGCCGCCAAATTGTATTGGTCCGAGAACGCGGTCAGCATGCCTTGCATGATATTGCTTTCGATCGAATGCCTGCTGCTGCCGTAGAACTGAATGCCGCTGTCGCGGATGACGGCGTATGCCGTCGCGTTATCTTCTTGCACTGCTTTGACGCCGTCCGTACCTTCCGTTACGGGCGCCGCCCCAATGCCTTCCTGTCCGATCGCCTGCGCAAATTCTTCCCATGCCCCCGCAAGCTCGCCCGCAGTCGCTTCGTTCTTATACAACAGCTTCATCTCGTCTACCGACAGCCCGCTCGTGAACGCATCCGTCAGCGCCGACCCGAGAATGAGCATGAGCACGATCGGAAAGACCAGCATCAGGAACAAGGTCCGCTTGTCTCGCAGATCGCTCTTGAATTCCTTTACCGCAATATTCCAAATATTCATCTCGTTCATCCCCTTAGTCACGCAGATTACGGCCCGTCAAAGTCAGGAATACCGTCTCCAGGTTCGGAGCCTGCTCCTCGACCGAGCGAATTTCCACTTGATCCTGGATCAACTGCTGGAGAATTCGGCCCAGGTTGTTTACTTCGGCTTTGGAATGGATCTTGATCATCTGCTCCTCCATCCGTACGGAGGTGACGCCCTGCACCTGCTTCAACGCCTCCAGCGTCTTGGCACCCATGTCCAGGTCCGCCTTCACGCCGATCCAGATTTCCTTCGTATCCGTAATGATCGCCTTGAGCTGCTCCTTCGTGCCTTCCGCGATGATCTTGCCGTGGTCGACGATCGCGATGCGCGTGCAGATTTCCTCGACTTCCTCCATGTAGTGGCTCGTGTAAATAATCGTGCATCCCATCTCGTTCAGCTGCTTCACCGAATTCAGAATGTAGTTGCGGGAATGCGGATCGATGCCGACGGTCGGCTCATCCATGATGATCAGCTTCGGCCGATGCGCGATCGCGCAAGCGATGTTCAGCCGCCGCTTCATGCCGCCGGAGAAGTTCTTCGGCAAGTTCTTGTGCTTGTCGCCAAGGCCTACGAACGCGAGCGCCTCCTCTGTCCGTTCTTTGAGCAGCGCCCCCCTGAGCCCGTACAAGCCCGCGAAAAACTTCACATTTTCATAAGCGGTCATGTCCTCGTAGATGGCCAGATCCTGCGGGACGATGCCGATGTTCATTTTCGCGAAATGGCTGTGCTTGACGATGTTCTTGCCGAGCAGTTCGATCTCGCCTTTGGTAATGCGCAGCAAGGAGGAGATCATGTTGATCGTCGTGCTCTTGCCCGCTCCGTTCGCGCCGAGGAAGCCGAATATTTCGCCCTCCCGCACGTTCAGACTCATATTGTCTACCGCAATGAAGTCGTTGAATTTCTTGGTCAGGTTGCGAATCTCAAGTACGTTCACGCTTCCCACTCCCGTTTCCCATTTCGGATTTGTTGCTCTCATTGTAAAGAAAAAGGATGCCCCTATGTCAGTGCATAAGTTCATCCTTTGCATATGAGAAATCTCATGTTCGGAAGGTGAATTCCTTCAAATCGGCAATAACGTCGTGACCGTGAAGCCTTTGGAGCCGTCGACGATGACGTTGCCGCCCGCCGAGGCAGCCCGCTCCTCCATGCCGACGATGCCCAGCCCCTTGATGACCTTCTCCGCGCCGCGGCCGTTGTCGGCGACGACCGCCTTGACGAACCGGTTCAATAGGCTGATCTCGATGGAGATCGCCGTGGCGGCGCTATACTTGAGCGAATTGGTGACGGCTTCGGTCGCGTTGAGCTGGATGATGTTCCACTGCATCGGCGTAATGAGGTCAATGTCGCCCGAATGAACGACGGAAGCGGCGATGGCATGCTTCGCGGCCAGCTCGTCGACGAAAAGCCTGAGGCGGTTGATGCCGAGCTCTTCCGATTTCGGCTTCATGTTCTTGAGCGTCAGTCGGATTCGCTCCAGTCCTTCCTTCGAGATCGCGATCGCGTTGCCCAGCAATTCGGCCGATAGTCCAGGGTTCGATGCGAGCACTCTGCGGGACGCTTCCATCTGGATCAGCGCGCCGGCCATCGCATGTCCGACCTCGTCGTGAATTTGCTGGGACAGGCGATTGCGCTCCTCCAGCTTGATCGTATAAGCGGACTGGCGGATGTATTCGTTGCTCTCGTGCAAAGAGCGTGTCAGCCGCTGCAAATCCTCGCGCATCGCCTCCTGGCGGTCTTCCATGCGGCTCAATTTGCCAGTGTACAGCCGCAGCCCCGCGCATAGCAAATAGACGAGCACGGAGACGAGCACATAGAGCGGCAGCTGCTCATGCGGCACGAGAATCAGGGACAGCGCCAAGAGACCGAGCCCATAGACGGTCTTGCCCGCAGCGTAATGAACGAATTCGCAGAGACTCACTGGCAAAAGGAGAAGAAACATCGGGTTCAACTGATAGGCGAACCAGACGACGAGCGCTGCGGTCAGCACCGTCAGCAGCATGCGAGGCCGCGCCTTCTTGAAGATCGGCACCAGGAAGATGGCAATCATGCAGCTCAAATAGGCGAGAACTTCCCAAGCTGTCGTCTTCGCCGTGAGAAAGAAGGAGGCCGCGATTACATAAGCGAGCAGTGCCGACTTGCTGCCGATCATCCATAATTCCATCCGCCGATTCTCCTATTCGCCACTCGGCCGGACTTCGCCCGTCAAGTAGTAGATGGCGATCTGCGTGCGATGCGCAAGGCCGGTCTTGTTCAAGATCGAGGTGATATAATTGGCCGTCGTTCCTTCGGAAAGAAACAGCTTCTTGGAAATTTCCTTGTTTGATAATCCCCCGGCTATATGAGCCATGATGTCGAGTTCCCGCTCGGTGAACAAGCTGCGATCGATCTTGTCAGCTTCCGGCTGCGATGACGGGGCTTGGCCGGCAAGCGGCGCGGCGGTAAGGCTCGAGGCGATCTTATCCAGTACGATGTCCTGCAAGACGCGATGGCCGCCGTGCACGCTCTTGATCGCGTCGCGGATCCGTTCGGGATCGTTGTTCTTGAGCAAGTAGCCGCGGGCGCCGGCTTTGACCGCTTCCAGTATATATTCATCGTCGTCGAACGTCGTCAGAATGAGCGGCTTGACGTTCGTCTCCGCCGCAAGGAGCCGCGCCGCCTCGACGCCGTTCATATTCGGCATCCGCACATCCAGCAGCGCCACGTCCACGTCGTTCTCCCGGCAATATGCCACCGCCTCCTCGCCATCCCCGACAGTGGCTGCCACCTCGAAGTCGTCGAAGCTGGTCAGAATAATTTTCATGCCTTCTCTAATGAAAGAATTATCGTCGGCGATCAGCACTTTGATTTTCAATGATACGTCCTCCTTGCAGGAGACTTGGCAATCCAAGTCGGGCTCACAAATATTATATAATGCCCGGACAAGATTGGCGACGCCGGGAAGAACTTGTCGTGTATCCCGGAACAAGAAAAGATGCTGAAATCCTCCAAGGATCTCAGCATTCTTATCGAATCTGTTGAGCGAACTTCGATATCGTCCCGGCATTCCGATAATCAGAAGGGGAGACGCCGACGGCCTTTCGGAACACATTCGCAAAATAAGCGGATTCGCCGAATCCCGTCGCTTCCGCGATTTCCGTCACCTTCATGTCAGTGCCGTCCAGCAGCGCCTTGGCTTGCTCCAGCCTGACTTTCGTCAAGTAAGCGGACAAAGCGATGCCGGTATGCTTCTTGAATAACGTGCTGATATAGGTCGGATTCAAATAAACATTCGCGGCGATGGCTGCGACGCTGCAATCCTGCATGTAATGCTCGTCGATGAACCGGGTGATCTTGTCCACGATCGCGTTGCTGCCGCGCATGGCGGCGGAACCTGCCTTGTCCGGGCTCGAGAACGATATTCGCTGACGCGCCGATTGCCTCTCCTGCACTTTCCGGTTCGCCTTGTCGAGCATGGAGACGATCTCGTCCTCCGAACACGGCTTCAGGATGAAATCGAACGCCCCGTAGCGTACGGCTGATTGCGCGTAATGGAATTCCTGATACCCGGTAATCATGACAAATACCGTATCCAGTCGATGGGAGTGAATCCGCTCCGCCACTTCGATCCCGCTCAGCCCCGGCATATGAATGTCGAGCAGCGCAATTTCCGGCAGATGCGAGCTGATCTGGCTCCATGCCTCGTCCCCGTTGCCCGTTTCGCCGATGATCGTGTATGCCGGCAGTTGCTGTTCTACGATCGAATGCAGGCCTTTGCGAAAATTGGGCTGATCCTCCGCTATGAGAATGGTCGCCGTCATTGCCCGCCCCCCTTGTTATAACCCTTATCTTCTACGCCGCTCCGACATAAGGAAGCAGAAGCACGATCTTCGTTCCTTCCCCAACCTTGCTCGAAATGAACAAGCCATAGGGTTCTCCATAGGTCAGCTCGATTCGCCGCTTCACCAGACGAATGCCGAGATGCTCCAGCTGCTGCTCGTCTTCCTGCAGCAAGTACCGCAGATGCTGCTCCGGAATCCCCACCCCATTATCGACAATGTCGATGGCCAATTTGCTGCCGATGACCGATGCCCCGATATGCAAATATTTGGCGCCGGCATGATTCTTGAACGCATGGACGAAAACATTCTCCACGAGCGGCTGAATGAGGAACCGGGTCATTTGACAATTCGCCAATTGATCAGGAATTTCGATTCGATAGGTCAAATCCTGATTGAACAAGGCCATCTGGATGGCCAAATAGTTGTTCATCTGCACCATCTCTTCGCCAAGAGTGGTCGGCTGTTGAATCGGCTTCAAGGAATAGCGCAGAATGTCGGACAACGATTTGATAATCCCGGCGGTATCCTTCACACCTTGATTGTACAATTTCCAGTAAATTTCATTGAATATATTGTATAGAAAATGAGGGTTTAGCTGTGCCTGCAGCATCTTCAGCTCGGCTTCCCATTCCTTCATCTGTTTGATGTACACTTCGCGAATCAACGCGTTGATATGATCGACCATGGCATTGAAGCCTTCTCCCAGGTAGGCGAACTCGTCACGAGTGGAAACGTTGATCTTCGTCTCCAGGTGCCCTGCCCGAATGCGCTGCATCGCCTTCACCATCGTCTTGAGCGGCATCGTCAGCCGGATGCTCGCCGCAATGATGACGATGCTTGCCAAGGCAATGCTGACCAGCCCCGAGACGACTACGATATTGAACAAGCCCTTCGTCTCTTTGCGGACCGTCTCCAGCGACGTGCCGCTGACCAGCGTGAATTCCACCGCCTTCGAACGATGTTTGACGTACAGATAGTGCCCGTCGCCGGCTGGGTCCAGCATCACGGATTCCGATTCCGGAAATTGCGGAATATCCTCATATTGAATCGGAGAGGGATCGGCATACAGCACATCGTTCGACTGGGCCACGAGGTACGTCCTCGTCAAGGCCGAGTCGGGATCGCCGACGAACCGGGTCACGAAAGCGGTGTCAAATACGAGAACAAGCATCCCGTATATCTCTTGACTCTTGCTCTTCATCCAACGCGCCGCAACGACCGAATCCCGGATCGCGCCAGGGTCGGCGGAGCTCGGCAGGTGCATGTTCAGCCAGATCAGCGCGCCATTGGTGCCTGCCAGGCGTTGCTTGACGTACCGGTAAGATTCGTCGTCCAGGCGATACACCGCGCCGTAATTGTCGAAGTACACGTTTTTGTCATGCAGGTTGTAGACGAACATCGCATGCATATTGGAGGCATCCAGCTTCACCTGGTTCAACACATCGTGCAAGTTGTTCATGTCGATGAATTGGTCGAAGGTCATCTCCGCGTCGGGCGCTGTCTCATCGGACTTCTTCATATATTGGATGACAGCCGGGTCGAATACGATATACTGCGACAACCGTTCGACTTCTTCGACTTCCATGGAGAAGCGTTCCAGCATTTGCTCGTTGACCGCCGAATACTGCTTATAAATTTCTTGCTCGAACAACCGGAGATTCATGCGATACACGATCGTGCCGACAACAAGAGACGACATCAAGGTAATCAGGGCGACGACGATGATCAGCTTGCCGATGAAGCCGATGTGCAAGTTCCAAAATCGCCTGATGGCATGCATCGTTCGCCCTGTCCCCTTACTTGCCGTCTCTCCGGATGAATCCACCATAAACTTCATTTGACCGGCTTGTCAAGACTCGGTCAAGGTCGGACTTGAACCTTGCCGGAACGTTTATTTCAACAGTTCCATGTTCGTCTTCTTCTGCTCTTGCACGATATCGTACATATCCTGTTTGAGGAACGCCTTATCTTTGTTGTCCGCATACCACTTCGTGTAAAATTCGGCGACTTTCGCTCCACCCTCGCGTTCCCACAGCGTCTTGACATCCGCCAAGGCTTGATCGGTCGTGTAGCTCTTGCCGCCAAGCAGCGCCTTCGTCCAGATTTCAAGCGACTTGCTGTTGACGTTCTCCAGCCCGACATTGAGTTCGCTCGGCAGCGGCGGTGCATGCTCGTAGTTCGGAATCGTCCAGTAGGACGAGAGATCCGTATCGTACATGTTCATCATCGAGGTCTTGAACAGATCGAATGCGACTTTCTCTTCGGGTACATTCGGATTGAAGGCACTGGCCAAATAACCGCACGTCCCGGATTCCGGCTTCGAGAACACCATGTCGAAATCTACACCGGCATGATAGCTGACTTCCGCCTTGTATTTGTCCGCATCGATAACCTCCGGGCAGCCGGTCGGTCCTTTGCGCCAATGCTCGCCCTCGATTCCGCTGCTCAAAGTTACCCCTGTCTCGGGTTGTACCAGGAAATCGATATATTTCATGACCGATTCCGGATCCTTGGCGGCAGCATTGACGACAGCTGTCATCTGCAGCGGATTTTGCAATCCTGCCATAAACTGGCCATCCGGCGATTTGGGATAGGGAAGGATCGCAAGTTCAGCGTTTGGATCGTTTTGTTTGATCGTCGCGTAACCCGTTACGAATAATTCGTACCAGAGATTGAATGTGTTGGCTTGCGGAATATAGATGCCCAGCTTGCCGTTCAGGAAATCCTGCTTGGCTTTGGCCTCGTTCTTGTCAGTAAGGAAGTCTTTGTCTACAATTCCGCCCTCATATAAGGTTTTTTCAAAGTCGATGAGCGTCTTTTGCCTTTCGAACGGGTAAGTCATCGTGCCGTCCGCTTCCATCGTCCAATCCACCCCGAATACGTTGGCGAGATTACCGCCAAGATCGTATTTCAGCGCAATCCCGTATGTGTCCTTCTTGTTGTTGCCGTCCGGATCTTCGGTTGCGAAGGCGATGGCGGTTTGGAGCAGTTCGTCCGTTGTCGTCGGAGCCGGCAAATTCAGCTTTTTGAGCCAGTCGTTGCGGATGATAATGATGTTCATCGGCACGGCTTCGTTCAATTTTCCAAACTCGTACAATTTCCCGTCGCTCTTCGTGCCTGCTTTGCGTACGGACGGATATTTTTCTAAAAAGGCCTTGTAAGCGGTCGAATGATTCTCGATGAGATCGTCGATCGGCATCAGTTGCTTCTGCTCGTACAGCGGATTTTTGATCGATGGACTGTACTCGAATACCAGGTCGGGCGCTTTGCCGGAAGCGAACAGAACGTTCACCTTCTCCGCCGCCGCCGAACGGGTAATCGGCACGAAGTTGACGTCTACCGGCGAGTTCTCGTTGATCCATTTGGTCCAGCGGTTGTTCTCAATCGTGCCCTCGGAGGCGGGGATGTTGCCGCGGTCATAGATCGTCGCGCTGATGCTTCCCCTTTTCTCTTCAGCCGACGGCGTCGCAGATTGGGTGGAAGATGAAGACGCTTTTGGCTCGTTTGAAGCTTGGGCAGGATCCGATTCCTTGTTCTTGCTGCAGCCGGTTAATACAAGCATGACTGCGATCGCGATCATCATGCCGCTTATGGCGAACTGCCTGATTTTACGCTGACGCATGCATTTCACACCTTTTCCCGAATGATTTTGTAAATCCCCTGTAGGCAAGTCGATGCGCATTGCAATCTATCCTTTCACGGATCCGAGCATCACCCCTTTGACAAAATATTTTTGCAAGAATGGATATACGATCAGCATGGGCAGCACCATGACCATGATGGCCGCCGATTTGATGCTTTCCGGCACCATCTGCTGCAAGGCATCCGACTGCATCTGTTCCTGAAGCAGCGACTGGCTCTGGATCATCTGTTGGACGAGAACGGTTAACGTATATTTCTCGCTCGAATTGATGTAGATCAATATCGACATGAATGCGTTCCAGAAGCCGACGCCGTAGAATAATGCCAATGTCGCGATCATTGGCAGCGATAACGGGAGCATGATCCGGATAATGATGCGAAATTCTCCGCAGCCGTCCATTCGAGCCGCTTCTTCGATTTCCCTGGATATATTCTCAAAATAGCTCTTCATGATCAAGACGTTGAAGGTGCTGATCAGACCGGGCAGCCAGATGGAATAATAAGAGTCCAGGAGCCCGAGCGTTTTGACGACCATGTAAGTCGGGATGAGCCCGCCGGAGAACAGCATGCTGAAAACAATCGCAAGCGAGAAGAACCGTCTGCCGATGAAATAGGACTTCGATAGCGGATATGCGGTACAGATCGTACACGCCATGCACAGCACGACGCCGACCACGGTCAATTGCACGCTGTTCAACAACGAACGGGTAATCCGGGTTCCGTGGACCAACAGCTTGTAGCTGTCGAAGCTGATCTCGACCGGCCATAGGAACACCTTCCCGGTCTGGATGGCCGTCGTGGAGCTCAGCGATACCGCAACGATATTCAATAACGGCCCCAAACAAAGCAGAAGCAACAATGTCAGCAAGGTATACACGACTGCCGAGAAAATTTTGTCTCCGAACGAATCCCGCATGGGGCACCTCTTCCTAGAACAAGCTTTTGCCCATCTTTCCCGCGCCCCAGTTGGCCGCCAGCACCAACAGCAATCCGATAACCGCCTCGAACAATCCGATCGCCGTCGTCAGGCTGAACTGCGCGCCTTGAATACCGACCTTAAATACATAAGTGCTGATGACCTCGGATACGGAAAGAACGGCGCTGTTCTGCAGGTTGTAAATTTGATCGAAGCCCACTTCCATGACGCGCCCCATATTCAGAATGAAGATAAGTACAATGGTGCCGCTAATGCCAGGCAAGGAAACGTTCCAGACTTGCCGCAGCCGGCTCGCGCCGTCCATGCTCGCTGATTCGTACAAGCTGGTGTCGATCGTGGATAATGCGGCCAAGTAAATGATGGAGTCGAACCCCATATCCTTCCAAATGCCGGTTCCGACGAAGATCGCCGTCCAAGTACCGACCTGATACATGAAAGGAATCGGGCGCCCGAACCACTCGGTAATCCAGTGGTTGATAAATCCGGACTCCATAGAGAACAGAGTAATGACGATTCCCGCCACGATGACCCAGGAAAAGAAGTGCGGCAAATAGACGATCGTCTGAACGAGCCGGCGGAACCACATTTTCCGAGCTTCGTTCAACAGGATGGCGAGCATAATCGGAAACGGGAATCCGATCAATAAGCTCATGAGGCTGAGCCGCAGCGTATTCCAGATGATCTGCACGTTGATGGAAGACTGGAAGATCATCTTGAAATAATGCAAGCCCACCCAAGGACTGCCCCATATGCCGTCATGAAAGTTATAAGCCTTGAAGGCGATGACCGCGCCGGCCATGGGGGCATATTTGAATATGACGTAATAAGCCAATGCAGGCAGAAACAGTACAAACAGCGGAATATTCATGCGCAGGATTCGAGCATTCGGGCGGAACCGCAACAGCGCTTTCAAGCAAGCATCACTTCCTTTAGGCTTTCAGCATCAATTCATACGATCATTGTACTGGCGTAAGCGGTTTCCCGCCTTAAATATCCTTTGAATTCCCTGTGTTATTCTTGGATGTGCATTCGATTGGAATCGCGGGAGTGGGGGCTGGCGGCAAATGCGGAAGGCGAGGTTTCGTGGGAGACGGATTCGGAAAAAAGAAATAGGGCCGGATCCGGGCCCTATCGACAATTCCTGTTCAATTGTTCCAAGTCTCGGGCGTAATGCGAGCTTAATGGACGCCTCAGCGCCGGACCGGGTCGCCGATGCCGACAGGAACGATGCAGATGCCCGCGCTTTCCTCCCGCACGACAACGACACGGACGCCGTAAATGTTCATGATGCTCTCCTGCGTGATGACTTCTTGCGGCAAGCCTTGCGCGACGATGCTTCCATCCTTCATGGCAATGACGCGATCGCTGTAGCGAATCGCCTGGTTGATATCGTGCAGCACCATGGCGATGGTCAGATTGTATTCGCGATTGAGCTGTCTGATCAGCTCCAGCAGCTCCAATTGATAATACATATCCAGATAGGTCGTCGGCTCGTCGAGGAACAGCATGGGGGTCTTCTGCGCCAGCGCCATCGCCAGCCATACCCGCTGCCGCTCGCCGCCGGACAGCTTCTCGACGGAAGCGTCCCGCTTGCCGGTCAGATCGGTGCAGGCTAACGCCCATTCGATCGC
>JAEWAQ010000007.1 GCA_023391635.1 Bacillota bacterium | reverse complement strand
GTTTTAGGGCCGTGGAGGACCTTATTGCGCGTTTTAGCACCGATTTTGCGAGAATAGGGGCCGCGGTGAACCCTATTCCTCCTATCGACCACCAAGCGAGCTAGAAAGGACCCCTTCATGTGGGTTTTAGGGCCACGGAGGACCTTATTGCGCGATTTTGCGTCGATTTTGCGAGAATAGGGGCCGCGACGGCACCTACCTACCTCCTCTATCGGCCTCCAAGCGAGCATTCTTCTCCACGCCCCTCAAGACCCCGCGCCTCGGTAACGCTTGACGCCGCGGTTCCAGACGAGCAGGCCGATCGCGCAGAACACCGCGCCGACGACCGGCGTCAGCAGCGCCATCATCGCGCCGCCGTCCTGGCGGTCCAGGAAGAACGACGCCGGGTACACGCCGACGAAGGCGAACGGCAGCAGCCAGGTCAGCAAGAACCGGATCGCCTTGTTATAGATCTGCACCGGATAGCGGCCGTAGTTCTGAATATTGAACATGAGCGGCACGATGCCGGTCGGCGCGTCCGAGTAGAACGAGATCGCCGCCAACGTCGTATAGATGCCGGCATAGATCAGCACCGAGCCCAGTACAAGCCCTGCCAACATAAGCGGGTCGTACCAGTCGAACGGCAAACCGAGCGTCGACCAGGCCGAGCCCATGATCGCTAGCCCTACCACTGAGCCGATCATCGACGGCGGGTCCACGTTTTCCAGCATGATCTGCACGAGCGAGTGCGCGGGGCGCGTCAGTACGCGGTCCATCTCGCCCTTGACGATGTAGCGTTCGCTGAAATTCCACAAATTGAAGAAAGTACCGAACACGCCGTACGGCACCATGAAATATCCGTATACGAACACAACCTCCGCCTCGCTCCAGCCGGCCAGCGAAGAAGTATGCTGAAACACGACGAAGATGAAGATCAGGTTCATCGCCGAGCCCAGCAGGTCGGATAGGACTTCTACCCAGAAGTCCGCTCGGTATGTCAACTTCGTCTTGATGTAGTTCGCCATATACTCCCGAAACAGCGACACATTGAACGCCAGCTTATTCACCCGCTTCACCCTCCTTGCACGAACAGACGCCGTCTGGACGCCCGCCACATGACGAGAATCGGCACGATCAGCACCGCGAACCACGCCATCTGCACCAGCAGCGCCTGCCACACTTCCGCATCTGCGATTCTTCCCGTGAATACGGAGCTCGGCAAATACGTAATAGCCGGAAACGGCGTCCATCCGAGCAGCGACTCGGCCCATCCCGGAAAGAATGTCACCGGAATAAGCACGCCCGACAGCAAGTCGATCGCCACTCGCTTCATGCGCATGAGTCCCTCGTTGTTCTCGACGAAGAAGGCGAACAGCCCGGTCATGATGTTGAGCTGCGAATTGATCAGGAAGCTGAACCAGATCATGACGAAGAAGATCGCCCAGCGCAGCGGGTCGGTCGGCAGCTCCACCGGGAAGATCAGCGACACGACGATCATCCCCGGCACCATGAACAACGTAAGTCGGAACAACCCTTCTCCGAACCCCTGCATCATTTTAACCAGCAAGTAGTTGTATGGCCGCGTCATCTGCACCGCCACGCTGCCGTCGCGGATGTCGTTCGCGATTTCCCGGTCGAGATTGTTGAAGTAGAACGCCCGCGCCATCCACGAAACGGCGATGTAAGTCGTCATCTGCGCCACGCTGAACCCGCCCAGCGTCTCGGCATCGCCATAGATGGCTTTCCAGGTAAAGTAATAAGCCCCGATGTTGATCGCATAAATAATAATGCCGCTATAATAATTCACCCGATAGGCGAGCATCATGAGAAAACGGATGCGAATCAGGTCCAGATAAGCCGAAGTCACGACTTCACGCTCCCCGCGGCTACGGCGGATTCCGACACTCCCGCAGTGCCGGCAGATTCCGAATTGTCCTCGACTGCTACGGACTCCGACTCGCCCGCGGCTACGGAGGATTCCGGCTCATCCGAGGCCGCCCCGGTACCGTCCTCGGCGAGTCGGCCTTGCCTGGACACATCCTGCGCAGCACCCGGGGCTGGCTGCCCCTCTGCCGGGGCGCTCGCGCTGCCGGACTGGTAGATTTCCCGCACGATCTCGTCCGTGTTCGTCTCGATAATCTTAATGTCGCGAATATCCTTCATCCCGACGACCCGCGACAGCACTTCGGACACGCCGATATCGCGGGGAATCCAGACTTTGGCGGTCAGCTCGTTCTCCTTCGACCAGCGGACGGAAAGTCCGTCGGTCATGCCGGACAACGCCTGGAGTTCGACAGGACCATGGAACTGAAACTGCACTTCGCGCCCTTTGCCCCACCGATCCTTGAGCTCGTCCAGCCCGCCGTCGTAGATGATCCGGCCATCATCCAGCATGATGACGCGGGAGCAGAGCGCTTCGATATCTTGCAAATCGTGGGTCGTCAGCAAAATGGTCGTGCCGTGCTCTCGGTTCAGCTTTTTCAGAAATTCGCGAATTTCCGTCTTGACCACGATGTCGAGGCCGATCGTCGGCTCATCCAGGAACAGGATCTGCGGTTGATGCAGCAGCGCCGCTACCAACTCGCACCGCATGCGCTGGCCCAGGCTGAGCTTGCGCACAGGGCGATTGAGCAGCTCCTGCAGTTGCAGCGTCTCCACCAGTTCGTCCAGCCGCGTGCGGAAATCCGCCTCGCTCACGCGATACACCTTGCGCAGCAGCCGGAACGATTCGATGACGCCGATGTCCCACCATAATTGACTGCGCTGCCCGAACACGACGCCGATGCCGCGCACGAACGCTTCGCGCTCTTTATACGGAATATATCCGTTCACCGTGACGCTGCCGGACGTCGGCACGAGGATGCCGGTCAGCATCTTGATCGTCGTCGATTTGCCGGCCCCGTTCTCGCCGATGTAACCGCATATTTCACCCTGCGGGATGCGGAAACTGATGTCTTTCACAGCGGTCACCAAGGTATGCTCCCGCTTGAACAGATCTTTCAGGGCGCCGGATAGGCCTTCCCGGTTCTTCTGCACCTTGAATTGCTTCCGCAGGTCGGATACGTCGATCGCTTGCATACTGCTCCCCCTCCTGACGCGAAAGAACGCGAAACTTGCTTCATCCTTAGATATAACTTTATAATTTTATAATACGTGATGGAAATCGTACAGCACGCCGAAGACCAGAATGAAAGGAATTCTATCATGCGCAAAAAGTGGAAGTGGACACTGCGCGGCGCAGGCATCGTAATCGCGCTCGTCTTGATCGTCGCCGGGTGGAAGGCATACCAGACCTATCACCAATTGGACAAGATGAGCAAACCCGAGGATGAGTCCCGGTTCAACCAAATCGAGACGAAACCCGAATATAAGCCGCCGGAATGGACCGGCACGGAACGCGTCAATGTGCTGCTCCTGGGCGGGGACGAACGGGGCTTAAGGAAAGGCGAAGTCGCGCGGTCCGACTCGATGCTCGTCGTGTCCTTCGATCCGCCGACCAAGCGCATTCACCTGTTCTCCGTCTTGCGCGACACCTATGTGAGCATCCCGGAACACGGTAAAGGCCGCATCAACACGGCGATCACGCTGGGGCGGCCCGAACTGGCGATGAAGACGGTCGGCGAGCTGCTCGATCTCGACATTCAATATTATGTGTATGTGGACTTTCAAGGCTTCATCAAGCTTGTGGACGCGCTCGGCGGCATCGACTTCTACGTCGAGAAGGACATGCGCTACACGGACGCAGCGGACGGCCATGAATACGACATCGATCTGAAAAAGGGGCAGCAGCACCTCGACGGCGAGAAGGCGCTGCAATACGTCCGTTTCCGGCATGATGCGATGAGCGATTATACGCGGACGGAGCGGCAGCGCAATTTTCTGAAGGCCGTCGCCGAAAGGATGCAGACGGGTTGGAATCTCATCCGGCTGCCGGAAGTGTTGTCCTCGTTCACGCCATACGTGGAGACGAACATGTCGCCGCAGGACATGCTGAAGCTGGCCAGTCTCGGCTACAAATCGCATCAGGCCGGATCCGCGCAAATTCCCCCGATGGAACTGGTGAAGGAAGAGACGATCGGAGGTTCGGCAGTCATCGGCATCCGCGACCTGGACGCGCTGCGGGGCTTCGTGCAGGCGACGCTGGCTCAGGATACGACGCTGCAGCCTTCAAGCTCGCCGTCATCGTCGCCGTCTGCATATCAGGGGAACGCATCGAAGTAATTGCCGAGTACTTGAGAGGAATACAACGGCAACCGGGCGCGATCAGGGATCGCGCCCGGCTGCCGTTATGCTTGATCTATGCTGATCATCGATACTGATCGGACTGTCTATTTCCGTTAGCGCCTATTCATAGCAGCGAACTTCGTAAATCGCGGCGGACGGATCCCCGTTTGTCGCCTCGATCGTAATGCGCAGCTTCTCGGAAGTGACGGGATGCGGCAACCGATGTACGCGTTTCTGCTGGTAATTGCCCTCTACACGCAGCAATTCCCGCCAATCGCCGTCTGCCCACACGCTGATCGTGTAATCCCTGACGCATTGCGCATCCCGGTAGAATGGCTCGTAAGCATGATATTCCCGCAGCAAGCTGCCTGCGAACGTAAGCTCGACTTGTGCAATCGCGTGCGGTTGCTCCCACGACAACTCCAGCCATTGCGGGACCGCGTGCGTGTCTTTATCCGATTTCCATAGGTTCGTGAACTTGTACGGCCGAGCGCATCCGTTCGCGACGTTCGCCGCCCCATAGACGGGCTGAGCCGGCTCGACCCGCACGCTCATCGTGACGCCGTGATCGTACCGACGCATTTTGCCGCCGCCCATGTCGAAGCCGCTGACCTGTCCGGGAGCGATGCATCCGGCACGATGCCATTCGACGTTCGGATTCTCATCCAGATCGAGTCTCACGTAACGATTCGGCTGCAAGCCGGAAGCCGCGCTCAGTCCTACGGGCCACTCCACCCATACTCGCTCGCCCGACGGCACGGCAAGCCGAGTCTTCGCCAGCGCCGCCGCCTCGATGCGATAATCCCAAATATCCTCGACATCGACCACATAAGCGTCCACGTATTCGATGTTCCCCGTGCGGTTGCTCAGACAGACGCTCAGCTTGTCCAGCGTATCCGCCGCGACGGCGATCCATTGTCCGCGCCGCTTCGTCAACGCGTCCGTTTTCATCGACTGCTTTTGCGACAGCCACACATTCAATCCCTCATGATAGCCGGGCGAATCCGGACCGGCCCCGGAGAATCGGGATTCGCTGCTCGCGGCGATGCGGGCCGTGCGTGCCAGATCCAGCACGTCCTCATTGAGGACATTCGGCAAGAAGCAATTGTCGCGCATGAGCTGCTGTTGCAGCTCATGGATCGCTTGATCCGGAACATCGGCGACGCGAATCCCTCTCCTCCCGGCGATGGCAGCGGCCGTGCCGACCGCCTGGCCCATCACGGCGGTCGTGCCGATGACGCGCACCGTCCCGAGCGCAGCATGCGTCGCGCTGACGTTGCGGCCGGCCATCATCAGGTTGTCTGCATCCTTGGCGATCAGCATGCGCAGCGGCAGGCCGTAAGGGCCGCATATGCTCTTGCGCATGAAGTCGCTGACGAGCGCGTATCCTTCCGCGGCGCCAGGCTCGCTCGAAGGCGCCAGCAGTCCGCCGGGCATATGCAGGTCGATATTCCAACCGCCGAACGCCACCTCGTCCCGGAACACCGTCTTGTTCAGCGGATCGTGTTCCGTCATTAAATATTGTCCCATGATCCGGCGGCTCTCCCGCTTGCCCGGCACCTGGCCGATCCAGTCCAGCGCGTAGTTGGCGAACTTCTCTTTCAGCTCCGGATCCTTGTTCTTGATCCAGTCCCATACCCCCAGCGTATGTCGGGTCAGCTCGTGGCGAATATCTTCGTTCTCGTAAATCGTGTTCCACGGAACGCCGATCTCGATCCACCAGTAGCCTGAGCGGTAACGCTCGGTCGAACCGGTGTTGAAAAGAGGGCGCCCTTGCTTGTAGAAGAAGCTGGCGTCATTGTATTGAAAGGCCCAAGACGGAGCCTGGAACGGCGAAGGTCGCCCCATGTCGATTGCTTTGAAATGAATCGAGCTGCCCATGACCTTGTCGCTGGCCTGCTCGGGGGCGAACATCTCTCCGAATTCCGAGCTCGCTTCTTCGCCGAACCGCGACTCACATCCCGCCAGATCGGCCAGGACGCCATCGCCGGTGCAATCGATGAACGTAGCCCCGGCTACGACGATTTCCGTCTCCGCGTTGGCGATTCGGCACGTAACGGACTCGATGGTCCGGTTGTCCCGCATCGTCACGCTATGAACCGACGTGTTCAGGTGGAAGACAAGGTTCGGCGTATTCACGGCCATATCGTACATTACCATGTCCCATACGCTGTTGGTCCACCCGTTCTCGTTGATAAACTCATGGTTTGCGGCCCTCTCTTGCACCAGCAGCTCAGATATAATGCCGGTCTCCCGCGCATAGGCGTGAAATGCGGCCGCCCCGTGGGGCGTCACGCGGATTTCCGAGGAGCTGTTCCCGCCGAATACGGGACGATCGTGGATCAGGCAGGTCGAAGCCCCCTGCCGAGCGGCGGCAACCGCGGCGCAAAATCCGGCCAGACCGCCTCCGCAAACGACGACTTCGTACTGTTCTATCATCCGTCTCATGCTGTTTTCGAAACCTCCTTTGTTATTGCCCGTAACCCATTGCGTTCAATTGTTGTTGAGCCGCATCGAGATACGCCTGGTAATTCATCGTGCTCAGCAACGTTTGGAGGAAGGCATCGTATTCTTCTTGATTTTTCTTGCCGTAGATGAATTGAGCGAACTGCTCCTCGATATACCGGTCCGCATCCGACTTGTTGAAGCCCCCCGGCAAGGTGACGAAGCCGTTCAATGCTTCGATCCGCGGTTGCTCGTAATAGAAATCGATATAGCGGGCCTGGGTTGGAAACTTCGTCTGCAAATATTCAATCTCCGGCCGGCCGGTGAATTGATATAACCATGAATAGCCCATCTCTTTGCCCATCAACTCGGTCGGCACGACCTTGCCGCCTTCCAGCTTGTAATGCTTGCCTTCCAGACCGTATTGGACGAGCTTGCCGCCGGTCTTCTGATCGGACACATAATTCAGCAAATCGAATACTTTTTGCAGCTTCTCCGGATTTTTCTCCAACGCTTTCGGAATGGCGAAGATGTAGGGAGACGTTCCAACGTCCCATGTGCCTGTATACGCCTCGCCTCCCGGTCCAACCGGCGCGGGCAACGGTTCCCACTCCGCGTTCGGATTGACCGTCTTGATCTGTTCCATGAACTGTTCCTTCATCAAAATTGCCCAGTCGATATACACGATGCCTGCTTGTCCCATGATCGCTTTCTGCTGATGCTGCATCCCGGTATTGCCCAGGAATTCCGCATCCACCGCTTGGTTGTCCACCAGGAATTTGATATAGGCCAGCGCATCCTTCATCGCAGGATCGAACAACGAGTTGACCAGCTTGCCGTCTTTCTCATAGAAGAAGCCCGGCATGGCGACATGGAACGCGCCGAAGATCGGTTGGAACGTGTCCAGCTTGGCACCGGTCAGACCGATGGTGTCATCCTTGCCGTTGCCGTCTGGATCATCCTGCGTGAACGCGATCGCCACCTTGCGGAAATCCTCGAGTGTCTTGGGCATATCCAGACCGAGCCGATCCAGCCAATCCTTGCGGATATAGAAGTTCTGCATCGGTTTCTGCTGCGTATGCGATACCGCGTACAATTTGCCATCTAGCATGCCGTTGAGCTCGCTGTCCCCGATGAAATCCAGCACCGGCTTGAGTTGCTCGCGATACGGTTCCAGATCCAGCACCAGCCCCTGCTTGACCAGGTCGCTCAACATTTGTCTGTCGACCCGGAACAGGTCGGGAAAATTGCCTCCGGCGAGCCGAACGTTCAACTGGTTGCGATAATCATCTTCGGATGCGTACACAGTCATGTTGTAGTCCGCGCCGAGCGCCTCTTCCAGCCTTTTCTTGATCTGGTCTTCGGCCGGCGTCGGCAAGTTGTTGCCCGGGCGGATAATTTCGATCGATTGCCGCTTGCCGCCCGCCGCTCCGCCGGCGGCACTGCCGGCCTCTGCGTTTCCGCCTTCCTTGGACGTTTTGCCGCAAGCCGCGCTTACCATCATCATGACAACGATCAGTCCTGCCAACCACCATGTTTTCTTCATTCGAGTCCCCTTCTTTCCCGAAAGTTGTATTCTTCCTTGCCGAATTTGCACGAAGATCAGCCGGCCTGGTCATACCCGCCTGCCCGTCCGCACCTCAACCTTTGACGGAACCGAGCAGCAGCCCCTTCGTAAACTTCTTCTGAATGAACGGGTAAATCAGGATGACCGGCACGCTCGCCAGCACGACCGACGCCATCTGCATCGTCTGCGTGGGCACGATGCTTTCCGCATTGCTCAGGGGCTGCTGCGTCTGCATCAGGATTTCCCGCACCACCACTTGCAGCGGAAACTTCTCCCGGTCGGTTACGTACATGATCGCCTGGAAAAATTCGTTCCAGTGGCTGACGAGGTAGAACAGGCCGACCGTCATCATCACCGGCATACTGAGCGGAAGCACGATTTGCCATAATGTCCGGTTCTCCCCCGCTCCGTCAATCTGCGTCGAATCGAACATTTCTTCCGGCAGATTGGAGAAGAAGCTTTTCATGATGAGCACATTGAAGCTCCAGATCACATTCGGCAAAATCATCGCCCAGATCGTGTCCAGCAAGCCGACCGCCTTGACCGTCAAGTAAGTCGGGATGATGCCGCCGCTGAAAATGAGCGTGAAGACGATCAGAAACAGCAGCACCTGACGCCCTGGCAAAGCTTTGCGGCTGAGCGGATAAGCCGTCAACAGCGTAAGCAGCAGATTCAGCACAGTTCCGACGACGGTAATCAGCACCGTGACGCTGAGCGACCGGACGAGCGCCGTATCCCCCAGTAATTTCTCATATGCAACGAAGGTGAGCGAATGCGGCACGAGAATGAAGCCGCCATTCTTCAATACTTGCTCGATCGGGGTCATCGATACCGAAACGACGTACAGCAGCGGAACGATAACCGCCGCGCCGGACAACGCCAGCATCGTGTACACTGCCGCGTTGAACCACCTGTCTTCTTTCCCGCTTACCATACGTTCTCCCCCCATCTCTTCGCAATCCGGTTGGCGAGAACGACAAGCACGAATCCGATCAGCGCTTTGAACAAACCGACTGCAGATGCCAGACTGAAGTTCATCTGCTGAAGCCCGACCCGGAATACCCAGGTATCCAGAATGTCCGCGACCGGATACACTTGGATGTTGTAGAGAATGTAGATCTGTTCGAAACCCGCATCCATCACATGCCCGAGCCGCAAAATCAGCAGCATCATGATCACGTTGCGAATGCCGGGCAAAGTGACGTGCCAGATCATGCGAATGCGGCTGGCTCCGTCCACCCTGGCCGCTTCATACAAGGTCGGATCGATGCCGACGATGGCCGCCAAATAGATGATGGCGCTGTACCCCATCGTTTGCCAAATATCCGACAGCACCAGGATGCTCCGAAAGTACGACGTCGAAGTCATGAAAGCGACCGTCTGACCGCCCGCTTCCCGGATGAAATAGTTCACGATTCCGGCATTCTCCGACAGCAGGGCGGTCAGGATGCCGTAAATGATCACCCAGGAGAAAAAATAAGGCATATACGTTACGGTCTGCACGAACGATTTGAACCAGCGCACCCGGCACTCGTTCAGAAGCAATGCCAGCAAGATTGGCGGAATCATGCCGAAGATGAGCTTGTAGACACTGATCACCAGCGTGTTCGTCAGCAACTGGGAGAAGTAAGGCGATTCGTAGAAATAAAGAAAATGCTTGTACCAGGGATTCGCCCACGAACTCCCAAGAATGCCGTCCATGATAGAGTAGTCTTTGAAAGCGATCACAATCCCGTACATGGGAAAGTACCGAAAAACGACGTAGTACAACATGCCCGGCAAGAGGAACAAATATAGCGTGCGAAATTTCCATGCGGCCCTTAGCCGGGACTCCATACTCACACCCCTCTGCGCTGATTTGACAGACAATTGTCTGAAATCTACTATACCAGCGGCGGCTAGGAGGGAATATGCGCAAATGCGTCTTTAATGTCCGAATAACGATCCAATATTCAGGCGTTTTACGCCAGGCCCGGTATCACAATTCGAACAACCGTACCGACGCCGGGAATGCTGCGTATCCGAAGCCCGTAACGATTGCCGTGATACAGCCGGATGCGTTCGTTCACGTTCTTCAAGCCGATACTGGTGAATTTCCCGGCAGCCGGCGCCGGATCGTCCTGCAACAGTCGCCGCGCCAATGCAGGCGGCATGCCGTTGCCGTCATCGCGCACGAAAATCAGCAGTTTGCCCCTGCGCATGTTCGCCGTCACGCGTACAGTACCGGGAGCCTTCCTGGGCGCAAGTCCGTGGAAAATGGCATTCTCTACGATCGGTTGCAGCGTCAGCTTGAGAATCGGAGCCTCCAGCGCCTCCGGGTCGATCCTTTCCGTCAAGCTGATTTTGTCGCCATAGCGTACCTGTTGAATTTGTACATACATGCGAAGAACTTCGAGCTCATCCTTCAGCTTCACCGTCGATTGGGTCCGGTCGAAGCTGAAGGACAGCAATCCGACGAGCGATTTGACGGTCTGGACAACTTCGGCCGTCATTCGCTGCTTCGCCAGACTGCTGATACAAGCCAGCGTATTGTACAGGAAGTGCGGAGCGATCTGGCTCTGCAGCATTTTCATCTCCAATTCCTTCTTGTGCAATTCGATAGCCTTCACTTCCTCAATGAGCAAGTGATTGCGCTGCGTCATAGCATTATAGCTGCTGACCAGTTTGCCGATCTCATCGCGGCGCTTGGTCGAAGGAAGCAGCACCGGCTTGAAGTTTTGCGCATGCTCCATCTTCTGCGCCAACGCCCGGATCGGAGACGTGAAGTAGCGGCTGAGCATGAAGGTGCAGAAGATCAACGCGATCAGCCAGACGATGCCCGCCGAACGAAAATTGGTATGGAGCATCTGCACCGCATGGAAGAAGTGGCTTTCTTCTATGAACAGCACGATCGACCAGCCCATGCGATTATAGTTGGATTTGACGGCCACGAGCGGTTCGACCGCTCCTTGAAGCGAATGGATGCCGACCGGCAATTGGCCGACCCGTTGTTGAAACCGGTCATCCAGCCGCGGCGGATATACGGATGGCACATAGGGCAGCAATTCACTTTTCGCGTTCTGGGTGTCTACCGTTTCCCCGGATTTCGTCACCATGACGAACGTTTGATGAGGCCCGATCAACAGCGGCGCGATTCGGCCGATCATCATATTCAGGTTGATTTCCACGACGGCCGTGCCCACGAATGCGTTGGACCCGTCAAACACCGGCTTGGTGTAGGCGACCGTATAACCGGCATACGGAGAATGATAGGGCTCACTGACATTGACGGCCCTGTAATTATTGTTGGCCACTTCCAACAAATGCTCCAGACGAGGATGTCCCATTATTTCATAGAACACTTGGTTGTTCGTCAGCACTTTGCCGTCGCTGCGAATCAAATACAACGCGTCGATCGCCGAATTGTTCGATACGGCGTAATTGCGCATCGTTCGAATCGCCTTGTCCTCATTTCCCTCTTCAAACAGCTCCTGGCTCTGAGAGAGCATCACCAGCACATTGTTCGCGTTGTCGAGATAGGCGTCGATCAGGTCGGCTGTCCGGGTCATCAGCGACTCCGCATCGCGGACGACCTGATGCCGGTACAAACGTTCGGCATCCCGCAAGTTCACATAAGCAAGGGTCAGGAACAAAAGAAGCGCCACGAAAAAAAGAAAGACGAATTGCTTCGTCGCTATGCTGAGTCCCGACAATCCGGCCCACAACGCCTTCATACCATCAACCTCTCTTCACGTCCGTGGGCGTCAGGCCGGTCTTCTCCCGAAACACGGCGGTAAAATACCGGTAACTCGAAATGCCGACGCGCTCGGCAACCTCATAGACCTTCAGATGGGTATCCCGAAGCAGCTCGACCGCCTTCTCGATCCGCTTGCCCGTTACATAATCCACATAAGCCTCCCCCGTTTGCTCCCGGAACAGCTTGCTGAAGTAGCGGGGACTCAGTCCAACCCGGGCGGATACCGCCGCCAGCGATAAATCCGCCGCCGGATTGGCGGAGATATAAGCGACGGCATCGGCGATTTCCTTATGCTGACGCTTGTCCGGTAAGCCCGTCCGGCGGAAGAGCATGAGCAGGTTTTCCAACCATTCCCGAAAGCTGAGCGAACGGAAGAGCGGATCGGATGGCGCGTTGCCGTAAGTTCGAATGAAGGAATACGCAAGCCGTTTCAGTTGTTCGGGATCATACCGCTTTCGCATGCACAGCGCCGCGAACGACTCGTTCGCGGCGGCATCCTCCCCCGACGACTTGGCTATTCGATGAAGCGATTGCGCGAATGCCGCAGCTTCCTGCTCGTCGACAAGCGACGCCTCCGCCTGCGGTCTGCCGATATATACGGGAGTCGCATCCGGATTCGATTCGTAGAAATGAACGGCCGCCCATCGTTTGGCGCCAGCCAGTATCCCGGGAATATGCACGACGTCGTATACGGTCTCGCTGATCAGGCCGTACACGTGAACCTCTCCGTCAATGACGGACATGCTCTGGGCCAGCTCCAGCTTCAGCGTCCGCAGCAGGGCTAGCAGCCGGCTTTCGATCCGCTTCGCGTCTCCCGCCGCGGCATCCTGCAAGAATACAAATTGCGTCTCGACCTGGGCCCAGATCATCGGGAACGAATCGCCGTTCGCCAACTGTTCCAACGCCGCATGCAATTCCTGGACCGCATGGGCTTTCGCTTCCGGATAGGCCTCCACCCGGATCATCACCAATCGGGCGGGCAAATATTCGGATAGCGCAACGCCTGCGCCCGTTTGCCCGGCGCCAAGCTGCGCCAGCGCGCGAGCCAGCGTCTTGCGGCGCGCCGACAGCTCGCCGCTGCGGGTCAGCAGCGCCGACTGGATCCGCGATCTGGCTTTCTCCAGCGCCGCTTGCAGCTCTTCCGTTTCCAAAGTGACTTTCAACAAATAATCGACCGCACCTTCTTTCAGCGCCTCTTTCGCGTAATCGAATTCCGTATGACAAGTCAACAGGATCACCTGAACGGACGGCATCTCCGCTCGCAAACAGCGAAGCAGCTCAATACCGCTCATGACCGGCATGGTAATATCCGTGATCACGACGTCCGGTACGTATTCCCGGCACATCCGCAGCGCTTCTTCTCCGTTCTCGGCTTCACCGATCAGATCGGCGCCGAATTTCCGCCATTCGTAGCTGCGAAGCTCCTGCCGGATCGGCCATTCGTCATCGGCAACGAGCACTCTCAGCGTAGATTCCGATTGCATTTCCTCACCCCACAGCAAGCGCTTTCACAAGCTCGAAAAAAGGCAATTACCCCTTTCATTATATCAAATTGAAGCTAGAGATTTTATGCACAAAAAGCGGCAATTTCAGGAGGAATCCGATCGTCTGCAGGCTTTTGCGGCATACGCGATAAGTTGATTTTCTTTTGCGATGGTGGTATGAATGCATTAGTCAAATGAAGTAGAACGGCCTTGCCGCCTTCCTAAAGACGGCTGGCATCCATTCGGGAAAGGATGAAGAATGGCATGGCTTCACGCATTCGTTCGGAGCAGCTGTACGAAGCTGCACAGCAGCACATCGTAGGCGGGGTGAACAGCCCTTCACGCTCATTCAAGGCAGTCGGTGGCGGCGCTCCCGTGTTTGTCGCGCGGGCGGAAGGTGCTTATATGTGGGATGTGGACGGCAATCGCTATCTCGATTACTTGGCTGCGTTCGGCCCGATCATTACCGGGCATGCGCATCCTCAAGTAACGGAGGCGATCGTGCAGGCCGCGCAGACCGGCACGCTGTACGGGACGCCGACCGAGCATGAAGTGCGCCTCGCCCAAGCGCTCAAAGAGTCCATTCCGTCCATGGACAAGGTACGGTTCGTCAATTCCGGCACCGAAGCGGTCATGACGACGATCCGCGTGGCGCGGGCGGCGACCGGACGCAGCAAGATCGTCAAGTTCGCCGGTTGCTATCACGGCCATTCCGACCTGGTGCTGGTAGCGGCAGGCTCCGGTCCTTCCACGCTCGGCATTCCGGACAGCGCGGGCGTGCCGGCCAGCATCGCGGGCGAAGTGATCACCGTGCCTTATAACGATCTGGACGGACTGGCTGCCGCGCTCGAACGCTGGGGGGACGAAGTGGCCGCCGTCATGGTTGAGCCGATCGTCGGCAACTTCGGCATGGTCATGCCGAAGCCCGGCTTCCTCGAGGGACTGTGCCGTCTCGCGCGGGACGCGGGCGCCCTCGTCATCTACGACGAGGTCATCAGCGGCTTCCGCTTTCACTACGGGTCCGCGCAGACATTTGCGGCGTTTCCCGATCATGAAGCGATCCGCCCCGACTTGACCGCCCTCGGCAAGATCATCGGCGGCGGCCTGCCGATCGGGGCGTACGGCGGCCGCTCCGAAGTGATGGACCGGGTCGCGCCGCTCGGTCCGGCCTACCAGGCCGGCACGATGGCCGGCAACCCGGCATCGATGCTCGCCGGCATCGCCTGCCTCGACGTGCTGCGCCAGCCCGGCGTATACGAGCGGATGGACGCGCTCGGCGAGCGGCTTGCGGACGGCTTGCAGACTGCCGCTGCCCGCCGCCAAGTGCCGCTTACCGTCAACCGGATCGTCGGCGCGCTGTCCACCCATTTTTGCAGCCATTCCGTCACAAATTATGACGAAGCCCAGGATACCGACGGCGAAGCGTTCGCGCGGTTCTTCCGGGAGATGCTGGACCGGGGCGTCTATCTGGCCCCTTCCAAGTATGAAGCCTGGTTCCTGACCGTCGCCCATACGGAAGCCGATATCGACATGACGCTGGAAGCGGCGGAGGCCGCCTTCGCGAGCATGGCCGGAGTCCGTCGGAAATAGCCTGTCAGAACCCCATTCCGCCGGAGTGGGGTTCTGTGCTTGGCTGCGATACTCAGGCTTAGGCATACCGCCCCCGCCCAGATCGCTCGTCATCAATTGATTTTCACAAACTGGATTCGAATATCTGTTGTGACCGTCATTTATCCGTCGAAAGGAGTTCGCCTTCATGCAGATCGCCCTGATCGTATTGCTTGCCGTCATCATCTTGTTGCCCGTATCGCTCATCGTCTACCTGTACCTCGTATCCCGCAAGCCGCAGCATTCCATCATCCGCGCACATCCCTATCTGGGCTGGGTCCGATACTTGCTGGAGAAGCTCGGCCCCGAGTTCCGGCAATACTGGTTCGACGGGGACACGCAGGGCAAGCCGTTTCCCCGCGCCGACTTTCTCGGTGTCGTCTTCGCGGCGAAGTACCGCACGGACTTGCTGAGCTTCGGGTCCAAGCGGGATTTCGACGAATCCGGATTTTATCTGTCCAATTCGATGTTCCCCAGGCTCACGGAGGAGCTGCGCGTCGATCAGAGAGACGGACAACCCGGACGGAAATATACGATCGTCAAGGAAGGCTTGTTCACGCGGCAAGAGAAGATGATCGACGATCGGACGAAACCGTGGCTGTACGCGGACGAAGACGCCATCATCATCGGTGAAGACCGAGCGCAGCCTTGGCGGCTGAAAGGGATGTTCGGCGCCTCGGCCACCTCATATGGATCGGTCGGCGAGCATTACATCCAGTCGACAGGAAATGGGGCACGCATGGCGCAAGGGTCCTGGATCAACACCGGCGAAGGCGGCGTGGCGCCCGAGCATCTCGCATCCGGCGCGGACATCGTCGCACAGATTGGCCCAGGCTTGTACGGCTACAGGGACGATGAGGGCAGCTTCTCCTGGCAGCATTTTCTGGAGAAGGCGGCGGAGCCGAATATCAGAGCGTTCGAGTTGAAGTTCGCACAAGGGGCGAAAATCCGCGGAGGACATTTGGAGGGCTCGAAGGTTAACGAGAAAATCGCCGCCATCCGCAAAGTGGCGGTCGGCAAGACGGTCAATTCGCCCAATCGCTTCGCCTTCCTGCACAATCCGGAAGAAGCGCTTCGGTTCGTGAAGCAACTGCAGGACAAGGGCGGGAAGCCGGTCGGCCTGAAGATCGTCGTCGGCGATCCGGTGCGGCTCGAACCGTTGTTCGACGCAATGCTGGCAACCGATATTTACCCCGACTTCCTGACGGTGGACGGCAGCGAGGGAGGCTCCGGCGCGACGTACAAAGCGATGGCCGACGGCATGGGCTTGCCGCTGTACCCGGCGCTCGTCATCCTGGACGACGCGGCAAGGCGTTACGGCGTACGCGGCCGGCTGCGCATCTTCGCCTCCGGCAAGCTCATTACGCCGGACAAAGTCGCGATCGCGCTGGCGCTCGGAGCGGACGCGGTCAATTCGGCGCGCGGATTCATGATGGCGAACGGCTGCATCATGGCGATGCAGTGCCATACGGGCAAGTGCCCGGCCGGCATCACCACGACGGATTCCAAGTACCAGGCGGCGCTCGTCCCCGAGGAGAAGATGTGGCGGGTCATGAACTACATCCTGCAGATGCGGGAAGGGCTGTTTTCTCTGGCCGCGGCTTGCGGTCTGGATAGCCCGCGCCAACTGTCCCGGGAGCATGTCGTGTTCAAAAACGCGTCCGGGCAAGTCGTGCGGATGAGCGAGCTGTATCCGTACCCCGCGCACCCGGAAGCCGCGGTCCGCATCGCGAAGGAGATCGGGGGCGCCGGATAAGCAGCGCGGCGCGACAAGGGCGAGTCGCAGGGATCACGCCTGCTGCTCGCCCTTGTTTTGTCATGATATCGGATAATGCCTCCACCTTCGGCACCTTCTCTTTTCGAACAGAGCCTTTGATGGACCAGTCCGTCATTCAAGAAGTCCCTCAATCGAATTATCCGTCGATCCTTGCAGTTCCTTTTCAATCAGCGTCATTCAGCGTTATTTTGAATCAACCTGCGGTACCCGTCATCCTTCTTTGCGCCGCTTCATTTGGACGCGTCGGAAGATGAGGCCCGATCTCGGCGATCGTACCGATCGTCCACTTCGCGCGCCATCGTGCGGTACTTCCGCGTCTCCTCCGCAACCGGATCATGCTCGGTCTGCATCCGGATCTCCCACCTCGGCGGAAGCTTGCGCACCGCTTCGGCTTGCGCGTCCGCGGTGTCCGCCGCTTCTCCGACCAGCAGCTGCTCTGCGAGCAGTCTTTCTACTTCCCCGGGCTCTTCCGCCAGCTTCCGTTCCGCTTGACCTGCCGCATCCGCGATCTTCCGATCCGCCGCCGGCTTGCCAAGCTGCAGCTCGCCATCTTCCCTGTTCACCATCGTGCCAGCCCCCTTCATAGGATAGAATGGACGATTTCGGGTCTTTTCACACAGTAGCTTCGGCCAGCAGCTCCCGCATCAGCTTCGGACGGTTCGTAATGACGCCGGAAGCCCCGAGTCGAATCAATTCCCGCATCCGCTCCGGATCGTCGACCGTCCACGGATAAATTTGCAGTCCCTGCGCCTTCGCCGCTTCGATATAGGCGCCGTCCACGCACGCGTGATGAGGATGCAGCGAATATCCATCGATTTGCTGCCGTTTGAAGTACGACAGGCACTCCGCCTCGTCGGCATCGTACAGCAAGCCCACGCGTGCCAAGGGATCTGCCTGCTTCAGACGAACCATGCAATCGTGGCCGAAGCTGGAGAAGAATACGCTGTCCAGCCGATTCCGGCTTGAGAGCAGCGCGAGCACCGTCTCGATGACGGCCGGATGCTGGTGGCATTTGATTTCGATATTGATCCCGATGGACGCCGGCACCAGGTCCAGCACCTCATCCAGCAGCGGCAGCCGCTCGCCTGCAAACGATTCGCCGAACCAACTGCCGGCATCGTATTGCTGCAGTTGCGCTGCGGTCATATCCAAGATCGCGCCCGTGCCGTTCGTCGTGCGATCGATCGTCGCATCGTGACAGACGATGACGCGACGGTCGGCGCTCAGATGAATATCGAGCTCGATGGCATCGCAGCCTTGCTCGAGCGCCAGGCGGAATGCCGCTATCGTATTCTCCGGCGCTTCCTTGGAAGAGCCGCGGTGGGCAATGACAAGCGGTTGGGCAATTGACATCAGTATGACCTCCATAAGATGTATCGAAAGAAATTATGTTCAAATAGCTTCTTGCTTCCATGATTGCCAGCACCGTTTATTTACACCGCGTGCCACAGCGTTTTTCGCGACGTGGTCACGGCCACCGCTCCGGCACCCAGCGCCTGACTAATGTCTTCCTCCGTCCGGATCAAGCCCCCGGCGATGACCGGCACCGGGGTCGCCGAGGCGAACTGGCGGATAATGGCGGGCATGATGCCGGGCAGCAGTTCCACGTAATCCGGCTTCGTCTTCTCGATCTGCACGAAGCTGTTGTCCAGCGCGAGCGAGTCGAGCAAGAAGAAACGCTGAATCGTAATCAGCCCTTTCTTCTTGGCCGTCAGCAGCACGTTGTTCCTCGTTGAGATGATGCCGGCCGGCCGGACTTCCTGCGCCAGAAACTCCGCCCCGTGCTCGTCGGATTTCAATCCGTCGATCAGGTCGGCGTGCAGCAGCACTTTTTTGCCGCTCTGCGCGGCTTGGGACACGATTGCCCGGGCCATCGCGACGTGTACGTTCATCAAAACGATATATTCCTGCGTCGTGCGGAATGCCGCCTCCAAATCTTTCAACTGCCGAACGGCGGGAACGATTTGCTGCTCCAATTTCGCCAGGGTCGCGCACCTCCTCTAATCGGGAGTTTGCGAAGCAAACTCTCACCGCTTTGGGAGTATGCTCCATAAACTCCCACCGCTGCTATGTTTACCGTACCGCATTTGAACGGCGAATACCAGTGGTGAAACCGCGCGGTAGCGAAACGGTTGGACGATCGTGCCACGGCTTCACATGGTCTTGCGGAGGTGCTGCGTAATTGCCGGGCCCTCTTGAAATGGCACGGACACGACTTGGCGAACCTGAAGACGGTGAGCGGCACAGTATATCGGCTAGTTCGGCATGGAACTGCGCAGCTCTTGTTCGTATGCAGAGGCCTGCTCCTCCGACCAATCGAGCAGGTCTGCCATGACGCCGATCACCTCCCGGCCATGCCGCTTTACCGTCGCGATGTCGAACAACAGCGCGCCGCTGCGGCGGATGAGGAAATCTGCCGGCGTAGCGGCCATTTCCGCTTCCATGCCGTATCGCAGAGCGGCGAATAATTCGGGAGGCAGCTTCGCATCCTCATCCTGAGCCGAAGGTAGATACGCCCATACGGCGTCCGCGTTCGTCCCATAGCGGCGCGCGATAGCGGCTGCGGCTTCCGGCCGCAGTCCCCTCGCGACGCCTGCTGCCGTCTGCTCTTGCACATAGGCCGGAAAATTCGCCGCATCGCCGAAGTCCCCGCCGGACAGCGGCAGCGTCCGGGTGATGCATGGGCTGAACGGTCCGAAGCCATCGCGCCGCAGCTCCCGGTCGAGCAGATCCGTTACGGTATCGGCCATTTTGCGGTAGCCTGTCAGCTTGCCTCCGGCGATCGTGATCAGACCGGACGGAGAGCGGAAAATCTCGTCCTTGCGGGAAATTTCCGACGGAGACTTGCCCTCCTCGTAGATGAGCGGACGCACGCCGGACCATTCCGATTCGATGTCGGCGATCGTTAGGCGCAAGGAGGGAAACATCGCATTGGCGGCGTTCACGATATAGTCGCGGTCTTCCGCGGTAACGCCGGGATCTGCCGTATTGCCGGTGAAGTCGGTATCGGTCGTACCGATGTACGTCTTGCCGTCCCGGGGGATCGCGAACATCATCCGGCCGTCGGGCACGTCGAAATAGACGGCTTGCCGCAGCGGAAACCGGGACTGGTCGAACACGAGATGCACGCCTTTGGTCAGCCGCAGCGCCTTGCCCTTGCGCGATTGATCCATCTCCCGTATCTCGTCGACCCAAGGACCGGCGGCATTCACGATGCGCTTCGCGCGGATGCGAAACGATTGTCCGCCGAGCATGTCTTGCGCCTGAACGCCGTTCAGCCGCCCTTTCTCGTCGTACAACAGCTCCGCGGCCTTCACGTAATTGACCGCGTCCGCCCCCCGTTCCACCGCCTTCTTGATCACTTCGATCGTCAGGCGCGCGTCATCGGTCCGGTATTCGACATAGTAACCGCCGCCCTTCAATCCTTCTTCCCGCAGCAGCGGTTCCCGGCGCTTGGCCTCCGCTGCATTCAGCATTCTCCTGCGTTCGGAACGCTTCACGCCGGCGAGATAATCGTACAACCGCAATCCTGCCGATGTCGACAGCCTGCCGAACGTTCCGCCTTTGTAAATCGGCAGCAGCATCCATTCCGGCGTCGTGACGTGCGGCGCGTTTCCGTACACGATGGCCCTCTCCTTGCCGACCTCCGCGACCATTTTCACTTCGAACTGCTTCAAGTAACGCAGCCCGCCATGCACTAGCTTGGTCGAACGGCTGGACGTGCCCGCCGCAAAATCCTGCATGTCCACGAGTGCCGTCTTCATCCCGCGCGTCGCCGCATCCAGCGCGATGCCTGCACCCGTGATACCGCCTCCGATGATCAGCACGTCGTATTCCGTTTCCGCCATCCGCCGCATCCAGTCCGGGCGGCTCGCTGCGGAAAATTTGATGTCCCTGTGCCGGTCGTTTCTGCTTGCCTCCATCATACTTGCCGTCTCCTCTCCATGCTGCCTGTCATTTGCTTCCTCGGACGATTATGAAGAAAACCGCAAACAATCCGTCTGCCCGTTCGTTTCATGGGCTGCGGATGCAAGCGGTTCTCCGATACTCCTCCGAAATATGATGTTTTTAGGTGTACGATGTATGTCCGTTACGTTCAACCCTCGACCTCGACCACATTGTGCATTCCAGCCCCAGGGCCGCATCGTGCGTTCCAATCCCTCGACCGCCGCATGCGTTGCTGTGCCCCCCGCCGAATCGCCTTCGAACGAACCAACCAACCGCTGCTGCATCTCCGTCCGAATCGCCTGTGAGCCGCCCTTGTCTTCTAACCTGCCTTACATCGCTCCCGGTCGGAACGCCTGCGCCGCGCGCACGGCCGCCTGCCAACCGGCGTACAGCCGCTCGCGCCGATCCGATTCCATCCCCGGCTCGTACCGGGCCGCGACTTCACGCTGGCGCTCGATCTCCTCGAGATCGCTCCAGTACCCGACCGCGAGTCCCGCCAAATAAGCGGCGCCAAGCGCCGTCGTCTCGCTGACGACAGGCCGCTCCACCGGCACATCCAGCAGGTCGCTTTGGAACTGCATCAGCAGCCCGTTGTTCACGGCCCCGCCATCTACCCGCAGCGAATGCAGCTTCAAGCCGGAATCCCGCTCCATGACGTCCAGCACGTCGCGCGTCTGATAGGCCAGCGACTCCAGCGTCGCGCGAACGAAGTGCTCACGGGATGTCCCCCGCGTGAGCCCGAACACCGCGCCCCGCACGTCGCTGTCCCAGTAAGGCGTCCCGAGGCCGACGAAGGCCGGCACCACGTACACGCCCTCGCTGGACGCCACGTGCGCGGCCAGCGCTTCGCTGTCTGCGGCGGAGTCGATCATGCGCAAGCCGTCGCGCAGCCACTGGATCGCGGAGCCTGCTACGAATATGCTCCCCTCCAAAGCATATTCAATCTTGCCGCCCGCGCCCCAGGCGATCGTCGTCAACAAGCCGTGCTCGGAAGCGACCGGCGCCGCCCCGGTGTGCATCATCATGAAGCAGCCGGTGCCGTACGTGTTCTTGGCCATGCCCTGCCGGAAACACGCTTGCCCGAACAGCGCGGCCTGCTGATCGCCTGCAATCCCGGCGATCGGCACCTTCCGCCCGAAGAAATGGTGCTCCGCCGTCTGTCCGTACACTTCCGACGACGAGCGCACTTCCGGCAGCATCGCCGCCGGCACGTCCAACAGCCGCAGCAGCTCCGCGTCCCATTTCAACTCGTGGATGTTGTATATCAGCGTACGCGAGGCGTTCGAATAGTCGGTTACATGCGCCGCGCCGCCGGTCAGCCGCCAGACGAGCCAGCTGTCGATCGTGCCGAACAGCAGCTCTCCCCGCTCTGCCCGCTCGCGCGCGCCTTCTACATGATCCAATATCCACTTCGCCTTCGTGCCGGAGAAATAAGGATCCAGCAGCAACCCTGTCTTGCGACGAAACAGCGGCTCATGTCCGGCTTCCTTCAACGCTTCGCAGATGCCCGACGTCTGCCGGGATTGCCAGACGACGGCGCGATGCACCGGCATTCCAGTCGCTCGGTCCCATACGACCGTCGTCTCCCGCTGGTTCGTAATGCCGATCGCGGCCACTTGCTCGGGCTTCACGTTCCCTGCTGACAGCGCCCCGGCCATCACGCCGAGCACGGACAGCCAGATTTCGTTCGCATCATGCTCCACCCAGCCCGGCTGCGGAAAATGCTGCTTGATCTCCCTCTGCGCCGAGCCCGCAATCCGACCCGCCCGATCGAACAGAATCGCCCTTGAGCTTGTCGTTCCCTGATCGATCGCCAGTACGTATTCGCTCATTCCCGCCATCCTCTCCGCCGGAAAAACAACAAAAAAGAACACAGACGTACCCTTGTCGCAAACAATGGGCGCCGTGTTCTCCGGTTCTCCGACACATGATTAACTTGTTTCCACTATATCTCGAATGCCCGCAAGTGTCAACGCTGATAAGTGGTTGCCGTACGTCCAAGCCGCATCCAATCTTCCCTATCTAGGCCCGATCCGAGACGCCAAGCGCCTGCACGAATTCGTCGTGGATGTGCCCGTTGCTCCCTACGACGTCGCGGACGCCCAGATGATACGGCTCACCCCGAGCATCCGTCACCCGACCACCCGATTCCTCAACCAGCAGCGCGCCGGCTGCAACATCCCACGCGTTCAGGCCGATCTCCCAGAAGCCGGAGAGCCGCCCTGCCGCCACATAGGCCAGATGAAGCGCGGCCGAGCCGGAGGAGCGGATATTGCGTACGCGCGGCGCCATTATGCGCAGCTGCTCCATGTTCGTGGGCAGCGCTCGCAGCGCGTCTGACGGAAAGCCGGTCGCGATCAAGCTGTCCTTCAACGATGCCTCCGCGGACACCTGCATCTTCCGCCCGTGCACGTACGCGCCCTTGCCCCGTTCGGCCAGGAACAGCTCGTCTCTCGACGGATCATAGATGACGCCCACGATCACTTGCCCCCGGTGGGCAAGCGCAATCGATATCGAATAGAACGGAAATCCGTGCACGTAATTCGTCGTCCCGTCAATCGGATCGACGATCCACACGTACTCGGCATCCGCGATTCCTTTCACCGCATTCGCCGAAGCTTCCGGTCCCGGCTCGACGCCTTCTTCCCCCAGGAACGCATGATTCGGAAAATGAGTGGAGATCAAGTTGCGAATGAGCCGCTCGCAGCCCTTGTCCACTTCCGTAACCAAATCGTGCTGCGACTGCTTCTCATCCAATTGCGTGTAACCGCCGCTCCTGCTCTTGACCCATTCTCCAGCCTTGGATGCGCAATTGACGGCGACCGCCGCGAAGCTCTTGGAGCCGATCACGCTATCCTCGCGAATATGATCCACAATGCATCCCTCTAATCGCAACTTTATCCTCTGTATCTTATACGATATTATCGCTGCCCGGTTGCACCGCTGACCCTCTTGCGCTCACATTTCGCGAATGCCCTTGATGGATCAGCATCATGCATACCTGTCATATCATTTACCATAACCCGATCTTGTTTGTACGTCAAATCAGAGCAGCCCTATTTCCCGCCGGTTCGCCGGGAAACTTCTCATGCGTGCACAGTCAAGCCCGCTTGCGCTCACATTTCGCGAATTCCCTCGACGATCAGATAGACGGCCATGGCCAGCAGCGTTGCCCGGAGCAACCACATCAACTGAGGTCCGCTTAATTTGATTGCAATGGACGCTCCGACCCGGCCCCCGATCAGCGCGCCCGGCGCGAGCGCTGCGAAGAGCAGCCAATCGACATGGCCGTGCCAAATATGAACGCTTGAACCGAGCAAGGATGACAGCAAAATGACAAACATGGACGAGGCCGTCGCGACATGCGGAGGAAAGCGAAACAGCAGCACCATCAGCGGGACGAACAGGGAGCCGCCGCCGATGCCGAATAGCCCCGAAGCGATGCCGACCCCGCATCCGATCAGCAGGGCAGCACTAATATTGTAGCCATATTCGTATATATGCCCCGACCCATCGGTGAAACGGCGTTTGATAGACCAATCAATATGCAGCGGCTTCATGCGCTCGCGCGCCACCATTAACGCAAACATGACGAACATGAACAACCCGAACGCCAGCTGGAACGGGCCTTTCGATACCCCCGACGACAACTGCGCGCCAGCCATCGCAGCAGGGCCGCTTGCCGCGAAGAATAGCCAGCCGCTGCGAAAGTCGGTCTTGCCTTGCTTGCTATATGTCCAAGTAGCGGCCAAGGCCGTAAAAATCAGTACCGCAAGCGAGGTGCCCACCGCCGTCTGCGCGGATACCGGCTCGCCCAGCAGACTCGGCCCGAGCAGTATGAGCACAGGCACCGTAATAATGCCGCCGCCGAGCCCGACGATGCTCCCGAAGACAGCGCCGATCACCCCGACGACGAATAGAAGCAGTAAGCCTAACCACATTTGAAGCTCTCCCCACCCAGCAGCATTCATTTGACGACCACAGCGTCTATTTCCCCCGACCGACCGCCGCTCCCGCCAATTTGACGACGACAGCGCTTATGATTCTTTAATCGTGAAAAAAAACAGCAGGCCAGTCGGCCGCCATCTTTCTCGCTTCATTCAACGTAACTTATTTGAAAGCCGATTGCAACCGTGCAGTCCCTGCAAGGTTAGCCTTACCAGCCGACAACCGCCCCGTCCGTCCGGGGGTCGGTCGCGCCCATCAACACGCCGCTGTCCGCATCCCGCCATATAATCTGTCCCCGGCCGAACTCTCTTTCATCCGTCGATCTGACAATCCGGTGGCCTTTCCTTTCCAGCGCTTGCGCAAGATGATCGGGAAACCCGGGCTCTACCTTGACCGTTCTCTCCCCTAGCCATAACCACCTGGGTGCGTCAAGCGCAGCCTGCGGATTCAGCCCGAAGTCGATCGTATTCATCACGATCTGCAGATGCCCTTGCGGCTGCATGTAGCCGCCCATCACGCCGAAAGGGCCGACAGCCTCGGCATCTTTGGTCAGAAATCCCGGAATAATCGTATGATAGGTTTTTTTTCCGGGCCGCAGCGCATTCGCGCTCGCAGGATCCAAGGAAAATTCTTTGCCTCTGTTGTGCATGGCGATGCCGGTTCCCGGTATGACAATCCCCGAGCCGAAGCCCTTGTAGTTGCTCTGAATATAGGAAACCATATTTCCCTCGCCGTCGGCGGCTGCCAAATATACCGTGCCCCCACGTTGCGGCGCTCCCGGCCCCGGCATGGCGGCTGTATCCGAGATCAGGCGGCCACGCTCTTCCGCGTAGGCCTCGGACAACAATTCACCGACGCCGGCCTGCATATCGCGAGCATCCGTAATATATTGAAAACCGTCCGCGAAGGCAAGCTTCATCGCTTCGATTTGCCAATGGCAAGTTTCGACAGTGTCCCTCCAGGCGAACGAACGGTTTTTCAACATATTCAACGCCATTAACGCGTTCAGCCCCTGCCCGTTAGGCGGAATCTCCCATACCTCGTATCCTTTGTAAGACAGATGGATCGGATCGACCCATTCCGCTTGATAACGCTGCAAATCTTCTTTTCTCAAATAACCGCCATGCTCTCGCGAATACCGATCGATGCTGTCCGCAAGATCGCCTTCATAGAAGGCGGCGGCCTGCGATTCCGCAATTTCCTGCAAGCTCTTGGCCTGATCCGGGCAACGCCACATTTCGCCGATCCGCGGAGCTCTGCCTTGAATCGAGAACGTTTCGAACAACGGGCGGAACTGCTCTCCCCGCAAGCGAACATGCCAATTCGCGACGGCAGCCTCCCAATACTTTCCCAGTACAGGCGATATGGGGTATCCTTCCTGTGCATAGAGAATTGCCGGTTCCAACAGCTTGGCGAAAGGCAGCTTGCCGAAGCGCCTCGACAATGCAGCCCACGCTTGCGGCGCGCCGGGCACCGTCACGGGCAGCCAGCCGTATTCCGGCATCCGGTCGTGCCCCTGCCGTCGCACCTTCTCAATGTCGATTCCTTCGGGAGATGGACCGCTGGCGTTCAGCCCGTGCAAGCGGCCCTTCACCCATACGAGGGCGAACGCGTCCCCGCCAATGCCGTTGGATGCAGGTTCCAGTACGGTCAACGCCGCAGCCGTGGCAATCGCGGCATCGACCGCGTTCCCGCCCTGCTTCAGCATATCCAGCCCCGCTTGCGCCGCCAGCGGCTGCGAGGTACACACCATGCCCTTCCTGGCATAATGCGTCATTCTTCGTGAATTGTACGGATGATCCAGCGAATCGAATGTCATGCGGCTCGCCCCCCTCCCTCTCGAAGCGCGAATTGTCTGCTATTCTGCTATATCAATTGTATGCAGGAAGGCTTCGATATCTGTACGACCTGCACCGGGCCGGACAAGGCGCCGCTTGCCCGGTCCACTTCAAATACGACAACCGCGTTCGCATTCAAATTGGCAGCAAGCAAATATTTGCCCGTCGGCGAGATGGCGAAGGCATGCGGCAATTCTCCCTTCGACGGATAATGCCCGGCGGACCGCAGCATGCCCGTTGCGGAATTGACTTCGAACAGCGCCAGGCTGTCGTGGCCGCGATTGGACGCATACAGGAAGTCTCCCTGCGGGGACAGATGGATATCCGCGCCAGTGTTGGGGCTTGCGTATCCTTCCGGCAAAGTCGACAGCGTCTGAATGGCCGCCATTCCGTCCGTAGGATTCCGGCCTTCATAGACGGCAACGGTAGAATTCAACTCGTTGACGACATAGAACCATTTGCCGTCCGGGTGGAGGCAGCACTGTCTGGGACCGGCTCCCGCCTCTGCCGCCGCTTGCGCCAGCGGCAACAACCGATGATGGCTGCGGTCAACGATATAGATGCCGATGCGGTCCGTTCCCAGGTCCTGCACATATGCGTAAGTGCCGGAAGGATCGATATGAACCGAATGCGGATGCGGGCTATCCTGTCTTGCCGCATTCACGCTGCTGCCGACATGCTGCACCTGGTCGCACATCGGTTCGAGCTCCCCCCGGCTGCCCAGGGGATACATGACGACGTTCCCTCCGCGGTAGTTGACCGCAAACACGTATCTCCCCTGCGGGTCCACCGTCAGATGGCAAGGCAAACCGCCGCCCGACAGCTGTTCGTTCAGCTGCGTCAATTCCCCGTCGTCCCCGATCTGCCAAGCTACGACCCGGCCGTTGGGCTCCCCGTCGACGACCCTCACTTCGCTGACGGAATAAAGCCGCTTGCGATTCGGATGGACGGCCAGAAACGACGGGTTCTGCACCCCGGAGGCGCTGCCGATCGGTTCCAGCCGTCCGGTATTCTCATCGAAGGAATACACATGAATCCCGTCTTTGTCCTGGTCCGCATAGCTGCCAATATACACCCGATTGCCCATGCGCGCTCCCTCTTTCTTCTATATTTATTTTCAATCTGCGTCAACCGCAACGGGCTGTCCGCTCCGGACAGAGGCGATGCACGCCTTGACCACCCTTGTGCTGCGGATCGCGTCCATCAGATCGACAGGCACGGCGATTTGATCGTCGAGCAAGCAATCCAGCCAGGCGGCAACGGAAGCCCATAGGGTCGTTTCGTAGCCCTTGGGCGCGAACACGGACGGACACCAGGAAATATGTTCCGATTCCCGATGCGGGTAGATGGTCAAGCGGTCAACCAAATTATCGACCGTATACCTGGCCCGGTCCGTCGAAAGCTGAACCAACTGAAACGGGTGCCGGCCCGGGCTGAGCTCGCTGCCGACATACGTATGTGCCATCGTGCCGATGCTGCCGTTCGCAAAATGCAGATTGACCGTCACGTCCGACACGATCTCGCTGTCGATTCGGACGCCATAGGCATGAACGCGATCAATCTCGCCATTCAAATACCGCAGAGAGTCGATCATATGAATGCAGGCGTCGCTGATCAAGCGGTAATCGGAATCATGCGGGGACTGCGTCTTCGGGCCGTTCTGGTGCATCGAAGCCTGCACCATGTGCACCCGTTCCCCGCTCTCGATGTGTCGTTTCAAGCGCTGCAGCGTCGGGGCGAAGCGCTGGTTGCAACTGACGCCGACTTTCACTTGCCGTTGCAAGGACAAGGCATGCAGCTCAGCCATCGCTTCCGGTTCCCGGCCCATCGGCTTCTCGCACAGAACATGCTTGCCGCTCTCCACGAGCAGCTTGCTGATCGGAACATGCGTTGCGGGCAGCGTGCAGACCGAGCCGCCGTCGAAAGGCAGCCCGGACCGGAGCAGCTCCGGCACGGTGCGGAAGGTTGGCACTTGTCCCATTAGCTCGGACAGTTCGGCGGCCCGAGCCGGGTTCTCATCCACGATCGCCGCCACTTCGGCCTGGGGATGCCTGCGTATCGCTTCGGCGTGATGCTTGCCCGCCCATCCGGCGCCGACGACCGCCATCCTGATTTTCATGCCCGTCACCTCGCCAGATCGATCTTGATCCCTTGGGCAATGCTCTGGCCGATCGCTTCGATGCCGACAGCCACCGGCAGCATATCCTCGAGCGTCATGCAAGGCTTGCTGCGTCCGTAATAGCAATCGACGAAATGTTCGATCTCTTTCTGGCCGAGCTGTTCGTTCACGAGTTGGCCGACGGCAAAATCCGGATTTTGCAACAGGAACGAATGCCGGTCGTACCCGGTGCGGATGATGCCCTTGGTGCCGATCAAATCCATGACGATCGCCGGGTAATCCCAGTTCATGGTCGAGACCAGATTGAACTGCGCCAGCGCTCCGCCGCTCGTCGTGCCCATCGCCTGCACCGTATCCCAGGAACGAATTTGCGGAAATACGAAGTTGCCGCCGGTCGCGTAAACGTCAACAAGCTCCTGTCCGGTCATCCAGCGCAGCGTGTCGATCAGGTAGATGCCGAAGGTCCCGAGCGGCCCGCCGCTTCTTGCCGGGTCCCGCTCCCATTCCTGGCGGAGCATCGCCGTGTGATGGATAAAGATGCGGATATTCGTCGGATCGCCGATCGCACCAGCCATCACCTGTCCGGCGATCTGCTCGATCGTGCTGTCATGGCGGAGCGGATTGCCCGGCAATACCGTCTTGCCGGAAGCGGCGGCAACATTCAGAAGCGAGCGAATCTCGTCCGGCTGGAAAGAGACCGGTTTGCCTACAAACACATGGCAGCCAGCCCTCAAGGCCTGCTCCGTATGCGCCGCATGCTCGCATAATTCGGAGGCGACCATCACGGCATCCAGATTCAAGGCGAACAAATCATCCAGGCTATGAACAAGCTGGCAGCCCAGCTCCTCGGTGAATTCCTCCGCCGTCACCCGCGCGCATTCCACGACATAATCGCGGGAACGCCCCAGGTCGCAGCAGGCAACGACTTCCACTTCCTTCAATCGGGCCAGATGCCTCGTGTACGTTCTCGCATAGAACCCCTGTGAAAAGCCGATCAGTCCGAATCTCATCGTCAGCGCCTCCATCAAGTTCACAAGTTATATTTATCCATGCAATCGGGGCAAGGCCCGGCCGGCGAACACGCCGGTCACCTTCTCCTCCCGAACCGCCCACTTGCCATTGACCATGACATGCTTGATGCCCACAGGCGCCGACCGCGCACAGGCTACCGTTGCGGTGTCCGTCACGGTGCGGGGATCGAACACGACGATATCGGCCGCTTTGCCTGCGGCAAGCTCCCCCCGGTCGGTCAGGCCGAAGCGGTCCGCCGCCACTTTGGTCATGCGATTGATCAGCCTCTCCAGAGGAAACCCTTTCTCCCGGGCCAGCCTCAGCAGCTTGGGGAACGTGCCGAATGCCCGCGGATGGGGATTTTCGCCCAGGTAGATCGCGTCGCTGCCGACCATATAGTAGGGCCTTGACAGCAGCTCGAACAGATCGGTTTCGATCTGCTCCACGACTTGCGGATCCTTCGGAATCCAGCCGAGAATGCCCACTGCCAATTGCTCGTCCAGCAACAGGTCGCACAGCAAGTCCGGGAAGTCCCGGCCGCGCGCCCTGGCGGCTTCGTTGAAGGTCAAGCCGAGCAAGTCGTCATTCTTTCCCGAAGGCAAGTAGGACAGCACGTTCTCGCCGTTCGGCGCGATCTGCATGATATCCCGGACGATGGATGCCCGAATGGACCGGTCCGCCAGCCGCTGCAGCGTCGCCTCGGTTCCGCCCTCCACGACCCATGGCGGCATATGGATCAAGCCGGTGCTGCTGCCGAACCCGTAAGGGTATAATTCCAGGCTGACATCCAGCCCGCGCGCGTAAGCATCGTCGATGTTCTTCATCAACTCATCGACTTTGCCTGCGTTGCTCGGGCCCGTGCGGAAATGAGAGTAATGGATTTTGCAGCCCGATTGCCAGCCGATATCCAATGCTTCCTGCACCGCATCAAAGCGTTCTCCCTTGAATACCGTCCGCAGATGGGTGACGTAGATGCTATTTTTCTTGGCGAGCACTTTGGACAATTCGATCAATTCCTCCGTGTCTCCGTAGGCCCCCGGAAAATAACTGAGCCCGGTGGAGAAGGCAACCGCCCCTTGGTCGATCCCTTCCTCCAACAATGCCTTCGCACGCTCCAGATGCGCCCCGGTGAGCGGCACGTCCCGGAAGCCGACGGTTTCCAGCCGCAGGGCGCCGTGCGGCACCTGATACGCCGTATTCACCGCGACCGTCCCGTCGAACTTGGCCCGGTATTCCGCGACGCTCGACCAGTCCAGTGGCACGTCCGGATTGCCGTTCAACCCGTTCAGGTACTTCCAGTACATGCGCAGATTGTCTTCGGACAGGGGCGCATAGGACAGCCCGTCCTGACCCATGATTTCCGTCGTTACGCCCTGACAGAGGCCGGCCGCATGCTGCCGGTCCCATAGCAGGTTCGCGTCCGAATGCACGTGGGTATCGATAAAGCCCGGACAGACCACTTGGCCGGACGCATCGATGACCGACCGGGCCTCTTCGTCGGTGTAACGGCCAATGCCGGCAATGATGCCGTCTTTCACGGCCAGGTCGGCCTGCATACGCGGTTTCTCGCTGCCGTCGATGATGCTGCCGTTCTTGATGAGGTAATCGAACACGCTCCCATCTCCCCATTTTGCGAATTTACGATGATGATTGCTGTCCCAATAATCCGCGTACGAACCGGAAGTCATGCTCCAACCGTTCGTAGGGCGGATACGGAGCGAAACATTCAAAGGTCACCCAACCCGCGTAGCCGGAATCCGTCAGGGCCTCGAACAACGGGCCATGATCGACGGCGCCTTCGCCCATCCGGCATTGCAGGAACGCCTCCTCGCCTCGATGGGTAAGATTGACGAAGGTGCCCGGCGCCCCGGCCGCTTCCACCCGCAATTCGTCCTTCACATGCACGTGGAACAGATGCTTGCCGAGCCGTTCAACCGACCGTCTCCCGTAGTCGGTGTCTGTGATGTACATATTCCCGGCATCGTGAATCAGGCCAACATTGTCGTATTCCATCCGATCAAGCAGCCGCAGGCTGCTCTCCACCGTTTCGGTCAGCGAAATATTGTGGATTTCCAATAGGATGTTCACGCCTTGCTTCCCGGCTTCCTCTGCGCAGCGGTTTAGCCAATGCGCCGACTTGGCGTAATGGTAGTCTTCCGCCAGGAATGCATTGGGCCCTCCGGGAAATACGCGGATCATGGAAGCGCCGAGCTCTCCCGCCGCGGCCAATATCCGCTTGAATTCATCCAGCGCCTGCTCGCATTCCGCATCGCCGGCGGTGGAGAACCTGCCCATATAGCCGGCTATTGCCGGTATTTCCAGCCCGAGCGCGTCGGCGACTCTGCGCGTTTCCCGCAAGCGCGGCGCGCTGGTCGTCGCCGACAGATGCGGTTCGCGGGCCGCGATTTCGATGCCGTCCAAGCCAAGCAGCTGCGTGAGCTGCATCGCTTCCTGGATGCTGTAATCCTTGAAGATGGCGCTGAATGCAGCGAATTTCACCGATTTCTCCCCCCTTGCAAGCAAGATGCATCGTCAGCCTCAGACGTCGTTTAAGCCGCCGGTTCTGCTATTCGTAATGTCTGGGGTTCTCGTCCAGCCACTTCCCGTGGGTCTGGTACAAGGCGTCCATGCGGGTCAATCGTTCCGGCCGCGCCTTCAGCTCGTTGCGATGATGGCGCTTGTCGTCGATGATCTGCTCGATCGTCGCCGCGATGACGTCGATCTCCTCTTCCTCCAGGTACGTGAGATCGAACGTCATCCGGCCTTGATCGACGCCGTTCTCATCCACCTTGATGACCGGATCGTGCTTGGCGAACTTGAAGATGAGCTCCCATGCTTCCACGCCCGCAACCTGTTCGTCGACGGCGAGTTCCGCCCGGATCGACGGGGATTGAATCGTTCTTCTGACGGTGAGCGACAAGCCCGGGAGCTGCCGGAGCCGGCCCTGAAAATGATCGAAGCTTTGCATCTGGGCGGCGAAAATCGATTCCTGGTCGCGCGCCAGCCAGCTCTCGATCGCGGAAATGACGCCGATGACGCCTTCCTTGCCCACCTTCATCGGCCTGCCGATGCCCATATCGTTCATATAGCAGGCGTGAACCAGGTCCTTCTTCCCGGCAATGAGGCCCGCCGTCGCGCCTCCCAGCCACTTCTGCCCGCTGTGCACGACCAGGTCCGCCCCCAGCTCGTGCAGATAACGGAAATCGGTAATATAGGCGGCATCGATAATGACCGGCACGTTCCTGGCTTTGCAAATTTCGATGAACGGCTCAAGCTGCAGCAGATTCGGCGGAAACTTGTCCCCCATCACGTACATGGCCGCCGCCACGTCATCGGTCAAGGCCGCTTCCAAATAAAATTTGGCGCAATCCAGCGCCTCTCCCGCCTCGACCACTTCGGCGCCTGTCATCCGCACCACCTGGCTGATCGAGGAATCTCCGACGGAGATGATGTGGCCCTTCTGAATGACGATTTTGCGCTTCGGCCCGAGTACTGTCGGCAGCGCCTTGACCCAGCCCATATTGCCCCCGGTCAAAGCCGCGGCCGCCGTTACCGCCATGCCCGCGGCCGAGCAGCCAACCACGCAGCCCGCTTCCGCCCCGGTCAGCCTAGCGATCGCTTCGCTGGCTTTGCGCTGAAGCTCCCACATTTCCACCGAACGCCCCAGCATCTCGTAAATATCCCGGCGCACCTTCTCGCTTACCCGGGACGAGCCGAGCGTTGTTGCCGGGCCCCTGGCGTTGATGACTTTGCGCAGTCCGAATTTCCGATAAAACTCATCCATCGCGATTCCTCCTTCATCGACGTAGAAGCGCAGCGGTTCTCCGCTTCTGTTCGTCTCAGTCCCTGATGCGCACGATCATTTCCACTTCGACCGGAATGTTCTTGGGCAGCACGTTCGTGCCCATGGCGGACCTGGCATGCCTGCCTCTTTCGCCGAATACGTCTACCATCAGATTGGAGAATCCGTGCATCACTTGCGGCTGCTGGTAGAAGTCATCCGCGCTGGCGACGAGTCCGAGCACCTTGATAATCTGGTCCACGCGCTCCAGGTCGCCCAAATAATACTTCAGCTTGGCGATCAAGATAATCCCGCATTCCCGTGCCGCCTGATAGCCTTCCTCCACCGTCAAGTCCTTGCCCAGCTTGCCGGTCCACAGAGGCGTTCCGTCATTGTCGTCCTCCGGACCGTGTCCGGCCGTATACAGCAAATTCCCGTGACGCTGAATTTCCATCGTGGCCTTCCCGTGCCGATTGAATTTGGGCAACACGATCCCGAGCTCCTGCAATTTCTGTTCGGCCAATCCCATCTTCGTTCTCCTCCTTTTTCATAGAAAAGGAGATTACCATGGACACGGTGATCTCCTTTCCTCTGCTTCAGTTCACGGTCTACTTCTTGTTGTTCTCTTCGTATTGCTTGCCAAGCTTGACCAATTCGTTGTACGTATCTTCAGCCGCCTGTTTGCCGAACACCTGCTTCTCCATGATCGTTGCGAAGTCTTTCTCCCAATTGCCCCAGCCCGTCACGACATCGAAGGGCTGAGCGTCCTTGGCGACGGCCTCGATGAACGCAATCGCCATTTTGTCGATCGGCGTGAACATCGGGTCCAGATGCTCCGTGACCGCTTTGGATACCGGAATGCCCCGGGAGGTCGTCAGAATATCCGCGGCATCCAGATCATTCACGAACCAGTCGATGAATTTGCGGGCTTCCTCCACATTTTTCGACTTGGCGCTTACCGCCCAAAACACGGAATATTGCAGCCATCCTCCGGATTGTTGACCTCTGGGCATCTGAACCGCGCCGATGGAATCCGGCATCAAGCTGTTGTACGACGAGAACTGCGCGGCGAACGTCAAATCCCGGAACAGCGTCGTACCGTTCACCATCAAGTCGCGCGTAGCATCCAGGTACGCATCGGTGTAGCTGACGGATGCCGGCGGCACGACGCCCTCCTGGCGAAGCCCGTCCCACATCGCGGTCCAGGCGAGGAACGTCTCCTTGTCCAACTGGAAGACGCCATTCTTGTCGACCGTCCTGTCCTTGCCCCTGCTTAATTGATAGGCGTCATACGTATTGCGGTCCATCGCCATATCGACCATAGCGTATTTATCCTTGCCAAGCTTCTGCTGCAGGTTCTTCCCGTAAGCGACGAAATCGTCCCACGTCCAATTGTCTTGCGGCGGCTCGACATTGAGCTTCTCCAATGCCGCTTTGTTGTACACGAGACCTACCGCGTTGCCGCCGAGGGGAAGTCCGTACAATTTCCCGTCGATTTTCCCGACGTTCAGCAGTGCTTCGTCGATGTTCGACGTTTCGATGCCAGTCAATTCGGCCAATTGGCCGTGCTGATAATACGTTCCCAGGTTGCTGTCCATCTGCATGATGTCCGGCAGATTGTCCGCGGCCGACAGCGTCGCCATCTTGTCCCAATATCCGCCGTAATCCGCGAAATCCACTTCGAATGTCACGTTCGGGTGCAGCTTCGTGTACAGCTCCATCGCTTTTTGCGTGGCTTGGTGGCGTTCGTCTCCTCCCCACCAGTTCACGCGCAATTTGACGGGTTTGGCTTCGCTGCCCGCATCTTTCGAGGAGTTCCCCGCAGGAGCGTTAGAGGATGTCGCGTTGTTGCCGCCGCAAGCTGCCAATGAAACGGATAGAACAAGACCGAGCATTACCGTTGCGCTTTTTTTCCAATTGCCGCCCATGTTGCCGTTCCCCCTTCAGTGCTCATTGTGATCTTGCAATTTAAAGTTTAGATCGTTTCGCACGGCTTGGAAATGAGAGTAATGAACACAACAATGTCAAAATCGAATCACAAATCGCTGGGGTTGACGCCGAAGTGCTTTCTGAATTTCGCGCTGAAGTACGGAATGTTTTTGTAGCCGACCTTCTCCGCAATTTCGTAGATCAGGTACTTGCCCTCGGCGATCAGCGCCTTCGCTTTTTCCATCCGCACGCGGGTGACGTAAGAGGTGAAAGTTTCCCCGACCGCTTGCTTGAAAATTTTGTTCAAGTAATTGCGGGACAAGAACAACTGGTCCGACAACGACTCCAGCGTGATGTCCTGCGCGTAGCTGCTATGGGCGATTTGCATCATCAGTTCCACGGTTTGTCGGTGCTTGAAGCCGGCAAGCTTCCGCGGCGTCGTGCAGATCGGCATGATTTTGCCGCGAATCCAGCATTGGAGCTGCTCCAGCGTCTGGAGAGCTTGAATCTCCTGATAGACGACGCTCTGCTGATAGAGATGGTCGACAGGTTCCCCGCCCAGGAACAGGGAGTAGGAGACGGTGGACCACAAGTCGGTGGCCGCCGACTGAATCAGCCACGGGTCGCTCTGCTCGTTCAAGCGAAGGGAGTCGGCAAATTGTTGGACCAGAGTCGCGGCCAAGTCGACATCGTCGCCCAATAAAGCTTCCGACAGCTGCTGGCCGAATTTGAACGAGCGGCGAGCCGGATGGGCTCCCTCCATGCCTGGCGCTTGCCGCTCATCGATCGCTTGAAACGCCTCTTCCGCCGAGTCGCTGATTTGCTTCCAGGAGGTCTTCACCTGTCCCATGCCGACCTTCACCTGCAGGTTCAGGTAATGCTCCACGGCCGTCACGATCCGTCTGCACAGCCTTTCCGCGACCTCTTCCGTGTATGCGCTTGCATGACTGCTGTCCGCATGCATGTGCAGCAGGAGCGCCAGATGCGGTCCTTGAAGCTCGACCACGACGGACTCCGGCCACGCCTCCGCCGTCATTTCCTGAATCAGATTGCACACGGCGAATCGAAACAGGCTGATGTCGGAGTAGGAGAGCAGGGTCGGGCGCTGGGCCGGAACAAGCTCGACGATGAGGACCCGATGGGCATAAGTCTCCCAGCGCTTCTGCAGCGATTCGATCACTTTCTGATGGATCTGATGAGCCACATAGGTGCCCGTCAGCACCGACTTGATCCATTCCGATACGACGAACGGCTCGTACAGCATCAGCTTTTGCCGCAATTGATGCTCGTTCAGATCGCTCTCGTCTTCTTCTTCCAATGCTTGCAGCGTTTTGCGAAGCACGTCCACGATCTCGTCCACCGTAACCGGCTTCGACAAGTAATCGTCCACCTGCAGGCGAAGCGCCTTCCTGGCGTATTCGAAATCGGAGTATCCGCTGAGTATGATGATCTTGCCCTTGTAGCCGCCGTTCCTTAATTGCTCGATCATCTGCAGTCCATCCATCACCGGCATGTAAATGTCCGTAATGACGATGCTCGGGTTCAATTTCCGGATCAACGCCAACCCCGCTTCGCCGTTTTGCGCCTCTCCCGCCCATTCGCAGCCCATCATGTCCCAGGGTATGACTTCTTTCATGCCTTCGAGCGCCTGAGGATCGTCATCGATAATCGCGATCTGCCTCATCGGTCTCCCCCTCCTCGTAAGGACTTGTGTCATTCAAGACCGGAAAGCGGACCCGCACCTGCGTGCCGCCTCCGGGATTTGCGCCAATCTGCACGCCATACGAATCGCCGAACAGCGCCTGCAGACGCTGCTTCACATTGTGGACGCCGTACCCTCCTTTGTCTCTCTTCGGCGCATCCCAGCCCGGCGCAACGCCGTTTCCGTCATCCGACAAGATCACGACGAAATCTTGCTGCTCCTGCCGCATTTCAATCGACAGATGCCCGGAAGGACGGTCATGAAACCCGTGAATGATCGCATTCTCCACGAACGGCTGCAAGGTCAGCTTGGGAATCCAGTATTCGTGCGCGCCGTCCGGAACCTGTATCGCGTAAGTCAGCTTGCCCTTCCAGCGGATTTGCTGGATTTCCAAATAGAGCTGGATATGCTGCAATTCCTCGCCGATCGTAATAAAGCTTCTTCCGTTCGACAGGCCGATCCGAAACATCTTGCCCATCAGCGAGAGGACATGGCTGATCGTGCTTTGCCCCGACTTGATCGCGATCCAGTTCACTTGATCCAGCGTGTTATACAGAAAATGAGGATTGATCATCGCCTGCAGCGCTTTGATTTCCGCTTCGCGCTGCAGCTTGTACCGCTTCTTGAGTGATTCGTACAATTCGTCGATGCGATTGATCAGCCGTTGGTACCCGCGGAATAGATGGTCGAATTCGTTGCTGTAGTCCGTCGGCATTCTCACCTTGAGATCGGGCTGATAGCGGTCCATGAACCGAATCATGTAATAAATCGGTTTCAGAAATTGCCTGCTGAACAGCAAGGTAAATCCCAGCGCCGCAACGACCGCGACGGCGCCGACCAGCAGCATCCATCTGGCCGATTCCGCACCGGTGCGCGTAATTTCATCCCAAGGCGTCGCTTCTACCAGCAACCACTGCCGGGTCGGCCATCTGGACCAGGACACGAATACTTCTTCATCGCTTGCGGAAGTAAACCGCCGGCTTCCGGAAGCTTCCGGCATCTCGTTGATCCAGTCTCTATGCACGAAGGATGTCCCGACGGAAGTTAATATGTTCCCGTTGCCGTCAATGACGGCCAAGCTCCGCTCGGACGTTCTTCCTTGAATCAGCTCGCGAAGCGCGTTCGCTTTAATGTTAAGGATTAACAATCCGTAGTATTCGCCTGCGCCCGAGTACATTTTGCGAAACAGACTGATCACTTCCATGCTGCCGCCGTTCGCGTCGATCGTATGCTCCTTGATCCAGCCGAAATCCCGATCCTGGATCGCATCGAACCATGTATTCTGCGGCAGATTGTCCAAGGAATCGTAGCTGACCTTCCCCTGGAACGGAGGGAATTTCATTCCGTTCGTATACAGTTCCATCGAATGGATGATCGCATTGCTGTAGATGAATTCTTTCAAGGTGGAATCCAGATACGTTTGTTGCCGCAAGCGGCTGTAATCGTCATCTTCCTTCAAATAATTGAAGTTTTCGATATTTCTCGTAATGGTCAGCGAGGTTTGTTCCACGGATTCGATCTGAATTTGCAGCCTGTTCGTCAATTCGTTCAGCAATTCCAGTTGGTACATTGATGTTCGCTGCGCCGCCTCCCTGGAAGTCAAAGCGTAATTCATCCAGGTCGTAACGAACAGCAGGACGATGATAAAAGCGGCAAACCCGCCAAAGAGCAAATAGTCGATCCGGAAGCGCTTGAATGGATTCATCGTGCTGTCCCTTCTTTCCCGACCGAGAACCGCTACCCCTTGATGCCTACCGAGGCAATCCCTTCGACGAAGTAACGCTGCGCCCACAGGAATACGAGCGCGGCAGGCATCACCGATACAAGCGACATCGCAATCAACTGCCCCCACTGATTGGCCGCCTGCGAGTCGATGAACAGTTTCAAGGCCAGCCCCACGGTGTATTTGCTAATAGAACTAATGTACAGGAGCTGTCCGAAAAAATCATCCCAATTCCACAGGAAATTATAGATCACGACCGTGACCAGGGCAGGCTTCATCAGCGGCAGAACAATCCTCCAATAAATGCCGAACAGCGAGCAGCCGTCCATCTTCGCGGATTCATCCAGCTCGCGGGGAATGCCGCGAATGAATTGAACGAGCAGAAAGACGGAGAACGAGCCTCCGATCCCTACGGAAGCCGCGTTCGGGGCGAAGAAAGGCAAATACGTGTTCACCCAGCCGAATTGATGGAACATAATATATTGCGGAACGACCTGCACCTGGTGCGGCAGCATCAAAGTCGAGAGCACCAGCGCGAACCAAAAGTTTTTCAGCGGAAAATCAAGGCGCGCGAACCCGTAAGCAACCAAGCTCGCGGACAATAAGGATAGGACGATGACGCCGCCGACCAGCTCGAACGTATTCAGGTAGAACTTGGTGAAGCTATAATTGCTGATGGCGGTCCATCCTTCCGTGAAATTGCTCCATTGCGGGTTGGAGGAGAACAAGCCGGGATCGCTGATCTCCTGATTGGATTTCAAGGAAGCGCCGACCCACCAGAAGATCGGGTACATCATGATCAAGCTTAATACAAGGAGGGTCGCTTTGGAGGCCCATTGGTTTCGTCGAAGCAAGTAGGTCATCATTGTTTTCCTCCTTCCGATTCATAGAAGACCCAATATCTGGAGCTGAAGAAGATGATCGCCGTGGTGACTCCGATCAAGGCGAGCAGGATCCAGGCGAGCGAAGAAGCGTATCCCATCTCCAGCTTCCCGAAGCCTTTCTCGTACAAATACAAGGAAAACATATACGTGGCATGAACGGGCCCGCCCTTGGTAATAATCAGCGCCTGGGTGAACATTTGAAAGGCATAGATCGTTTGCAGAACGAGATTGAACAGAACGACAGAGGACAACATCGGCAGCGTAATGCTGAAAAATTGCTTCCATTTGGATGCGCCGTCCACGGAGGAAGCCTCGTACAAATCCCTGGGAATCTGCTTCAGTCTGGCCAGGAAGATGACCATGGAAGAACCGAATTGCCACACATTCAGCAGGATCAACGTGCCGAGAGCGGTTTCCGGCGTACTGACCCAACTGACCGAATCGATGCCCAGCCAGCCGAGCACGTGGTTGATAAACCCGTCCATGCCGAAAATATTCATCCACAGAACGGCGACGGCGATGCTGGTGCCGATCAGCGAGGGGAAGTAAATCATCGTTCGATAGAACGACATTCCCTTGATGTCCTTATTCAGCAGCAGGGCGATCAGGAGCGCGGAAATCAGCTTCGAAGGCACGGCGAAGCACACGAACACCAAGGTGACTTTGAGCGATTGATAAAACGTGCTGTCCTCGTAAAAAATCCGTTCGTAGTTGCGCAGTCCTACCCACCGGGGCGGAG
>JAEWAQ010000026.1 GCA_023391635.1 Bacillota bacterium | reverse complement strand
TCACGGTACTGACTTTAACGAGTGTGTTCGTATACGGCGGTACAAAGCCTTTGTTGTCCGCCAGCGCCGATCTGCCGTCATCCGACAGAATGCCAGAACCTTGCTTCCAGAGTTCCGGCCAGTGCTGAATCTCGAAGGAGCTCTCCTTGAGGATAACACTGTATTTCGTGCGGCTCCACGGGTTATCAAGGAGATCTTGCTCGCCCGGAGCCCGCAGGATAAAGGCGGGGAACGCCCCGGTGTTCATCCCGGACTCAAAGCCCACCGCGAACTCCGCGTCGCCGAATGTTCTGCCGGTATAACCTGCAGCAGCAGCTCCGACAGGCGTCATCTTGGTATCGTTATTCTCCCAGGTGATGGAATTGCCGGTTTTCCAGTTTTCCTTATCCGCGATGACCGAGCCCATATCCACGTATTCGGTCACGCGTCCGAGTTCGATGGAGGATTCAGTCGCCAGGCCGAAGTAGCCGGGGGCGGAGACGTTCAAGTTATTTTCATCCCGAACGGAGAACAGCGTTTCGTTTCCGCTCTTGAGCGTCACGGTCACGCCGCCGTAGCCGCTTTCGTTGACGTCATCCCATACTGCGCCGGCCTTCAAGAGTCGGTCGTTGATGTCTACCGTCCACTGTCCCAATTGGAGGCCCTGGCCGTTGTAATAACGGGTCAGCGTGGCTGTCGTGCCTTGAATATCGATCTCATACCTGTTGGCCGTTCGCGTCGCCGCGGTTGCCCGGAGAATAATGTTCATGTCGAGCGCGTCAAGATCTTCACTCTCGCCCAATTTCAAATAGAAGTCCTTGTTCCCGTACTTTTCCCGGGTGTAGAAAGCGGCGGCTGACTGGTCGGGCTGTGCTTCCAGGGTGAGGCCGGACGGTTCATCTTTCACGAACGACGATTCGCCCGCTGCCGTCCATTCGGAATCCTCGAACAGCATATCGTCCAGCAGTGCCACTGGAGAGTCGAGCATCGGGTACAGATCGTCGCTGCTAGGCCCAAGGTCGGGCACCAGATCGGCACGCACAACCGAGAAGTCGTCTACCAGTGCCCTTGAGCCGTCCGTTGTCTTCGTGGCGTAGACGGTCGCTGTTCCGGTCTCGTCTGCCGTAAAGGGAATGGACACCGATCGCCATGCGGGACGGTCCAATTCACCTTTGAAGGTATCTGCTCCGACACTCACGCCGATTTCCACCTTTTGCCCATCGGCGCTGCTGCCGTTGCCCATCCGGGCAAAGCCTCGCAGAACGTAATCTTGACCAGGCTCGAGTCCGGTAATCTCCTGTTCGATTCCGATATTCTGACCGGTCAGCTGCACTGCGTTCTGCTCGCGGGCATGCGCGTTATCGGCAGATGAACCGGCTTGGATGAGGGAAGCGCTTCCTGTTCCTGTCTTTTCCCAATAGGGCATGGAGCCCATGCTCGGGAAGTCGACGCGCGGCCACTCAAAACCGCTGTTGAACAGCAAGTTTCTGTTCGCGTAGGGCAGGAACTGCGGGCCACTGCTCACCTCTTCGGCCGTTACCGGCGTGTCCTTCCGTCCGGCATCCCATGTGTCTCCCGGTTGATAGGCGCCCATGCCGACCGCGTCGGAACCGGGCTTCAGGGTAAAGTCAAGCGCCGCCGGGTTGTTGAAGGTCGCGGTTCCATCGATGTCGTCGCTTGGCCTGCTGTAGTTGTCCAGCACCACCGCGCCGGCGTTGACGTTGTCCGTACCTACGCCGCGGGAATCCACGATGTTGTTCATGAATACGTCCATGTAGGCGTCGCCGGGGGAGTTCGTGTAAATTTCAGGGTTCGAGCTGCTGCTTGCTCCTTGGAATACCGTGTTGTTGATCACGGATACAAACTCGGAGCTGGAATTGACGAAAACGGACACCCAGGGCAAATTCCATAAAACATTGTTGTAGACCAAGACGTTTTTGACGCCTAAATCAAAGTACACGCCATTGGAAAAGCCGGTGTGGGAGTCATGGATTTTGTTGTGATGAATCTGGCTGTTTCCATAATCGGTATAAGCGAAGTACAGCAGTCCCGAGTCGGTGCTGTGCCAGTTACCGTCATGGACGTCGTTGTAAGAAATTTCGCTGGCGTAGAAGTTGCCGCCGATCAGCGTGCCGCTGGCGTTATATACCTCATTGTGGCTGATCAGGTGGTTGATTCCCGAAATGGTGATCGAATTGGTATATAAGTTAGGACCGGTAGTGGCGTCGTGCAGCTTGTTATTGACGATCTTGTTGCCCTCGCCCTCTACGGTGACCAGCGCGCCGGCAGAATAGGCGATCTCGCTGTTGATCAGGATGTTGTTCTTTCCGCCCACGATGATGCCGCCCCGCTCATCATCCGGGGACAGGAACTCGGTGACGTACTTGGCCGTCATCTGATCGACGACATTGCTCAGGCCGTTACGCATGGTCAGGTTGGAGCCGTTCAGGTCGATGCCTTCTACATGGATGTACTTGCGGCTGGACAGATCCAGGCCCCATTCGCGTGCTTTGTAACGAACTTCCAGATCGTTTGGATTCTCGCCGTCCGGGAGCTGTAAATACAGCGTTTCGCTACTCTCGTTATAAAACCATTCATAGGGCGCGTCCAGGGCGGCCATGGCGTTTTGGATATAGTAAGGGAAATCGTTGCCTGAGGCGTAGCCGGTTGGGCCCAACTCGTAGAAGTTGATGTTTGTCAGATTAAGCCAGCCAGGCGTGGATGAGACGACTTCCGCACCGGACAGGATCCAATCGCGGTTGTCCATGCCCACGATGGCTGCACCGTCCCAAGTACCGGCAGGTTGGTCCAACTCGGGGTCGCGCAGCTTGCCCGTGGGGGTAGACCATGCGCCCGTGCTGGCTTTATCGCCGTCGAACACATACGTCAGCCAGTTCGGACGATAGTACGCGTCTTCCTTCGCGACGTTCGGATACCGCGAAGGCAGCATGGCTTCGCCATCCACGAAAATTTGATTGCGGTAATTGCCCATCGGCAAGCTAACGTTTACTTGCCAGAGGTTTGCATCGCTAGCGTTATATTCCACCGCGCCTGGGTTCGATGCCGCCTGCCATGCCCCGGTGATCAGGTTCGCGCCGGAGATGACCGCTTCCTCGCCGTCGCCGGTTTTATAGGTAATGGGGTGATCAGCCGTGCCGTTGTACTTCGGACGTACGGATTCCTCATATACGCCCTCGTGAATGATCACGGTTTCGCCAGGCAGGAGAACATCGGCTGCCTTCTGAATCGTAAGGAAAGGCTCGGCCTCGGTGCCGGGGTTGCCGTCGCTGCCGGTCTTGGCCACATGATAGGTGGTGTCGCCTACCTGATCGGTGTCGGCTGGATCAGACTGCTGGCCGGTGCCGTCCGTATTGGGCGCTCTGTTAAATAGCGCTGCATGCACGGTGTCGTCGAGAACCGAGGTGAAAACGGAAAGCTCATCCAGGAGGCCCGTGTACGCTTCACCAATGTATCCACTCCCGCCGAACCATTTGTATGCTTGCAGATTGACAGGGAATGTGGAGGTATAGGTCTTTGCACCGATCTTACTGCCGTCCAGATACAGAGCGACTGTATTCTCCGTCGCGCTGAAGGAGAACGCCACATAGTGCCAGTTGCCGTCGGCCAGATTCGCTGCCGGCGCTGACAAGTTGCTGCCCCATTCGGAGCCGTCCGATCCGTAAGAGGTGAAGTTTATCGTGGTGTCGGCATAATTGTTTTCCTCGGTACCCCAGGTGATATTCCACAAGATTTCTCCGTTATGGATCGCCCAATCGCCATTGGTGCCGGCGTAAGGTGGGGCCATTAAAAAACTGCGTGTTTCGGGGCCGGGAACTGAGGGCTTCACCCAAACGCCCAAGGTAAGATCATTTACACTCGCGAACGTAGCGCCGTAGTCGATGGTGAGCCCACTCGCGCCGCTGCTGGCGGTGGAGATCGCGGGAGTATCGCCCCGGCCGTTGTGATCGATATCCCACACATAGTTTTCAAGCGTGGCCGTCAGGCTGCCCGAAAGGGCGCTAGAGGTCGAACCGTTACCCTCATTGAAGGGGAAAAGGATCTCGCCTTGGAAAGGATCGCCCGGATTGCCGCCGCCGCTCGTATTCGGCGCTCTGTTATATAGCGCTGCATGCGCGGCTTCGTCGAGAACCGAGGGGAGAACCGAAAGCTCATCCAGAAGGCCGACGTACGCCTGACCCTGGTACCCATTCCCGCCGAACCATTTGTATGCTTGCAGATGAATAGGGAATGTGGAAGTGTATGTCTTTTCACCGATCTGACTGCCGTCCACATACAGAGCGACTGTATTCTCCGTCGCGCTGAAGGAAAACGCCAAATAGTGCCAGTCTCCGTCGGCCAAATTCCCCGCTGTCGCTGAAAGGCCGCTGCCCCACTCGGAGCCGTCCGATCCGTAAGAGGTGAAGTTTATCGTCGTGTCGGCGTAATTGTTTTCACTCGTGCCCCAGCCGATATTCCACCAGATTTCTCCATTATTTAACCCCCAATTGCCTGTGGTACCGGCATAAGGCGGAGCCATTAAAGAACTGGATGTTCCCGGAATGGGAGCAGCGGGCTTCACCCAAACGCCCATGGTCAGATCATTTACGCTTGCGAACTCTGCGCCGTAGTCGATTGAGATCCCGTTCTGGCCTGTTTGGTCAGTGGAGATCGCGGGAGTATCGCCCCGGCCGTTCTCATCCCAAGCATAGTTGTTCAAGGTGGCCGTCAGGCCGTCCGAAAGGGCGCTGGAGGTCGAACCGTTCCCCTCATTGAAGGGGAAGAGGATCTCGCCTTGGATGGGATCGCCCGGATCGCCCGGATCACCCGGATCGCCGCTAACGCTCGTATTCGGCGCTCTGTTATATAGCGCTGCATGACCTGTGCCGTCGAGAACGGAGGGGAAAACCGAAAGCTCATCCAGAAGGCCGGTGTACGCCTGACTCTGGTACCCATTCCCGCCGAACCATTTGTATGCTTGCAGATTAATGGGGAATGTGGAAGCGTAGGTCTTTTCACCGATCAGATTACCGTCCACATAGAGAGCAACCGTTTTCGCCGTCGCGCTGAAGGAGAACGCCAAATAGTGCCAGTCTCCGTCGGCCAAATTCCCCGCAGTCGCTGAAAGGCTGCTATCCCACTCGGAGCCGTCCGATCCGTAAGAGAGGAAGTCTACCGTCGTGTCGGCGTAACCGTTTTCACTGGTGCCCCAGTGGATCCCCCACCAGATTTCTCCATTACTGAATCCCCAATTGCCTGTGGTGCCGGCATAAGGCGGGGCCATTAAAGAACTGGATGTTCCGGGACCGGGAGCTGCGGGCTTCACCCAAACGCCCATGGTCAGATCATTTACGCTCGCGAACTCAGCGCCGTAGTCGATTGAGATCCCGTTCTGGCCTGTTTGGTCATTGGAGATCGCGGGAGTATCGCCCCGGCCGTCGTGATCCCACGCATAGTTGTTCAAGGTGGCTGTCAGACCGCCCGAAAGGGAGTTGGAGGTCGAACCGTCACCCTCATTGAAAGGGAAGAGGATCTCGCCTTGGATGGGATCGCCGCCGGTAGGGGTTTCCGCGAAAGCTGTCGCCGGCAATACAGTTGCCATCAGCAAAAAGCTGACAACCAAAGATGTAAGACGTGTTGCCAAGCGTGATGTCCGTTTGTGCCTGTTCATGTTATCATCCTTTCTTTGGTATATTTTTCGACGTGTTGCAAGCGGGGATAATCTAGCTGTTCACGCCCCCTCTCGACATTTTGTCATACCGTTTGTAGCGACAAAAAAAGCGCTGCAATCTCCATAAACAGGTGTCAAGATGCAGGGCTTCCTCATTGTCAACTTGTATTTTAGTGTCAGCGATCATAGAAGAATATGAACTTTTCTACGTTTTATGGACTAATCCGCAGTTGAAACGCCATGGGGTGAAGCACTTCCCTCGCACGAGTCCAAAAATCGTAAAATAATGCATCTTCTATAAGCTTGATTTCAACTATGATTCATTTGGACATATGATCTGCAGTCGTTCTTAGAGAAAGGGGAGATGCGAGCTCGTCTTCTATTAACAGGTTTCAGACCCTGAAAACGGGGTTTGAAATAAAAAAGCGAATGGGAAGGATGTGGCTTTATGGGTAAAAGGCTTCTTGTATGGTCGTCGATCGCCGTGCTGTTGTCTGCGTTGTTCGTTACGGCGGCGCCGAGACAGGCATCCGCGGCGGGAAACACGTACTATGTCGATGCGGTGGGCGGCAATGACACCTCAGGCAACGGCAGCTCGGGAAGTCCTTGGAAAACGATCGGCAAGGCTGCAAGCGCTGTCACCGCCGGAGACACGGTCAAAATCCGTTCCGGCACCTATCGCGAGACGGTAACGCCTGCCAATTCCGGTACGGTCGGCAATCCGATTACATTTGAGCCGGATACCAACGCGAATGTAACCGTAAGCGGCGCCGAACTTGTGAGCGGCCCCTGGACCGTGCACTCGGGCAGCATTTACAAAACGAGCGCCAACCTGCAAATGGGCGATTATCTCGATTCGGTTTACGTAGACGGAGTCGCCCATTTCTTGGCCCGTTCGCCGAATACGCCGGTCGGCAACCTATACGACCCTTACATGTACAAGGTGGAGTATCCGGGCACCGACAACAGCGGGATCACGGATACGGTGAATCTGACGCAACCGAACGGAACATGGGACAATGCTTCCGTATTTATTCGGGATTCTTATGGCTGGGGCTTCGGCGGCGCGCTGGGGACCGTCTATTCGACAGGACACTTGAATCTGAAAAACTGGCAAAACGCCTACAACCTGAAATTGTCTTCCTATGACAACGCCCTGCAGCTGATCGGTCCGAACGGGTCCGTACTGGGTAGCTACAGCTTAACGGTACAGACGAATACGACTTACAACCTGAAGGTGAACGCAACGGGCAACGCCTTCAACGTCTATTTGAACAACGGGCCGAGTCCCGTCATCTCCGTGACCGATTACGCCCAAGTGGAAGGGTCTTTCGGACTCGGCGTGGAATCGGACAGTTCCACGACTGCGGCGACAGCTCAGTTCTCGAATGTAAACGCCGCGATTACGAGCCGAAATCCGAACCAGCCGACAGGCCGGCTGGCCCCCAATTTCACTAGCAATATCAACGGCTGGACGCATGAAGAGGGAGCCGGCTTCTGGTCGGAAGACGGTACGACGCTGACCGGGTATACCCAGCCCTCGATGTCCACGACGAACACGTGGTACTATTCGAATTCAACGGCTAAGGATTTCACGTACTCGGCGGATGTGAAACTGACAAGCGCTTCCGGCGGCAACGTCTACCTGCAATTCCGGAAGGAAGATACGCCGCGCAATGTGTACGACATCTCGTACAACGACTATTATATGAATCCCAATTCTCTCGATATGGGAACACCTGAGTATTACATCATGGGCAGTCTGGCTGCGCTGGATTATCCCGGGGAGTGGTTCTATGACAGGGCGTCCAGCACGCTCTACCTGCGGACGACGGCAAGTGACAATCCGGCCAACCATACGGTAGAGGTCAAAGCTAGGAATCTGGCGTTCGACCTGTCGGGCAAATCCAATATCGTGGTCAAAGGCGTCAACCTGTTCGCGGCGACCATCGATACGGCGAATGGGACGGGCAATGTGATCGACGGCATTCACGCCAAGTATTTATCCGAATTCAACAAAGCCGTTTCCTACAGCACGGGCATCTGCCTCTGCGGGACGAACAACACGCTGATGAACAGCGACCTGCAGTATTCGTCGGGTGAACTCGTCACGATGAAAGGCACGAACAACAAGCTGATCAACAATAAGATTCATGACGGAACGTACGGACCGATTACCTATGTATCGTCGGTTCAAATATTAGGCTCCGGACACTTGATCAGCCATAACGAAGTGTATCACTCCGGAAGGTCGCTGATCGGCGGCGATTTCTATGCCAGCGTTATCCAGTACAACGATTTTCACGACGGCAATTATTTCGGGACGGATACCGGATTGTTGTATGTCGCGCATAACGGCCTCGGCAACTCGGAGATTCACCACAATTATTGGCATGGCAGCGGATACCGTTACAACGGAGCGAACGGGGTACAGGGAGATTGGGACGCAGGCATCTATATCGACGAACACACGTCCGATGTTCTGATCTACGACAACGTGACCTGGGATATTCCGTGGTATGGCATCGTCGTCAATCATATGGCGGATAACGTCCTCGTGTACAACAATACGACGTATGACCAATCGATCGTCAACATCAACCTGTATAATCCGGATGCGGAGGGTTACGGAATTCGCACCGCCAACAACATCTCGCTGGATGGCTTCAACACGAGCGCGACGGCTTACAGTTCGTTGTTCTACAATAACATGACGTCGGGAACTCCGGGCTACGTGAATGCGGCAGTCGCGGATTTCCGCTTGCAGGCCGGCTCCGACGCGATCGATATCGGCACGCCGATCAGAGGCATTACGACGGGCTATACCGGAGCAGCGCCGGATGCAGGAGCGTATGAATACGGCGGAACCGACTGGACGGCGGGCGCCAATCTGACCAATCCGCCTTCGCCGCTTCCGACTTACCAGCTTGTGGATACGGATTACAAAAATCTGCTTGTCAACGGCAGATTGGCCTTGAACCGGATTCAACTGCCGAGCGTGGACAGCTTATTCGGATGGACGAAGACGGATTCCATGACGGCGCAGCCCGCCTTCGACTTATCCGGGGGAAGGCTGTCCAGCCATTACCAATACGAAACCGGCATCAGCCTGGGTACGGGGGCGGACGGCATCGAGCAGACGATTACCGGGCTGCAGCCGAATACGACGTATGAGCTCAGAGGGTTTCTGAGAGCGAATTCCGGCAGCCAGTCCGTCCGGCTGGGCGTCAAAAATTACGGCGGACCGGATACGTACCAAGCCACCTCTTCGACATCCTGGGTGGAAGAGACTTTCACTTTCACGACGGGATCGTCGAGTACGAGCGCAACCATCTACGGTTACAAGCCGACGACCGGAGATTATGCTTTCGTCGATGACGTTTCGGTCGTCGCGACAACCGCTGTGTCGGGAGGGTCCGGTTCGGGTTCGTCCGGCTATGCGGAAAACTTCGAAAGCACTTCGATCGGTTCCATGCCGTCAGGCTGGACCGTTGACGACAGCGGCGGCTCGGCTTCGGTACAGCAAGTCGCGGATGGCGGAAACGCATCGAACCACGCGTTGACCTTGACGCAATCGAGCTACGGAGTAGCGGGAGTATCCGCCGCCGCATCGTTTAGCGCCGCTACCGGTACGGCAACCGTTCAATTCCGCATGATGGCGGATCAGACGAACGCGCTTACGAACGTTAACCTGAAGGATAGCGCCGGAGCGACTGCCGTCCAGTTGGGCTTCATGCAGAATGGGAAAATCGGGTTTGTCGATGCGTCTCTGGGATGGCAGGATACATCGGTTACTTATTCAGCCAATCAGTGGTACGACGTTCAAGTCACCGTGAACTTACCGGCTGGCACGTACGATGTGTCGATCGACGGCACGAACGTCCTGTCGAATAAGCCTGTCGTCAATACGGCCAGCGATCTATCGCAAATTTTGTTCGGGACCAACTTGTGGTTTACCGGCTCGGCCCATTACGACAACATTCAGGTTGGAACCCCCAGCATCTATGATGAAAGCTTCGAAAGCACGTCGATCGGCTCGATGCCGCCCGGATGGACCGTCGGCACAAGCGGCGGCGCGGCTTCGGTGCAGCAAGTCGCGGATGGCGGAAACGCATCGAACCACGCGTTGACCTTGACGCAAACGAGCTATGGCGTGGCGGATGTTACGGCCGATAAGACGTTTACTTCCGTGACCGGAACGCTAACCGCCGATGTCCGCATGAAGGCGGACCAGACGAACGCGTTGCTCTACTATGCCCTGAATGACAGCAGCGGCGCAACGATGGTCCAACTCGGCTTCAAGGAAGACGGAAAATTCGCCTACGTCGACCCGTCCTTGGGGTGGGTAGATACGTCGCTGTCTTATTCCGCCAATCAGTGGTACGATGTGCAGATCGAATTGGATTTAACCGCAGGCACGTACAGTGCTTCGATCAATGGTTCAGCGGTAATTTCGAACCAATCTTTCGTAAATGCCGCAAGCGATGTGTCGCAAATCCATATCGGAACCAACATGTGGTTCCCGGGTACGGCGCATTTCGACAATATCCAAGTCACCCAGTAAGCAGATAGGGAAGCGAAACAGAGATACGGCGATGCCAGGGCGTTTATCCCGGCATCGCCGTTTCCTGTTTTACGGCCGGTCTGCGTCCAAAATTCGTAGAATCGTACATGTTTTCTTCCCGCGGGCGTTCCTATAATCAGGGTGGAGTATTCTGTACGACCGACCTGGATCGAGAAATGAGGGAAACGCCATGAAAATAACTTACGATGCGAAATCGTTTCGAATCGACGGCCGGAGAATTTGGCTCGCGGTCGCGGAAATCCATTATTTCCGCCACCCGGCGCCCGAGTGGCGGCAGGTGCTGCTGCGCGCCAAACGAGCCGGACTGAACGCCATCGCGACCTACGTGCCATGGAATTTCCACGAGCTGGCGGAAGGCGAGGCGGCTTTCAGCGGCGACAAGGATTTGGCCCGTTACATCGACCTGATCGGGGAGCTGGGCATGTACGCGATGGTGCGCCCCGGCCCGTACATTTGCAGCGAATGGGACGGCGGCGGCATTCCCGCCTGGCTGTCGGCCAAGCCCGTACTCCGGTTCCGGGAAGACGATCCGGTCTATATGGCGGCGGTCGAAAGCTGGTTCGACCGGCTGCTGCCCTTGATCAGCGAGCGCCAGATCACCCGGGGCGGCCCCGTGTTGACAGTGCAGAACGAGAATGAATATCCCGGCGGCTGGGACGCTTCGATGCGCCGTTACCTAACGAAAATCAACGCCATATTCCATAAACACGGCATCGAGGTGCCGATTCTGGCGTGCAACGTCCATGGCGATTCGGAGACGAAGGTCCGCATCAACGACGCCACCGATCCGGACGATCAAGTTCTGGATTCGGGCATGATCCTGACCTACAACCATCATGTCGTCGTCGAGCCCGTCTACGACCTGAAGGCCATACAGCCGGGCGCGCCTCTGATCACGACGGAATTTTGGTGCGGCGCCCCGATCTACTGGGGAAATCAGGTCACCGACTGGCCGGAGCCGTTGTCGTTGGCACGCGCGGCCTATGAGTACGCATCGTCGGGCACGCAAATTTGCTATTACATGTTCGAAGGCGGCACGAATTTCGGATTTTGGGGCGGCAACAATATCGCCACTTCGTACGCTTCCGGTTATCCGGTCGGCGAAGGCGGCAAGCTGACCGCCAAATATTACGCCGTTCGCCCGGTTAACCTGTTCGCGAGTCAATTTGCCGCCGAATTGGCGGCGAGCGAGGAGCGCGAAGACAAGGCCGGCATCGTCGTCCCGGACGGCGTCCGGCTCGTCGTGCGCGAAGCGCCGCAAGGCGCGATGGCTTTTCTCTCCGTCAAGGATAACCGCAAGGAAATTTCCGTCTCGCTGCCCGGCGGGAAGCGTTTCACGGTCCATCTCGGCGAGGTATCCGCCGCCGTGCTCCCGGTCGGCTTGGAAGCGTTCGCCGGCGTGACGGTGGATTACAGCAACTTGGCGTTGCTGGCGCGTGACGAAGCCCGCAAGGTGCTCATCCTGTTCGGGCCCGCGGGCACGGAAGGCATGCTCAGCGTGGGCGGCGAGGAACTGCGAATCCCGGTCGGCCGGCGGCAGGTCGCGTGCCGCGAAGTCGCGGGAATCGCCATTCTGGTCGCGGATGAAGAGATGGCTCGGCGCTGCTGGATCGCGGACGGACATCTGCTGTTCGGCCCCGATTATGTAGGTGAAGTGAGAAACGACGGCTCCCTGGACATTCGGGTAAGCGACGCTTCGCCCGAGACGGTGTATGTCGGCAAGGACGGCAAGCCGGCCCTCCAGCCGTTCGTTCCGGTTGCCGATGACGCCGAACCGCCTGTATTAGGCGCGTGGCGGATGGCGTCCTGCGCTGGCCTCTTGACCGGCCTGACGGCGACGGCGGGTTGGCAGCCGCTGGAGGAGCCGCGCTCCCACGAAGATTTGGGAGTCTATCAAGGGTACGTGTGGTACAGCGCGGAGCTTGATTGCGAGCGTGACGGCGTGGAGACGCTGCTGCTCACGCATGCGCCGAGCCGAATATCCGTATTCGCGAACGGGCGGTATTGCGGTGCGCACGCGGAGCGGCGCAATGTGCGCATGCGGGACGAATACGGCCATCCGGCGGATTGGGCATTCGAGGAACTGACCGTTCCGGTCGTCCGGGGCCGCAACCGTTTCGTGTTCCTGTCCGACGATTTGGGACATAACTACGACGTGCCGATGCCGGTTGGCATCCGCGGGCCGGTCTATGCCGGCTCCCGCATCACCGCGATCGACCGCTTCCGCGAGATCGCGCCTCAGCCGGTATCGGAAGACGCGTTCCGATTTCTGTACAGCCGGTTTTACCGACAGCCGGAGCCTTTGCCGGCTGTGGAATTCGAGCTTGCCGTGGAAGCGGATCGGGACGTTTTCCTCCTGATCCACGGCGTGCATGCTTGGGTGACGGTGGACGGGGAAGACGTGCGGCCGCTCTCGTATCCGGAATCCCCGTGGACGATGTTCGCCCAAATCAAACGCTGGCTCACGTGGCAGCTGCCGGAGCGCGTTTCCGGCAGCACCGTGACGGTGCGCATTCAGTACAGCGAGAGCGTCGCGCAGCTCGTGCAGGAGAATATGACCGTGTACACGGTGCCGAAATCCGGCCGCTTGTCGAACTGGCATTGGCAGCGTTGGGCGGAAACCGCCGACTTCGCTGCCGCGCAAACGGTGCACAACCGGGAGAGCGAAAAGCAAGGCGAAGTGGTGCTCCTTCCCGTCGGCGGCCGATTGAACCGCAAAGGCAAGTCGCTGGCGCCCGCGTACTTCGAGACGACTTTCGCGGCTCCGCAAGGCGAGCGGCCGGTCTATTTGGACGTCGGACAGCTGTTCAAAGGACAAATTATGCTGAACGGTCGCAATGTCGGCCGCTTCTGGCGATTCGGCGGCACCCAGCAGCGCTATTATTTGCCGAGAGCCTGGATGCAAGCAAGCAACCGGCTCGTGCTGTTCGAGGAACTCGGCCTTTATCCGCAGGATGTTTCGCTTGTCTGGGGCGAGGCCGGTCAATGGGCAGGCGTTTCCTGGTGCCCGGAAGATTAGGGGGTGACGGGCCACGGAACCGATCAAACTTCATCCCGACAACAACCGCTATTTTTCTTTCAGAGGGAAACCGACCGTGCTCGTTACTTCGGCCGAGCACTACGGAGCCGTGATCAATCCGGACTTCGATTATTTGCGCTATTTGGATGAACTGCAGGACCGGGGGTTAAACAAAACGCGGATTTTTACCGGGCCATTTATCGAGAGGGCGGCTGACATTCCGTCGCCGGGCGCGCACAATACGTTGTGTCCGGCTGACGGCCGGTTCCTCGCGCCGTGGGCGAGAAGCCTCGTCCCCGGCTATGCGCGCGGGGGCAACAAATTCGATTTGGATAGTTGGGACAAGCGGTATTTCGACCGGCTGGCCGATTTCGTGTCCGAAGCAGGGAAGCGCGGCATCGTTGTGGAAGTTTGCCTATTCTGCAACATCTACAAAGACAGCCAGTGGGACGACAGCCCGATGAAATCGGACAATAATGTGAACGGAGTCGGAACGGTCGAAGCTGCCCGCGCGTTGACGACGGATAACGGCAATCTGCTGGTTTATCAGGAGCGCATGGTGCGCAAATTCGTGACCGAGCTGAAGGAATTCGACAACGTCTACTATGAAATCGTCAACGAGCCTTACCACGATTACGGAGCGACGGAAGCGTTCGAGAACCATATCATCGCGACGATCGTCCGCACGGAAGCGGCTTTCCCGCGTCGGCATCTGATCGCCGTGAACGTGGCGAACTTCTGGTCGACCGTGACGAAACCGCATCCCAACGTGTCGGTCTTTAATTTTCACTACGCGTATCCGCCGGATGCCATCGCGATGAATGAGGGACTGAACAAGGCGATCGCTTACGATGAATCCGGTTTTCAGGGCACGGCGGATTTGCCCTATCGGACGGGCGCATGGGATTTTATCATCGCGGGAGGGGCGGTATTCGACCATCTCGATTTTTCCTTCGCCGCTTCCTATGAAGATGGGACGCTCGCGATCGCTCCCGATACGCCGGGCGGCGGCGGTGAAGCGATCCGGAAGCAAATAAGCATCTTGAAACGGTTCATCGACGACTTTGATTTCGTGCGGATGGCCCCCGATAATGGCGTCATTGTTGGACAAATACCGGATAGCGTCACCGTACGTGCGCTGGCGGAACGGGGCGAGCAGTATGCGTTTTACGTGAATGGGAGCTCGCTAGTCCAATTAAGCGTCAATCTGTCGGTTGGAGCTTATACGGCGCGATGGGTAGACACGAAGACAGGTGCGTCTCCCAAGGAGCAGACGATCAAACATAGCGGAGGCAACTTCGTGCTGGAGGTTCCATCCTACACGGATGACATTGCGCTGTCCGTCAAGAGGCGACATGGGCCTTCACCGAAGGAGGCGCGGCCATGACTCGGCTTGAGATTGCGTTAACCCGGCTGAGCCGGCTGACGTTCGAGGAAGCGACATTGCTGTGGAACGAAGGGTTTACCGGTTATTACACCGAGATGAACCGCACTTTGGCGCAGCAGCTCGACAACTGGTCGGCTGTCGGCGTACGGCCCGAGCTTTCCGCGGTCGCGAAAATCGGCGGCAAGCCTGTCGGCTTCGTGCTGACGGCCGTTCGGTCGATCGAAGAAGGCCGGTTGACCGCCTGGAACGCGGGCACGGGCGTGGCGCCGCCGTATCGCGGCATCGGCGTCGGCAAAGCGTTAATGGACGAAACGGTCCGGATTTACCGCGAGGTCGGCGTTCATACCGCTTATTTGGAAGCGATCATCAGCAATAGCCCGGCCGTTGCGCTGTATCGCGGCTGCGGGTTTCAAATCCGGGACCGACTGATTTGTTACGAATGCAAACAGCCGTCCGACGGCCCGCTCTTCCTCCGTGGCGAACATGCCGGCCCCTACCGCACCATCTGCGTCACGCCGCGGGAAGCGGGGCGGTTGCCTTTTTACGCGCACAATGCCGCCTGGTGCTCGCAATGGCCCAACATCGGGCATGGCGAAGCGATGCTGGCGCTGGACGGATACGGGAACGTTGCCGGATACGCTCTGTTTAATCGCGCCTATGCGGCGAACGACAAGCTGACGGAGATCCGGCTGCTTCAAGCCGAGACCGACCCCGGGCGGACGGATCGCGACGAAGCGGCACGGTTCCTGATCGCCGAACTGTTTGCCGATGGCGGCTCGGCTCTTGTTGGACTCACGGCCGAGAACATTCCGGCTTCGAACGCGCATGTGAACCGGCAGCTTCTCGAAGCCGGTTTTACGCCGTTTTTGGAGCAATTTTTAATGGTTCGCCAGGCATGAAAATCCTAAACCGTCAAATAACTGCATAGTGCAATAATAAGCGCGCATGATACGATGACAATGAATCGACCGTTAAGTTGAATGAGACGAGGTGATTCCATGTTAAACGTCATGATCGTCGAGGACGAGATGCTCGTCCGCCTCGGGTTCAAAAACACCGTCCCGTGGGAGAAGTACGGGATGACGGTATGCGCCGACGTGGCGAACGGCAAGGAAGCCATGAAATGGTATCGGGAACGCGCCAAACCGGACATCATTATTACCGATTTATTGATGCCCGAGATGGACGGACTCGAATTGATCCGGCAAATCCGCAAGCACGACAGCCGGACCCGGATCGTCATCCTGTCGTGCATGGAGGATTTTCATTTGGTCCGGCAGGCGATGAACATGGGCGTTTCGAATTATATTCTCAAGCTGACGATGACGGAGGATGAAATCGGAGCCGTGCTGACGCAGGTGCGGGGCGAACTCGGAGATCAAGCCTCGATCGAAGCGAGCCGGGGCATTATCCGCGATCCGGACTATTTGAAGGAGAACGTGCTGAAAAACTACTTGTTCTACAACCTCTACTCCGAGGAAGAGTTCGCGCGTCATATCGCCAAGCTGCAGCTACGGCTGCATCCCGAGCGGCTGGTCGTCTGCATGTTGGAGATCGACAAGTTCGAGCGGATGCGGGAGAAATTCCATGACGAGAAGGGCGAACTGATCCGCGCTACGATATTGAACGTATTGAACGAGCTGCTCGACCAATCGGGCCGGGGCGAGGCGGTGTCCGACGGGGACCAGCGCTACCTGTTCATCTTCAGCTTTAGCGATATGGTAAGCGAAGCCAAGATGCATGAAGAACTGTCCCGGATCCTGTATCAGACCCAAAAGGTGCTGATGCGGTTTTTCAACATCTCCGTAACGGTTGGCGTAAGTACGATGCGGAGCGAATACGCGTCTTTGCGCGCGCTGTATCAGGAAAGCCTGGATGCGGTCCGCCGAAAGTTCTTCTACGGCGCCGGGCAGTTGTTGTTCCGGCAGCAACCCCCGAAGCAGTCGGAGGACAAACTCGTACAGAACAAATTGAACGAGATTAGCGGCAAGCGGACGTCTATTGACGATAAGGGGCGCACGGAGATGGAAGCCATCGTGCAGTCGTTTATCGATTCCGGCCAGCTGCGTCACGAATCGGGCGTTCGCAAGCTGTTCGTTCGCCTGCTCCATGAGCTTGCCGCATGGGTGGCGGCCGACCAGCGGGATACGGTCGATCTCGTTGCCGTTTACGGCGAAGAAATCCGGAAGTGCGGGACATTGGACGAAATCGGAACGGTTTTCGAAAAGTTTTGGCTGGAATTGGAGTCTTTGCGGGGAACGCAGAAGCAGCTCAGCAAAGAGATCGCCCAAGCGGTGCGATTCGTGCAGGAACACTACCGTATGAACCTGTCGTTACAGCAGCTTGCCGAACGGCTCGAGCTGTCTCCGAATTATTTAAGCGTGTTGTTCAAGAAGGAACTGCAAGTGGGATTTACGGATTACGTTAACCGGGTGCGCCTGGAAAAAGCGAAGGAGCTGCTGCTCACCACGAATCTCAAATCTTACGAAATCGCGGAGCGGACCGGGTTCGCCGACGACAGCTACTTCAGCCGAACGTTCATGAAACACGTGGGCGTGCGGCCGAACGGGTTCCGCCGATTGTGGGTCCGGGATCGGATCGCGGGAGCGGGTGACGGCGATGGGACCTAAGCAGCGGCGGTTTCGGCTGTCCGGCATTTCGCTGAAGACGCAGTTGATCTTGTCTTTCGTGGCGGTCACGCTGCTCGTGATGGCCGCCTCTTCCTATTACAGCTATCAGAAGACGATGGACATTCAGCAGAAACGAACAAGAGACACGACGCTCGCGCAGTTCAAGCAAATCAAGACGAACATCACGACGCTGCTCAGCGAGGTGGACAGGCTGTCGAACACGTTTCAATTGGAAACCGACGTGCAGAAGTTCCTGGAGAGCGACCTTCTGTCCAACGCCGATTTCGTCCCGATGCAGCAAGACATCACCAAATTAATGCAGCGGTATTTAGTCAATTACGCGTACTTGGACTCGATCTATTTGTTTTCGGACAACGGCATGGTCATCGGCGGCACGCGGACGCAAAACCAAAGCTCCACCTTGACCGGGAAAAGCTATCCTTTTTACAGCCATCGCCTGTATCGGTCCTTGATCGAGAACTACCCGCTGAAAATTTGGAGCGGCGGCGTGACGTCCAAGGACTTCGTGCGCATCCCGCTCGCTTATTCGTGGCTGGACATCCATTTGATCTCCGAGTTGATGGGCGCCAAAGCGATCGGCAGCTCGCGGATGAATGCAGTGCTGGCGGTGAACGTGAACGAGCGCTATGTCCATTCATTATACGGGGATCTGCGCAGCGACGGGAACGGTTCGCTTCATATCATCGACAGCGAAGGAACTGTCATATCCAGCACCGTGGAGGACAGCATTGGCCGTCCCTATTTGTTCAGCGAACGAATCGCCGAAGGCGGCGAGTTCGGCAGTTTCGCGGCTACGCGGGACAACGCGCGGGAGCAAGTGCTGTATTACCGGATGGAAGAGAACGGATGGATATTGGTGGACGAAGTGCCGCTAGCCATATACAGCAAAGATACCGTCGCGATTCAACGGTTTACGGCGGCGGTATTCGTGCTTTCCGTCGCGCTTATCGCCGCGTTGTCTTCCCTATGGATGAATCGGATCATGCGGTCGCTTCAAGAACTGATCAAAGGCATGCGCCATGTCGGCAGAGGGAACGTCGGGCTGACGCTTCCGCATGCGTCCAGCAAAGAAATCGGGCAATTGACCGAACAATTCAACCGGATGTCGATGGGCATTCAGGACCTGATGAAGCGCAACGAAGAGGCGGAAAAGGAAAAAAGACGGCTGGAAATCGAAGCGCTGCAATCGCAAATCAATCCCCATTTTCTGTTTAACACGCTCAATACGGTGAAATGGATGGCTGCAGTCGCGGGCGCGACGAACATCATGGAATGTGTCACGAATCTCGGCAACATGCTGCGGCCGATCTACTACCACCCCTCCCTGATGTGGTCGATCGAGGAAGAGATGGGCTTCGTGAAAAACTATGCCAACATCATGAACTTCCGATACGGGGAAGAAGTACAATTCGCTTTCGAGGTGCCGGATCATCTGCTCTCGTGCCAGACGCTGCGATTCATGATTCAGCCTCTGATCGAGAACGCGCTTATTCACGGAAAAACGAGCAAAGGCACGATCCGCGTCATCGTCTGCGAATCGGCCGGCGACATCGTGCTGTCCGTTCGCGATAAGCGGGGCGGCATGACATCGGACAAGCTGGACGAACTGAACCGGAGGATTCGCCTGTCGGAAGAGAACGGCGAAGGCAAAGGAATCGGCCTTTCCAACGTGCACAAACGCATCCGTCTGCACTTCGGGGACCGGTACGGGCTGAACGTGGAAAGCGAGGAGGGGGACGGGTGTCTCGTGACGATGCGGATCCCGCAGATTCGCGATGAGGCTTCAGTCCAAAATTCGTAGAAAAGTTCATGTTCTCTCTTTTTTCGCCCCCCTATAATCGAGTTAAGGCTGACGTGACACGCAGATGGGGTGATGGAAATGGAAATGACCGCTCGACCGAAAAAGAAAATATTCACCGCCAGCCGAATCACGTTGTTTGCCATGATCTTGCCGTTTATCGCCTTGATCATCGCATTTAACTACGTTCCCTTATTCGGCTGGATTTTTGCGTTTTACGATTACAAGCCGGGCATTCCGCTCGCGGATTCGACCTTCGCCGGACTCAAATATTTCCGGATCGTATTCGAGGACAAGGAAGATCTGATTCGGGTGATGCGCAATACGCTGGCGCTCGGGTTTCTTTCGCTTCTCGTATCGCCTTTGCCGGCCGTCATGGCCATTCTGTTGAACGAGATTGCCTGGAAACCGTTCAAGCGGGTCGTTCAGACATTAACGACGCTTCCGAATTTCATCAGTTGGATCATCGTGATCTCGCTTGCGACCGCGATGTTCGCGTCGGACGGCCTCTTGAACAGCGTGCTGTTAAAATGGCATGTGATCGAGAATCCGAGCAACGTGCTCGCGAACTCCTCGGCGGCGTGGCTGTTTCAAACGGGAGTCACGATCTGGAAGTCGCTCGGCTGGGGCAGCATCATTTATCTCGCGGCCATTGCGGGGATTGACGCTGAACTGTACGATGCGGCGAAAGTCGACGGCGCGGGAAGATTGCAGCGGATCGTGCATGTGACGGTTCCGGGCTTGTGGCCGACATTCTTCGTATTGACCCTGCTCGGCGTCGCCGGCATCTTGTCCGCCAACGGGTTCGAGCAATACTTCGTTTTCTACAATTCGCGCGTCGCGGGACAGATCGAAACGCTTGATTACTATGTCTACCGGCTGGGGATTCTTAACGCCGACATCTCGTTCGCCACGGCCGTCGGCATCGCGAAAACGATCGTGAGCATCGTGCTGTTGTTCTTGGTGAATGCGTTGTCCCGCAAAGTCAGAGGACAATCCGTATTCTAGGGAGAGGAGCGGCAACCGATGAGAAGAGGTTCCACATTGACATTCGATATTGTGAACTACGCCATCCAGATTCTCATTACGCTCGCGTGCATTTATCCGTTCTACTATATTTTCATTTACTCGATCAGCGATCCGCAGCAGGCACTGAAAGGCATCTACTTGACGCCCCGCGATTTCACGCTGGCCAATTACGAGACGCTGTTCAAATTGGACAACATCCTGAATTCATTCGTGATTTCGGTGCTGAGAACGATAATCGGAACGATCCTGACGGTCATTTGCAGCACATGGTTCGCTTATGCCGTCACGAAGAACGAATTGTATTTTCGCAAACTCGTCTACCGGTTCCTGGTCGTCACCATGTATTTTAACGCGGGCCTCATCCCCTGGTATTTGACGATGAAGGAACTGGGACTGAGAAACAATTTCCTGCTCTACGTGATTCCGGGTGCCGTGGCCGCCTTCTATGTCGTGTTGCTGAAAACGTTCATCGAGCAGCTGCCGCAAGCGTTGGAGGAATCGGCGATGATCGACGGCGCGGGGTATATCACGATTTTCAGCAAGATCGTGTTTCCGCTCTCCATGCCGATCATCGCCACGATTGCCGTATTCGCCGCGGTCGGTCAGTGGAACACCTGGCAGGACAATTATTTTCTCGTATCCGAGGACCGGCTGCAGACGATGCAGATGATCCTGTACCGATATTTGACCGAAGCGCAGCAGATCGTAAACAGCAGCAATTTGCAGGCGCTGAACAGCGGTCAAGCGGCCAAGGTTTCCCCGGTTTCGATCCGGATGACGATCACGATGATCGTGACGTTTCCGATCATGCTCATCTATCCGTTCTTGCAGCGGTATTTCGTCAAAGGGATCATGCTCGGCGCGATCAAAGGCTAAAGGTTGTTAGCGCTTCCGGGTTCTGACTGCCGATCGCGACGTACGTCGCATCGTAACGGTTGCAGCGGGAGCGAACAATAAACGATGACAAGCAGGAGGGGTAAGGTATGAAAAGGAGAAAAGCAATCAGCAAAGCTTTGGCGGTATTGTTGGTGATTTCGCTCAGCCTGTTGGCTGCCTGCAGCGGGAAATCGAATAGTGGGGAAAGCAGCCCGTCGTCCAGTCCGTCGGCATCGCCGAGCGGTTCGCCGTCCGCGAGCGGCGATCCGTCGCCGGCGGCGAAAGATCCGATTACGCTGAAGGTGCAGTTTAACGCGACGGGCCCGGATTTCGAAAACACCGAAGTGTATAACGAGATCGTCAAACAAACCGGCGTGACGATGGACATCGAGCTGTTCGACGAGCAGAAGTTCCAGGTGGAGCTGGCCGGCGGCGATTTGCCGGACATCATTCAGGTCAAGCATATCAATACGACCTATCTGCAGCAGTTGATCGACGGCGGCAACATTATCCCGCTGGACGATCTGGTTCAGTCCAACGGTCCGGATATTGCGCGGCCGGAATTTGCGGACAGCCTGAAATATTCCAAAACTTTCTGGAGCAACGACACGGGCAAATTGTATATGATTCCGGTACAGGTCGGGGAGTCCGGATGGGGCTTTGAGCAGACGAACGGGTTCGTCGTTCGCTGGGACTATTACAAGGAACTCGGATATCCGCAGGTGAAAAACCTCGACGATATGGTGGATGTGTTGGCGGATATGGTCGCCAAGCATCCGAAAACAGCGGACGGCAAAAAAGTATACGGCACCGCCATCTGGAACGACTGGACGACTTGGGGTCTGACCAGCATGGGGCTCGTCACGGGCAGCGGCAACTATATCATGCCGGATGGCAAGAACTACAATAAATATACGGATCCCGACAACAGTGGATTCTGGGACACGGCTTACTTCCTGTACAGAGCGCAGCAGAAGGGCATTCTCGATCCGGACGCCTTCACGGCCAAGTATGACGATATCGTCGCCAAAGCGTCGCAGGGCACGCTGCTGAACACGGCTGCCACGTGGCCGTTCCAGAACGTCAATGCGGAACTGCTCAAGGAAGGTCCGGACAAAGGGTTCGTCGTCCTTCCGCTCGATTGGGGCTTCGCATGGGCCGGCGGCAACTCGATTGCCGGCTGGGGAGACCGCGGGTTCGCGATTACGAAAAATTGCAAAGATCCCGAGCGCGCGATGGATCTGATCAACTTCCTCGTGTCGGAGGAAGGTTCGAGATTGCTGGCCAGCGGGATCGAAGGCGTTCATTGGGATATGGTGGACGGCAAGCCGCAAATGAAACCGGAAATCGTTCAGCTCGCTGCCGCAGGCGGGGATGAATGGAAGAAGACGGGCATCGGCGGCGGCGGAAGCGGCGGCGCTGCCAACCAGCAGGGCTTGTCCAACGATACGGTGCTGGAAGACGGCGGCCTCGTGAACCTGTTCAATCAGCCCGACGTGATGGCGACGAAAGTCAATTCGTTGAATAAAGACTACAGCGAGCATTACGGGGTGACTTACCCGGCCGCAGCGTATATCAAATACGAGGAAGCAGGACTCGTGAAGACCGTGAAGGACCTTCCGAACGACATCTCCAATGCGATGCCCGGCATGCCGGAAGACATCAAACGGATTTACGACAAATTGGAGGACATGATGATCAAGGGCATTCCGGAAATCGTCCTGAAATCCAAAGACGACGCGGATTACGCGGTACGTCAACAGGCGCTGATCAAGCAATTGAACGATGCGGGCGCTGACGAATGGTTCCAATGGTATGATAAAGCGTTCCAGGAAACGAAAGCGAAGCTCGAAGGTTAAGGATCGGCCGTAAGAACCGCGCGGGCGTTGGGTTGTCGGAACCGGCAATCCGGCGCCTGTATGCGTTGCATGATGCATGGAGGAGGCCGGGCATGGCTGACGGAAAAGCGGCAACGAACCGCAAAATCCATCTTGATTTTCACACGCCACATTGGGTGAAACAAGTGGGAACGGACTACGACCCCGAGTTGTTGGTCCGCACGTGGAAGGAAGCGAGGGTCAACGCCGTTACCGTCGTCTTCGGACTGTGCGCGTGCGGCAACGCCTATTACGAGTCGGAGACCGCTCCCGTTCACCCGGGACTGGCACGCGATCTGCTGACGCCCCTGCTGCCCGTTGCCGAACGCGGGGGCATCTCCGTCTACGTCCATTTCGGCCCGGGCATCAACGACCGCGCCGTCATCGAACATCCCGAATGGGCGATGGTGAAGCGGGATGGAACGCCACTCGATACGAGGGACGGGAAGGAATGGGGCTGGCCTTGCTACAATTCCCCTTTCGTCGCCGAACGGCTGTGGCCGCAAATTCGGGAATTCGTCCCGCTGTATCCCGAAGTTCGGGGCGTGTTCTTCGATATGGTGATGTATCCGGAGGAAACTTGCTATTGTGCTTATTGCCGGAATAAAGCCGAAGCGCTTGGGCTTGACATCGAGCGCCCGGAGGATCGGGATCGGCTGCACAACGAGACGCTGGACGGCTTCATCGAACAGACGCGGCGGATCGTCAAGGCGGCCAATCCGGACATGCTGTTTACTTGCAATTGCCGCACGTTCATCGGCGGCGTTCGCAACGATAACCTGGATTTCCTGGAGCTTGAAGCGCCTATTACGTGGAACAGCTTCTATTATCCTGTCATGTCCCGGCATATTCGGACGCTGGACAAGCCGGCAGGCGGGATGACGACGCGGTTCCCTAAGAACTGGGGATATTTCGGCAGCCTGAACAACGCGGCGCAGTTGAAGTTCGAATGCGCCGAAATTATGGCGACACTCGGCTCCTGCTGCATCGGCGACCAGCTTCACCCGTCCGGTAGACCGGATGCAGGCGTGTATGCGTTGATCGGCGAAGTTTACGGCTATGTGAAGGCGTGCGAGCCTTGGGTGCTGGATGCCGTAACGGTTCCTTATATCGGCGTATTGGCAGATCGCCAGCGGAATTTGGCGGCGAAGGACGCGGCGGCAAGCTATTACGCGCCGCATCAGGCGCCGGCGTCGTTGTACGGCGCAGGCTTGGCGCTGCTGGAGGGCAACTGGCATTTCGACGTGCTCGATCAGATGAGCGACTTGTCCGGGTACAGGCTGCTGTGGATCCCGGAGAATGAGACGCTTGATCCGGCGCTCGGCCCGAAGCTGGAGCAGTACGTGAAAGAAGGGGGCCGACTGCTGATCACGGGCGGGACGCTGTGGCGGCATCCGGATTGGCGGCCGGTACTCGAACGGCTTGCCGGTGTCCGTCTGGAGCGGATGGGCGAGTCGGACGGCGAATTCGTGCAGCCGCTTCCTCCCTATGCGGACGGCTTGCCGGAGGTTCCTTACTTCGTCAAGGGTCCGTTCCCGCATTGGAGCCCGGATGCAGGCGCGGCGACGATTGCCAAGGCGCTGCATCCGTACGAGAACATTGGCACAGACCGGAGATTCGGCCATTATCACGCGCCGGCCGGGGAAGAGGCGACTTATCCCGGCGCGGTCATGCATACGTACGGACTGGGCAAAGTCGCGGCGGTCGCCGCCTCGCTCGCCGCCGATTACTTCTCCATCGGAAGCCGCCATACGCGGCAATGGCTGCTGAATCTGACCGACGCGCTGCTGGAACCGGCCCTTCGTCTGGTGGAAGTCGCGGCGGGTTCCTCTTCCGTCGAAGTGTCGCTCATGAGCCAGCCGGGCCGCTGGGTGCTGCATTTGATCCAATACGGGGCCAAGCGAACGACGGAAAATACGGTCGTGGAGGAAGTGCCGATGAGGTATCGGATTCCCGTCACGGTCCGTCCTCCCGGGCGGCCGCAACGGATCGCGCTGGTCCCGGAGGAAGAACAATTGACATGGACATGGGAAGACGGAGCCGCCTGCTTCGAGGTTCCGGAGCTGGGTATTCACCAAATGGTCGCACTGGAATGGGAGGCGGGCCGATGACGACGGCGATGACGATATACGTAAGCACGGACGGAAACGATGCGAATCCGGGCACGCTGCTTGATCCGGTAAAATCGATCGGCGAGGCGCTTATCCGTACGAGGGAGATACCGGCGGGGAAGCGCCGGATCGTCGTTCGCGGCGGGAGTTATTACGATGTTGGTTTAACACTTATGAAGGCGGATTCGGATCTCACGATCGAAGCGTTCGAAGGAGAGACTCCCATCTTGTACGGGGGCATTCCGGTGCGGAATTGGGAATCGCGCGACGGCTTCCTGGTCGCCGCTATCGAGGGGGCGAAGGACCGCGGCCGCGATTTTCGCATGCTGGAGGTAGACGGCGCGGCACGTCCAAGGGCGCGGCTGCCGGAGCAAGGCGCTTTCCGCCACCAGAACCGGTTTGACGTGCCCTGGATGTCTTCCCTGTCCGGCGGATGGGCGAGAAAGCCGACCGCGAAAGAGATGTCGGTTCTCCGGTATGACGGCAGGGACTTGGGCGAATGGCTGGACGTGAACAACGCGGAATTGACGATCTATCATGAATGGGACGAGTCGCTCGTCGGCTTGAGCGGTCTTGATCCCGCCGCGGAGACGGTTGCCTTGCGGAATCTCCCCGGTCATCCGCCCGGCGCATTCGCCGACCGCAACGATCATGCCCGTGAATATGCGGTATGGAACGTGCGGGAAGGGATGACGCGGCCCGGCCAATGGTACCTGGACCGGACGAACGAACAGCTGGTGTACTGGCCGCTTCCGGAAGAGCGGGAACGGGAAGACCGTCTCCATGCGGTCGCTCCGTCAAGGGAGCGGATTCTGCATATGGAGAGCGGAGTCAGCGATGTGCGGATCGCGGGACTGGTGTTCGCCTGCTCCGCCGCTCCGCTGGTGTCGGGCGGTTTCGCGTCAGGCGAGGCGAGCGAGGCTATCTTCGCCGATGGCGTCAGCGGAATCGTCTTCGAGCAGGTGACGGTTCGCCATACCGGCGGATGGGCGTTCCGGCTGGAGGGAGACGACATTCGCGTGGAAGAGTGCCATATCCATCATACCGGCGCAGGCGGGGTCCGTTATGCGGGCAACGGCATCGTGCTGTCGGGCAACCGGGTTCACGATGTCGGCCAGGTGTATCAAAGCGCCGTGGCGGTCATGGGCCACGGGATCGGCAACGCGATCCGTCACAACGATATTTCCGATACGCCGTACAGCGGCATTGTCGACACGGGCGTCGGGACGGACATCGGCGGCAACCTGTTCCATAACGTGATGACCTTCATGAAGGACGGAGCGGCCGTCTACTGTTCCGGTTCCAAGCGGGCGGTCGTCTCCGGCAATGCGATAATCGCCGATCCCGGACATAAAACCCGCAGCTATGCGTATTATTTGGATGAATTGTGCGAGGATTGCGCAGTGGAAGGCAATCTGGCGTTCGGAGCCGGCCTGCCGATGCTGAGCCACATGACCCGGAATTGCCGCTATGTCAACAACGTGTTCATCGATGCCGGCGAGCAGAAGATCGCCGCCGCCAACACGTTCGGCCTGAACTTCGATCGCAATGTGCTCGTCGCGGACAGCATCGCATTCTACGCGCCGAAGGGGAATCCGGACGGGCGCTCGTCGGCGTTCGATTCGTACGCGTCGATGGAGGCGTATTCGGCAGCGGACGGCATCGTCTCGCTGAAGAACAACATTTTGTACAGCCGGAGCGGCCGGGTCGTGTTTCACGAATACGTGCACTACGAGGTCGTTCGCGAATACGAATTGGAGGCGGGAGACGGCAACGTCTTTGCCGACCCGATGATCGAGGACCTGACGCGAGGGGATATCGCTTACGCGCCTTCATCGCCCGCCCATGCGCTCGGCATTGCGCGGCTCGCGCTTCGGGATGCCGGCTGCTCGGGAAGCTTGGCCGAACTTATGCAAACATACGGAGGTAATGAGAGATGAGCAAACAGACATTTCCCGAACGGACCCGGTGGTTCATGGACGCCCGGTTCGGCATGTTCGTCCATTGGGGGTTATATGCGATTCCTTCGCGCGGCGAATGGGTCAGAAGTCTGGAGAAGCTGACCGTGGAGCAATATCAGCCGTTCTTCGAGGAGTTCGATCCCGTCCGGTACGACCCGCGGGCGTGGGCAAGGCTGGCCAAGGCGGCGGGGATGAAGTATGCCGTGCTGACGGCGAAGCATCACGACGGCTTCTGCTTGTTCGACAGCCAACTGACGGACTACAAGGCGACCCGCACGCCCGCGGGAAGGGACCTGATCCGCGAATATGTCGACGCATTCCGCGAAGAGGGGCTTCGCGTCGGCCTCTATTATTCGATCATCGACTGGCATCACGAGGATTACCCCGCTTACGGGGACAAGATTCATCCGATGAGGGACAACGAGGCGTTCAAGGATAAGCCGATCGTGTTCGAGCGGTACCTGGCCTACATGCACGGGCAAGTCAAGGAACTGCTGACGAACTACGGCAAAATCGACGTGATGTGGTTCGACTTCTCGTACGACGACATGACCGGGGAGAAGTGGAAGGCGACCGAGCTCGTGCGGATGATGCGGTCGATCCAGCCGGACATCGTCATCGACAACCGGTTGGGCGGCAACGTCAAGGCGGCTGAGCCGGAGGAATATGCAGGCGATTATGCGAGCCCCGAGCAACTGCTCCCTGTCGGCGGGGTCGTGAACGAAGCCGGAAACCCGATTCCTTGGGAATCGTGCATTACGCTGAACGACCATTGGGGCTATTGCTCCTCCGACCACAATTATAAATCGGCCAAAACCGTCGTTCGCGGCCTCGTGGAATGCGTCAGCAAGGGCGGCAACCTGCTGCTCAACGTCGGCCCGGATCCGAAAGGCGTCATTCCGCCGGAATCCGTCGACGTGCTGCAGGATGTCGGCCGCTGGATGGAAGCGAACGCGAACAGCATCTACGGCTGCGGCGCGGCGGAGCTGCCCAAGCCGGAGTGGGGCCGCTACACGCAGAACGGGAAGCTGTTGTACGCACACATTTTCGATCGGGGCATGGGGCCTGTCCAATTCATCGGCCTGAACGGGAAGATTAAGCGGGCGCGGCTGCTCTCGGACGGCTCGGAGCTGAAGGTGGAAACGCCGTGGATGGCGTATGAATATCCGGACGACGCGTTCGTCACGCTGAGCAGCGCGACGCTCCCCGACGACATGGATACGGTGATCGAGCTGGAATTGCTGTAATCCGGCGGACGGAGGGGAAGGGCGATGGATAGACAAGCGTACGGCATGCAGGATTTGTCGGGCACCTGGCAGCTTCGCGGTTCGGACGGGCAGAGGGGCGCCGTCAAAACGCACCATCTGCGGGATACGGACGAAGCCAAGTGGATGGAGGCGAGCGTGCCGGGCGAAGTTCATCTGGCGTTGATCGAACAAGGGCTGATCGGCGAACCGACGGAAGGGCTGAATGCGCTGTCCGCCCGTTGGGTGGAAGAGACGCTGTGGAGCTATCGGACGACGTTCACGGCATCCGCAGAGGCGATCGGCAGCCATGCCTGGCTTCACTTTGACGGGCTGGATTATGACGCGCGCATCTATTTGAACGAGGAGCTGATCGGCAAGCACGACAACTTCTACGTGCCTTGCCGGATTCCGGTGACGGGCAAGCTGCGCGAGGAGAATCTGCTGGTCGTCGTGCTGGACAGCGGTTTGCTCTCGGCGGGCAATCGATCGGTGGAGAACTACTACGAGAATTCTTACGACCATCCGCTGCACAAGCGGATCTGGCTGCGCAAGCCCCAATGTTCCTTCGGCTGGGACTGGTCCGCCCGCTATGTCAATATCGGCATTCACAAGCCTGTGCGCCTGGAATGGACGGCCTCGTCGCGCGTCGACGATATCGTCGTCCTGTCTGCCTTGAACGAGGCGATGGATAAAGGTACGCTGACCGTTCGCGCTTTCGTCGAAGGCTGCGGCGACCATCCCGGCACCGCGTCCGTATCGGTCCGGATTGCCGGCGGGGGACCAGAGCGGACTTTTGCGTTCGAGCTGAGCCCTGGGATGCAGCGCCTGGAGGCCCGGATGCATATGGCTTCGCCGAAGCTATGGTGGCCTTCCGGGCATGGTGCCCCGCAATTATACGAAGTCACCGTCCAGGTGCGGGTAGACGGCGTGCTGATCGGCGAACGGGTCAAACGCACCGGGTTTCGCAGGCTGGAGATCCATCAGGAACCGCATCCGTCCGGAGGCCGGTATTTTTTCCTCGCGGTGAACGGAAAACCGATATTCGCCAAGGGGGCCAACTTCATTCCGGCGGACATGATCTTCATTCGCGCGGACCGCGCAAGGTATGAGGGGCTGATCGGCAGAGCGCTGGAGGCGAACTTCAACTTCCTGCGGGTTTGGGGCGGCGGCGTCTACGAAACGGACGATTTCTATGAAGTGAGCGACGAGCGGGGCATCATGGTTTGGCAGGATTTCGTGTTTGCATGCGCCGCTTATCCGGCGACGGACGCGGATTTCCTGCGCAATGTCAAACGGGAAGCGGTGCACAATGTCCGCAGGCTGGCGCATCATCCGAGCCTGGTCATGTACTGCGGCAACAACGAGAACGAATGGCATACGTATCGCTGGGACGAGGATGAACCCGAAGGCGTGATGTATCCGGATTACGCGCTGTATCACCACATTTTTCCGAGAATCGTGCGCGAGGAGGACCCGGGCCGGTATTATCAGCCGAGCAGCCCGTATTCGCCGGACGGGCTCGATCCGAACGACGATACGGCAGGCGATCAGCATCCCTGGTCGGTCGGGTTTGAAAATACCGATTTCCGGCAATACCGGGACATGATCTGCCGATTCCCGAACGAAGGCGGCATCCTCGGCCCGACCGGACTCGCCGCCATGAACGCTTGCCTGCCGGAAGGGCAGCGCCACGTGCTGTCGTACGCTTGGCAGCAGCATGACAACGCGCTGGATTCGTGGTTCCCGCAATCCGCGCCGGACCGGCAAATTCGCGAATGGATCGGGCTGGAGCCGCGGCGGATGTCGGTGGAGGAGCATGTTTACTACGGCGGGCTGATTCAGGGAGAAGGGCTGCGCGAATACATCGACAATTTCCGCCGCCGAATGTTCGACAGCGCAGCCGCGATTTTCTGGATGTTCAACGACTGCTGGCCGGCTACGCGCAGCTGGACGATCGTCGACTATTACTTGAACCGCACGCCGTCCTTCTATCCGGTCAAGCGGGCTTTCCGGCCGGTGTCCGTCGTCTTGACGCGCGAAGCGGACAAGGTGCGCGTTTACGGAATCAACGAAACGAACCGGCCTTGGCAAGGCGAGCTTCAATACGGATTGTTCACGCTGGCCGGGGAATATGTGACGGATGCGAGGAAGTCCGTGGAAGCGCCGCCGAACGCTTCCGTCTGCCTGGCCGAGTTCGACGCCCGATCCTGGGAGCAGGCGGGAACGGACAATGCGGTTGCTTACGCCCGATTGCTGCGGTGCGGGAAGACCGAGGCGCGCAATCGGCTCATCCTGCCCCGCTTCGCGGAGATGAACTGGCGGCAACCGAACATCGCGGTGCGAAGAGACGGCGGCGAAGCGGTATGGGTCAGCGATTGCTTCGCATGGGGCGTATGCATCGACCTGGTCGGCGATCGGCCTCTGTCGGACAATTTCTTCGATCTGTGGCCGGGGATGGAGCATCGGATCGCCTGGCCGCAGGGAGAGCCGCTGCCTGCCGTGCTCTATACCGGGAACGGGATCAATCGGGACAGGGCCGGGAGCGGGAAAGAAAACCAGCCGAGAAAATGATTCGAGAACGGGAAGGGACTGCATCTTGAGCAGTCACACCGGTTATTTCGGGGAGGAAGGAATACGATGGCGAGCGGACATAAAGCGCAAGATGCGGCGCTGATGCTTGGCAGCCAGATATGGCTGGAGCCGGACGATTCCAGGGAGCGGGTCGGGAAGCTGTTCCGGCTGTCGCGGGAAAGCGGGCTGGGATGGGCGAGACTGTTCCTCATGTGGCCGTTCATCGAACCAGAGCCTGGACATTGGGCGTTCGACGTATTCGATTACGCCTTCGATGCCGCCGCGGAGAACGGCATTCGGGTCAAGGCGACGCTGACCGTCAATTCGGGGCCATGGCATATCGGCACGCCTTCCATGCTGCATTCCGGTACCGGCGTGCTGGAAGACGACCAAAATGAACCGATGGCCCGTTACATTGAAGCTTGCGTAAAGAGATACCAGGGCCACTCCGCGCTAGGGCAATGGATTTTGTGGAACGAGCCGAGCTTATACGGGGAGCGGTCGGAACCGGGACTGCGCCATTGGCGGAACTGGCTGAAGGGGAAATACGGCGGAGATGTGCGTCAGCTGAACAAGCGCTGGATGACGGGATACCGGTCGTTCGAAGAAATCCCTTGCCCGGATGAAGTTCCCCATGAACTGCACCGGCACAATCACTGGAACAGCTACGGGCCGTGGCTGGACGATTGGCAGAGCCGTTCGGCATGGCTGAACGCGGAGCTGGCATGGGTGCTGACCGAGGTCAGAAGATGGGATGCGGCGACGGAAACGTGCGTCAATCCCCAGCCGCTGCTGAGCAATCAGGCGGAGGGTGGCATCGACCTGGAACGGATGGGCGAGTTCGTTGACGTGATCGGCGCCAGCTACCACCCGGCCTGGATGTTCACGTTCGCCGATCGCGTCGACTACGCTGCCCTGATGGCGGCGGGAGTACAGTATCAACTCGCCTTTCCTTCCGTCAAGCGCGGGGAAGTGACCGAGGTGCAGACCGGCAATACGCTCAATTCCTCCACCCGGCCTTCGGATGCGAATGCTGCCGAGATCGCCAGGTTCTTCCTGGCGTCTCTCGCGGCGGGAGCCGAATCGGTGACCGGATGGTGCTTCAATACGCGCAGCCGCGATTTTGAGGCTGGCGACTGGGCGCTGCTGGACAATGACGACGAACCTTCCGACCGGAGCCGCATGATGCGCCGGATTCGCGACACGCTGGACCGGGCGCGTATGATGACCGGTGAGTGGCATCCGGGCAAGCCGGATGTCTGCATCGGATTCGATCCCGGTTCCCAGGCCGTAGAATGGATCGAAGCCCGCACCAGCGCAGCCGTGCCGGGGCGCCTGGCTTCCGACGGCGCCCACGGCGCATCGCTGCTCGCCGTACGCATGATGGAGTGCGGCTTGCGCGCGGGTATGGCGCCTGTCCGTCATCTGACCGCGGCGGTTCGGCCGGGCGGCATGATCGTCCTGTCGCATCTGGTCGCCTGGGACGAGGAAGAGACGGACGATCTGCTGGCATTCGTTTCGCAGGGCGGCACGCTGCTGTTCGATGCGACCTGCGGCCGCAAAAACCGCGATGCCGCGCTGCATCGTCCATGGCCCGGCGGTCTGGCCCGATCGGTCGGCCTGCGCGCGCTCGGCTTGCAAACCCGGCCGGAGGGGTACGAGATGGCGCTGAACGGGCTGTCCGCCGGGCGATGGCTGCTGACCCGCATGGACGCGCAGTTCGAGCCGGAAGCCGGATGGTCGGCCTGGACAGACATCCGCTTCTGCGAAGACGGCGATCCTTGCGTATGGGAGCGAAGCTATGGCGAAGGAAAGATCGTGTTCGCGAACGGAATGCTCGGCCCGACGCTCGTGCATGCGAAGGAAGCGATTCCCGGCATCCGGGCGCTGCTGAGCCGCGCGGCCGGGTTGCTGCCGCAGTCTGACGTGCAGCCGGTGACGGACCGCACGATCGCGATTCCGGTCCGGACGGACCGGGGGAAGCTCACCGTCGCGCTGGCCCCCTCGCTTCCGGAGCGAGGAGGTCAATCTGTCAAAATGCGGGTTCCGGCTGGCAGCTTCACGGACCTGTGGACCGGCGAGGCCCTTTCCGCCAACGCTTATCGCGAATTGGATCTGGAGATGAAGGACGGAATCGCGATGTTGTGGAGCAGCTTGTGAAAGGAAGTGGGTTTATGGCACCAGAACGCACGCTGGATTTGTCAAACGGGGTGCTGCGGTATGTTTTGGATCTGGCGAACGGTGTTTCGTTAAGCGAATTCGGGTTGTTCGGCGGGGCGGAATGGGCTTGCGAGTCGCACCCGAGCTGTGATTTTGCCGTACACTTTACCGACGGTGTTCTCCACGGCGCCGCAGACGGACTTGCCGTATGCGGCGTGGAGAGAAACATGACAGCAACCGGCGCAGCCCAGGTCACCGTCAAGCTCCGGCATGAGGCGAGCGGCATGGAAATCGACAGCCATCATATCGTGTACAACGATTACGCCGTATGGGAGAAATGGATTACCGTTCGCAACGGCGGCGCGCGCCCGGTGACGATTCGGCGGATCGACTCGTTCCGCTTGTCGTTGCCGCAGGACAAGTGGTCGGCGATGAGTTGGCACAGCGATTGGGGAGCCGAATTCGAACCGATGCAACAGCTGTTGGACGATTCCATCGTACTGGAGACGCTGCATGGGCGTTCCTCGAAAGGGACGCATCCCTGGACAACCTTCCTGAGGCAGAACGGAGAACTGCTTGCCGTATGTCCGGCGTGGTCGGGCAATTGGATCGTGCGTTGCGAGAAGGAAGCGGCAGGTTCGATCTCGCTGAGCGGCGGCCTGCATGATCGGGAATTTCATAAGGCGCTTGCTCCGGGAGAGACGCTGGACAGCGTTCCCGTCGTGCTGGCTCTAGGGTACGGCGGGGATCTCCATACCGTGTCGGTGCCGCTGTCTCGCATCGGGCGAACGCATTGGTACCCGCGCAATGCGCTGTCCCGCACCTTGCCGGTCGAGTGGAACCATTGGTTCGGATACGAAGACAAGGAAATCAACGAGCAAGTGTTTCTTGCCAACATAGAAGAAGCCGCCAAGTTGGGGGTCGAAGTATGTACGCTGGATGCCGGCTGGTTCGGACCGGACGATGCTGGGTCGGAATGGTTTGCCTATCGGGGAGATTGGGATACCGTGAATCGGACCCGCTTCCCCAACGGGTTGCGCTTGCTATCGGATACCGCCCGCCGCAAAGGAATGAAGTTCGGTCTATGGTGCGAAATCGAAGCCGCAGGCGAGCGTTCCGGATTGTCCACGCAGTACCCGGATTTCGTCGCGAGAAGAAATGGCGGCCATCTCGGCTATGTGTGCTTCGGCAACCCGGCTGTCCGGGAATGGGCTTTCCGGACGCTGGACCGACTGATCCGCGAATATAACTGCGACTGGATCAAGCTGGATTTCAACTTGGACCCCGGGATCGGCTGCGATCGCGCAGATCACGGCCACGGCGAAGGAGACGGATTGCTGGCCCATTACCAAGGTTATTATGCCGTACTGGATCGGATCAGGTCTGCCCATCCGGAGGTGCTGCTGGAAAATTGCTCATCGGGCGGGCTGCGGATCGATCTCGGCATTATGAGACATTTGCATATGTCTTTCTTGAGCGATCCCGATTGGCCCGAGCATAGTCTCCAAGCTTTCTGGGGAGCGAGTCTGTGTCTGGCGCCGGATGCCATCCTGCATTGGAGCTATTCGCAATGGGGCGTAAGCCGTCACAAGCGTCAGCAATTCGACCCGCATGATCCCGGGCTGACGGCCGAACGGCTTGATTTCTATTTGCACATCGCCATGATGAGAGGCTTCGGGTTGTCCTGGAGGCTCCCGGAATTGCCGGACTGGATCAAGGAACGGCTTGCCGGTCATTTCCGGCTGTACAAAACAGTGATCCGGCGATTCCTCAGGGAAGCCGATCTTTACCGGCTGACCGATCAACCGCTGCGGGAAGGAAGAGGCGATCGCTGGTCCGCTTTTCAGTACCAATTGGCAGACGGCCGGGAAAACCTGCTGTTCGTCTTTCGACTGACCGGCGCGGAGCCGTCCAGAACCATCCGTTTGCAGAGCCTTGATCCCGAAGCGATGTACGAGTTGCGTGAGTTGTCCGGGAAAGCCGCCAACAGACGGCGAACCGTCCAGGGAGCGGAGCTGCTTGCAAGCGGCCTTGCGTTCGACAGCCTGGAAGAAGAACAATCGGCGCTGATTTCAATTGCCGTAAAGTAGAAGGAAGGGGACGGGTGAGACAGATAAACCAGGGCTCCCGGGCGTATGCGATACGGGAGCCCTGCTGATTCTATTTCAACTGGTACTCTGCCTTGTATTCCCTGTACACCGGGTTTTTCCCGCATACCATCAAGCCTTGCCCCCAGTTGACGTGGACATTCTCCGCGGGCGGGTCGGACGGGTCGCGATATTGGAACAGGACGTTGCGTCTCGTCCGGGTGCTGCGGTTGACGTCGGAGCCGTGGATGGTCAAGTAGTTGAAGAACAGCACGTCACCTGCTTGCGCCGGACAAGGCGTACCCATGGATAACGGATATTCGCGGTGATCCAGGTAATATCTTCCGACATGCGGCAATGATCCGTCTTTGTGCGAACCGGGGACGACGCAGAGACATCCGTTCTCCATGTCGCTGTCGTCCAGGTGGACGCTGCCGGCCATCATCGTATGGTGGACGTGCGGGAAGTAAGGTGCGTCTTGATGCATCGGGAAGGCGGCGCCTTTCTCCGGCGGCTTCACCAGCATTTTGCTGTGGTGCAGTTGGACGTTCGGACCGACCAATTGCGACAGCACAGCCGCCATGTTCGGGTGAATGGCGGCCCTGGTGAATGCCGAGTCCTGATAGTGTACGTCGTGAAATCCTTTGAGCACGAGCTTTTTCATTTCTTCCGGAGGCAGATAGTCGCCTTGCCATGCCGCATTGGCGTCGAACTTCGTCTTTGCCGCTCTCTCGATGATGCCGTCCACTGCGTTGCGCATCTCTTCCACTTCCGCTTGCGTGAACACGCCCCGGACGAGCAAATACCCGTTTTCTTTGTAAAATTCCACATCCGCCTGTTGGATCATTGCGTGCAGCCCCTTTCAACTCCATGCGAATTTTGGTATGTTCTAGAGAGATCATACCAATCCGCCGCTATGTCGTATTTATACACTCGTAACCTGTTTTTGCACGATCGCGCCACAGACTGCCTGTCATGGGGGGATTCCATGTCCGAGCCGCAATACAACGCAGTCTCGCGAAGATTGAACGATGAGGTGACCGGCTGCGAAGAGGGGGATCTCGCATTCCGCATCCATAACTGGGGGATCGATTGGCGGCATTACAGCAATCGCGTTCATCGGCATTCGTTCTACGAGGTCTGTTACGTGCTGGAAGGGGAAGGCGAGTACGAGGACGAAGGCGTCACTTACCGATTGCGGGACGGCAGCCAATTCGTGTCCGTTCCGGGTCATTGGCACCAGATTCGGAGTCGGGGCGGCATGAAATTGTTCTTCGTGGCTTATGAGTTGTCTTCTTCCCGGAATGAGCGGCTTGCGGCGGAATATGAGGAAGCGCTGCAACAGAAGGCCGTTCCCGTCATCGCGAATAACGAGAACGTATCGGCGCTTCTGTGGCGGGCTCTCTTCCTGGAGGCGGATGCCGGCGCATCCGCCTCCCGCACTTCCGTGCTCGCGGGGATGCTGCTGGCTTCGTTCGCGACCGTCTTCGTGCCGTGCGAACCCGCTGCCCCGCGGGAGGCGCAGCCGCCCCGGTCGCAGACGCTGCTCGTGACGATGGCGCGCCGGTTCATCCGCGACAACCTGTCCAGGCAGCTGAAGCTGGGAGATGTCGCCCGTTATCTGAACGTATCGGAGAGGCATTTGTCGCGATTGTTTCGCCTGCATGGCGGGGAATCGTTCGGAGATTGCTTGACGAGAGAGCGGTTGCGACTCGCGGAGACGATGCTCAGGACGACCGTGCAACCGACGAAGGAGATCGCGGAAGCGGCCGGTTTCCAGTCCATTCACTATTTCACCCGGATGTTCAGCGCCCACTATGGCGTGCCGCCCGCCGCATTCCGCAAGCGCTGCATGGACCAAGTCTCCAGCCCTGCAAGCAAGTCCCATGATACGTCTGGAACAGATACGGCAATAACGGCATCGGACAAATAAGAGATTGTCTCTTGTATAATCAAGGGAATATCGGGTTGGAGGAAGTGAACAAGCGATGATCGTCGCCACCAAACTGCATATTCCGCGTTCGCGAACCGCGCTTGTCGCGCGTCCCCGTCTCATTCATCGGCTGCCCAGGTTCGCGTGGAAGATGACCACAGCGGCGTCGATAAGGCTGCCTTACGATACGTATGGTCTGCCGGCGGCGATCCGCTGGATGAACATGCCGATTGGCAAGCCTTCCGGCAAGGGGAAACGCTGCGTTATGCAGGCGTGAGCGGTGACCGGTATTTGCATAATCGCGCGAAGGACCGAGCAGGGAATGAAAGCACGATACGGCGACGCGGGCGGAAGCGGTCGTCATGCTGCTGAAGATGCTGCAAGCTTGATAACGGATTTCGAATCGAAGGGCCGGCATCTGGATGCGTCAAGATGCTGGCCCTTTTCTGCCATCGCATCAAAGTTGTCCAAATCGTATGAAAAGACAATTCGCCCGCGCGACATTTCCACTCGTTCCCTCCACGCCTGCAAAGCGATTCCAAAGTACGTATCAGAGTGCAGCGGTTTGTATGACAATTGATTGTTCCGCCTGCTTACAGCCCCTACAATAAAGCCATGATACGGATAAGGGGGTTCACAGGATGACGGTCAAGAAGTTATCATCGATGGGTTTGACAATCAGTCTGGTTCTGGCGCTCGTCTTATCGGCTTGTTCTTCGCAAGCGGAGACGAAGCCTGATGCAAGCGGCAATACAAGCGGAGGGAGCAGCTCGCCCGCGCAGCAATCGGAGCAAGAACCGGGCGCGGAACAGGTGGCGCTCGACTTCTGGGTGTTTCCCAAGTGGAACGGGGTCGACGGCACCGAGAGCGACGGACAACCCGGGGATTGGGAAAAAGCGATGGCGCAAAAATTCATGGAGCTTCATCCGAATGTGACCATTGTGACGGAAGTGTTCGATTTTCAATCCGGACCGCAGAAGGTGAGCGTATCTCTGGCCGCCGGCACGATCCCCGACGTACTGCACGACGGCGATCTGCGCACGATGGATTATGCCAACAAAGGGTACATTTTGCCGCTCAACGACTATCTCGACGAAGATTTCATGAGCGACTTTTTCGAAGGGACTTTCGAAACGACTACGAGGGGCGACGGCAAGTACTATTACATCCCGTTTGGTACCGCCCCGGTGCTGATGATGGTTAACAAGACGCTCTTCAAGCAAGCGGGCGCGGAGCATCTGCTGCCGCAAAATCCGGATAAAACATGGACGCAAGAAGAGTATTACAACGCGATCAAGACCGCGTCCGAGAAGTTGTCCGGGGTGTACGGCACGGCATTGTTCTCCGATACGTCGTCTGCCGACCAAATGGCGTTCGGCTGGATCTGGGGATATGGCGGACGGGTCGTGAACGACACGATGGACAAGGTCGTCATGAACGAGCCGAAGGCCATCGAAGGCTGGAAGTTCTGGAAGAAGCTTGTGGACGACAAGCTGGCGGCGCCGGGCGGCGCGGGATTCAAGCATGCGGATACGTTGACGTTGTTCGACCAGCAGAAAATATTGACCGTGCCGGCAGCGACCGTACAGTACGCCAGAGCCTTGAAAGCGCAGCAGGTCGGCAACGCCGAGAAGTTCGAGATCGAACTGGTCATGCTGCCGAGTGCGCCCGACCAGCCGCCGGTCAGCTCCGGATTCCCGCACGGCTTTGCGGTTTTCAAGCAAGAGGACGAGAATAGGCAAAAGTGGGCGGTGGAGTTCGCCAAGTTTCTGACGAACAAGGACAACGCGTCCGCAGTGAAGGCGGCGAACGAGTATTCGTTCCGCAAATCGCAAGAAGGGCTCTATAACGACTCGACCGATCCGAACATGAAATTCGCCGGCACGGCGATGAAATATCAGATCAACAGCGGGGCCACGACCGTCGGCTATACCCAGCTCCGCAATGCCATCACGCCTCATTTGCAAGCTTACTATCTGGGCAAGAAGAACGCGGAGCAGCTGGCGGCCGATATTGAGGCGGAAGGCAACAAAATTTTGGAAGATGCCAGAACCCTCATGATGAACGAACAGAAAAAGTAGAAAACGAGGCAGGGGAGGGACGAATCGCTTCCTCCCCTTCTTGCGCCAGAGGTGACGATATGAAAAATGCGGCATGGAGACGATACAAGAGCGACATCATCGGCTATTCCTTTATTCTCCCTGCCTTGCTGCTCTTTCTCGTGTTTCTGATTTACCCGGCGATCGAAGCGATACGCATCAGCTTCTACCAGATGTCGCTTAAATCTTCGACCTATATCGGACTTGACAATTTCATCAATCTCGCCGGGGATCCGACGTTCCGCATCGCCTTCCTCAATACATTCAAATATGTGTTGATCATCGTGCCGCTCACCGTTGCCTTTTCCATCTTCGTCGCGGTCAGGATCAATACGATGAACGAGAAGACGACGGCGGTCTATCGAGGCATCTTTTACTTGCCCCACATTACGTCCGCGGTGACCGTCTCCCTGATCTGGAGCTGGATTTATAACCCGGTCATCGGCATTGCCAACTATCTATTGTCGATCGTCGGCCTGCCGGTGCAGGAATGGCTCGCTTCCCCCGACATGGCGTTCCAATCGGTCTCGTTCGTCATCTTGACGGCAAGCGTCGGGCAACCGATCATTCTGTACACGGCCGCGCTGGGCGGGATATCCAAGGAATATTACGAGGCGGCGGAGATCGACGGCGCCGGCAAGTTCAGACAGTTCGCCAGCATCACCTGGCCGCTTGTGAAGTCGACAACGCTCTATATTTTGGTCATTTCCACGATCAGTATTTTTCAAATCTTCGTGTATATCCAAATTCTCACGAACGGGGGGCCGACCCAATCGACGACGACGGTCATTTACGAGCTGTACTTGATGGCTTTTACGAATCACAATTACGGATACGCTTCGGCAATGGGCGTCGTGCTGTTCTTCGTCGTGGGGATCGTGGCGTTCTTCCAGTTCAGATTCATGACTTCCAAGGTGGAAACGTAAGGGGGATCGGGCAATGAAAATACGTATCGGGGACAAGCTGCTGCACCTATTTCTGATCGTATGCGCGGTCCTGTGGCTGTTTCCTTTCTACTGGGCGCTCGTCAGTTCGTTCAAGACCGAACAGCAAATGTTTCAAATCCCGCCCATCTGGTTTCCGCTTGACGCCACCTGGTTCAATTACGTCGATCTGATCGAACGGACGAAGGTGGGCTGGTGGACGTTCAACAGCTTCTACGTGTCGCTGGCCACGACGTGCCTCGTCTGTCTCATCGGATGTCTGGCTGGATACGCCTTTGCCAAGATGCGCTTCAGGGGCCGGGATATCGTGTTCTACGTCATGATCGCGACCATGATGCTGCCCAAATACGTCCTGCTCGTGCCCTTGTTCCGGCTCATGAAGACGTTCGGCTGGTTCGACACCTACACCGGGCTGATCGTTCCCGAAGCGGCCAGCGCCCTGCCCTTCGCCATCTTCCTGATGCGGCAGTTCATCTACTCGATACCGAGCGAATTGTTCGACGCGGCCAAGGTGGACGGATGCTCCGAGATCGGCATATTTACAAGAATCGTCGTGTCCTTGACGAAACCGGCGCTGGCCGCGCTCGCCATCTTTACGTTCGTGCGGGCCTGGAACGACTATATGTGGCAGCTCATCGTCACCAATTCGGATGCGATGAAGACGCTCCCCTTGGGTATTGCCGGCCTGCAGCTCGAGAACGTCGTCGTCTATGGCCGGGTGATGGCCGGGGCGATGCTGTCGGCGCTGCCGATGATTCTGGTGTTCGTCGTGTTTCAGAAGCATTTCACCAGGGGGCTCACGCTCGGCGCGGTCAAAGGTTAATCAAGGGATAATCATGATACAATAGAAGGACGATCACAATCCATCCCGCAGCGGTGAGCATCATGAAATTTGCCAAGCATTTGCCGAAAATTACGCTCGCTAGAAAACTATTGATCTACTTCGTGCTGATCTCGTTTATTCCGACATCGCTCATTAGCGTCTACAATTACTACAGTTCGTCGAAGGCGATCGAGGACGAAGCGGGTATGTATAATCATACCGTCCTTTACAATATGCTGGAGCTGGTGGACAAGCAGGTCGAGCAGATCGATTATTTCACCGAAGGGCTGCTGCTGAATCAGGATATTCTGAGCTTGCTTCGCCGCAGCCCGGAGGAAGCGGCGATCGAGGACGAGCTATGGCTGAAAGTGTATCTGGAACTCGAAGAGCAGTTCCGGTACACCTCGGTCGCTTCCTATATGCTGGCGGTGCTGATCATCGGAGACAACGGCTTCATCAACCGCAACGGGCCTTATGCGCTGCACTACGAGCCGGGTCTCCTGCAGACGTCGGACTGGTTCGCGAAGAGCAAGGAAAACCGCAAGACGATGATGCTGTACAGCCCGATAGCCAATCAGGCCAAGGCATCCGGCGAGAAGGTGGTCATCCCGGTCGTGCGGACGATCAACGATATCGACCGCAGGGACAGGGTCGGCTCCCTCGTCATCCTGTTAAGCGAGAAGCTGTTCGGCGAGCTCATCGCCAACCGTGTCGGCGATTCGGAAGAGGAAGTGTACTTGATCGATCGCGGCGGCTATATTCTGTCGAGCAACAAGCAGGAGCTTATCGGCACGCAGTTGACGGAGCGTTCGTTCATGGGACGGATCGCGGACGGCGAACAGCCTTATTTCATGATCAACGAGAACAATAAAGCGGGATTGGTCGTATACGAGCAATCGGACAAGATCGGCTTGACGCTGATCAAGGTCATCCCGATGAACAGCATCGACCAGCAGAAGCGCAATTTGAAAAACACGACGCTCCTGCTCCTGTTCGGAACGGTGTGCATCGCGTACCTGTTCTCGCTGTTCATGACATGGAATTTCGCGCGTCCGATCAAAGACTTGATTGTGAAGGTCAAACGCATCGCGACAGGAGACTTCAACCAGCCGTTAAGCCAGCATGCCCATGACGAGCTGGGCGTGCTGGGCAAGCATGTTCAGGAGATGGCGGCGCAAATTCAGGTGCATATCGAGGACAAGCTGCAAGAGCAGGAAGAGCGGCGGAAATCGGAAATCAAAATGCTGCAAAGCCAGATTAACCCCCATTTCCTGTACAACACGCTAAGCTCCATCAAATGGATGGCTTCCATGCAGAAGGCCGACGGCATCGAAGAGATGGCCGGCAGCCTCGGCAGGCTGCTGCATTCCGCAGTCGGCGATCTGCGGGAGAAGACGCCGTTATCGGAAGAATTGAAGATGATAGACGAGTATATCAATATTCAGAGAATCCGGTACAAAGGCAAAGTGAAATTCGAAAAACTGGTGGCAAGCGAAGAGCTTCTCGACTGCCCGGTGCTTCGGTTCACGCTGCAGCCGCTGGTCGAAAATGCGATCTTCCACGGCATCGAACCGAAAAAAGGAATCGGCACCATCAAGATCATCATCGATCGGACTGACGGGAAGCTGATCATTCGCGTGTGGGACAACGGTGTGGGCATGGAGCAGGAGAAGATTGACGAGTTTCTCCGGAACGTCAACCGCAAGCCCGGCGATCAACGGCAAAGCATCGGACTGCTCAATGTGTTCAATCGGATTCGGCTCGTCTACGGGGCGGATTATGGCCTGGATATTGCCAGCGAAGTCGGCAAGTTCACGCAAGTGACCATCACGCTGCCGCTGGAGCATACGGCATGAAGCCGCAGCTTTCAAACGGGGAGGAGAGGGAATGGAAATGAGAACGATCGTATTTATGCAGCAGTTGCCGGCGGAGTACGAACGAACGCTGGAAACCGCGGCGCCGGGATGGAAGATTGTCGCCGGGGACGATCGCGATGTCTGGCTGCCGCATCTGGAAGAGGCGGAAATCGTCTGCGGCTGGAAGCCGGAAGTGGCCGAACGGTGTCTGCACGCGGATACGAAGCTGAAATGGGTGCAAACGTGGGGCGCGGGCGTAGACAGATTGCCGCTGGAAGCGATGAGCCGGTATGGCATCGCGGTCACGAGCGCGAGCGGCGTTCATCCGCAGCCGGTATCCGAGACGGCATTCGCCATGATGCTCGCGTTCAGCCGCCGCCTGCACCTGTCGATTCGCAACCAAATGCAGCGTAGCTGGCAATCCGTCGGGAGCTTGAGCGAAATCCACGGGAAGACGATCGGCGTTATCGGGGTAGGAGCGATCGGGGCGGAAATCGCGCGACTTGCCAAGGCATTCGACATGAATGTGCTTGGCGTGAGGCGTTCCGGCGAAGCGGCGGATGGAGTGGACCGTATGTTCGATTGGACGGGGCTGAACGCGGTGCTGGATAGCAGCGATTACGTGGTGTCGATCCTGCCGTTGACGCCCGAGACCCATTATCTGTTCGGACGGGAGCAATTTCGGAGAATGAAGCGATCCGCGTATTTCATCAACGTCGGCAGAGGACCGACGGTGCATACCGAGGCGTTGATCGAAGCGCTTGACGAAGGTGAAATTGCCGGCGCCGGGCTCGATGTGTTCGAACAGGAGCCGCTGCCTGGCGACAACCCGTTGTGGGACATGGACAATGTGATCATGACACCGCACAATGGCGGCGGAACGGATCGCTATTACGACAGGGCGATGCGCATCTTTCTGACCAATCTGGAGGCTTACTTGCAAGGGGCGACGCCTTCTCTCAATCGCGTGGACCCGATCAAACTATATTAGGACAGTCAGGAGGGTTGGCCATGAAATCAATCGTAGAACCGGCCAAAGCGCTGCCGATTATGGCTTCTGTGGATGTTCTCGTATGCGGCGGAGGGCCTGCCGGGTTCATCGCCGCGATTGCTGCCGCCCGCAACGGAGCCAAGACGATGCTGATCGAAAGATACGGATTTCTGGGCGGCATGGCGACGGCCAGCTTCGTGGGACCGATCTCGAAGTTCAAAATCAAAGGGGAGTTCGCGGTCAAGGGCATCCCTTGGGAATTCGTGGAGGGCATGGCGCGAAGGGACGGAGCCAAGACCGACTTGTACAGCGGCAATGTGCCTTTCGATCCGGAAGTGTACAAGCTGGTGGCGATGCAGATGGTCCGCGAGAGCGGCGTCGATCTGCTGCTCCATGCTTATGCGGTCGGCGTCATTCCCAATTCGTCGCAGGACGGCAAGTTTAACCACGTCATCATCGAATGCAAATCGGGCCGGCAAGTCATCGAGACGAAATACGTGGTCGATTGCACCGGCGACGCCGATCTGGTGGAGTTTGCCAAGCTTCCGTACGAAAGAAGCAATTCCGAATCGGGCGAGACGCAGCCGATGACGCTGTATTTCCGCATGGGCGGCGCCTACACGGAGAACATGGAAGATTTGATGATGGAACGGGAAGACAAGGGATACACGATCCGCAGGTTGAATGAGCTGATGCGGGAAGCCAGGGAGCAGGGGAAGCTGCCGCTGTTCGGCGGACCGTGGATTCAGCATGGCAGCACGTTGCATCATGGCGAGGTGTCCGCCAACGTGACGCGATACCCCGGGAACGCGGTCGACGTCAGAAGCTTGACCGAGGCGGAATGCACAACGCGGGAAAATATGTTCGACCTGATCCCGTTTCTTAAAGAGGCGATGCCGGAATTGAAAGATGCGCACTTGATCTGCTCCGGCACGCAAGTAGGCATCCGGGAATCGAGAAGAATCGATGGATTGTTTCGGATGACCAAGGAGGAAGTGCTGCACAAGGTCGACTTTCCGGATACGGTTGCCAAAGGGGCGCACCATATCGACATCCATTCGTCCAAGGACAATTCGCAGGAACTGTTCATATTGAACGAAGCGTACCATATTCCTTACCGCTCGTTGATTCCGAAGGGCTCGCGGAACTTGCTCGTGGCCGGCCGCTGCATCAGCGCCACGCGGGAGGCGTTCGCCAGCATTCGCGTTCAGGCGCAATGCATGGCGCTCGGACAGGCGGCCGGCACGGCGGCGGCGATGTGCAGCACTTTCGGCCAGGACGTGGATCGATTGGACGGCGCTCTGCTGCGCAGTCGGCTGGCCAGTCAAGGTGCCGTCGTGTAGCGCCGCGAACCGGGTGGGAGGGAGATCGAGTTGAAAGTTCTGATCGTGGACGACGAAGTGGTCATCAGGGTCGGGCTCAAATCGCTGATCGATTGGGACGAGCATGGATTCACCCTGGTTGGAGAAGCCAAGGACGGCAAGAAAGCGCTCGAGGCCATCGTCGAATTAAAGCCCGATATCGTGATTACCGACATCAAGATGCCTGTCATGAACGGAATCGAGCTGATCAGGCAGTTGTCCGGCATGGAGAACGCCCCCAGGGTCATTGTGCTGAGCAGCTACAACGATTTCCCTCTCGTGAAGGAAGCGATGCGGCTGGGCGCGGCGGATTACTTGCTCAAGCTGGAGATGACGCCGGAAATTTTGCTGGCGGGATTGAACGAGCTGCGCCGCGAGCTGTCCTCCGCCATGAAGCCGGAAGACCAGCATCGCCTGTTTCAGTCCCATATCCGTAAAAATATCCACGTGCTGAAGCAGAAGCTCTTCAAAGACATGCTCAATTTTCCGATGTCCGAGGAGGAATGGCGGCAGACAGCCGTATTATACGACATCGACTTGCAGCTCGACGCTGTCGTCTGTTTCGTCATCCGAATCGCGAGCGCGTACGACAGGGCGCTTCTTGACGACAAAGATGCCGCATTGTTGAACTACGCTGCGATCAACATCGTGGAAGAAATGCTGAACGATGTGTGTGCAGGCCATTGCTTCGAAATCCGGCCCAATGAACTGTGCGCGGTCGTGTTCTCACAAGAGCACGAACAACAGCCTGATCTGGCCGAAGTGCTGGAAACCATGGTCGAGATGTTGAAAAAATATTTGAATTTGGATACGGTGATCGGCTCGGGCCAATGGCGGCAAGGAATCGAAGGGCTCAAACAGTCCTACCGGGAAGCGCGGCAGGCGTTGGATATCGGAGTGTCCAGCTCCATGAAAGTCGTCATCTCCCGGGAAGGTATCCTGCTGGATTCATCGGACAACGCCGCCTACACGATCTTCAAGCAAAAGGATCAATGGGTGGAGACTTTGCAATTTTGCCAGACGGAACGGCTGGATTCCCTGTTTGCGAACCTTGCGGAGGCATTGTCGAATCGCTCGTTAAGGCTGGAAAACCAAATCAACATTTGCCTGGAGCTTCTTTTCCTGCTGTCCGACTTTTTTGCCAAGAACGACTTGTCGCTGCCTGGCATTCTGGACAAAGCCTATCGGACGCCGCAGCAGCTGCTGCAGATCGCCAGCTTCCGCCACTTGCTGGATTGGCTTGAACAAGTGCGCGTTAGTTTGGTTACCTATATGTCGATGGCGAACAGCAAAGGAGGGTCCCGCGCTGTCGTCAAAGCCAGAAAATATATAGACGAATACTACATGGAGAACCTCTTGCTGAAGGAGGTGGCCCATGAAGTGAATTTGACGCCATTTTACTTGAGCCATCTGTTCATTCAACATGCGGGAACGACCTTTACGGAATATTTGACGCATGTGCGGATAGGGAAAAGCAAGGAGCTGCTGCGGTTGACCGACTTCAAAATTTACGAGATCGGCGAAATGGTCGGCTATCGAAACACAACCTACTTCAACAAGATTTTCAAGAAAACGACGGGGATGACGCCGATCGAGTTCAGGAACAAAAGCATCGAACCGTCGGGTCTTTGAATGAAACGGCAGTCGGGAAATGTGACCGTGCTCACTTCCTTTTTGCGGATTGATAGACTATAATGCGAGAGAGCATTCGCTCTAACAATTGAATACGAGCCGTCAGGTGCCTTGCCTCGCCGCAAGGTTAAAAGGGAAGCCGGTGCAAATCCGGCGCGGTCCCGCCACTGTAATTCGGGGACGATCTCGCAGTTCCACTGTTCCGTCCGGAATGGGAAGGAGAGAGCGTCGCAACGACCCGTAAGCCAGGAAACCTGCCTGATCGGCATGCCAACGAAATCCTTCGCGGAAAAAGGATAGGCTGCTATCAGGCATCGGATATTGACATCTGTGCGCTCATGCGCGAACGATCATTCGATCCATAACCTGAAGTCCTCACCCCGCCTTCGTATTTCGTGGAAGCGGGGTTTTTGTTCGTTCCGGCATTCAATTCGCAGGGCGCATCTCGAATAGGGATCGAAAGGAAGATGCGGGAAATGAAAAAGTTGAGCATAGTGCTGTTGTTGGCCATGTTGTCGGTGGCGGTCGCGGCATGCGGAGGCAAAGAAACGGGGAATCAGGGGGCGCAGAGCCCGGCAGCATCGATCGCGCCGGAGTCGGCGCCGGCCGGCACGCAAACGGCGGCGCCGTCGGACAATGGCAAGGCTACGCAATACCCGTTTACGGTGAAGGACGCGACAGGTGCGGAAATCACGTTCGACAAAGCGCCGGAGCGCATCGTGTCGGTGTCGCCGTCGGAGACGGAAATCTTGTTCGTGCTTGGACTCGGCGATAAGGTGTTCGGCGTATCGGATTTCGACGATTATCCGCAGGAAGCCGCCGCCAAGCCGAAGATGGGCAGCGTGACGAAACCAAACGAGGAAGCGATCATCGCCGCCAATGCGGACCTCGTCATCGGGGGCATCTCGATGAAGGACGACGTCGCGGAGAAGTTCCGCTCGCTGGGCATGAAGCTGTACAAGACCGAGCCGAAGACCGTTCAGGACGTCATGGACAATATCTTGCGGATTGGCGCGATTACCGACACCCAGGATGCGGCCGAAGCATTCGTGGCGCAGATGCAGGCGGACGTCGATAAGGTGAAACAGGCTGCTGCAACGCTGATAGAGGGAGACAAGAAACGGGTCTACCTTGAATTTTCCCCGGGGTGGACGGTCGGCAAGGGCGAGTTCCTGGACGAATTGATCACGACCGCCGGCGGCCTCAATATCGCATCCGATCTGCAGGGCTGGAAAGCGATCAACGAAGAGAAGATCATTCAGGACGATCCGGAGGTCATTCTGTACGCTGCCGATCTGATCGATAACAAGACCGGCAAGCCGCTCGAGGAATTGATTCGGTCCCGCAGCGGCTGGGATAAGATCACGGCGATCAAGGAAGGCCGCATGGCGGCGCTCGACCGCAACGTGCTGGCTCGGCCAGGTCCGCGGATCACGCAAGGGCTGCTCGCGATTGCCGAAGGGATCTATCCGGGACTCGTGAAGCCGTGAGGCGCAAAGTTCTCTTATGGGGAGGAGCAGGTTCCGCACTGCTTCTCTTCTCGGTTGTCGTCAGCTTGTCGCTCGGTTCCGCGCCATTGCCTCTAGCGGAAGTATGGCGCATATTGGCGCATCAGCTTCCGTGGATCGGCGAGCAGATGGGATGGAACGGGGCGGCGGAATCGTCGGAACAAATCGTGCTGAAAGTGCGGCTGCCGCGGGTGCTGCTGGCCATCCTGGTCGGCGCGTGCCTGTCGCTGGCCGGCGCGGGGTTCCAGGGCGTGCTGCGCAACCCGTTGGCCGACCCGTACACGCTTGGCGTCGCCTCGGGTTCGGCCGTCGGCGCCGCTTTTCTGATCTTGTTCGGCCTTCATACCGCGCTCCTGGGCAAGTGGTCGATCCCGATCGTCGCCTTCGCGACCGGACTGGTCAGCTTATGGATCGTGCTCCGGCTCGCGAACGTGAACGGCAAATTCCGGCTGGAGACGCTCATCCTATCCGGCGTCGTCGTCTCCGCGTTCCTCGGTTCGCTCGTCTCGTTCATGGTGTCCATGTCCGACACGGTCGTCAACGAGATCGTCTTCTGGCTGATGGGCAGCCTGTCGCTTCGCGGATGGTCGTTCACGGGCGTCCTGCTGCCTTATTTAGCGGTCGGCGCAGCCGTCTTGCTGCTCTATGGCAGAGCATTGAATGTTTTCGCGCTCGGGGAGCGACAGGCTGCGCACCTCGGCATCCACGTGCAGCGGACGCGGCTCGTCGTGCTGATCGTCTCGACGCTGATCACCGCGGCCGCCGTGTCGATCGTAGGCACGATCGGATTCGTCGGACTCGTCGTGCCGCATCTCGTGCGGCTGATGGCAGGGCCGGATTACCGGTTGTTGCTGCCGCTTGCGGCGATCTTCGGCGGCGTCTACGTGCTGTGGGCCGACACGATCGCGCGGACGGCGCTCGCCCCGACGGAGATTCCGCTTGGCGTCGTGACCGCCTTCCTCGGCGCGCCGTTCTTCGCGTATCTGCTTCGCAAGAATAAGCAACAAGGGGGGTGACGACGGAATGATCCGGGTGGAGAACGTACAGAAATCGTACGGCAACGCGCTGGTACTGGATGAAGTGAATTTCCAGGTGGCGAACGGCGAGTTCTTCGGCATCATCGGCCCGAACGGAAGCGGCAAGTCGACGCTCGTCAAGCTGTTGTCGGCCGTGGAGCGAGCGGATGCCGGGCGGATCGTGCTGAACGGGCAGTCGGCGGACGCGCACTCGCGCAAGGCGCTGGCCCGATGGATGGCGGTTCTGCAGCAAGAAGCGCTCCCGCCTATCGGATTCACCGTGCGGGAAGTCGTGGAGATGGGGCGGTACCCGTTTCAGAATTGGCTGGGGGAAGAACGGACGCAAGTCAGGTCGGGCGGCGGCAGTACGGTCGGATCAGGAGGAAGCGGCGACAGCGGCGGTGGCAATCATATCGGTAAAGTTGGTACGGCGGGGCCATCGCTCATCGACGATATCATAGCGCGGCTTGGGTTGACGGACCTGGCGGATCGTCCGCTTGCTCACTTGAGCGGCGGGGAGCGGCAACGGGCGGCGCTCGGCAAGACGATGGCGCAGCAGCCTCGTCTGCTCCTCTTGGATGAACCGACGACGTACCTGGATATCGGCCATCAGATTCAATTGATGGACCGGATCACGGAGTGGCGGCGGGAAACGGGCATGACTGTCGTCGCGGTGCTGCACGATCTCAATTTGGCGGCGCTGTATTGCGATCGGCTGCTTCTGCTTCATCATGGCCGAGTGGTGGAAATCGGAACGCCACGCGAGCTTCTTCGCGCGGAGTTGATCCGCGAGGTTTACGGCATTACGCCGGTCATCGCTAGCCATCCGGTCAGCGGCGTGCCGCAAGTGATCTTGTCGCCGCAGACGATAAGCGGCGTGTCGGCAGCAGCATCAGCTGCGGCGGCTGTGCCGGAAGTTATTGCCTGACCGCAACGGTGGGATGCAGCTGCGTGAAGCTGCGCGAGGAAGGAAAATCGGATGGAAAAGTTGATGCGGACGCTGGCGAACATTCGGCCGCTGGATGCGGAGACGATGTGTCTGGCGGAGGATAGGCTGGACAGCTTGACGAAGCCGCAGGGCAGCTTGGGCAAGCTGGAGCGGATCGTCGTGCAGTTGGCCGGCATTCGAGCGACGTTCCCCCTGACGCCGCAGCGCAAGGCGATCGTCGTCATGGCCGGCGACCACGGCGTATGCGAGGAAGGAGTCAGCGCGTTTCCGCAGGAAGTGACGCCGCAGATGGTGCTCAATTTTCTCGGCGGCGGGGCGGCGGTCAACGTGCTCGCCCGGCATGCCGGCGCCGACGTTGTGTGCGTGGATATGGGGATGAAGAAGGACGTGGCCCACGAACGGCTGCTTGTGAGGAAGATTCGCCAGGGTACGGGCAATATCGCCCGCGGTCCGGCAATGTCCCGCGGAGAGGCGGTCCAGACGATTGAATCGGGCATCGCGGTCGTGGAAGAGCTGGTTGTGGCAGGCTATGGGGCGTTCGCGACCGGCGAGATGGGTATCGGCAATACGACGCCGAGCGCGGCGATGTTAGCCGTGCTCGGCGACATCGACATCGCGCTCGCTGTCGGTCGGGGCACCGGGGTTGACGACGAAGGGCTCGTGTGCAAGCGCGAGGCGGTGCAGCGTGCCATCGACGTGAATGCGCCTGAAGCGGCCGATCCGCTGGACGTGCTTACGAAGCTCGGCGGCCTGGAAATCGCCGGCCTCGTCGGCGTCGTGCTTGGCGCGGCGGCGAATCGATGCCCGGTCGTGATCGACGGCTTCATCGCCACCGTCGCCGCGCTGACAGCTTATCGGATCGCGCCGCAGTCGCGAGATTACATGATCGCCTCTCACCTGTCGGAAGAGAAGGGTCACCGGTCGGCGCTGGAGTTGCTAGGGCTCGCGCCGATGCTGCACCTGGACATGCGGCTCGGCGAGGGAACAGGCGCGGCGCTCGGTATGTCCGTGATCGACGCCGCGGTCAAAGTGATGAACGAGATGGCGACGTTCACGGATGCCGGCGTGTCGCAGGGCTAAGAGTGCATGCAGGCCGTACAAGTGCGCGCAAGACGGATCGATAACGGGGCTCGCGGCATAGATGCGTTCGAACAGAAGGGGGAATCGGGATGGCATCGGTACTGATCACAGGCGGAGCGAGGAGCGGCAAGAGCTGGTTTGCGGAGCAATTTGCTGCCTCTCTCGGCACAGAGGGCATCTACGTGGCGACTTCGCAAACGTTGGACGATGAGATGCGCGAGCGGATCAGGCGGCACCAGGTGCGAAGGGAAGGCATGCCGTTCTTATGGAACACCGTTGAAGAGCCCTATCATCTGGTCCAGGTGCTGGAAGCAAGCCGCGGCTCGATCGTGCTGATCGATTGCCTGACGCTATGGCTGTCGAACTGGTTGATCCGCTGCGAACGGGAGGCAGATGCCGAAGCGGCCGTGCAAGCGCAGGTGGAAGCGCTCATCTCGGCATTCTCGCAGCTGTCCGCAGACGATGCCGTTATCGCCGTCACGAACGAAGTCGGATCAGGCGTCGTGCCGGCCTATCCGCTCGGCAGGCAATTCCGTGACCTGGCGGGTTGGATGAACCAGCGGCTGGCCGCGGTATGCGAGGAAGTGTTTCTCGTCACGGCGGGCATTCCGGTGGAATTGAAGCGCCTCGCCTACACGTTGCCCCGGGGAGATGGGACACCTCGATGATCTTCTATTCATTGCCGGAAATATTGGGGATGGTACTGGCCGCGATTGCGCTCGATTGGTGGTTGGGCGATCCGCGTCGCCTGCCGCATCCGGTCGTCGGGATCGGCAAGCTGATCTCGGCGCTCGAGCGCAGACTTGCGATCAGTCAGGATGCGGTGACCGAAGGCGCAATTCCTGTCGGTCAGGGTGGGGCAACCGACGAAGCAAACTCTGACAAGAAGTTGGTTATCGGTCAAGGCGGGGCAACGGTCGATCCGCAGCGCGGCAAGAAGTTGGCTAGCCGTAAGCGTCGGCGGGGCGTTCTGTTGGCCGTAATCGTGACTGCGGCCAGCTTCGCGGCGACATGGGCAATCGGCACGCTGCTGGGACGGATTCACCCTTGGCTGGGCTATCTCGCGCATGCGTGGCTCATTTCCACGACGATCGCCGTCAAAGGACTGAAGGATGCCGCGATGCTCGTGTACGAACCGATCGCCCGGGGCGATATGGCGGCGGCGCGCAAGCACGTCGGCTATATCGTCGGCCGGGATACGGCGGAGCTGGACGAAGCGGAAGTGTCGCGTGCGGCAGTCGAGACGGTGGCGGAGAACACGGTGGATGCCTTCGTGTCGCCGATCCTGTTCGCGCTGCTGGGGGCGGCTCCGCTGGCGATGCTCTACCGGGCGGCGAACACGCTGGATTCGATGGTCGGGTATAAGAACGACAAGTACCGCGATTTCGGCTGGGCTTCCGCCCGTCTTGACGACGCGTTGAATTACTTACCTGCGCGTCTGACTGGCTGGCTGCTTGCACTGGCCGCGCTGCTAAGGAGAGGCATGTCCGCACGCGGCGCTCGGCGCGCCGAGCGCCGGTTCGCCCGCCTGCACCCGAGCCCGAACAGCGGCATCCCGGAATCGGCGGTGGCCGGGGCGCTCGGTATCCAGCTCGGCGGCACGAATCGCTACGGCAGCATTGTTAGCGAACGAGCACGCATGGGTTGGGCGACCCGTCCGCTGGATCGGGAAGACATTCCCCGGACGGTTCGCTTGCTGTACAGCGTCAGTTATCTGATTGCGGGAGGATGCCTATGCGCGCTTATCGTAATGTTGTTCGCGTTGTCTTAGACGGCGGGTTCCTGCCGCTCGTCGCTGCACTGCAATTTTTGACCCGCTTGCCGCTGCCCGTGCGATTTCCGGAATCGGATGCGATCTACAGGCGCAGCACCGTATTCTATCCGGCGGCGGGGCTATTGATCGGAATGCTTGCAGCCGGGGCTGCTTATGGATTATCCGCGGTTTTTCCGCTTTATGTGGTCGCGGCGCTTGCGCTGGGGCTATGGGTGTTCCTGACCGGCGGCTTGCATCTGGACGGCTTCATGGACACAGCGGACGGCCTGCTCAGTTACCGCCCGCGCGAACGCATGCTGGAAATCATGAAGGACAGCCGCGTCGGTGCGATGGGTGTCATCGCGTGCGTACTGCTGTTGTTGATGAAAATGATGCTGCTCGCGGCTCTCCTGGACGGCGGAGCAGCGGCGTTCGAAACCGGCGTTGATGTCGGATCGATGGTTCCATCCCTGGCGTACATCCGCTTGGCCTGTCCGTTATCACTGATCGAACGATGCCTTTTATTTACGCTGGTACCCATTTGGAGTCGCGTTTTCCTGCCTGCCGCGATTGCTTTCTGGCCCTATGCCAGGCAGGGTGGCTCGGGGCTCGGCGGGATGTTCCGTTCGGTGCGCGGGCGCCATGCGACAGCGGCGGTCGCGCTTGCCACTCTGTTGTCCGTGCTGGTGCTGTGCGTGGGGGGAGGATGGGATTGGCAGGATGCGCTTGTTGCGTGCGCGGTGCTGTCCGCCGCTACCGGGCTCGTCGGCGGGATCGGCGCGACCTTCGCCGCGCGCAAGCTGGGCGGCCTAACCGGCGACGTATACGGGGCGCTGAACGAGACGATCGAGCTCGCTTTGCTGCTTGGACTTGTCGCGTACTTGTTCCGGTTCGGTTAGGGATGGTCAAGATTTTCATTCGTGGGTCAGTTAGGTTTAGATGGCAAACTGCAGGGGGCGAGTGAGGATGCAACTGGAACGATACGGGCATGGCGGCGATTTGCGAACGGCGGAGGACGCGTACGGTATTCCGGCCGATGATTGGCTAGACTTCAGTTCGAATATGAATCCTTGGGGTCCGCCTGAAGCGGTCGGCGATCTGTTGCGCGATCGCTGGCGGGACATCGTTCGGTATCCGGATCCGGCCGTTCGCAAGCTGCGGGCCAAGCTGTCTGCCGTCTATGACGTGCCGATGGACAGCATCCTCGTCGGCAACGGCGCGGCGGAACTGATCGAGCTGGCCGTTCGATTGCTCCGGCCGGTGACGACGGTGCTGGCGAGGCCATCGTTTTCCGAATACGAAGAGGCGATAGGCAAGATCGGCGGGAACATCGCCGAATGGCCGCTGCATGCGGAGGATGATTTCAGGGTGCCGGATATGCGAAATTGGGTGTGGCAAGGCACCGCAGGAGCTAACGCGATGGCGGGCCAGTCGTCCTGCTCAGGCAGTCTGGACTTGCCCCGGCCGATGGAAAGAACGATCTTCCTCGGCCATCCGAACAATCCGACCGGGCGGCTAGTCCCGGACGGAGTGTTGCGCGACCTGGTGCAATCGGGCGCGCAGCTGATCGTGGACGAAGCGTTCATGGACTTCGTCCCGGATGAAGCGGGCCGCTCCCTGCTGCGGGAGGCGGCCGCGTCGGATCGGGTCATCGTCATCCGCTCGATGACCAAGTTCTACGCCGTGCCGGGCATCCGGCTCGGCTTTCTGGTGGCGCACCCGGATCGGGTGCGCCGGCTTGCCGCGCTCCAGACGCAGTGGAGCGTGAACTTCCTCGCCCAGCTTATCGGCGAAGCCGTGCTGGACGATCATGCCTATGCCGCTCGGACGCGCGAGTGGCTGGCACGGGAGCGGCCGTGGCTGGTCGGCCGCTTGCAGGATCTCGGGCTTCGCGTCGTGCCGAGCGATGTCAACTTCCTGCTGGCTTCGCTGCCGGCGGCAAGCGGCTTTACTGCTTTGCGGCTACAACAGGCGATGGCCGCGCACGGGATCATGATCCGTGACGCCTCGCTGTTCAAAGGGCTGGACGCCTCCTATTTCCGCGTCGCCATACGCCTTCGCCACGAGAACGAGCGGCTGATCCGCGCCTTGCAGGAGGTGCTGAAGCGATGATGGAACGGCAACAGGACGCCACCGCGCGGAATCTCGCTAACGCAATGGCTCACCATCATGCAGACAGACAGTCACATCATTTCACGGACGTTCTGCCGCACCGCCACCCAGACGCAATTTCTCAGCAACATCAGCCGGACGTATCACCGCAACAACCGTCCGACCGTTCTCCCGCAGCGACGATCATGTTTCAAGGCACGTCCTCCGACGTCGGGAAGAGCCTGCTGGCAACGGCATTATGCCGCATCCTGAAGCAGGACGGCTGGCGCGTGGCCCCTTATAAATCGCAAAACATGTCGCTCAACGCCTACGTGACGCCGGACGGCAAGGAGATCGGACGGGCGCAAGGAATGCAGGCGGATGCTTGCGGCATAGCCGCTACGACCGACATGAATCCGATCCTCTTGAAACCGAGCCGCGAGATGTCGTCTCAAGTCGTCGTGCACGGCAAGCCATATCGGGATATGGATGCGCGCTCCTATCGCGAGCAATACTTGCCCGTTGCCGAAAGTATCGTCCGAGAGGCGCTGTCGAGGCTGCGGGCCGAATATGAGGCCATCGTGATCGAAGGCGCGGGAAGCCCGGCGGAGATCAACCTGAAGGATCGGGATATCGTCAACATGCGGTTGGCCGCCTGGGCGGAAGCGCCGGTCATCCTCGTGGCCGATATCGATCGAGGCGGGGTGTTCGCGTCGGTCGTCGGCACGCTGGAAATCTTGGAGCCGCACGAGAGGGATCGCGTCAAAGGCGTTATCATCAACAAGTTCCGCGGCGACGTGACGCTGCTCCAGCCGGGTCTGGAATGGCTGGAAGCGCGGATCGGCAAGCCGGTGCTCGGCGTCGTTCCGTATTTGCCGAACCTGGCGCTCGAAGACGAAGACTCGGCATCGCTCGACAAGCGAATCGCAGACTCCGTTCGTCGCACGATTCCGAAGATGGATGATCAAGTCGACTGCCGTACCGATAGCCAGCACATGTTCCACACCGATTCCGATTACGCAGATCGCAATGCCGCCTGCCGCTTCGGTTCTGATGCGCCGGTCCTCGATATCGCGGTCGTTCGCCTGCCGCGCATTTCCAATTTCACCGATATCGATCCGCTGCTGCACGAACCGGGCGTCTCCGTACGCTACATCGCTTCCGTCCGCGATTTCGGACAGCCAGATGCGGTCATCGTTCCCGGCAGCAAGAACACGGCGCAAGACCTTCTCTGGATGCAAGATAACGGCATTTCCCGGCTTCTGAAGCAATACGCAGCAGGCGGCGGGCGCGTGGTTGGCATTTGCGGCGGATATCAGATGCTGGGCGAGCGGCTACTTGATCCGGAGACCGTCGAATCCGAGCATGGCGAATGCGCGGGGCTTGACCTGCTGCCGCTCGTGACAACCTTTCTTAACGAGAAGCGGACGGTGCGCGTCGCCGGAATCGTTGCCGTCTCGCCCGCATTTGGCAACATAGCCGATTTGCCAGTGAACGGGTATGAAATTCATATGGGGACGACTGCTTTCACCGGCCCGGCTCATTCGCCTTTTCGGATCTACAGCACGGCAAGCGAAGCCCACCGGGAGTCGGCGTGTGTCAATTCACTTAGTACGGGAGCAGCAGCGGATCAGGGAACGGTTAAGGTCGAAAGCCCGTTCGCCCAAGAAGGAGCTTCCACGGCGGACGGAAAAATTTGGGGAACGTATGTGCACGGTATCCTGCATAACGACGAGCTTCGTCATGCCTGGTTGAACGTTATTCGAAAAGCCCGGGGGATCCCGGCAGCGGAACATCCCGTCCTATTCGCTTCATTGCGTGAAAGATCGTTTGACCGGCTTGCCGACCATTTTCGCGAGCATGTTGACATGAATAAAATCTACGAGATCCTGCGACAAGGAGCGGATGAGCATGTCCAGTAACAAACCGAGCAAGGAGCGGGGGTTAACCCTGGTATACACCGGCGACGGCAAAGGCAAAACGTCGGCCGCAGTCGGCCTTGCGGTCAGAGCGACGGGGCGCGGCTTGAAGGTGCTGATCATCCAGTTTATCAAATCCCCGCAACGGACGTACGGCGAGAAGCTCGTGTTCGACAAGTTGGGCATCGAAATGGTGCAGAAGGGGATCGGATTCACATGGACGAAGACGCCTGAAGAGCATCGCGACGCGCTGCGGGAAGCCTGGGCCTTCGCCCGGGAGAGGGTGATGGCCGGAGAGCATCAGCTCGTCATTCTGGATGAAATCAACAACGCGCTGGCGATCGACCGGTTTCCGGTGGAAGACGTGCTGCCGCTCGAAGAAGTGCTGGAACTGATCCGGCAGCGCCCGCAAGGCATGCATATCGTGCTGACCGGCCGCAGCGCGCATCCGCGGGTGATCGATGCGGCGGATCTGGTTACGGTGATGGAACCGGTCAAGCACTATTACGAAGAGGGCGTTCCTGCCGTGTTGGGCATCGAATATTGATCGAAGGGGGATGACCTCGCATGAGAATCGTATCGCTGTGCCCGAGCAACACCGAGACGCTCGGTTATATAGGACTGGCGGGCGAGCTTGTCGGCGTCGACGATTATTCCGATTGGCCTCCGGACATCGAGCCATTGCCCAGGCTTGGTTCCGATATGGCGATCGATATTGAATCGGTGGCCGCGCTGAAGCCGGACCTCGTGCTGGCATCGCTGTCTGTGCCGGGCATGGAGAAAAATATCGCGGGACTGCAAGCGGCGCAGTTGCCGTATTTGACGCTAAATGCGAAAAGTTTGGCGGCGATCGGCAACAATTTGCTGGAAGTCGGGGCGGCTACCGGCAGGCGTGAGGAAGCCCGCGCAGCTTATGACAAGTACACGGCTGTGTTGGAGGAATATGCCGCGTATGCCGCCGGCATATGCAACCGCCCTTCGCTATATTGGGAATGGTGGCCCAAGCCGGTGTTTACGCCCGGCGGGCTGAACTGGCTGACGGAAATCAGCGAGCTCGCGGGTGCCCGTAACGTATTCGCGGAGGAGGAACGTGCCAGCGTGAAGACCGACTGGGAGGATGTACGAAGCAGGGACCCGGATTACGTCTTTCTCGCGTGGGTCGGGGTGCGGCCGGAGTTGATCAAACCGGAATCGGTCGGCAAGCGCCCGGGCGGCAGCGAACTGCGCGCGGTGCGCGAAGGAAAAACGTTCGTGATGGAGGAGCAATGGTATTGCCGGCCGTCGCCGCGCTTGTTGGTCGGTTTGCGTCAATTGGCCGCATGGCTGCATCCGGAAGACTACCCGGCGTTTGACAAGGCGCAAGCGGAGGTGTGGCGATGACGGCTCGGCGATTGGTCGTCGCGGGCACGGGCAGCGGCGTCGGCAAGACGACCGTCGCCATCGGCCTGATGGCGGCGTATCGGGCGCGCGGACTTGCCGTGCAAGGCTTCAAATGCGGCCCGGACTACCTCGATCCGACCTATCATGCGGCGGTAACGGGCCGCATTTCGCGTAATCTGGACAGTTGGATGTGCGGGGAGGACGCCGTGCGGGACATCTTCGCACGGGGGAGCAGGAATGCCGACTTAGCCATCATCGAAGGCGTGATGGGGATGTTTGACGGGAAAGATCCGCTGTCGAATGCGGGAAGCACGGCTGAAATTGCCGCCCTGACGGACGCTCCGGTATTGCTCGTCGTCGATTGCGGCGGCATGGCCCGCAGCGCGGCGGCCATCGTGCGCGGCTATCAGACTTTCTCGCCGGAAGCTAGGATATGCGGCGTCATCGCCAACCGCGTCGGCAGCGCCGGCCATTATTCCTTAATCAAGCAAGCCGTAGAACAGTCGTGCGGCGTACCGGTATTCGGCTATGTGGAGCGGGATGAGCGGCTGGAACTGCCGGAACGCCATCTCGGACTCGTCCCTTCGATCGAAAGAGGGGAGCTTCAGCCGTTCTTCGATTTTCTGGCGGAGAGGGTTGAAGGCTGTATAGACCTGGATTCCTTGATGGCATCGTTACCCAATCGGCCGTACGAAACGCCGGGCAAGCTGTTCGCAAGCCCGGAAGCAAGTTCAGCCGCGGCTCGCGATGTACGGATCGCCGTAGCCAAGGACGAGGCGTTTCACTTTTATTACGCGGAGAACCTCGAGCTGCTGGAACGGGAAGGAGCCGAAATCGTCTACTTTTCCCCGCTGCGGGGAGAAACGGTGCCGAATCACGTTCACGGCCTCTACTTGGGCGGCGGATTTCCGGAGTTGCACGCGCAGGCGCTATCTGAGCAGACAGCAGTCGCGGCTTCCGTGCGGGAAGCGGTCGAACGGGGCATGCCGACGCTGGCGGAATGCGGCGGCTATATGTATCTGGCCGAATCGATCGAGACGACGGAAGGCGTTCGCTATCCGATGGTCGGACTCATTCCCGGCTCGGTGAAGATGCAGAGCAAGCTGGCGGCGCTTGGCTATCGCGACGTTGCCGGCAAGCCCGGCAATTTCCTGCTTGGCCCGGAAGACCGCGCCCGCGGCCACGAATTCCATTATTCCGTGATCACGTTCCGCCAGGCTCCGCCTCCGGCTTATGATTTGGAAGGTTTGCGCGGCAGCCGGGAGGATGGGTATGTCCGCGACAACTTGGCGGCGGGTTATACCCATCTTCATTTTGCGTCGAATGTCGGTCTGGCCGAACGTTGGGTGGAGCATTGCAGGCAATATCGGGATTCGAACCCATAACACTGCCTCTGCAGCGCCCGGCGGGCCGCCACGTCGTTGGCCTTCCGAGTGAGATGATTAATTGCGGCCCCTGTCTCTTATTTTCGAGGCAGGGGCTGCTTGCATGATCGCAAATAATGAGCATGCAATAATACAGGTCAACCTTACTTATTCCATGTCCGTTCGGATAGGGGGATGATACGCTAGCTATGGCATGAAGAACCAAGAAAATAGACGGAGGATTGATTATGTATGACGTGATTGCACTCGGTGAATTGCTAATCGATTTCTCTCCGATCGCCAACAACCCTGCAGAACGTTCACGTTTCGAACAACATCCGGGAGGGGCTCCGGCGAACGTGTTGGCTTGCCTTGCCCGCTTTGGCAAGAAAGTCGGCTTTATCGGGAAGGTAGGCCAAGACGCATTCGGAGATTATCTGGCCCAAACGCTTCAGGAGCATCATATCGATGCATCCGGACTGGTTCGGGATCCCCATGTGCATACGACGCTTGCATTCGTGCACTTGGACGGACAAGGCGACCGTTCCTTCACCTTTTACAGAAGCCCCGGCGCGGACATGCGCTTGAGCGTGCAAGACATTGATCTGAATCGAATAGCGGCATCCAAAATCTTTCATTTCGGCTCGATCTCGATGACGGATGAACCTGCGAGAAGCGCAACGCTCGCTGCAATCGAACATGCCCGTAGCCATGGCGTCCTCGTCTCCTATGACCCCAACCTCAGAGTTTCATTGTGGGACAGCTTGGACGAAGCGAAAGAAATGATGAAATTAGGCTTGCAATCCGCATCCATCGTCAAGTTGTCGCAAGAAGAGTTGGCATTCATCACGGGCATTCAGGATTGCGAGACGGGTACACGCTATATTTACGAGACATATGGCACCGCGTTAATCCTCGTTACTCTCGGCAAGCAAGGTTGCTTCTATCGCTGCCGCGAAGAAACCGGCAGCAAGCGCGGTTATCCTGTTCATCCGGTCGATACGACGGGAGCGGGGGATGCCTATTTGGGAGCCATGCTGTACCGGATATTGTGCAGGGAAGGCGGAATTGAAGCCATCACCGGAGCGGAGTTGGATGAGTACTGTGATTTCGCCAATGCCGTAGGCGCCATTGTTACGACGAAGATCGGGGCAATGGGCAGTATTCCGGTTCTGGGAGAAGTCGAACGGTTTCTATCCAAGTTTAATTCTCGGGTGAGGTGTTCAATGTGAAAGCACTTGTGATCGAACAGCCGTTTCAAGCGACGATTCGGGAAGTGGAGTACCCGAAACCAAGGGCCAATGAAGTAACGATCAAGGTGGAGCGGACGGGGATATGCGGAACGGATCTTCATATTTATGCGGGGACGTATATGTCTTCCTATCCGCTGATTCCGGGACATGAATTTTCCGGCGTCGTCCATGAAGTCGGCCTAGACGTGTCCGGATATGCCGTGGGCGACAGGGTAAGCGCGGATCCCAATATATTCTGCGGACAATGTGAGTATTGTCAGACGCGCAGATCGAACCAGTGCACCCGTTTCGCTGCCGTAGGCGTCACCCGGCATGGGAGTATGGCCGAGTATGTTCGCGTTCCGGCGAATACGCTCATTAAGCTGCCGGACGAGATGACCTTCCAGCAAGGGGCGTTCATTGAGCCGATGGCATGCGTCGTCTATGCGATGAATCGCCTGCAGCTTCAGGCCGGCAATCGCGTCATTCTGTTCGGCGCCGGAGCGATGGGACAGCAATTGATTCAAGCGATCTCCAGATCCGGTGCTTCCGAATTGGCCGTGGTCGACGTATCCCCGGCGAAGCTGCAGCTTGCCAAGCAGCTCGGAGCAACGAGGACGGTGCTGAGCGGCGACCTGTCTGCTGAATTGGCCGATGAGCGATACGATGTCGTCGTGGAGGCGACCGGAATTCCTTCCGTGATCCAGACCGCATTCGAGTATATGGGCCCTGCCGCGAAGTACTTGCAATTCGGAGTAGCGGATACGGATGTAACGGTGCCCTTGAGTCCATACAAGCTGTTCCACAACGACTGGATCATCCTGGGATCGATGGCGGTCCATTATACGACGATTCCGGCTATGCGATGGATTCAAGAAGGGCGTATTCAAGTGGATAGCTTGGTTTCACAGGTAATATCGCTGGAGCAAGCCGCAAATTTCTTCGAGAGTCGCAAAAACCCGGATCTACTGAAAACGCAAATTCAACTCTAGAATCGACAAGGAGCGAGTGGCATGAGAAACGAATTCGTCGCATCGGATGTTACGGTTGTCGGAGGCGGTCTGTCCGGCGTATGCGCGGCGGTAGCCGCGGCTCGCCTGGGGAAGAAGGTGGCTCTGATTCAGAATCGCCCCGTACTGGGCGGTAACTCGAGCAGCGAGGTCAGAGTATGGGTCGTCGGGGCTACCGGTCATGGCATCAACCGTTATGCGAGAGAGACGGGCATCTTGGGCGAGATGTTCGTGGAGAACAACTATACGAACCCGGAAGGCAACCCTTACTATTGGGATCTGATCGTCCTGGAGAAGGTTCGCCAGGAGCCGAATATTCAATTGTTCCTGAATACGGATGTGCACGAGGTCGAAGCCGAAGGGGACGAGGGGGACCGGCAGATTAAATCGGTGACTGGCTGGATGATGGGTTCGGAGCGCAGAATCCGTTTCGAGAGTCCGGTCTTCCTCGATTGCACGGGCGACGGTCTGATCGGCTTCCTGGCCGGAGCCAAGTATCAGATTGGCCGCGAAGCGAGGCACGAATACAACGAACAGTGGGCGCCCGAGGTATCCGATAATATTACGCTAGGCAGTACATTGCTATTCTATACGAAGGATGCCGGCCTGCCCGTGAAATTCATTCCTCCCTCCTTCGCCAAAGATATTACGAAAACGGCCATCCCGATCAAGAGGGTGCTGAACAGCGGGGATTCCGGATGCTTCTACTGGTGGATCGAATGGGGCGGAGACGAGGATATCGATACGCTTCATGACAATGAACGCATACGGGATGAGCTCTGGTCCGTCATCTACGGGATCTGGGATTACATCAAAAATTCAGGCAAGTTCAATGCGGACAACATGACCCTGGAATGGGTGGGCAGCATTCCCGGCAAACGGGAATATCGCAGATTCAAAGGCGACTACGTGCTGAACCAGAACGATCTTGAGGTTCAAACGCAATTCGAAGACAACGTCACCTTCGGCGGATGGTCGATCGATCTTCACCCGCCGGAAGGCATGTACGCTGCCGACTACACATCGAAGCATTTCCATTCCGATGGCGTATACCAGATTCCGTTCCGATCGCTGTATTCGGTGAACGTGAACAATCTATTGTTTGCCGGGAGGAATATCAGCGCGACGCATATCGCCTTCGGATCGTCTCGCGTCATGGGGACCTGCGCTTCCGTCGGGCAGGCAGCGGGAACGGCGGCTGCGCTGTGCGTGGAGCATCGGACGACGCCCCGGGGCCTTTATCAACATCATCTGAAGCAGCTGCAGCAAACTCTCTTGTGGGAAGATGCATCCCTGATCGGCGTGAAGAACGAGGATCCGGCAGACCTGGCCCTGAGCGCGGACGTGACGGCGTCAAGCTTCATTCGCCATCTGGCGGTTGAGCAAGCGGATGAAGCGTTCGAGCTGAGTACGGATGTCGGGCTCATCCTTCCTGTCGATCCGAAGCTGGAGAAGCTCGAACTGCTGCTGGATGCCAGCCGGGACACGACGATCGAGGTGCAAGTGTGGGATACCGGGAGAGCCGAAAATTATATCCCTCATCAGCTCCAGATCGCAGATCAGCGGAAGGTTGCGAAGGGGGACAAGCAATGGGTCGCCTTCAGTCTCCCTTGGCAGCCGGAACAAGCGCAGAATGCCTTTATCGTCATCAAAGAAAACCCCGATGTTTCTCTGTATTTGTCGAACAAGCCGATGAGCGGCGTGCTGTCCTTCATCAAGGAGAAGTCATTGGCCGTGGCCCGCAACATGGAGTCGTTGAACCACGAGCAGCCGGTAGTCAAATGGAGCATGAAGCGTGTCATTCGCAAAGCGTTCAATTTCCGCCAGGTGAATGAAACGTCATCCTTCGCGCCGGCCAAGATCGTCGATGGGTACTATCGTCCATACGGCGGACCGCACATGTGGATTTCGGGGCCCCTGGAAGGCAAGGAAGCATGGATCGCCTTGCATTGGGAGACGCAGAAGAACGTTCAAGAAATTCATATCACCTTCAACGACGACGTGAATGAAGATCTGATTAATTTGCATCATCACAAGACCGAATTCGAGATCATCCCGGAATTGGTGAAGGACTATCGAATCGAGTACGAAGACAATGGACAATGGCATCCGCTGCTCGAAGTGAAGGAGAACAGGCAGCGCAAAAGAAAGCACGTCCTGGACCATGCGATCGTGACCGAACGGTTAAGATTGGTCGTGGAACAAACGAACGGAACGCCGTTTGCGGAAGTCGTTGAGATTCGCGTCCGATAGAGGATGATCATAAAAGAAGAACAAGGCTGCCAGGCTGGCGTCCTTGTTCTTCCTTACACGAAATGCTTCTGCGAGGAGACGATGCTTCGATACTCTGTGGGGGACATCCCCTCGCTCTTCTTGAAGCACTTGCTGAAGTAGAAAGCATCATGAAATCCGACGAATTCCGATATTTCTCTGATCGAATGGCGCCCTTCCTTGATCCATTCTTTCGCTTTGTTCATGCGCACGCGAATCAGATACTCAATCGGCGTGCTGCCGGTGATTTCCTTGAAGATCGCCTGCAAATAAGAGGGACTGAGCTGGATGTAGTCGGCAAGCTCTTGCAGCTTGATTCGATGGGTGTAATGGTCCAGAATATATTGAGATACCTTCTCGACTTTGCGGATCTTGTCGTAATTGAGCGATTGCTTGGAACTATTCCAGAGGAATAACAGATTCAGAATTTCCATGAAATAGGCTCGTTCGCGAATGACTTTATTGAACGTATTCGGCGATATCCATTCTTGGGTAAGCGTCTGGAAGAGAGAGAGTATTCGTGAAAATAGATGGGCGTCTTTAATATGAAGAAATGAGCTGATGGGCAGCGGAATATCCTTCTTATGCCATTGATCGTCGTCATAGGTGAGACAAGCATATTGAAAATCCATGCCATAGCATTTCATGGGGTTATGCTCGAACGTGTATCCCCATCTTACGTCGCCAGGCTTGAAGTAGATCAGATCGCCTTGGGATACGCGCCGTTCTTCGTTGCATCCGATAACCGCTTCCCCATCGTACACCAGGATGAAGGAATGCGTTGTCCATACCTGCTTGCGATTGACCCACGAACCGTCGACTTGCCTGTGCACGACTTGCGTAAAATGAGGGATCATATTGTGTAATTCGCCCAGTGCGTCATTCAATGCATTCGCCCTCTAACCCGATGTGTATATTCGTTGATTAACCAGATGGTATCATAAGGGAATCGTTTAATTCAACAATCCGATCCGAGGTGATGGCAGTGAAGTTTCGTTACTCGAACTCCTTATTCCCGATTCGCAACAGCGTGCATCATCCCCGGTTGCTTGCCCACCGCGGCTTCACCGCATACGGGCCTGAAAATTCGTTGCCCGCCTTCCATGCAGCCGGCGCCAAGCGATTCTGGGCAATCGAGACCGATGTCCACGTTACGGCGGATGGCGTTCTCGTATGCAATCATGACTATACGATTGACAAAATGTATGACGGCACAGGGAAGATCAGCGAGATGACCTGGGAAGACATACGGAAGCATTCGCTCGATGTCGGGAATCACGTGGCAGCCTTGTCGCCGGAACAACGCAAGATGCCGACGTTCGAACAGTATCTGCGGATATGCCGGTATTACGGGAGCGTTCCATTTATCGAATTGAAGGCCGACAACATCGTGCGAGACGTCGTTGAAATGGTGAAGGAGTATAACATGGAAGAGTACTCCGTTATCTCCGCTTTTAGCTTGCCGTTGCTGGAAGAAGTCAGGGGAATGACGGACCGTCTTTATATCCACCACATCTTGAGCAATATGGAAACCGCGTCGAAGCTAAGCGAGTTGGGGAATGCGGGCATTCAGCTGGATTACGCAGACCCCTTCCTCGTGCCGGAATCGGATATCAAGCACCTGCACAAGCTTGGCCTTCATGTCTGCATCCGGTGTCAGGATACGGAAGAAGGCATCCGGAAGGCGATCGAAATCGGGATGGATTACGTACCGACGAACACGATTGATCGCCTGACGGTCACGGGAGGAAGTGATGTTTTCGGATGAAATTCGATTTGCACACCCACCACGATCGATGCGGTCATGCGGAAGGAAACATCGAGGAATATATTCAATCCGCTCTGCAGCAAGGACTCAAGGTGATCGGCATATCCGATCACTCTCCCTTTTTCGGGATGGAGGAGGATCGGCCCTGGCCGGGCATCGCCATGGCCAAGAGCGAGTTTCCCCGGTACGTTCGGGAAGTGCTGGACCTGAAGAAGAAGTATGAAGGGCAGATTGATGTGCTGCTGGCGGTGGAATCCGATTATTTCCCCGAGCATGCACTCGCCTACAGCCATGTTTATTCACAGTTCCCGCTTGACTATGTCATCGGTTCCGTACACTATGTGGAAGGCATTACGATCTTCAATCGGCAGCGCTGGGACGATCTGGACGACGAGGAGAAAATCAGGCTCAAGGACGCCTACCATGATCTGATCGTGCAATCTGCCCGCAGCGGGATGTTCGATATTCTGGGGCATATCGACGCGATGAAGGGACGTTACCCGGCATTCAGCGATATCCCTTCCCGCAATCTGGAGAAATCGATCAAGGCTATCGGCGAATGCGGGATGACGATCGAGATCAATACGTCCGGCAGCACCAAGGATGTTGGCGGTTGGTATCCGTCCGATCGCATTCTCGAATTGGCGCTGCATGCGGGCGTTAAGGTCACGATGGGTTCGGATGCGCATGTCCCGGCTCGTGTGGCGGATGATTTCGAGCTTGTCGCGAAGCGGTTGAAGGAAATCGGATTCAAAGAATGGGTATACTTCAAGCAAAGGAAAAGAATCAGCGTACCGTTATGAACGAAGGAGGTTCGGCCGGTACGCCGGTTCAGCCTCTATTGGCGATAACGATCGACAACGTCCTCCCGCAGTTCGACGCCGAGCCCGGGACCGCCGGGCACCTCGAGGCAGCTGTCGTGAAAGATTGCCTTGGGGGAAACCAGATGTTCCCGGAGCGGGTTGGGGAAGCGATTATATTCCATGCACGTTCCGTTTCGGAACGCGCTCATGACCTGCAGAGAAGCGGCCAGCATGATGCCGGAGCCTACGCCGTGAAGGGAAATATCCACGCCGGCCGGTTCAGCCAGCTGCCGGATGCGCAGCAGACCGGTAATGCCTCCGCAGCGAGTAATGTTCGGGTTCAACACGTCGACCGCTTCCTTCTCGATCAACTGGCGGAACTGCTGCACGGTATAATCGTTCTCCCCGGTACTGATGCGGATGCCGGCGGCACGACGGATCGCGGCCAGTTCGTCGGGCCGATCGGGCGGAATCGGTTCCTCGATCCAATAGATATCGTAAGGCGCAACGGCTTTCGCGAAGCGTACGGTTCGCTCCGCGTCCCAGCCGCAATTCACGTCGACCATGATGCGGATATGCGGGCCCAATGCTTCGCGTATGGCGGCGATATAGGCAACGTCCTTCTCGACGGCCCGCCCCGCCTTCACCTTCACGGCCGTAAATCCCGCATCGATAAATTCCCGCGCATTCGCGATCGTATCCCGGGTGTCGTCATTGAAGCGGATCGGGCTGGCATAACAGGCGATACGGTCGCGCACGCGCCCACCGACCATATCGGATATCGGTTTGCCCGTTCGCTTGCCGCGCAGATCCCACAGGGCGATATCGAGCCCGCTGATCGCCTCCATCATGAATCCGCGGGTATGGCCGATGCCTTCGGCCGCCTTGGTCAGAACTTCCCACAAGCCGTCGATGTCGTCCGCGTCCCGTCCAATCGCTGCCTGGCGGACCAAATCATTGACGATTATCGCCGTCACGCCGGCGTGAGGGAGCCCCCAAGCTTCCCCGATGCCGACCTCTCCGTTGCTGTCGGTTACTGTGACAAGGGTCGAAAATTGACCTTTGCGTGGAATACCTTGAAAATTAGAGGAAGGACGGAGCAAGGTTGGGGGGACGTTCTCGATTCCCCCGTATAGATCTTCCCAACGTACCGCAAGGGGAATGGCTTGCAAATCGACAATCGTCGCTGCGTTCATATCGGATCTCCTCCTGAACTTACTTTACCGTTCGCTCGGAGCGCATGAACATAGTTTTATTTTAGGACAGCGGGGCTTTTTTTTAGATTGAAAGGAGCGGGTTCGAATGGCAACGGGCTATAATGTCCTCATCGTTGACGATGAACCGATCATTCGCAAGGGGCTGAAGAAGATGATCGAAGTGAGCGGCCGACCGATCAACGCCATTCGCGTCGCTTCATCGGGAGAAGAAGCGCTTGAGCGGTTGAAAGAATCTCTTCCCCACTTCGTATTTACCGATATCCGAATGTCCGATATGGACGGGATCGAACTCTCCCGAATCATTCAGAAGGAAGGTTGGCCCCTGCAGGTCGTCGTGATTTCCGGCTATGGTGAATTCCAATATGCGCAGCAATGCTTGTCTTATGGCGTGAAGGAATACCTGCTGAAGCCGGTTCGATCGGACGAGATGAACAGCGTGCTGGACAAGCTGATCGACGGCGCCGGCAAATCGCATGCCCGGACGAGCGTTCCCGTTCGGCAATTCGAAATCGGCATGGATCAGATCAGCGATGCGATCTGGTATCTTCATGAAGATAAGCTGAGCGAGAGTCTATCCGATTGGAAGCGTTATACCGATGCCCTTCATCTGACGAGTCAGGATAGGGTCCAACTGTACCAGGACGGACTGAATCGCGTGGTCAAGCTGCTGAACCAGAAGGACGTCTATCCGTTTCATCAGGTGCCGGATTTGTTGACGGACTCAAGCGAGACCGATGAACCGCACATCTACCGACAATTCGAACAAGCGATTCAGTCCCTTTTTCAAGATTTGCAGCGCAAACGCAAGGGGAACGTCATTGATCCGATCGAAGCGGCCAAGGACTACATCGAATCGCATCTGAATAAGGAAGTGTCCCTGGAAGAAGTGGCCGTTTACTTGGGTCTTAATCCTTCGTATCTCAGTCAACTATTCAAACAGACGACGAATGAGACCTTCGTCCATTTTCGCATGAAGAAGAGGATGGAGCAGGCGCAGCGGCTGCTGCATCATGCTTCGCACCGCATGTACGATATCGCCGAAGAGGTCGGCTATACGGACTATTCGCATTTTGCCAAGACGTTCAAGAAGTGGTTCGGCGTCTCTCCGACAGAGTATCGTTCCAAGCTAGGAATCGAATAGGCGGTGCCGGTCATGAATTTCTCCTTGTCACGACGACTCATTCTGTATTTTACGACCGTCATTGTCGTCACCTTGTCATTGGTCGGAATGATTTCCTATGTGGCCGCATCGAAGGTGCTGGACGAGCAGCAGGAGAGTCGGCTGCAGCAGATCGTCAGCGGTACGCTCCATCAGTCGGAGTTGTATCTGCAAAGCTACGAGCGGGCCAGCAACGTCCTCCTCATGAATGATAGCGTGAAGCGATTTCTGGACATCGAGGAAAATGACAGCTACTCCTACATTACGTACCTGGATAGAATTAAGAGAGGCGCGTTCACCACCGCATTCGAGCATTTTCCGCATTTGAATTCCATCTATTTGCTGGGCGAGCACGGCCGATACATTCTCGAGAACAATTATGTTGCCCCGTATTATGAGATCGACCGGCCTCGGGAGTTGTATGATTCGTACATGGATATTATCGGTGGAGACAACCGAATGCGGATTCTCAACACGGCCTTGAGGCCGGATTCGGAGCGGCGGGTCATTACGCTGGTGCGTCCGTTGCGCGGATATTCCTCCTACGATTATAACGGCGTGCTGGCCATGGAGATCAATGTGGCGGAGCTATCGACGCTGTGGGAGAAAATCGATCTGGGGAATGGCGGCTATTTTTTTATCGTGGATTCGGACAATCGCTATATTTTCCATCCCGACAACGCTGAATTCGGACAACCGGTTCCTGCGTTCATCTCCGATTCTTTGCAAGGGGGCGCGGACACGTTCATTGCCACGGACGAATCCGGATCGAGGCATATGTTCGTGTGGGCGGATTCCTCTTATTCCCGCTGGAAGCTTGTCGTTTCCGTCCCTATGGAGGAACTGCGCCTGCCGGCCACCGTGGTCCGAAATGTCGTCATGGCAGTCGGCGTTTTCGCGCTGGTGCTCGGATTATGGATGGCTTACCGGTTTGCCCAATCCATCAACAAGCCGATCCAGATCTTGAAAGAAGGCATGCGTCAGACGGAGCGGGGCAATTGGCGGATGATCCGGGAGTTGACGAGAAAAGACGAGATCGGGTCGCTGACCCTGAGCTATAACAAGATGGTGAAGAGGCTCTCGGAAATGATCGACAAGGTATATAAATCCGAGCTCGAGCGCCAGCGTGCCGAATACCAAGCCTTGCAGCTGCAGATCAATCCGCATTTTCTATACAACACGTTAGAGACGATCAATTGCTATGCGGTCATCGAGGATTCCCGGGAAATTCGGGAAATCGTCGATGCGTTGGCTTTCATGCTGCGATATGCCCTTCACACGAATCTGAACGAGATTACGATTGCGAACGAACTGAACCATATTCGGAATTACTTGATCATTCTCAATCATCGTCTGGAGCGCGAATTTGAAATCGATGTGGACATTCCGCCCGAGTTGCTGCTCGAGAAGATGGTGAGATTCACGCTGCAGCCGTTGGTCGAGAACGCATTCGAACATGGCTTCCGCAAACGCATTGCCGAGCAGCATCGCATTCGCATTCACGCCTGGACGGCTGAAGATGATTTGTTGATGACGATCGAGGACAACGGGGCAGGGATATCCGCAGACAGGCTTGCGGAGATCAGATCGTCGCTGCTGTCGAACCGGCTTTCCGGCAAAATGCCCCAAGGCAGGCTCGGGGACAGCATCGGGATGCTCAATGTGCACCGGCGCATCCAGATGGCTTTCGGCGAACAATACGGCTTATCGATCGACGGCGAGCCGGGCAAGGGGACGAGAGTCACCATCCGCATGCGCCGCGAAGGCAGAGACCGCTTCTTTGTCGAATGACCTAAAAAAAAACCATGATGGATAAAATGATTTCCTGTTCATCCGGAATTGCAGGCGATACCATAAGGAGACCAATCAACAAGGAGGGTCATCTTTGTGAACGATCAATCGGCAACGGCAGTCCGCCCGCCTGCCCGCCAATTCCGGGAGATGCCATTGCTTCGCTATATAGCGAAGCATAAGATGCTGTACTTGCTCTCGGTACCGGGAATCATCTATTTCCTTATATTTAAATATATCCCCATGGCCGGCGGCGTTATCGCATTTCAGAATTACAATATTTTCAAAGGAATAACGGGCAGCGAGTGGGTCGGACTGGAGCAATTCCAGCGAATGTTTCAGTATGCGGATTTTTTGCGGATTTTGAAAAATACGCTGTTAATCGCCTTCTATGACCTGCTGTTCGCCTTCCCTGCCCCGATTATCGCGGCGCTGTTGCTGAACGAACTTCGTCATGTGCTGTACAAACGAGTCGTTCAGACGGTCATCTATATGCCCCATTTTCTGTCATGGGTCATCATAGGCGGTATTTCCTTAGCCGTTCTCGGCATCGATCAAGGTTTGGTGAATCATTTTCTCGATTGGCTGGGATTTGAACGCCTGTTTTTCCTCGGGGACGCGGAGTATATCCGCGGCGTTCTTGTAGGAGCAGGAGTTTGGCGGGATACGGGCTGGGGGACGATCATTTATTTGGCCGCGATCGCCGGCATCAATCCCGATTTGTATGAAGCGGCCGAGGTGGACGGAGCGAATCGCTGGAAACAGACGCTGTCGATCACCCTTCCCTCGATCATGCCGACCATCGTCATTCTTTTTCTGCTGCAGGTCGGCAACTTCCTGGACTTCGGCTTCGAGCGGGTATTCGTATTCCTGAACACGCTGAACATTTCCAATGGCGACATTCTCGATACGTATATTTATCGGATGGGGTTGCTGAACCAGCAATTCAGCTATACGACCGCCGTAGGGATGTTCAAATCCGTCGTCGGGCTGCTGTTGCTTACCGTCGGCAATACGATCAGCCGCAAAGCGACTGGCGAGAGCTTGTATTAGGAGGTGAGGATGAGATGAGAAATAGAACGAGGGGAATGCGGATTTTCCAAGCGTTCAATATCGTATTCCTGGGATTGATCGGAGGCATTACGATTATACCGGTGGTGAACGTATGGGCCAAATCGTTCAGCGGTGCCAGCGCGATTTTATACGGCAAAGTATTTTTGTGGCCGGTCGATTTTACGCTCAGCAATTACGAATACGTGATTCAAAACGATACGATCTGGAGAGCCTTTATGATTTCCGTCATACTGGCAAGCGTCGGCACGCTGATCAACCTGGCCATGACGTCTTCGCTAGCCTACCCGCTGTCGCGGCCGGAGTATCGCGGTTCCCGCGTGATTTTGCTGCTGATTCTGTTTACGATTATTTTCAGCGCTCCGCTGATCCCTGTCTATCTGTGGAACAAGCAGCTCCATCTGCTCGATACGATCTGGGTCCTGATGATTCCCGGCGCCATCAGCGCTTTTAATTTCTTCGTCATGCGATCGTTCTTCCAGTCTCTTCCTTCCGAGCTCATTGACAGCGGGCGCATGGACGGATGCGGAGAAGCGCGCATCCTGTGGAGCATCGTCCTGCCGTTGACCAAGCCGGTGATGGCGACGATCGGCTTGTTCTATGCCGTCACGCATTGGAACAACTACACATCGGCCGTCTATTTCATCAACAACCGGGCCTTATACCCTCTCCAAGTCAAGGTTCAAGAGATTATCTCCAATGCCAGTATCGCGATGGACGAGGGTGCGTCGATCGATATCAGCCAGATGACGCCGGAAGGGATCAAGATGGCCGTCGTTCTCGTGTCCGCGCTGCCGATGATTATCGTTTATCCGTTCTTGCAGCGGTATTTCGTGAAGGGGCTGCTCATCGGTTCGATCAAGTCGTGAGCCGTTACCTAAAAAAAAACCACTGTCCATAAAGAAAAACAATGTACCTATCGACGGTATCGTTTTAAAGTAATAACAGAATATTCGCGATATTCAATATATTACACGTCAGGGGGAGCAGTATTGAACAGGAAGAGCGTATTATTGACAGCGATTTCGACGATCCTCGCGTTTGGCTTCATGACTGCGTGCAGCAGCGGGAATAACGGGAAAACGAACGAAGGAAGCGGCAGTCCGACAGCAAGTCCGGCGGCAAGCGCGAGCTCGGACGCTCCCAAGGAACCAGCCGAATTTTCCATCGTCTTCACCGGACGCGGACAGTACATTGAATCGCTTGCGGATATCAACAAGGATCCGTATGTGATGGAGATGGAGAAGCTGTCGGGAACCGATCTCGACGTTCAGTTGGTTCTGGACAAGGACTTCGATCAGAAATTAACGTTGATGATGAGCTCGGGTGATATCCCGGACGTCGTTCTCGCAAAAAACGGGATTTACGACAAGGCGTTGGTTGGCGGCGTTCAGGCAGGCGTGTTCATGGAACTGGACGATTTGCTGGAGAAATACGGTCCCACTTTGCTGAAGAAGATCCCGCAGGCGGCGTGGGAACGCGTCAAGCAAGACGGCAAGATCATGGGGATTCCCGCATGGAGATCCGTGGCAAACAGCGAAGCCACCTATATTCGCAAAGACTTTATGGAGAAAGCCGGCATTACCGAAGTGCCGAAGACGGTGGACGATTATTTGAACATGCTGAGGGCGTTCAAGCAGAACGGCGTGGAAGTGCCGATGCTGGCGCAAGATAAGTTCAGACAGTCGAAGCAATTTTTCGGCGCTTACGACGTTCACCCGACCCAGTATGAATGGATCGATGGCCAGGTCGTTCCGAAATTTTTCAAAGTGGACGCCATGAAGCAAGCGTTGAACACGTACAAGACGCTGCTTGACGAAGGCTTGATCGGCAAAGAGTTCACGACGAACAATGCCAACAACTTGGCCAACAACGTATACACGAACAAGCACGGTTTGTTCATGCTCGGCATATCGGCGCTGAACGCCGTGAACGCCAAGCTCAAAGATTTGAATGGCGAAGGCGAATTCATCAACGCGTTGTCTCCGGTCGGTCCGGATGGCAAGGGCGGCCCGCCGCTGGGCAGCCCGGTTGTATCGGTAGCCTTGATCAACAGCGATGTTTCCCAGGAGAAAGCGGCAAATATTATCAAGTTCTTTGAATGGCAAGTGTCCGAGGAAGGAGATAAGTTCCACACTTACGGCATCGAAGGGACAACGTATACGGTGGAGAACGGCAAGATTAACTATACTCTGCCTACAGACCCGGAAGGAATTAACCGTCAGGAATTCCATCAACACTGGTTGTGGTGGATTAACGAGAAGTCCTATCAGCCGAGAGAAATGATCGATCCCGAATCCAAGCCGGTCATCGAATGGATGACGACCGAGCTGGTGAAGGAAGGCCGCGATTCGATCGTGTTCGATCCGCCGTTGGAAGGCGTACAGAAGAATCCTGATTTGGCGGGCGATTCCGATTTCATCATGGAACACATTATGCGAATGATTTACGGGCAGGAACCGATCGATAATTGGCCCAGCGTGATCGAAGATTGGAAGAAGCGCGGCGGCACCCAGCTCATCGAGGAAGCGACTGCGCGGTACAATAACAAGGATGGCGTATACTTGCCCATGCAGTAAGGCTGCAAGCATGCGGGACAAGCGCACCCCTGATCGGTCGAAGAATGATGGCCGACAGGAGTGCGCTTTTTCTTGATCTGATGCTAATAAAAGGAGACCGATGATTCGTGGGGAAATACAAATTGCTTGCAATGGATATGGATGGTACCTTCCTGACCCAGGACAATCGTATTTCGGCGGAAAACAGAGCGGCTGTAACGGCTGCTGCTGCCGCAGGCGTTACCGTCATGTTTGCGACAGGTCGCGGGATTGGGAATGTGTTGCCCTATGTGGAAGAACTGCAGTTGGACACGCCGATTGTAACCGTGAACGGCAGCGAGGTGTGGACGGCTCCGGGCATTCTGCATAGTCGGACTTTGCTCGATACGACGCTTTTTCTGGAGATGCATGCCATCGCCCTGGAATACGAAACTTGGTACTGGGCCAACGCCGTGAACGAACGATTCGACAAAAAGAATTGGACGGATCAAATGGAATCCAAGCAATGGCTGAAATTCGCCTATCATTGTGAAGACGCGGAGCGATTGCAAGCCATTTGCACCAGGCTGGAGCTTCGCAACGATGCGCTTGAAATAAGCAATTCAAACCTGTTCAACCTGGAGATTAACGCCAAGGGCGTTAATAAGGTCAATGGAGTTCGGAAAGTATGCGCTCTGCTCGGTATCGAAATGTCCCAAGTTGTTGCCATAGGAGACGGTCTGAATGACGATGCGATGATTCGGGAGGCCGGTCTGGGTGTAGCGATGGGGAACGCGCAGGATCGAATCATACAGTCGGCGGATGTTGTTACGGGAACGAACCAGGAGCATGGGGTTGCCAGCATGATACAGCAATTTATTCTATCCTAGTTCGTTCCATTATGACTACAGTACCCGGCGGGCCGTTACGTAGTTTTTCGTCCAATAAGACGTTTTGAGGCTTGAGATTTGGACCTTGTCTCCCGACGCGCCCAGCATTTTATTGCTACCGATGTAGACGCCTACGTGGCCGATACCGGACACCCCAGGGCGCTTGAAGAAGACGAGGTCTCCTGCTTTCAAGTTGGCCTTGGCTACTTTCGTGCCGACGGTTGCCTGCGATGACGAAGTGCGCGGCAAGGAGACGCCGATCTTCTTGAATATGTATTGCGTGTAGGAGGAACAGTCGAATGCGATTGTGCTGCCGGCTTTCGCGCCGAATTGGTACTTCACGCCGAGAAATTGTTTGCCGACCGAAATCAGCTTATCTACTTTCGATTGCGCGGGCGCAGCGGCAGGTTTTGCCGCGGCTGAAGGCGCGGATGCGGAAGAGACTTTGACTTCAGGGTTCAATTTGACTTCCGTGCCGATCACGAGATTGCTGGCTGCCGAAGCATGACCGAAACCGAGGACGGATAGACCGATGATCGAACTGATGCCGAGGCTGATGACTGACCGGAAGAGTGTTTGTTTGAACAAGTTGCGATTCCCTCCATCTTTCACTGACTCGTCAGCGTTAAGCTAGAAATACTGTAACACAGACGAAACCCATCAAAAATTTCCAAGGAGAGTTCGCTGACCGCCGTGACGGGATATTTGCAGCAATATGAGACTTGGATGAGAATTCCTTCATTTGTCATGCAGCCCCGTGCAAGAGTTGGGAGTAAAAGAAGGAAATAAACGATGCAGGATGGAAATGAATACTCCCACCACTTACTTTCGCAGACGCTCCAGTTGAAGTGGGGGTTTCAGGTGTATCAATTGTACAAACGTCCAAATGCTTAACACCTGTGGAGTTGACACATTGACGGACTGGGTACCGCCCAACCCCGCTATCCCATCGGAGATACCTTTGGGACTACTTTTGAGCCTGTTGCCAGATTCCAAAGAATCATTGGCGCATCTTCGGCTCTTTCGGTAGCTTGAACATTTTACGTAGCAGAGCCAAGTTGTACCTGCTACAACCGCATATGTTCAGTTATCATAGAACGTATGTTTCCATTCATATTTTACCATATTTGCCCTCGGGATCAATACTTTTTTCGGGAAGTTCAGAGAAGAGCCGATTCACCTCACCACTTATAGAAGTGGGAGTCCTCTCGGCTTACTATGATAGAATGATATGGATCATTTAGTGAAGGAGGGAGCTAATGTTTCGGACGACACAGGGCCAGAAAGTCGAGCATGCTGCCGAAAGTCAATCTCGATCAACACCGGATAATCATCGCACGGCCTTGTCAGTAAGCGATCGCATCATCCAATTGCAAAGAACGATTGGCAATCAAGCGACGATTCAAATGCTTCGAAAACAATCGAATGCGTTTCCATTGAACACGAATGTTATCCAAAGAGAAGAAGGAAGCGATGATGAGTCGGAGGAACGGGAACACGATGAGGCTGACGAATCGGGATATGAAGCAGATACCGAGGAAAGCCCGAAGTTGACAAGCGAGCAGAAGAAGGCTCTGAAACGATACCCGCGCGAGGTTACACGTGAGGATGCCATTATTGACAAAGCGATCGGAGAGTACGGTGGCGGCAAGGGTAAGCCGAAGGCTCATCGCAACAAATACGGCGACCTTGTTCCTGCGGGGTCGGGGTTTAAGTCCGACAATTCTCCTGTCACGGCGTTTGATCATCTAAGGGGGACATATCCGAACAAAGGGGATAGCAGCCGAATTTCCTTCGCTAACCGGAAGAAAGCTTTGGCGCTAAGAGATTATACAAGCGCAACGAAGCCAGTCTCGGGCAATGCGTCTGCGCCCGTTGATGACACAGATCCCAAAGCGGTTACGGTAAAGTTGAAAGCGCGCAAGCTTATGCGCGCGCATATGAAGGGTAAGACGAAAGCCACCGTAGAGACAACCAATGATCTTATTCGTGCCGTGAGAAAGGAAAGTGGCAAGAAAACAGAGACGCGCGAGGAAGGATACGCGAAAAGGGATGCCGAGATAGAATCGCTTGGACAGATTGAGCGCCGTTTTCTGAAGTATTCGGACGACGTTGACAATGATTCAAGCTCCGAGACGGATTCAGACTCGGATTCGGATGACAGTTCAACGGATTATTCCGATCTCGAAGATCTCACTTGATTCTATCCTTCTGGAATCCGCCCCCCGCCGTTATTCCTGTTCACGCCCGACCATGCCGCTCCCGGTACTGGCCGGGCGTCATGCCCTCCTGCTTGCGGAACGAGCGGATGAAGTTCTGCGGATTGTTATACCGCAGCCGCGCCGCAATGTCCTTGACGGGCATGTCGGATTCGGCCAGCCATTTCTTCGCCATATTGAATCGATAGGCCGTCAGATATTCGCTGAACGACACGTTCGTCTCCTTGCGGAACACGCTGCTCAGGTAGTTGGCGTTGTAATTGAGCCGCGAAGCGCAATCCTCCAGCGACAGGTCGGTGTCGTAATGGCGCTGGACGAGGTCGATGATCTTCTCGGAGATGTTCTGGTATTGCGACTGCTGCCGGTCGCGGAACACCCGGACCATCGGATAGACGACGTTCGTCCAGAACCAGTCCTCGATCTCCGGCACGGTGCCAAGGCTGATCAATTCTTCGAACAAGGCGCCGCCTGTTGTGCGGATCTGGTTCAACCGGATGCCGGATTCCTGCATGACCATGAGTAGATTGTTAAGTAGGCGGGCCAGCGGGATCTGGTATTCCTGCGGCGCCATCTCGACCTCGAATACCGGTCCGAGGAAGAGGTTCAGCAGTTCCTTCGCCTTCTCTTTGTCCGCCAGCTTGATCGCATCCACCAGCTCTGTCTCGATATGCTTCGGGTAGTTCATTTTCAAATAATGGTTGCCGGAATTGATATGCTCGTATTGGATGACGACGCCTTCGCCGAGCTTCAGCCGGTGCTTGAGCGCGTCCAGCCCTTCCCGGTAGGCAATCGGCATCTGGCCTATCGTCTCGAAGGGCAGACTCATGCCGATGCTGACTTTCAGATGCAGGAATCGTCCAATATTGCCTTGCAGCGCTTCCGTCACTTCATAGGACGAGGTGTTGAATTCGGACAGCGTTTCGGCGGAGCGGCCATGCAGCAGCACGACCGTCTGATCGATCGTGACGGGGACAAGCCGATGTTCCGCAGGGACGAGTTCCTCGATCATATTATGCAGGGCGAAGAATAACAGGTCCATATCCCGCTTGTCGTAACGGGTATTGTCGAGCGTATCGATCTGCACCGCGAAGACGACCATGTGGCGCCAGACTGCCAATACATCTCCGTAGCCGTAAAGCCGGAGCTGCTCGTTCAGTTCGCTCTGACGGATGCTGCCCTGAAACGCGCGAATCAGGAAGAAGGCGCGGGCTTGATCGAGATGGCGGTGCACCTCGTTTTCCAGCTTGGAGTTCGACTGGAACAAGCGGTGAAGCTGGTCTCCGATTACTTGAAATTCGTTCGCTCGCTGCGGCATGTCGCCTGGCAACCGGTCGTGGATATCCTTCAACAATCGGCCGATCGGCGTGTACATGCGGCGGGAGCCGTACCAGGCCAGCAGCATGGTCAGCATGAGCATGAGCAAGCAGACAAACAGCGTGTACAGGCCGATCTTGTTCGATTCCTTAGTCAAGCTGGCGATTGAAGTGAGCGACACGTAGATCCAGCCGTTATAGGGAGACCGGTAATAGGTGACGGAATAGGCATGCTGCCTGATTTGCGACTGGATTTGCCCGGATTCCGAAGCGAACGACTGCCCGTCCGGAAATCCCAGCTGCGATACCGGCTGGCCGATCAACGCGTGATCGGGGTGCAGCAGAATGCGATGACGGTCGTCCATGACGAAGATCGTGTCGGCTTGATCGGCGCCGTTCTGCAGCAAGCTCTGCAGGCTGCATGTCGGAATGTTCGCGATGATCATGCCGTAAGGGTCGATGTCCGTCACCGGCAGCTTGCGGACCAGGCTCAATACGTATTCGCAGGCAATGCTGTTCTCGTTCTCGTCGCTGTAGAACCATTGCGAAGGATTCAGTATCCAGGCCGGGCTGTCCTCCCGATGGATCAGCTCCGCGAGCGGCTCTGCATATTTGTAATCCGGCAGACGGTAAAGGCCGGAGTTTTTGATCAGCCAGTCCTGGCGTTCGTTCACGAGCACGACATCTTCCAGTTTCGTATCGAACGACTGCATATGGCGAATCTCGTTGCGCAGATTGTCGTACAGCTTGAAATCGTCGGCGGACATGCGGCTCTGCAAGGCGCTCTTCAAGACGGCCGAATTGATGACTTGATTCAATGTATGATTGACAGTCGTCAAAATTTGATCTACATTGGCATTAATTTGTACAAGCAGCTGGAGTTTGCCTTTATTTACATGACTTTGAATTTCTTTGGATGAAGTCGTGTAGGAGAACAAGCCGATGAACAATACCGGCAACGTGCTGAGCAGAAAGCCGAACACGGTCATCTTCGTGAGGAAGCTGAAGGGTCTCATGCGTCGCCAACATCCTTTCATCGAATGCTCTAATTGTAAGGCAACCTGCCTACTCGAACAATAATCATCAAGCGTCGCAATAATCATTTCATCACAATTCTCAGGGGGAATATCGCCATGAAGGCAATTTGCAGGCTCGCGGCCGCCTTGATCGTCGTCGCGCTGGCATCCAGTTCCTGTTCGAAGCCGGTGCCGGGCGAACGCTTGGATGCAGCCGACCGGCGCCCTCAGTTGTCCATTATGGCACCTTTGCATTTTCCGAATCCCCCCGATCCGAAGATCGTTGGCGAGATCGAAGAGTTGACGGGCAGTCGTCTTGCGATCGAATGGGTAAGGGACGAGATCTACGCAGACAAGATGAATACGGCGCTGATGACCGATTCGCTCAAGAAAGCGACCTTCGTCAAATATACGGATTACACATTGCTGAAGAACGCGATCCGCTCGGGGGCATTCTGGGAAATCGGTCCTTATCTGGACGAATTCCCGAACTTGCGGCGGCTCAATTCGAACATCCTGAAGCATACGGCGGTAGACGGCAAAATTTTCGGTCTCTACACCGAGCGCCCTTCGTCCCGGCAGGGGCTCATCATCCGCAAGGATTGGCTCGATGCATTGGAACTTGCGCCTCCGTCGACAATAGAAGAGCTATATAAGGTGCTCCGCAAATTCACCTATGACGATCCCGACCGCAACGGGGAGAACGATACGATCGGCCTGACCGACCGCAACGACCTCGTGTTCGGCGCCTTCAAGACGCTCAGTTCCTATTTCGGAACGCCGAACAGTTGGACGGTGGAGGACGGCCGTTTCATTCCCGAATTCGAGACCGCGGCTTATATGGACACGATGAACTTCATGAAGAAGCTGTACGCGGAGAAGATCGTCAACTCCGACTTCGCGGTGACGAGCAAGGACGTGCAGCGCAACTTGTTCATCCGGGGCACGGCAGGCGTCTATATCGGCAGCATGCAGGACGTGCAGCGGCTCGCCGACGAGTCGCACAAGGTCAATCCGAACGCGAGTTTCACGCTGGTGAACCGGATCGCGGGCCCGCAAGGGTACAAAGTATGGGCGATACCGAACTATAACGGCTTGTTTCTGTTTTCGAAGAAGGCAATGAAGTCGGAAAATGAACTTAGGCAGATGCTTGCATTTTTCGACCGGTCCATGGATGCGGATATCGTCAACCGGCTGAAATACGGGCTGGAGGGACGGCATTACGAAAAAGTCGGCAACGAGGTGCTGCTGCCCGAAGCTCAAACGCTTATGCGCGCCAACGAGATCAGTTCGCTGTATACGCTTATGGTGGCCGATTCGAGCAATCCGAACCTGATGAAGGTGGCGCAGCAGGAATCGCTGTCCGCGCTCGCGGATCGGCTTGTAGAGGATAATGAGAAATTCATCGTGCGGGACCCTTCGGAAGGACTGGAATCGGCGACGAACGACGACAAGGGAACGGAGTTGTACAAGATCGTTTCGGACGCTACGTACAATTACATGTTGGGCAATATCGACGAGACGGGCTTTCGGAAGGAAGTCGAGCGTTGGGAGAAGGGCGGGGGCAGCCAGATCGCCCGGGAATACGAGGCCGCTTATCAACTGACTCAATAGTTAGAACAAGCCGCTTGCGCTGTGCAGGCGGCTTCTTTATGATGCCGTCCTCACCATAGTCGCCAGCTTGCCCGCCAACCGCGCCCACATGATGCCCTCTGCACCATAATCGCCTGCATGCCCGCCAATCGCGCCCACATGATGCCCTCTGCACCATAATCGCCTGCATGCGGAACCCAAAGTGTCATCCGCCGCCCCGATAATCATTTCGTTGGAACCGGCGGTGCGGCGCGGACATCTGACGCAATGATTATTTCGGTAATCCGGCCCGCTTGCTATCGTTAGACCTGCATCAACCCATTCCAATCGAAGATGGAGGTCACACGGTATGAAACGAATGTTGTCCCTGGCGTTGGCAGCCGTACTCGTCATCGGCCTGCTTGCCGCCTGCGCGAGCAAGAACAAAGAGACCGCATCGCAATCGCCGGCCAGCAGTCCGGTACAAGGCTCGGCGTCAAGCGCCAAACCTTCGGAGCCGGCCAAGGAAGAGCCGGCAGCCATCACGGTCATGCTTCCGCTCAATACGTCCGAGGCGCCGCCTGATCGGATCAAGAACGAGATCGAGAAGCTGACGAACACGAAGCTGACGTATCAATTTTTCCCCGCAGACACGTACGAGGAGAAGCTGAATACGTCACTGGCGACCGGCTCGCTGCCGGAAGCGACCTATCTGAAAAACCAGGCGACGTTCATTCAGATGAAGGGCGCGATTCGCGACGGGCAATTCTGGGAAATCGGGTCTTATCTGAGCGAGTTTCCGAACCTCGGCAAGCTGAAGCCGCAAATTCTGAACAATACGTTGGTAGACGGCAAGCAGTACTCGCTCTATATCGGCAGGCCGCTGGCGCGGCAGGGACTGATCTACCGCAAAGACTGGGCTGACAAGCTCGGCTTGCAGGCTCCTGCGACGGTCGCCGATGTCGTGGCAATGGCCAAGGCGTTCACGACGGAAGACCCGGACGGGGACGGCAAACCGAACACGATCGGCCTGACCGACCGCAACGACCTGATCTACGGCGCGTTCAAGACGCTTGCGTCCTGGATGGGCACGCCGAACGGCTGGGGCGAGAAGGACGGTCAATTGCTGCCGGAGTTCATGTTCCCGCAATACATCGCTTCGATGGACGTCATGAAGGAAATCCGCGACGCGAACGCCATGAACAAGGACTTCGCCGCGACGAGCAAGACGGATCAAGTCAACATGTTCACGAGCGGGCAGGCCGGTCTTTATATCGGCAGCATGCAGGACGTTGATTCCCTGAACAAGGATTTGATCAAAAACGTGCCGACCGCCGTCGTCGACACCCATGCCTTGATCAAGGGGCCGAACGGAGAGCTTGCGACATGGGCGATTCCGGGGTACAACAACGTCGTTCTGTTCCCGAAGATGGCCATCAAGGACGAAGCGGAATTGAAGCAGGTGCTCGCTTTCTTCGACAAGATGATGACGCCGGAAGTAGCCAACATGATGTTCTGGGGCATCGAAAGCGTGCACTACACGGTTGTGGACGGCAAGGCGAAAGTGTCGGACGACAAGGAGCTCACCGAACGCGAAGTGAAGCCATTCAAGGACAGCGTGATCGGTGAAGCGGATACGAACGGCATGTACGAGAGCCTGAACGCGCTGCCGGCTCGCATCCATGCGGAGGAATTCATCGTGGAAAACGAGAAGATCGCCGTGATGAATCCGACCGACCCGCTGGACTCCACCACCTATGTGGAAGAGGGCACCGAGCTGCAGAAGATTATCAACGATGCGACGTATAAGTATATTTACGGCAGCATCGACAAAGCCGGATTCGAGAAAGCGGTCGAGGATTGGAAGAAGCGCGGCGGCGACAAGATCATCGAGGAATTCAACGCCGCTTACAAGAAGTAACCGCCACAGACCGCAGATTGGCGATCGGGAGGCTGCCTGCGCCGGAATACGGCAGGCAGTCTCTCCGACCCCGAGGCGGGGAAGGGATGAATCCACATGCAGGAAGCGATCATGCAGCCGGAAAAAGCACGGCCGAAGACAAACCCGGAGAGCAGTCTGCTCAAGCGGATGAATAAGAACAGATGGTTGTATGTCATGATCCTGCCGGGACTGTTGTATTTCCTTGTTTTCAAATACGTTCCAATGTACGGACTCATCATCTCGTTCCAGGATTACAAGCCGTTCCAGGGCATCCGCGGCAGCGAATGGGTCGGCTTCAAGCATTTCCATAGACTGTTTACCGAACCGGACTTCCTGAACATTCTGACCAACACGCTCGTGCTGTTCGGCCTGAATATCCTGTTCTTCTTTCCGGTGCCGATCATCCTCGCGCTCATGCTGAACGAACTCAGGGGCTCTTTTTTCAAACGGCTGTTTCAATCGCTCGTCTACTTGCCCCACTTCATGTCCTGGGTCATCATCGTATCGATCGGCTACGTCATGCTGACGATGGACGGCGGAATTCTGAACGAATTGATCGCCATGCTAGGCTTCGAGAAAGTGAATTTCCTGCTCAGTCCCGCATGGTTTCGTCCGACGTACATCATTCAAGTCATCTGGCGGGAAGCAGGCTGGGGAACGATTATTTATTTGGCGGCCATCGCGTCGGTCGACACGCAGCTCTACGAGGCGGCCCGCATGGACGGGGCAACCCGGCTTCGCCAAATTTGGCATATTACGCTGCCGGCGATCCGTAGCGTCATCATCATCCTGCTCATTCTGAAGATCGGCGACGTACTCGAGCTCGGCTTCGAGCATGTGTATTTGCTGCTTAACGCCATGAACCGCGAAGTCGCGGAGATCATCGATACGTATGTCTATACGGCAGGTCTTCTGCAAGGGAAATTCAGCTACAGCACGGCAATCGGATTTTTCAAATCGCTGGTCGGTCTCGTCATGGTCGTTCTGGCGAACAAGCTGGCGAAAAAATTCGGCGAGGAAGGCGTCTATTAAGGCGGCAAGGAGGGACAGGGATGGTAGAAGATCGCACACTGGGAAATCGGTTGTTCAGCATCGTGAATTTCACCTTGCTCGCCTTGATTGCGCTTGTGACCGTGTTGCCGTTCATCCACGTCGTCGCGGGTTCGTTCACGACGAGCGCGGAGATGGCGATGAAGAAATTCGTGCTCATTCCGACGGAATGGAGCATGGAAGCTTATCGGTTCATCTTCTCGACGAATACGATATTCCGCGCGCTGGCCGTGTCGATCGGCGTGACGGCGCTCGGTACCGCCTTCAGCATGCTGATCACATCCTTGATGGCGTACGGCTTGTCGCGCAAAGACCTGGACGGCCGCAAGACGATGATGTTCCTCGTCGTGTTCACAATGCTGTTCAACGGCGGTTTGATTCCGACGTTCCTCGTCGTCAAGGAGCTGGGCTTGATCGACACGTACGCCGCGCTCGTGCTGCCGCTGACGATCAACGCCTTCAACATGATCATCCTGCGCAATTTTTTCATGAACATCCCGGAAGGGCTGGAAGAATCGGCGAAAATTGACGGCTGCAACGACTTCGGTATTCTGTTCCGAATCGTACTGCCGCTGTCGATGCCGGCGATTGCAACGATCTCGCTGTTCTATGCGGTGACGTATTGGAATACGTACCTGAGCGCGATTCTGTATCTGAACGACAACAAGATGTGGCCGATTCAGGTGCTGCTGCGGCAGATCGTCGTGCTCGCCAGCGGGCTTGACCATTCGGCGAACCTCGACGACGTGGTGCCTCCGCCGGACCAGGCGGTCAAGATGGCGGTCATCGTGGTGGCGACGCTGCCGATCTTGATCGTGTATCCGTTTTTGCAGAAGCATTTTGCCAAGGGGGCGCTGCTCGGGTCGATCAAGGGATAGGCAGAGATTCGGTGGAAAATGGAGCTCGGTTCGACGGGTTAAGGGATAGCGGCGACGCTGTCTCTTTTTTGATTTTCCGATTGACAACGTCGGAGGCGATCTCGTATAGTGAATATGTAAACGATTACGTAATCGATTACATATCGAACCTGCACGTATTCGCTCACGGTGGCAAGGCAATTTGCAAGAGGTGATACCGAGTTGTCCAAGGCAACGATCAAGGAAGTCGCGGCGGAAGCGGAAGTGTCGACAGCGACTGTCTCCAGAGTGCTGAACGACAGCGGATATGTCAGCGTCGAAGTGAAGGAACGCGTACTGGAAGCGGTCGCCCGGCTTCATTATCAGCCCAGTGCCATCGCCAGAAGCTTGAAGCAGGACAAGACGTTCATGATCGGCGTCATCGTGCCCGACATCTCGAACCCGTATTTCATGGGAATTTCCCGAGGAATCGAGGATGTAGTCGGACAGGAAGGCTTTCAATTGATGTTTTGCAGCTCGGACGAGAATCCGGATAAGGAAGGGCGATTGCTGCAGCTGCTGCAGGAGAAGCGCGTGGATGCGATCGTGCTCGCCACTTCGGGCGGCAATGACGAGACGGCAGGCAGAATCGCATCATCCGGGCTGTCGGTCGTGCTCGTTGACCGCAAGCTGGAGAGCGAGGAGATCGGCAGTCAGCTGGACCTGGTAGCGGAAGATAATGAGGAAGGCGCCAGCCGACTCACGCGAAAGCTGCTGGAGGACGGGCACGTCCGCATCGGCGTCGTGAACGGACCGGTCCGCGTCAGCACCGGCCGAGAGCGTTACGCGGGCGTTCGCAGGGCGATGCGGGAATTCGGCATCGAGGCGGAACCCCTCGCGTACAACGGGGACTTTTCGACGGATGACGGCATTCGGGCGGTGCGTCATTTTCTGGAAGCCGATCCGAAGCCGACAGCGATCGTATCGCTCAACAACCGGATGAGCCTGGGCGTCCTGCTGGAGATTGTCCGCAGCGGGCTACATATCCCGGATGACTTGGCAGTCGCTTCGTTCGGCGAAGTGGAAGCCGCATCGCTGCTCAAAAGGCCGGGGATGCATTATATCAATCAGCATCCGTATGAGATGGGCGTGAAGGCAGGAGAGATTCTGCTGAAGCGAATTCGCGGCGATCAAGCGAATGCACGGCCCGTCTGCGAAATATTTCGCCACGAATTGCAAAGCGCGGATGAACAGACACTCGATTGCAAAAGTTTATCGACATAATCGGCAGCTCATGGATTAACGCCACAAGCCGCATTGAAAGGAAGTGACAAGCGTTGAACGGAAAATATGCCATCGGCATCGATTACGGTACGGAATCCGGCAGAGCGCTGCTCGTGGATATCGCGACCGGAGCGGAGATTGCGACGCATGTCACCCCCTATCCGCATGGTGTCATCGACGAAGCGCTGCCCGGCTCCGGCCGCAAGCTCGAGCCCGACTGGGCGCTTCAGCACCCGGACGATTATATGGAGGTGCTCCGGCGCTCCGTGCCTGATGTACTTCGCCAAGCAGGCGTTAGCCCGGACCAGGTGATCGGGCTCGGCATCGACTTTACGGCTTGCACGATGATGCCCCTGGACATGACAGGAACGCCCTTGTGCCTGAAGCCGGAATGGCGGGACCACCCGCATGCCTGGGTGAAGCTGTGGAAGCATCATGCGGCGCAGGATGAGGCCAGCCGGATCAACGAGCTGGCGAGGGCGCGCGGCGAGTCGTTCCTGCCGCGTTACGGCGGCAAGCTGAGCTCGGAGTGGATGCTGCCCAAGGCGTGGCAAATCTTGAACGAGGCGCCGGAAATTTACGAAGCGGCGGATCTGTTCATGGAAGCGGCGGATTGGGTCGTCATGCAGATGACGGGCCAGCTCGCGCGCAACAGCTGCACCGCCGGATACAAGGCGCTCTGGCATAAGCAGGACGGTTATCCGTCACAGGACTTCCTCGGTGCGCTCGATGTCCGGCTGGCAACGCTGACGGAAACGAAGCTGCGGGGGCCGATTAAAGCCCAGGGCGCGAAAGCCGGCGAGTTAAATGCGGAGATGGCCGAAGCCATGGGGCTTCGCCCGGGCACAGCCATCGCCGTCGGTAACATCGACGCGCATGCTATGGTGCCGGCAGTCGGCGTCGTGACGCCAGGCAAACTCGTGCTGACGATGGGCACGTCGACATGCCATCTGTTGATGAGCGAGCACGAAGTCCATGCCGAAGGCGTCGCGGGCGTCGTGGAAGACGGCATCGTCGCCGGATATTACGGTTATGAAGCGGGTCAGTCGGCGGTCGGCGATATTTTCGCCTGGTATGTCGAAGAAGCGGTTCCTGCTTATGTCAAGCAACTGGCGACAGACGAAGGCATAAGCGTGCACGAGTGGCTGGAACGGAAGGCAGCGGAGGAACGGCCGGGCGAGAGCGGGCTGCTGGCGCTGGATTGGTGGAACGGCAATCGTTCGGTGCTGATGGACGCCGATCTGACCGGACTTTTGGTCGGGATGACGCTGCAGACGAAGCCGGAACAGATCTATAGAGCGCTGCTCGAAGCGACGGCATTCGGTACTCGCCGGATTATCGAAGCGTTCACGGACAACGGCGTCGCCGTCGACGAATTGTACGCATGCGGCGGCTTGCCGCAGCGCAACAAGCTGCTGATGCAAATATACGCGGACGTAACCGGGCGGGAAATCCGCATCGCGGACTCGACCCAGACGGCGGCGCTCGGTGCGGCGATGTTCGGCGCAGTCGCGGCAGGCGTTCAGGCAGGCGGGTTCGCATCCATAGCCGATGCTGCCGTGAGGATGGGCCGAATTCGGGAACAATCGTTCAAGCCCATACCGGAGCATGTACAGGTCTATGACAAGCTATATAGCGAATATATAGCATTGCACGATTATTTCGGCCGCGGCGGCAACGAGATCATGAAGCGGCTGAAAGCGCTCAAATCAGGCATTGTATAAGACGACATTTCGGGGTACAATCGGGCTAAGCCCGTCTTTTTAGATAGTGTGGAATCGATTGCAGGAATAACGACAAAAGGAGTGTATTATCGCCATGCAACCGACATCAAGCTTGAGCTCTCTCAGCCGAAGCCGAACAGGCCGGAGAAAACGCGAATCCAGCTACGACCGCTCGGGGGGCAATAAGGACTACTACTCGATCCGCCAGGGGGATAAGACGGACATTTGCCATATCCGGGGTGCAGGCGCGATCACGCACATCTGGATGACGATGGCGACCGACGCCCCTGCAGAAGAAGCGTATCTGCCGCGCAAGATTGTGCTGCGCATGTATTGGGACGGCGAGACGACGCCGAGCGTGGAAGCGCCGATTGGCGATTTCTTCGGGATGGGACACGGGATTACGCGCAATTATACATCGGCGGCGCTCATGATGAGCCCGGAGGAAGGCAAGTCGTTCAATTGTTTTTTCCGCATGCCATATGCAATCGATGCCAGAATAGAAATCGAGAGCGAAGCCGAGCATCCGATCAAGTTTTATTTCTATATCGACTATGAAGAATACGACCAGTTGCCGCCGGACGAATTAAGATTCCATGCCAGTTGGCACCGCGAAAATCCGACCGACGGCTTGGCTGATCCGGGTGTCGACAACGCCCATTACGAATTCGGCGGCAACAATACGACGGGCGCAGGCAATTATGTCATCCTGGATGCGGCGGGCAGGGGCCATTACGTCGGCTGCAACTTCAATGTACATAACTTGCGCGACACCCGGGAGTGGAATTGGTACGGCGAAGGCGACGATATGATCTTCATCGACGGAGAGCCGTGGCCGCCATCGCTGCACGGTACGGGAACAGAAGACTATTTTAACACCGCATGGTGTCCGCAGCAGGAAGTATGCACCCCTTACCACGGCATTATTTTGGGAGGCGGCCCGAATTGGAGCGGAAAAATTTCTACCTATCGCTATCATATACTCGACCCGATCATGTTCAAGAAGAGCATCAAAGTCACGATTGAGCATGGACACAATAACCATCGCAGCGACGACCTGTCATCGACGGCCTATTGGTATCAGGAAGAGCCGCACCTTCCATTCGCTCCGCTGCCGGACGTGTCGAAGCGGTTGCCGCTTCCGGACATCAAGCCGCTCAACGGCGACAGCCTGAAGCGTATCTTCGGGCATGCCAATCCGTAACCGAGGGGGAAGGCACATGTCCAGGAAGTCCATCGGTCTCACGGCCGCCGTCGCGCTGATCGTCTTGCTGGCCGCCTGCACGGGGGACGCGGGCAAGTCCGATCCCAGGCTGAACGGCGAAGGCAAGCCGTTCCTGCTCCAAGGAATCGCCGATCTGCAGCAAGTCGCGCAGTTGACCGGCGAAGCGTCGGCCAACAAGACGGACCAATACGCGGTGCACGGCACGGATCTCGGCTCCATTATCGCGGCGGCGGGCGACCGGACGTACTTCGTCTTCGGCGACACGTTCGGGGAGCGCGCGCCTGACCAGATCGGCGGGGGCGGCAGCTATTGGCGGTCCAACGCAATGGCATACTCGCACGACACCGACCCGACGGACGGCATCACCTTCGACGGCATGATCGTGGACGACATCGGTCTGGCCAAGGAACTGCTCCCGTCCGCCAAGCGCGATTTCGAAGAGATGACGAAGATTCCGACGCACGGGCTGTATGCGAACGACAGTCTGTATCTCTACTATATGTCGGTCAACCATTGGGGCGATCCGGGGAGATGGGACGCCAACTACGCCAGCATCGCAAAATCGACGGACGAGGGGCAGAACTGGACGCTGCTGGACGACGTCAAGTGGCCGGGAGACAGCAATTTCATTCAAGTCAGCCCCTACAAGGTTGAGCATAATGACGGAGCAGCCGCGGACATTTATTTGTGGGGCATTCCGTCCGGCCGGTTCGGCGGCGTGAAATTGATGAAAGCGACCGAGCCGGATGTGGAGCGGCTGGACGGCTACCGATACTATGCCGGCAACGATGACAAGGGGCAGCCGATGTGGGACGCCGATCCGGACAAGGCCGTCTTGATCGTGGATGACGCAGTCGGCGAATTGTCGGTCGTATGGAATCCGTATCTGGAACGCTGGCTGATGACCTATCTGAACGAGGGCAGAGGCGTCGTGATCCGGGAAGGACTCGCGCCGTGGGGACCTTGGGGAGAGGCGATCGATCTCGTGACGAACGCGCAAGCTCCCGGTCTCTATGCGCCGTTCATGAACGAGCGGTTTACGGCCGATGGCGGCAAGACGATCTATTTTACCTTGTCGCTGTGGGACCCATACAACGTGTTCTGGTACAAAGCGACGCTGGATAAATGAAAGCGAATTCAGTCGGTCGGCTCCGAAGCAAGCTGCGGATTTAAGCGCGCAAGCGTTTAAATAGCATGACCATTCATTCAAGGGAGGTTTCATTCATGCAATCGAGAAGAGGAAAAAGTTGGTCGGTTGTACTGGCGGTGCTGCTCACGGCAGCGATGGCGCTGACGGCATGCGGCGGGTCCGGGGGCAACAAGGGGGCGGAATCCAGTCCTGCGCCAAGCAGCGCAAGTCCGTCCGAAAGCGCCAAAGCGTCGGATACGCCAAGCGCCGCGCCAGCAGGGAAAGTGACGGTCGAATTCTGGCAGCAGGCTTTCGAAGAAACGACGAATGATTGGTTCAAGAAGTATGTCGACCAATTCAACAAATCCCAGGAACAGATCCAGATCAAGTATACGCTCGTACCCGGCGAAGCATGGGAGCAGAAGCTCAAGGCTGCCCAGGCGGCAGGCAAAGCGCCGGAAGTTTATACGATGAACTATGGCGGGATCGCGAACGCGGCCAAGCTGGGACAAATCCAGCCGCTTAACGACTTGATGGATCCGGTCGTGTTCGACGACATCTACGATAACGTCAAGGAATTCGTCATGGTCGGCGACAAGTACTACGCTTATCCCAAGCTGGTCGAACCGTCCTCCGTGCTCTACTATCGCAAAGACTTGTTCGAGAAGGCGGGACTGGATCCGAATAAGGCGCCGGCTACGTGGGCCGAATTGCTCGATGCCGCCAAGAAGCTGACAGACAAAGGCGTGTTCGGCTTCTCGACGGCCCAAGTCGCCGGGGACCTCGGTTGGTCCAGCTGGGGACTGCAAATCGGCACGTCCGGTCATGGTGCTTTGACGGATGATTGGTCCAAAGCCGATATTAACAATGACGCGTACAAAGCCGTATTCAAGTTCTATCAGGACGCTTATCAGTCGGGCGTCATGCCGAAGCAGGCATTGGCCGGGTATACGGACATGAAGCCTTACGGCGAAGGCAAAGTTGCCATGCAGGTCAACGGTTCTTGGGGGATCGGCCAGCTTCGCAATTCCTACAAGGACAAATTGGACATTACCGGAATCGCCCCCATGCCGTCCAAAGACGGCGATCCGACGAGCGCAACGGCGACGCTCGGCGGCTGGACGCTTGTCGTGGACGGCAAAGCGCAGCATGCGCAGGAAGCTTCCGAATTTATCTCCTATCTGCTCGCGGGCGATCCGGCGATCATGATCGACTTCTTCAAGACGTCCGGCTTCTCCAAGTTCTCTCCGCGCAAGTCGGTAGACGAAGCGATGAAGAGCGATCCTGACGCATCGAAAGACGAGTGGCGCGCGCTGATCGCCGAGAAAATTATCCCGTATTCCAAGGCGGAGCCGATCTACGCCTGGGATGTCAGCATGGCTGTCTCCACCGGCATCGAATCCGCCATGAGAGGCACGTCAGTCGACAGCGCGATCGAGAAAGCGGAGAAGACGATCAACGATTATATCGCCAATAACAAGATCGCAGGTACGAACCCGAAGCAATAATGCTTGCGCGAGCGTCCGGGAACGCAAGTCGTTCCCGGACCGTGATACCTCATAGGGGGGTGAAACGGTGTTCAAAAAAAACATTCGTCACGACAACCTGACGGCTTACGCCATGCTGACGCCCATCCTGCTCGGTCTGACGATCTTCGTCATCGCTCCATTCGCATACGCGGTCTATATCAGCTTCTACGAGTGGGGATTCTATCAGGCGCCCCTATTCGTCGGCTTCAAAAATTTCTATGTCAACTTGACGGACCCCTTATTCTCGAAAGCGATCTGGACCGGCCTGAAATTCACGCTGTACGTGCTGCCAGTCCAGCTCGTGCTCAGCTTCCTGTTCGCCAATCTTGTCAAGGGGCTGAAAGGCAGGCTTGGCAGCTTCGTCAAGGCCGCCATATATATTCCGACCGTCATCGGTCTGATTCTGGCCGGCGTCGTCTTTCTGTTCATCTACGACTACCTCGGGGGACTGGCCAATTACGTGGTCGGATGGTTCGGAGCCGAGCCGATCGCGTGGCTGGCTGAAGTCGGCATCGCGCTGCCGGCGATCTCGATTCCGGCAATCTGGACGGGCTTCGGTCTCACGACGCTGATCATGCTCGCAGGCTTGCTGGACATATCGGAAGCGTATTACGAAGCTGCCGAGCTCGAAGGCGCGGGCCTGTTCAGCAAAATGTGGTATATTACGCTGCCGCTCATGCGTAACATCGTTCTATTCCTGCTTGTAACCGGCTTCACGGCCCAGATCTCGCAATTCGAGCTGCCTTGGGTGCTGACCAACGGAGGCCCGGTCAACGAGACGGCGACGCCGAATTTCTATATTTTGCAGCACTTCCTGAACGACATTCTGATCGGCAGGTCGATCGCGGCGGCGCTCATGTTCTTCATCGTGCTCGGTTCGATATCGCTCGTTATTTTCAAAATACTGAACTCCGAAAAAGCGGTTGACGGTTAATCGGACAGGAGGGAGGAGGAACCCCATGACAAAACCTGCGCAGTCGATCGCTCAGTTCGCCGTCAAGGTCGTTGCCTTGCTCGTTGCGGCCATTGCCATTTTTCCGCTTGTCTGGATGGGGCTTGCCGGATTCAAATCCCAGGAAGAAGTGCTCGCGACGCCGCTGCAGTTTTTTCCGACCGTATGGCATCTGGATAATTACACCTCGATCTTGCAGGATCCGGCGTTTCAGAAGGCGATGGGCACCACTTTTCTAGGCGCCATCATCTTCACGATTCTGAGTGTGGCTGTCAATGCTTCCGCAGCTTACGTATTCGCAAGGCTGGAATTCCGTTTCAAAAGAGTCATGTGGATATACGTTATGGCAACGTACTTTATTCCGGCTTTCTCCATTATCATCACATCTTTCGTCGTCGTATCCAAGCTGGGCATGCTTGATACCCTTGCTGTGCTGATCCTGCCGGGTGTCGCGTCGGCCTACGGCATGTTCTTCATCCGGCAGTTTTATTTGAACATTCCCCTTGCCCTGGAAGAAGCGGCGCTCATCGACGGGGCGAACCGGTTCAAGATTTTCACCAACATCTTCCTGCCGATGTCGCTGCCCCCGTTCGTCATTATCGGCATCGGCGCTTATCTGGGTTATTGGAACGCATTCGTCTGGCCGGTGATGACGATGACCAACGAGAACTGGTTCCAGATCGGCCAATACATTTTCAACTTCCGTTCGGGCCGGGTGGCCGAGATGCACTTGCTTATGGCGAGTTCTTTCCTGGCCGCGCTCCCTACGGTTATCCTGTTCCTGATCTTCCAGAAGTACATCGTGGCGAACCTGAAAATGTCGGGCTTGAAATGACGGCCGGCTTGCGAATGCGATAGGGGGTGCAAGAGATGATCGTGCTGGAGAACGCGCGGCTGAGGATCGGATTGGATGCGGGAAATGGCGCCGTTCGGCAAATCCGCGACTTGGGCCGGGGGATCGACTACGTATCGGCGGACACGGGCGGCTGCGACCCGTTCCGGCTGGAGACGGACGAAGGCTTCGGCTGTTCGTTCGAGCGCTTCTCGTGGGAACGGATGACGACCGCGGACGAAGGCGCAGGCGTTCGGCTGCAATGGCAGCTGGCGGGCGGGATCGCCGTAGAGGCCTGGATCGCGATACCGGCGAACGGCGACGAGGCGCTGTTCCATTGCCGCGTCGACAACGGCTCCACGCGGCGGGTGCATAGTCTGGAATACCCGATCTTCGGCGGTTTGCAGACCATTACGGCGGGCGGGGAGAACGATTATGTCGCGCATCCGTTCGCGACCGGGTTTCGCATTCGCAACCCGTTGAAGCATTTCAGGGAGGAATGGAGCGGGCTGCGCTTCATGCCGTATCCGGAATGCTTCTCCGGCGCGCCGATGCAGTTCTTCGCCTGGTACGGGGAGGATGTCGGCGGCTTGTACTGGACGACGCCGGACGCAGCGGGCCAGCCGAAGTGGCTGAATTTCCACAAGCAGGCAGGCCGACTCGAAGCGTCGTTCATTCACGGCTGCCAGGACATCGGTCCGGGCAAAGGGTTTGCGCCCGACTATCCGGTGCGGATGGAGCTGCTTGCCGGCCGCGATTGGTACGAGGCGGCCGACCGCTACAAGCAATGGGCGACGGAGCAGCCGTGGTGCGCGCAAGGGAAGCTGGCAGAGCGCGGGTTAAGCCCGCAGGACAGCTGGCTGCATGACAGCATCGGCTTGTCCACGTTCGGCATCAATGCCGGTTCCGATCGTACGGCATGGCTGCGCAAATACCGCGAATCGATTGCAACGCCGATCTTTCACGTGCTCGGGCCGGATTGGACGAACGCGCCGCAGACGTTCTACAAGGGCGTGCCCGGCGGGTTCGACGATTGGTTCCCGACCCGGTTCGACCGGAACAATCTGGCTTGTCTGAAGGAACTGGGGGACCGGTTCGCGCCGTTCGAATTCGATTATTTGTATCATTTCGAGGGCGCCGACGGCGAGCAAGGCAAAGCAGCGGCGCAGCAATTTCCTGTCGACAAGAAGAGCATCGACGCCTACAAATTCCCGCTGCTCTGCCCCGCGCATCCGTACACGCAGCAATTTCATGTGCGGCGCGACGAGCATCTGCAGCGGAAGGACGACGTGGACGCGATCTATTACGATATATCCGCCAACAACATTATGAAAGTGTGCATGGACGATTCGCATGGACATCCGGTGGGCGCCGGGCGGGAGATCGAAGCGGCGTACCGAAGCAATTATGCCGCGACCAAGACGGCGATGGCTCGGGCGGCCTGGCGGCATGTGCCGATGGGCACGGAGATGATGAACGAGACGATGCTCGGGCTGATCGATTACTACCAGGCGCGCGCCGGAGCGCAGCCTGCCGCGCCGCTGGAAGGCTATCCGCTGCGGCACTTGCTCAAGTCGGGCGACGCCGAGCTCATCCCGATGTTCGATTACGTCTATCATGAGTACGGCGCCGTGCGGTTGGACGGCTGGGGCAAGCTGACGGAAGAGATCGGGGAGCTGTTCTTCTTCACGGTGGCACGGACGTATTTATGGGGCGGTCTGTACGAACTGAATTACGAATACAGTCCTATGGAAGCATTGGACGGGCGCGAGAACGCGCCGGAAGAGCATTATTATCCGTTTGAGCCGCGCGGCTATGCGTTCTCGCCTTCGCGCGCGGCCTACGTGAACCTGTTCGCCCAACTGCGCGTCGGCGCGGCCAACAGGTACTGGGCGTACGGGCAGATGATGCGCCCGCTGAACATCGCCTCGGCGCGCATCCGTCTGCAGTGGTTCCATTACAACCATGGAGTCGACTCGCCCGAATATAACGACGCCGGCGAGCTCGACGTCGATGCCGTCATCCATGCCGCCTGGCGCGGCCCGGACGGGGCGATCGCGCTGTTCTTTGCGAACGTAAGCGAGGAGTCGCAGACGGTGAATCTGTCCGGCGCTGCCTTGCAGGCTTGCGGCGCCGACGGGCGTCAGGCCGCCGGACGGCTGCATCGCGTCGGCAGAGAGGAAGCGCTGGCGCTCCGCAAGGGCGAGGGGGCTGACGGCGGTATCGCCTTCGCGCTGCCGGGCAGAAGCGTCGCCATGCTGCAATTTCCGCAACAAGGAGGAGCTTGATGAGATGAAAGCGCTCGTGATGGAACAACCGCGCAAGGCGGTCGTGAAGGAAGTGCCCGATCCGGCTTGCGGGGCGGGAGAAGTGATAGTGCAAGTCGAACGCGTCGGCATTTGCGGGACGGATTTTCATATTTACGAAGGGGAATTTCTGTCCCCTTATCCGATCATTCCGGGACATGAATTCTCGGGTACGATTCGGGAAGTCGGCGCAGGGGTGGACGGCTTCAAGATCGGCGATCGCGTAACGGCGGACCCGTCGTTGTTCTGCGGTCGTTGCGTCAATTGCCTGACGGGCCGGGGCAACCAATGTGCTCATTGGGGCGCGCTCGGCAATACGGTCGACGGCAGCATGGCCGAATATGTCGCGGTGCCGGCGCGGAACGTCGTGGCCATGCCGGATGCGATGACCTATGCAACCGGCGCTTTCGTCGAGCCGATGGCCTGCGTCGTGCATGCGATGAACCGGCTGCAGATGAAGGCGGGGCAATCCGTGCTGCTGTTCGGAGCGGGCGCGATGGGGCTGCAGCTCGTGCAGGCGCTGTCCCGTCTGGGCGCGTCGCAGCTTGCGGTCGTTGACGTATCGGCGCGCAAGCTCGATCTTGCGCTTGTCCTGGGCGCGACGGAAGCGATTCGCGTCCAGGACAAGGAAGCGCGCCTTGCGGGCAGGACGTTCGATGTCGTCGTGGATGCAACCGGCATTCCCGCCGTTATCGATGAGGCGTTCGCTTATTTGGGCGCCGCCGCGACTTATTTGCAATTCGGAGTGACGCCGAAGCAAGCGGCGATTCGGCTGAATCCGTTCGACCTCTATCATCGCGATTGGACGATCCTCGGCTCCATGGCGATCAACCAGACGTTCCTGCCGGCGTTCGAATGGGTGAAGGAAGGCCGCATCCAGCTCGAGCCGCTAGTCTCTCAGGTTATTTCATTGGAAGAGACGCCGGATTTTCTGGCGCAGCCGAAGGACCCCGAACTGCTGAAAGTACAGATCCAACTATAAGAAAGCCGGGAAGGGGATGGACCATGCAACGGGGAGAGAACGATCGCTTCGTGGCGAGCCTGACATACGATTCGCTGGGCGGGCATCGGCCTGAAGTCCGGATGCGGCGGTTAAGCCCGAACTTGCAGCACTGCACGTTGACTTATACGCTGACGGAAGAAGTCCGGCAGGACGACTGGCAATTGCGGCTGATCCCGGCGTTTGCGCCGACCTTCCATTGGGCGCCCCATCTGACGCCGACGGATCGGCATATCATCGACCAGCACGTCTTTCGTTCTCCCGCCTTGATCGTGCATGACGGCCGGCGCGCACTGATGCTGGCGCCCGACCTGGACCTGATCGACGGGCGGCATCCGGTGCGCTGGTACATGGATCTCGATGCCGGGCGCAATTGCCTGACGCTGGGCAGAAGCCGGTACCGCGTGGCGGAACATGTGCTGTTCGAGCGCGAAGCCGGCGGCGTGTATCCGGCGGGAACGGAGCAGATCGGCTTTTACTTGTTCACCTTCGAAGATGAGGAAGTCATTCGCAATCCGTGGCGGCCCGTGCTCGCATTCCTGTGGAACGAATGGGGAGCGAAGACGTTCCGGCAAGGCGCGCCGCAGGTCGCTCCGCTGCCGCGATACGTCGGACATACGTACAATTGGGCGTTCCGGCATTGGCAGGATGTTACATGGCAGCAATTCGAATTGGACGGCAGGCAGGTCGGCGCGCCGGTGTTCATCGTCGATGTGAGCCAGAGTCCGAACTATTCCGGCGTCCCGAGCGAGCGGGAAAGCCGGTCGATCTGGAACCAGGCCTGGTTCAGCTCTCTGCGTTCGGCAAGCGGGTTGTACCGTTACGCCGCCGCGGCAGGGGATGAACAGCTGCGGCAGCGCGCGCTGCTGACGAAGGAGCTTGCGCTCGCCGCCCCGCAGCAGAACGGCATCTTCCCGACGGTAATCGCGACGAAAATGGGACAGGTCGTGATCGACGGGCAAACGGTCAATCGCTCCGACAGTTGGGAGAACGCCTTCTGGGGCAACTCGAACCGCAATCCGCTCCTTCCCTGGGGATCGATCGAGCAAGCGCCTTATCATGTGCTGGACATGAGCTGGACGGCGCTCTTGATGCTGCGATGGTTCGACGAGCTGGAGCGGGACCCGCGGCTGCTGGACTATGCCGCATCCTATGCGAAGGCGTTGCTCGATCTGCAGGATGAACGCGGCTTCTTCCCCGCCTGGCTGGAGCGGGACACGATGCGGCCGATCGACACATTGAGCGATTCGCCGGAGACGTCGCTATCCGTCACGTTCCTGCTGAAGCTCCACGAGCTGGCGCCGAACACCGCGTACGCAGCCGCCGCTTTCAAGGCGATGAAGGCCGTGCTGGAGGAGGTTGTGCCGCAAGGCCGCTGGGAAGATTTCGAGACGTATTGGTCCTGTTGTCCTTACGGCCGGGAGGAACTGGTCGGGCGCAAGGTTGCTCGCAACAACATGTACAAACAGTGCAATTTCTCCATGTTCTGGACGGCAGAGGCGCTCTATCGTTGCTTCCAGGCCACGAAGAATCGCGCCTACTTGCTCGCAGGCCAGCGATGCTTGGACGAGATGCTGATGTCCCAGGCTTCGTGGCAGCCGCCCTATCTGCCGGTGGAGGCGCTCGGCGGGTTCGGCGTCATGAATGCCGACGGGGAATGGAACGATGCGCGCCAGAGCCTGTTCGCCGAGCTGATCCTGCAATACGGCATGGAACTGAATATACCGGAGTACATCGAGCGAGGCATCGCGGCGCTGCGCGCGTCGTTCGTCATGATGTATTGTCCGGAGAACGCCCGAACGCGCATCCAGTGGGAGAAGGCGCATCCGCACTTCGGCGAGAAGGATTACGGGTTCATGATGGAAAACTACGGCCACGGCGGAGAGGCCAATCCGGAAGGGCTAGGCATCGGCACGTTCACGATCTACGATTGGGGCAACGGAGCCGCGGCGGAAGCTTATTTGCGGATCAAGGACCATCTCGGCGAAGCGCTGAAGGATCGCTACGGGCACGTGATATAATCGCAGCCCGTCTGTCGGATTGGAGTGATTGGCATGACCTGCAAGCGCGCATCCACAATATTCGCAGGGGCATCGATCCTGCTGTTGGCCGGGATGGTGCTTCTATCAGGATGCATAGGAGGCGAACAACCGCAGATGACCTCACAATCGACGCCAGGCGCGCCTGGACAAGTGATCCCGGAGGACAGCACGTTCTTCTCCACCGTGTCATTGGAGCCGGGCAACACTTACGATACGCTCAGCGACGGCGATCTGTGGCCGACCGCCTGGTCGGATGACGATGCGCTGTATACGGCCAACGGCGACGGCATCGGCTTTGCCTACGTGTCCGGAGGCGATTGGGCGGACATCGTCGTGAACAGAATGACGGGCTCGCCGCGGACGAAGGATCTGGATGGCGAACGGCTCGCGGCCGGCGACGAAGTCGGGCGCGTATGGTCGGATCCGGTGCGATACAACCGCAAGCCCACCGGCATGGTTTCGGTCGGCGGCGTCTTGTATTTGGCCGTGCAGGATTTGAACAAGGACGATTCGCAGGGCGATATTTTCAACGAGGCTCCAGCCGCCGCCATCTACCGATCAACGGATAAAGGCCGGACTTGGTCGGCAGGGCCGCAAGCGCCGATGTTCAACGATCATCAATTTACGACCGTCATGTTTCTGGATTACGGCAAGGACGGCGCGAATAATACGTTCGACGATTACGTCTACGCCTACGGGCTCGACAACAATTGGCGGGATTCGTTCAATGACGTAGTCGAAGATCCGACGAAGCTGTATTTGGCCAGAATGCCGAAGGACCGCATCCAGGATATTTCCGCTTGGGAGTTCTACAGCGGCGACCTGCGCGGCAAGGCGAAGTGGACGAAACCGGGCGATCTTGCGGACCGCAAGCCGGTATTGCAGGATGATCGCCGCGTCTACACGGACCTGATCAACGAGGGCCTCGGCAACATGTCCGTCATTTCCCAGGGCAGCATTGTTTACAACAAGCCTTTGGATCGTTACCTGTTTACTTCCTGGACGGAATTTACGTTCGAGTTCTACGAGGCGCCGAAGCCTTGGGGGCCTTGGAAGCGGTTCTACTCGGCGGACTTCGGCGTGTATCCCTGGACGCGGAGCAACAACGGCGGCTATGCGACCGTCATCCCGTCCAAGTTCATCAGCGCAGACGGCCGCGAGATGTGGCTGAACGCCAATACGTTCGTCGGCGGCGTGAAAAATTACAGCTTCTCGATGCGCAAGCTGAAAGTGACGCATTATGCGAAATCGAAGCCAAGCAACGGCAAGAGCGGCGACAATCTGGCGCTGCCGTCTGCCGATCCCGATGTCGCTCCGTTCGCGCGTACGATGGGCAACGGCAAGCTCGCGCTGTTGAACGACGGGGATCGGGGCGAATCGGCCGATAGCCGGAATGGCGAGCGCAAGACGGAGGACTGGTGGGGGTACGTATGGCCCCGGGCCTATCGAATGAACAAAGTCGTGTATACGGCCGAGGCGCCGCGCACGACGGGTGGATGGTTCGATGACATTCGAGTGCAAGTCCGGCAAAATTTCGCATGGATCGACGTGAACAAGAAGCAGGTAACGCCGCCTTATCCGGCGAATTCTACCACAGAAGGTCAAACCTATACCTTCGAATTCGAAGAGACGTGGGGAGACGGCGTACGGATCATCGGCAAGCCCGGCGGGGAAGAGGCGTATTCGTCCGTTGCGGAATTGGAAGTCTACTACGAGTGACCGAATAGAGGGAAAGAAGTGATTTGACGCGATGGATAAACATACGATCTACCACATTGCGGAACGGGTCGGGGTCTCTCCATCGACCGTGTCGCGGGCGCTGTCTGGTCGGGGCTATTGCCGGGAAGAGACGAGGGCGAAGGTGCTGAAGGCGGCGCGCGAAATCAATTATGCGCCGGACAGCGCCGCGGTCATGCTGAAGATGAGACGGACGAACAAGATCATCTTTGCCGTTCCCGACATTTGCAACCCGTTCTACTTCGACATGATCAGCGGAATCAATCAGGTGTTGGAAACTTACGGCTATCTCATGATCTTGTTCTATACGAAGCACAGCCTGGTCGAAGAACTGAAAGCCGTGCAGAACTTGCAGGAGAAAGTGGCTGACGGCATGATCATGGTGTCTTTCCATTTCTGCAAGGAGAACATCCGGGCGATCAACAAGCTGAACGCGCCGGTCGTGCTGACGAACAAGTATGTGTCCGCGACAGGCAAAGACCGCTTCAATTATGTCTACGTCGACACGTATGCCGGCATCGGGCTCGGCACTCGCCATCTGATTGAACAGGGCATGCGAAGAATCGGCTACGTCGGCGGCGGCTTGCAGGAGCAGACCGGCTACCAGCGGTTCTGCGGCTATCGCGATGCGATGCTGGAAGCTGGCCTAGCGGTCAACGACAACCTGATCGCCGAATCCGACTATACGGAGCACGGCGGATACTGGGCTTCCAAGCATATGCTTTCAGGTCCCGATCGGCCGGAAGCGATCGTCGCGGCGAACGACCTGATGGCGATCGGCATCATGCGGGCATGCGAGGAAGCCGGGCTCAGCATTCCCGGCGACATCGCCATTGTCGGCATGGACAACCTGGACATCGCCTCCAGGGTGCATCCGAAGCTGACGAGCGTGTCGCTCGCGCAGGAAGAGATCGGGCGGCAGGCGGCGCAAGTGCTGATGGATCGCCTGCAAGGCCGTCCGATAGACGAGGCGGAGCGAATCATCGAGCCCGCGCTCATCGTGCGGGAATCCAGCGTCAAGCCGAAGCGATCATGATCGCCCGTCGCAACGAATAAACCGTCCATCAGGCGGTTTATTTGCGTTCATCACCCCTCGAGTCCAGGAAGGCGGGAAGCCATGTTCTACTCGATCCGCACGCAAGTAATTTCGATTATCGTCTTGCTGGTCGTTCCCTTCGTCATCATGGGCTATTTGTTCTGGCAGCAAGCGGCTGGCGCACTGCGCGAATCGATTGAAACTTCCACCGTGCAGACGCTGAATCAATACGCCGGCTTCGTGGAAGGTACGATCGGGCAGGCGATGAATGCGGCGAACCAGATTTTGCGCAACGAGACGACCCAAAGCTGGATTCGCGCGCGGTCGGAGCCGGATGCCGTGCAGCAGCTGCTGCAAAACATGAAAATGAGAAAATATTTCGATGCCGTCGTCAGCAGCAGCCCTGTCATTTTCTCGGTCAATCTCTACTATGGGGCCTGGGATCTGTGGAACCTGGACGGGGATGAATATTTGCACAGCGAATGGTACGAGGCTTACCGCAACGAAGGCACGCGCTGGCAAACCGCTCACTATGACCGCAGGCAGAACGGCACCGTACAGAACAACACCCGCGTATTCGGACTTGTTTATCCGTTGTCCGATTTGATGAATTTGCGGGAAGTCGGCATTCTGAAGATCAATCTGAGAACCCAGACATTGCTGGAGCCGCTGGAGAAGATTACGCTCGGAGCGACGGGCAAATCTTACTTGATTACAGGGAATGGGGAATCCGTGCTGGGCCAGCAGCTTGCAAACATGCCGGGGCCCTTGCTTGAACGGGTGAGGTTCTATGACGAAGGGGACGACGGCGCCGGCATCTATCGGGACGATGCCAGCAAGACGATCTATTTTTACCGGCCGCTGACCGGGCTCGATTGGGCGATTGTCGGAAGCGTATCGGAAACGGAACTGTTCGAGCGTATCAACGCGGCCAGACAAAATGTGCTGATCGTAGCCGTATTGCTGCTTGCGGCCACAGTCGCGTTAGCGTTCTGGTTCTCTTCGGGCATTGCGGCGCCGATCACGCGCATCGTCAAGTCGATGAGATTCGTGGAAGCCGGCGATTTCCTGAAAGGCCATGCCGTGTTGAACAGTCTCAAAACCAAGCAATCGGAAATCGGGTATTTAACTTCCAACTACCAGAACATGGTCCATCGGCTGCAATCGTATATTGAAACGGAATACGCGCAAAACCTCAGGAGACGCAATGCCGAATACAAAGCGCTGTTGCTGCAGATTAATCCGCATTTCCTGAGCAACACGCTTGAAGTCATCTCTTCCCTGGCTTTGCAAGGGAGGAATCAGGATATGGATCGCGTCGTGCACGAACTGAACTTGATGCTCCGTTCCACGCTTCGGGTCGACAACGAACAGATTCGGCTCGCGGATGAAATTCGCCTGATTCGCGCCTTCACCTCCATACTGTCCGTTTGTTACGGCAATCGGGTTCAATTCAACATCGTCGACGATCATATCCGGGACGATCTGCTCATTCCGAAGCTGCTGCTTCAGCCCTTAATCGAGAATGCCGTCAAATACAGCCTGGGGATCGTGGAGATCGCCCGAATTTCCATCTCCATCTCCGAACGGGCGGATGAGTTGCGGTTCGTCATCGGAGATAACGGCGTCGGCATACCCGATGACGTATTGAAGGAACTAACCCGGGACGCGGAGCTGAATTTCGCGCAGGACGTGCTGCAGATCGGAGAGAAGGGCGTAGGTTTGAAGAACGTCATGGCCAGAGGCCGATTATATTACGGAAGCCGGTTCTTCTTCGACATTCGCACGTCTGCCGGGCAAGGGACGGAAATTACGATGGTCATTCCCGTGAAGGAGTGAGCTTGCCATGTACGATATCATGATCGTGGACGATTCGGCGGAAATCAGAACCGGGTTGTCGCTCAAGCTGGACTGGTCATCTTGCGGATTTCGCATCTTGCACGAAGCCTCCAACGGCCAGGAGGCGCTCGCGAAGCTGCAAATTCGGCAAGTGCCGGTCGTCGTGACCGATATTCGGATGCCGGTCATGGGCGGCTTGGAATTGCTGCAGCAATGCGCGCTGCATCATCCGCGGACACGAACGGCCGTCCTGTCTGCCTATTCCGATTTCCCATTGATTCAGACGGCGATCAGGCAAGGCGCCAAGGATTATTTGCTCAAGCCGGTGCTCAAGGACGAATTGATCGCCATGCTGGGGAGAATGAAGAAGGAACTGGACGAGCAGCGGGAGTCCGTATTGCTGAAAATTATGCAGGAACCGGTCTCGTTAATCGAGGCCAAGGAACTGCTCCATCTCTACGGCATGTCGGATTGGGCCGAACCGCAAACAGGCTTCCGATTCGTGACGGCGGAAATGCGCGTTCCTCCCGCCAGGCTTGTCGGTTCCTCTTCGCCGGGCTCCTCCTTCAAAGACGCCTTCCACTTGCTCATGCTGGAGATCGCTTCGCAATGGGATCCCGATGTCGCGATCCTGCGCGATCCGAGCCAGACGGACAAAGTGCATTTTATCGTCCGTCAGGACGGGATTTCAAATTCAGGCGAGGCTGGGCGGCAAGGGCTGCATCGATTCCTGCATGAGCTTAGGGCGAAGACGGCGGACTGCTTGCGGCTGGAGCTCGTCATCGGCGTCAGCCACCCGGTGCAAGGGATCCGGGGCTGGAAAGAAGGGATGGAGTCGAGCCTGTTGTCGTTAAGCCGGAGCAAGCCCGAACCGGTGTCGCAGACGATCTACGATGACGACCGGGAGGAAGGCGAGAACATGCCGAACGCCGTCATCCGGAAGTTCATCTATGCCGTAGATCAAATGAACGAACCGCAATCGATGCAGGCATTGGAGGAAATTGCGCTGATCGGCCGGCAATCGTCCGTGCAATCGTTCTCCTTCTTTCTGGTGCAGCTATGCCTGGCGTTGGACGAATGGATGCACAAACACGATTTGAAAGAACCGAATTTGCAAACGATGCTCTGGCCCTATATCAATACGACATGGAGTTATGACACGGTCGAACGGATTGCAGGCAGCATTCGGGACGTGTCGCGGCAGGTGATCGCTTCCTTGCAGCAGCAGAAGATGAACGGCAAGGAAGATCCGATTGCGGCGATCCGCAAATATATCTGCGAGCACTATGCGGACGAGTTGTCTCTGGCGGCGCTGGCCGAGCGGTACCATTACAATGCGGCTTATTTATCCGACTTGTTCAAGCGCACGACCGGGAGCACCTTCAGCGAGTACTTGCAGACGGTCCGTCTGAAGCACGCCTGCGAACTTCTGAAGGAGCCGCATTTGAAAATAGCGGATGTCGCCCAATTGACGGGATTCTCCAGTCAAGCCTATTTCAGCAGTGTGTTCAAAGGCCAATACGGGCTCGGCCCGAGCGAATATCGCAAGCCTTTCCTGCATGCGGATTAGGCAGGCGAATGATCTAAAAAAATTGCATGCCCGGTGCCAAAGAGGATGAAAGCCCGCCGGGACGTTGACGTGATACAGTAAATATGCAATCGATTTCAACTTCCTATCAAAGGGCGGGATCGTATGTGGACAAAGAAGAAAGCCTCGGTGTTGCTGCTGGCGATATGCATGATCGTCAGTGTGCTGGCGGCGTGTTCCTCCGGCAAATCGAACGGCGCTTCATCCGGTTCAGGAGGCGAACCGAGCGCCAGCAAATCTGCCGACAATTCGAAAGCGAGCGATGGCAAGCAGGTGGAGATCGTCTATTGGCGTCATGATTTCAAACCGGAGATCGATACGCTGAAAAAATTAATTCAAACGTTCGAGGAAGCGAACCCCGGCATTAAGGTCAAAATGGAAGCCATCCCCTACGGCGATTATGAAACGAAGCTGAGGACCGCGCTTGGCGCAGGCAATCCGCCGGATATTATGGGAATCGACGGACCGAACCTCGCGGCGTACGCCCATCAAGACGCCTTGCTGTCGCTGGATGATTACTTGGATGCGGACGGCAACAAAGACGATATCGCGCCGCCGGTGCTGCAAAGTCTGACGTACAACGGCCATGTGTACGCAGCGCCTCAGAACGACGCGAGCATCGGAATGTTCTACAACAAGAAGCTGTTCGAGAAAAATGGCGTCGCGCTTCCGTCCAAAGATCCTTCGCAGCCGTGGACTTGGGAGCAAGTACTGGACGCAGCAACGAAAATCAATGATCCGAAAAACAAAATATACGGCATCGATCCGGCGTGGGGACTCGGCATCGACGAAGGCTCTACATTCGTCAAGATGCCGTTCATCTGGCAGGCGGGCGGCGAAATCCTGAGCCCGGACGGCACGCAGGTCAAAGGCTTCCTCGATTCTCCGGAATCGCGCAAAGGGCTTGAATTTTTCTCTTCGCTCTACAATGTGCACAAAGTAGCGGCCAAGGAATTGCCGCCGGAGCCGTTCGAGACCGGAAAAGTGGGGATCATCGTCAACGGACCTTGGGCGATTTCGGGCATCACTTCGACGCATCCCGAGTTCAAGCTGGGCGAGGATTGGGATATCGCGCCGCTGTGGCGGGACGCCAAGCAGGTGACGCCGAACGGGAGCTGGAACATGGGCATCGCCAAGGCATCCAAGCATCCGGACGAAGCGTGGAAATTCGTCAATTGGGTGACGGGTGTCGAGGGCGCCAAAGTGTGGTACCAGGAAACGAAGAATCTCCCGGCTCGCTTGTCTACAGCCGAGGCTTTCCCGGAGCTGACGCAATATCCGATGAACATCTTCGTCGAACAATCGAGCAAGTTCGCGCACCCGCGCCCGGTAACGCCGGCGTACCCGGTCGTGACGACATCGGTGTCGAAGCTGTTCGTCGATCTGGGCGCGGCGAACCGCAATCTGGACGAGGCGCTGACGGAAGCGGTGAATACGATCGACAAGGAATTGCAGAAGTACCGCTAATCCGGCGCCGGAGAAGGGAGAGCCTTGGACGCTCTCTCTTTTCTGAATTCACATCCGGGAAGGGGCGCGTGAGATGAAAAGCGATACGTCCATCGGCAGGCAGGAAGAGCGGGCGGCGCTCTATTTCATTATGCCGGCGGTCATCAGCCTGGCGCTGTTCACGTTCTACCCGATGATCAATGCGTTCATCATCAGCCTGAAGGAGCACAGCCTGATCAATCCGGTCTCCGAGTTTATCGGATTTCGCAACTACAAGGATTTGCTCGTCGATCCGAAGTTTTTGAACAGCCTTGTTCATTCGTTTCATTTTGCCGTCGTCGTCATCCCGGTGCAGACGATCATCGCGCTCGCGATGGCGCTGCTCGTCTATCGGAAACGATGGCTGTCCGGCTTGTTCCGCACGAGTTATTTTCTGCCGGTCGTCATCGCGATGGGCGTGGCTTCGACGCTGTTCAAGCTCGTATACAACAAGGATTACGGCCTGCTCAACAGCATTCTCCATACGCTCGGCATACCGCCTGTCGCCTTCTTGTCCGACCCGAGCGCCGCCATGTACGGCATCATGCTGCTCGGCATGTGGAAAGCCGCCGGTTTTTTCATGATCGTCTTCATTGCCGGCCTCAATGGCATTCCTGTCGACCTGTATGAAGCGGCGGAGGTGGACGGCGCGACCAGGACGCAGCAGTTTTTCCGCATTACGCTGCCGCTGCTTCGCCGAACGATGGCGTTCGTGATCATCATTACGACGATGGACGCGATCAAAATATCCGGCCCCGTCTTCATCATGACCGGCGGCGGGCCGGGAGACTCCACTACGACGGCCGTCTATTTCATTTACAAAACGGCCTTCCTGCAAATGCAGCTCGGATACGGAGCCGCCGCGGCGTTCCTTCTGTTCGTGATCGTCATGATCATCTCGATCGTCCAGCTCCGGGTGCTGAAATCCGATGTGGAATATTAGGAGGCGGCGGTCATGAACAAATTGCGAATCGGTACGTTGCTCAGATGGCTCCTCATGATCGTCATCGCCCTCGTCTGCCTGTTGCCGATCGTCTGGATGATGCTTGGCTCGCTCAGGCCACGAAACGAGCTGTTTCAATATGTGTCGCTGGAATGGCATTTGCTTGTTCCGGTAGAGTGGACGCTGGATAACTATCGCGCGCTGTTCACCGATGACAGCAAGCCGTTCGGGCTGTATATCCAGAACACGCTGTTTGTGGCGGTCGTCGTCACGCTGCTGGCGCTATGGTTCAATTCGATGGCGGCTTTCGCCTTCTCCAAGCTGAAGTTTCGCGGCCGCAACGTCGTCTTCGCCGTGTTCTTGTCGGCGCTCGTCATTCCCGGAGAAGTGACGATGGTGCCGACCTATATGCTCATTCACGACTTCGGCTGGCTCGATTCGTTCCAGGCGCTGATTGTGCCGGCGATCATCTCGGTATTCAGCATCTTCCTGCTTGTGCAGTTTTTCGCGGAGGTGCCGCGGGATTTGCTGGAGGCGGCGCGCATCGACGGGGCTTCCTGGTTCGGCGTCTATGCCCGCATCGTCGTTCCTTCCTCCGTCCCCGCGCTTATCACGGTCGGGCTGATTATGTTTCTCGGGCAGTGGGACGCCTACTTGTGGCCGCTCGTCGTCATTAATGACAGCACCAAGCAGATGCTGCAGGTGGCCATCGCCACTTTCACGAACCTGGAAGCGACGGAGTGGGGCAAAATTCTCGCAGCCGATACGATCGCCTCATTGCCGATCCTGCTTCTGTTTATGTTCTTGCAGAAGTATTACGTGCAGTCGATCGTCAATTCCGGAATCAAGGGGTGAAGAGGATGTTGAAGCGGAAATGGGCATGGGGCTCGCTCGCGGTGTCGATGCTGCTGGCGGGCATGACCGTCTTCTTGGGCATGGCATCCGCCGTAACGCCGACGAATGTCGTCAAGATTGCCCGCGTCACGGGGGCGACGAAGAGCGGGGAGACGATTCCGAATCCGAACCAGACGCACAGCCAGTACCAGGTGGAAGGAACGGATCTGGGCATTATGTGGGACAAGGGAGGAGGTGAAGTATTCGTTCTTTTCGGGGATACGTTCGGCCCGGGCTGGTGCGGCGACGGCGGCTGCGGCAGCGGCTGGCGCAGCAACGTGCTCGCTAAATCCTCGGATACAAACTTGTCGGATGGCATGACATTCTCGACGATGATTCAAGACACGCCTGGACATGCCAAGGAAATTCTGGCGTCCAAAAAAATAAACAACGATGAAATAACCGTCATTCCGACAGCGGGCGTCACGGTAGGCAGCCGGCATTATATCCATTATATGTCCGTGAACCATTGGGGCGATCCCGGCAAATGGTATACGAACTACGCGGGTATCGCTTATTCGGACGATGACGGACAGACGTGGACGAAGCATCCGACGGCCCGCTGGCAGAACAATGCGAACTGGAGCAGCAAATTCCAGATGGCCGCATTCGTGAAGGACGGCGGATTCGTCTACATGTATGCGACGTCGAACGGCCGCTACGGCAGTGTCTATCTGGCCCGCGTGCCGGAAGGCGATATGCTGAGCATCGGGTCCTACCGCTATTGGGACGGCCTTGGCTGGAACGCGTCGGAAGCGGCCGCCGCGCCGGTGGCGATCGGCATTGCGGGCGAGATGTCCGTCATGTACAACACCTATTTCAACCGCTTCATCATGACCTACCTGAATCCGTATACCGAAGCGCTCGTCATGCGGGATGCGGCAACGCCGACCGGTCCGTGGAGCGGAGAGAAGATCATTCTGAGAGGCAGCGACTATCCGGGTATGTACGGGTCGTTCATGCATCCCTGGTCGAGCGGCGGAACGGATTTATATTTCGTTATGTCGGAATGGGGGCCTTACAATACGTTCCTGATGAAGACGACGCTCACTTCCGATTCCTTCGGCAGCAACCTGATTTCGGAGCCGGGCTTCGAGACGCAGGCGGCGACGACTTATATGGCGCCCTGGTATGCGACAGGGAATGCGGGCGTCGATCGCAATGCCGGTCAGGCCCGAACCGGGCAGGACAACGGGTTCGTCCGCTATAACAGCGGCTGGAACGCCTTGAAGCAGAGCGTGGCGGTGCAGCCGTATACCGACTATACGTTGAAGGGCTGGATCCGCACGTCCGGCAACAATACGGCCGGGTACTTCGGCGCGAGAGGGCCGGGCAACGGACCGATCGCCGGCGAATCGCACTTTGCCTCTCTGCCGAATTACACGGAGATCACGGTCAACTTCAATTCCGGCGCCAATGCCGTGTTGGAAATTTACGCCGGCATGTGGGCGGACGGCGACACCTGGATTCAACTGGACGACGTCAGCCTGGTGCGAGGCCCCCAACTTGTCGGCCAATCCGGCTTCGAGCAGCAGCCGTCTTCGACGCCGACGTCTCCTTGGTACGCCAACGGCAATGCGGGCATCGATCGCAATCTCGGATTCGCGCATACGGGTTCGAACAACGCCTGGGCGCGCAATACGTCCGGCTGGAACGCGCTCAAGCAGGAGATCGCCGTAGAGCCCAACAGCAGCTATACGCTGACCGGCTGGATCCGGACGTCCGCGAGCCACGGCGACGGCTATTTCGGCGCGCGCGCGGCAGGCAACGGTCCGATCCTGAACGAAGTGCATTTGACGCAAGCCTACGGAAGTTACGCCGAGCAGTCCGTCACGTTCAACACGGGCAATCGACACAGCGTCGAAATTTATGCAGGCTTCTGGGCACACGACGTCGATACTTGGATGCGGATGGACGATATTCGCGTAACGAAGAACTAGGCGCCGCCCCTCTTTTTTCCGGCAGATCGTTGGCAGTTGCGCCAACGGCCTGCCGGTTTTTGTATGTCCTGCTCCTCACAGATTTCCTCCTTTGCGACGATAGAACGAAGGTTTGACGCCTTCCGTTTTTTTGAATGTCAGGCTGAAAGCGTGAATGCTCTGATAACCGCACATTTCCGCGATTCGAGTGAGCGGTATATCGGTGAATTGAATGAGCTCACGGGCTTTTTCTATTCGCATTAACTGGTGATATTTGGATGGTGTCGTCCCGAAGGCGGCCTTGAACATGCGGATCAAATAAGCTTTGCTGAATCGAGCCAGACTGGCTAATTGATCCAGGGAAACTTCGTCCTGCAAATGTTGGTTCAGATAGTTTCTGACTTCATTTAATACCTCCCAGTGCGTCAACACATGATCATGTTGATTCCAATGAAGCTCCCTCATTAGATGCGCCCACAATTGCGTAAATATTCCGCTGCACGTCTGTTCATGGAACGGCAGCTTCTGCTCGAATTCACGGATGATGTCGAACATCAAACGCTCTGCAGTAGACGGGTTTTTCAGGCGTATGTGGTTCGGAAGCGCATTCGGAGGACCGGAACAGATGTCTTCCCGGAACCAGGTTTGTTCAGCCTCCGAGATTTCATTCAGCGGTTTGAAAGACACTTTTACATTCGGACTGTCCTGGCGATAAATCAGATCGAAATGGATATGCGGATGACGAAGAAGAACGTCGGTCGCCAATATCATCCGATGTCTCTGCCGTGGTTTAATCAGGAACAAATCTCCGGGTACGCAATGGTAGTCGGCATCTTCCACAGTGACGATGACCTCCCCCTCCTTGACGAGCATCAATTCATAATCAAAGATCACTCTTTCCTTGAGTGCCCAATTCGGAGGGACGGTATAATCCATGGCTTCGCGAATATAGGGAGACAACGCTTCCAAATACATGAACTTGACCTCCTTACGATCATGCGAGCATAAAATGATGAGTATAATCTGGATTAAATATTCACGAATTCCAAGTAAATAATATTGATATTATAAGTGATAAAATGATTACTGTAAAAGCCAATCTGATTAAAATTGATATTTGGAAGGGTGCAGTTCATGACATCGCTCGAGTCGATCTTTCAATTGCCGGATCGGATACGAACCAAACGTCTGTCCAGTTACGATCGGTCCGGAAACAATCATGATTATATCCGCATCGGTTCGGGAGATACGGCCAAGTTGGCTGACATAGAGGGAGCAGGGTGCATCAAGCACATCTGGATCACCTTGAGCGCTTCCGACCCGATGATCCGCCGCAATGCCGTCATCCGCATGTATTGGGACGGGGAAGAGCATCCGAGCGTGGAATCGCCGCTTGGCGACTTCTTCGGACAAGGATGGGGGGAAGAATACAACTTCGCGTCTCTGCCGATCGCGGCTTCTCCCAGCGAAGGCAAGTCGCTCAATTGCTACTTCCCGATGCCATTCGCGGGCGGCGCAAGAATCGAATTGGAGAATCAATCCGGGAAGGACATCGACAGCTTCTACTTCTATATCGATTATGAGGAGCGCGACGAAATTCCGGAAGATGCGGGCCGCTTCCATGCCTGGTGGAATCGGGAGCTAACTGGCGTTCATCCTTCTGAGGGAGAGACGGAGTGGGGAATTGTCGCACCTCCCGGCAACAATACGACAGATCAGCATAATTATTTGTTCGCCGATCTGGCTGGCAAAGGCAAATTCGTCGGGATACAATACTACGTGGACAATCCGGGCCCGGTCTGGTATGGAGAGGGCGACGACATGTGGATGATCGATGGCGAAGACTGGCCGGGTTCGATGCACGGCACAGGAACGGAAGATTTCTTCAATGCGGCGTGGTGCCCGAACGAAGTTTACCTCCATCCTTACTTCGGATACGCGAAAGTGCCGAATTCGCTAGGATGGATGGGCCGCACGCACTGTTATCGTTTCTTTCTCGAAGATCCGATCCATTTCTCCCGATCGCTGCGCGCCAGCATCGAACACGGCCATAACAACAATCTGACGATGGACCTGTCGACCGTGGCGTATTGGTACCAGACGGAGCCTCATCGTCCATTCAAGCCATTGCCTCCGCGGGAGTGCAGGCAGAACATGCCGATCATTCGCCCTCAGGACGTGCATTACTGGCGTCACGCATACAGGCAGGCGTTGGGGAGTTCCCCGACAATATGGGGCCATGAACGTCTGAAGACATAGGCGGCGATCGGCAGAAAGGAGCGCTATTATGAGCAAATCGGCAGCAGCGCCGGAAGGAAGCATGGGACATCGATTCGCCAAAGCTTTTCGAACCTATAAATATTTATGGCTGATGGTATTGCCCGGGCTGGTCTACTATCTGGTTTTCAGTTACTTGCCGATGTACGGGATTCAGATCGCCTTCAAGGATTACACGTATTCGCAAGGTATCTGGGGAAGCGAATGGTCGGGATTCGGGGTATTCCGGGAAATGCTCTTCTATGACGACTTTTGGATCGCCGTGCGCAATACGGTGTTGATCAGCTTGGGGCGTCTCGTGTTCGAATTCCCGGTGCCGATCGTCGTGGCGATTCTGTTAAGCGAGCTGGGAAGGGAGAAGCTCAAGCGCTTCTATCAGACGGTGTTCACGTTCCCGCATTTTATTTCCTGGGTCGTCGCGTTCGGCATCTTTTTCAACTTCCTGTCTTCGGACGGTATCGTCAACAAGTTGCTTAAGTCATTCGGACTGGAGCCGGTCGCTTTCTTCACGGACCCGTCCGTATTCATCCCGGTCATCTTTTTGACGGACTTATGGAAAACGATGGGGTGGAGCACGATCATCTATCTGGCGGCGATTGCGGGACTGAATCCGGAAGTGTATGAAGCAGCGACCGTCGACGGTGCCGGCAGGTTCCAGCGCATATGGCACATCGTGCTGCCCGGCATCATTCCGGTTATTGCGATCCTTCTCATCCTTAATGTGGGAAATTCCATGAATGCCGGTTTCGATCAGATTTTCAACATGTACAATCCCAACGTGCTTGACGTGGCCGACATTATCGACACGTACGTGTATCGCATGAGCTTCAGCAGTTCAGCCAGCTTTAGTCTCAGCGCGGCAGCGGGGCTGTTCAAATCGGTCGTGAACCTGTTCCTGCTGCTCATGGCGGATCGGATCGTCAGGCTGTTCGGACAATCGGGCATTTGGAGGTGAGCGGATGAAGAGACCGGATTTGTTTACCGTATTCAATTACTTGCTGCTTACGTTGATCGCCATCGGCACGATCTTTCCTTTTTACTACGTCGTAATCGTTTCCTTCTCCAATTTCAACGATTACCTGGATTCCGCGCTGCTGTATCCGAAGACGCTGCAATGGGACGCCTATATCTTCGTATTTACGAAGACGCTGTTCATGACCGGGCTCAAAAATACGCTGATCATTACGATCGGCGGTGTCGCCTACAATATGCTGCTGACAACGGCGCTGGCTTACGGGCTATCCAAATCGTTTCCGGGCCGCAACTTCGCGCTGAATCTGGTCATCGTCACGATGTTTTTCGGCGGCGGGCTCATTCCGTTCTATCTGATCGTAGCGAATACGCTTCATCTGTCCAATACGCTGTGGGCGCTGATTTTGCCGGTCGGCATCAATACGTTCTACCTGATCGTGATGAAAAATTTCTTCAATACGCTGCCGGCCGGATTGGAAGAATCGGCGAAGATCGACGGCGCCAACGATCTTCAGATCTTGTTCCGGATTGCCATTCCGGTATCGATGCCGGTCATCGCCACCTTCTCGCTGTTCTACGCGGTCGACCGTTGGAATGAATGGTTCAATGCGATGCTGTTCATGAGGGACAGCAGCCTCTTTACGCTTCAACTGGTGCTTCGCGACATCGTGGTAACGCTGGAGAACACGACAACGCAGGAGCTTGGCGACCTGGCTCACCGGCAAGTGTTCAATGGAGCGGTCAAGTCGGCGACGATCGTGATCGCGACCGTTCCGATTATGTTCGTCTACCCGTTTTTACAGAAGCACTTTGCCAAAGGTATGCTGCTTGGCGCGATCAAATCTTGATTCCATCCGGTTATACCCGGCTACTGCAGGGCCGGTATAATACAAAACATGCATAAAGGGAGGATCTGTATGCGCAGCAAGAAGAGCATGACGCTGCTGTTAGTCTCGCTGCTGGCGATCTCCGTCGTCGCCGCGGGTTGCAGTAAGGGAGGAAAAGAAGAGCAAGCAAGCCCGAAGGCATCCGCATCGACTTCGCCTGGTTCTTCCGCCAAAGCAAGCGAAGCTCCCCCGGCTCAGGCACCGCAGGAACATTTGGAGATTACGGTTTCTCAATGGGATGCCGGTCAGTGGGAGCAATCGCCTGAAGATACTTGGCTGAAGGAGCTTGGCGAGAAGTTTAATGTCACGTTCAAGCCGGTGGCCGTCACTTGGGACGATTGGTTGGATAAAACCCGGCTGTGGGCGGCGTCGGGGAACTTGCCAGACATGTTCGTGCATGACGAGAATTACATGGAATGGGTCAAGCAAGGACTGTTCAAGCCGATTCCGTTGGACATGCTGGACCAATATCCGAACATCAAACAGACGATTTCTCCGAACGTGTTGCAAGCTCTCACCGTTGACGGCAACATTTACAGCATACCGCGTTCCCATTTCACGGATGCTTCGCAAGCGGTTGCGCTTGGCGCCATCTACGTAAGGAAAGACTTCCTGGAGAAAGCCGGCCTGAGCGCGCCGCCCGATACGCTGGATGGCTGGTATGATTTTCTGAAGAAAGCCGTCACCGAAGATTACGGCGGGAAAGGAAACACGATCGGCATCAAAGGAAGCAGCTTGCTTCTGCGATTGCCGTTCATGCATGCCGATAACAGATGGATCGAAGAAGGCGGCAAATGGATTCCGTCTGCGCTGTCCCAAAATCATATCGAAGAATTGAAGTTCTCGCGAAAGCTGTTCGAAGAAGGCCTCATGGATAGGGACTTCGCCACCCGCAAAGTATTCGATGAGAGAAAGCTGTTCCAGCAAGGCAGATTGGCTGTCATCGAAGCAAACGGCGATCCGGGCATGCTCTATCAGCAAGTTACGCCGGATATGGGACAAGTATCGCCGATGGATTTCATCCAGTTGTCTCTTCCGCCGAAAGCGGCCGATGGCAACCGGTATTTCCCGGCAACGCTGAATTATTTCTCTTACACGGGCATTTCGAGCAAAGTATCGGACGCCAAGCTGGAACGAATCCTGGCGATTCTGGACTTCCTTGGCAGCCCGGAAGGGCAAGTGCTGTCCGTATACGGCAAGCAAGGCAAAGACTTCAAATCCAAGAGCGGTACTGAAATAACGAGCCTGGAGCAATCCGACGACGTGGATAGCCTGCTGCCAAGGGATTCGGGCTCCGGCAAGCAGAAAGATTTGCATGAAGCGTACCCGAGTTCCTGGTTCGGAGGGGCCTATCTGTCGTGGAATACTTGGGCGAACTTCCTGAATCCGGTGTACGCGCCGGAAGTAAGGAAGATGTCCAACGACTACTTCAATCTGGTCAGAAGCGAGACGACTCGGATTGATCCGAATTTGCAAATCCAGTTCATGTCTTCGCCCAAGCTGGCCAAAATGCCGGATATGAATGCGCTGTACAATGAGGAATATGTTAAAATCGTGATGGGCAAAGGCGACGTCGCCGAAATGTTCAATGATTGGGTAGAGAAGCAGATAAAAAAAGTCGGCGACGTGATCGAAGAAGTGAATGCGAACTTGAAGTCGTAATTTAGCGAAGCAAGAAGCCGGGAGAGGCAATCTCCCGGTTTCTTCCTTCCGGACGGAGGATGGTTATGTCAGTTGAACAGCGGGTTGCCGAGGTCGTGCCGCGCCCCGAATATCCCCGGCCGCAAATGGTTCGCGGGGAATGGTTGAATTTGAACGGGGAATGGGAATTTGAGATCGACCACGGCAACAGCGGCAAAGATCGTGGTCTTATGCAGGCGGACCGGCTGGAAGGCCGCATTATCGTCCCGTTCTGCCCGGAGAGCCGCCTTTCCGGCGTGCATCATAAGGATTTCATGACATCCGTATGGTATCGGCGCACGGTGGAAATTCCGGACCATTGGGGCGGCGGTTGCGTGTTGCTTCATTTCGGGGCGGTGGATTACGAGGCGGAAATATGGGTGAATGGCCGATCTGCCGGCACCCACCGCGGCGGATATACGTCGTTCAGTTTCGATATTACGTCATTGTTGCGCGTCGGAGCTAATGTCATCACAGTTCATGCGCGGGACGATACGCGATCCCGACGCCAGCCCAAGGGCAAGCAATCGATCCGGTATCATTCCTTCGAATGCGAATACACGCGGACGACGGGCATCTGGCAGACGGTATGGCTGGAGCGGGTTCCGCAGCGATACATTTCCGATTTCCGCGTCATTCCCGATCCCGGCAATGCGTGCGTTCATCTGGAAGCAGAGTGCAGAGGGATCGGTTCCGCGGCTCGTCTACTGTCCGTGGAAGCTTACTTTGACGGCAAACAGGTTGGAAGCGGACAAGTTGTCGTAACCGGGCAAATGGCAAGAATGACGCTTCATCTGACGGAGGCCCATTTGTGGGAACCGGGCAATCCGGCACTGTACGATTTGAAATTGCGACTTAGCGGCGATGGGGAAGAAGCGGATGAAATCGACAGCTATTTCGGCCTTCGAACCGTCACATGGGATGACACGGTAATCCGGGTGAACGGCGCGCCGGTCTTTCAAAGGCTTGTCCTCGATCAGGGCTATTACCCGGACGGCGTCTATACGGCGCCAACGGACGACGAATTGCGCAGGGATATCGAATTAGCGATGGAGATGGGCTTCAATGGCGCACGCGCCCATCAGAAGGTGTTCGAAGCCAGGTATTTGTACTGGGCCGACCGACTGGGATTTCTCGTGTGGGGCGAACATGCCCATACCGGCCTTTCGATTGCCGATGCGACGGGCGTGGAAGTGTTTCTTCCCGAGTGGATGGAGGCGATGAAGCGGGACTTCAACAGCCCGGCGCTCGTTGGCTGGTGCCCATTCAACGAGACCGAGCCGTGGAACAACCCGGAGCGGCAGGATGAAGAGGTGCTGCGAATCGTGTACCGCGTATCCAAGATGTTCGATCCGACTCGTCCGGTCATCGATACGAGCGGCTACATCCATGTCGTGACGGATATTTACGATATTCACGATTACGAGCAGGATCCGGATGCGTTCAGGCGCAAGTTTGCGCCGATGATCACTGGGGGAGAAGTTCATGAAACGCATCCGAATCGGCAGAAATACGGAGGTCAGCCTTATTTCGTCAGCGAATACGGCGGCATCTGGTGGAACCCCGGCCAGCAGAGCGACGATAAAGGCTGGGGCTATGGCAACCGTCCGCAGTCGGAAGAAGAATTCCTAATCCGATATGAAGGGCTCACCAAGGTGCTGCTGGAACACCCGCGAATTTGCGGATTTTGTTATACACAGCTCTACGACATTGAGCAAGAGGTCAACGGCTTATATACGTTCGAACGCAAAGCGAAATTCGATCCGGCGCGGATTCGGGCGGTCAACCGCACTCGGGCGGCAATCGAGGAACCGATGGTTGAATCCGACTAACGGATCGACACGCGATATTCCCGCAGCCACGTGTCGACTTGCACCAGATAAGCGAGCATCTGCGCATCGCCCATGAGCTGGCCGAACCAGGGCGTGCCCGGACCGGCATTCGCGGAGGCGGAGGCGGCCAATTGCCCGACCCTCTCGCGATCGATCAACGGCAGGAGAGGCGAAGCGTCGTCGTGTAGAATGTTCTGAATGGCGGATTGCACGGCTGCTAAATAATTCGGGTTGTGCGTCTTCGGATAGGGGCTCTTCTTGCGGAACAGCACATCGTCCGGCAGTACGTCCCGGAGTGCTTGGCGGAGGATGCCTTTCTCCCGATCGCCTGTCATCTTGATCGGCCAGGGGATGTTCCATACGTATTCGACGAGCCGATGGTCGCAGAAAGGCACGCGCACCTCCAGACCGCTGGCCATGCTCATTCGGTCTTTGCGATCCAGCAGCGTCGGCATGAAGCGGGTGATATTCAGGTAAGACATTTCCCGCATGCGTCGCTCCTGCGGCGATTCGCCGCCCGGGTGCGGGACTTCCGCCAGCGCTTCCCGGTAGCGGCGGTCTGCGTATGCCTCCGGCTGAATCTCCGCCGCGAGATCGCGCGCGAGCAGGCCGGCCCGTGCCGCGGTATGGAGCGACCACGGGAACGTGTCCGCGCCCAGCATATCCGGCCGATGAAACCAAGGGTAGCCGCCGAATATCTCGTCGGCGGCTTCGCCGGAGATCGACACCGTGGCGTGCTGTTTGATTTCCCGGCAGAACAGGTAAAGCGAGCCGTCGATGTCGGCCATGCCGGGCAAGTCGCGGGCGAGCACGGAGCGATGCAAGGCTTCGATCAAATCCGGGGTATCGAACGTGATGTTGTGATGATGCGTGCCCAAGTAATCGGACATGCGCTCGATCCATGGCGCATCGGCATTGGGCTGGAAGGCGCTGGCCTGAAAATGCTTGTCGTTGTCGACGTAATCGACGGAGAACGTATGCAGCGTGCCGCCCCCGGCCTGCTGCAGCTGCCGGACGGCGAACGCCGTGAGCGCCGAGGAATCGACGCCGCCGGACAGCATCGTGCAGATCGGCACGTCGGAGATGAGCTGACGCGTCACCGTGTCATCGAGCAATTCGCGTATACGCAGGGCGGTTGCCTCTGCGTTGTCCTCGTGCGGGCGGCTCTCAAGCCGCCAATACGGGGTTGGCCCCGCGAGCCCGGAGCGGCCGAAGCGCATGGCATGCCCCGGCTTCAACTCCCGCATGCCGCGGTATACGCCATGTCCCGGCGTGCGCGCGGGGCTGAGCGCGAATATTTCCGCAAGCCCTTCGGCATCGACTTCTGACGGGAAGCCCGGATGCGCGAGGATCGCCTTGGGCTCCGACGCGAACAGCAGTTCTTCGCCCCTGTGTGCATAGAACAACGGCTTGACGCCGAGCCGGTCCCGGGCCAGGAAGAGCGTCTGCGCGGCACCGTCCCATACGGCGAAGGCGAAGATGCCGTTCAGGCGGGACAAGCAATCTTCTCCCCACTCGATATAGGAGACGAGCAGCACCTCGGTATCGCAGCTCGTCTGGAAGTCCCAGCCGAGGTGCCGCAGCCGCTTGCGCAGCTCGCTCGCATTGTACAATTCCCCGTTGTACGTAATCGCGAACGTCCGCGATCCGACGCGCCGCAGCATCGGCTGCTTGCCGTTCGCCGGATCCATGACGCTCAGCCTCGTATGCCCCAGCGCGCACGGGCCGTCCGTCCAGACGCCGGAATCGTCCGGCCCCCGGTCGGCCAGCGTCCGCGTCATGGCCTTCAGGTCAACTGCGTAATCCTCCGCTTCTTTGCGCCAATCAATCCAACCTGCGATTCCGCACATTCCGAATCCTCTCCTTTGCTCAAGGCAGGAGCGCCTGCCAGCTGTTCGGAGTAACCGAGGCTGCCGTGTTCGCTCAGATCGAGGCCGACGAGCTCTTCTTCCTTGGAGACGCGCAGCCCGATCCATTTCTTCATGACATACAACAAGATGAAGGAGGCGGCGAATGCGTATAAGCCGGACGTAGCCACTCCGTATAGTTGCACCCATAATTGGTCGAAGCTTCCCGTATAGAACAGGCCGCCTTGACCGACGCCGACTTTCTCCGCGAGCTCCGGCGTCGCCAGGAAGCCGGTCGACAAGGTTCCCCAGATGCCTGCGGCGCCATGGACGGACAAGGCGCTGATCGGATCGTCGATTCTCCGCCGCTCCAGCCACCTGGCGGTGGCGACGACGAGCACGCCTGCAACAAGGCCGATGACGATGGCGGCCCACGGCTCCACAAAGGCGCAGGAGGCGGTAATGGCGACGAGTCCTGCCAGCATGCCGTTCAGAATCGAAGGGATATCGGCTTTGCCGGTCCACAGCCAGGATACCGCCATCGCCGCGACTGCCGCAGCGCCGGCTGCCAGCTGCGTGTTGACCGCGATGAATCCGAAAAATCCGTCGCCGACCGCGAGCGTGCTGCCCGCATTGAATCCGAACCAGCCGACCCACAGAATCAGCACGCCGAGCGTCGTGAACACTTGGTTGTGACCGGGCATGACGTTCGGCTTGCCGTCAAGGCCGTATTTCCCTGTCCGCGGCTTCAACAGCAGGGTTGCCGCCAGGGCGGCCATCGCTCCGGTCAAATGCACGACCGTCGATCCAGCGAAATCTTGTTTGCCGTGTTCAGCCAGCCATCCCCCGCCCCAGATCCAGTGGGCGATGACCGGATAGACCAGCGCGGAGAACAACACCGTAAACAGCACGTAAGCGGACAGCTTCGCCCGCTCGGCGAATCCGCCCCAAGCTATGGCCAGCGACACGGCCAGGAAAGCCAGTTGAAAGAGGAAGAAGACGGATGAAGGCGCAAACTCGGTTGACAGCGGGCGATACAGGAAATCGCCCCAGCCGAACAAGGCGTTGCCTTCGCCTCCGAAGATCAAGCCATAGCCGACGAACCAAAAGATGATGGAGCTCAGTCCTACGGTAAAGATCGTTTTTACAGCAATATGCCCAGCGTTCTTCATGCGTGTCGATCCCGTCTCGAGCAGCACGAAGCCGGCTTGCATCATCAGCACCAGCACGGCTGCCATCATGACCCATAGTGCGTCTAATCCAATCGTGGTGTTTCCCATTTGCTCCAACTCCTTCGGTAGATTTCCTGACGTTCGAATCAGGAATTAGAAGGATATTACGAGCAAATGGGAGTGTGCGGCAATCATTTTGTCATATTTTATGACGAACTGTTTGATTCGAGGGGAGATTATCTATCAACGGGGAGGTAAAGTGTGACGATGAAACTGAACGTTTAACTGGCCTTTGATCATTTCCTCGCGCATCTTCTGCTTGTCGAGCGCGAGCGCTTCCTTCTCGCGCAGCTTGCGAATTTCGTACGTTTGCAATCCGTCTTCCATTTTGTTGGCGATTTCCACGAGCGTGTCGACATCTTCGAACGAATATTTGCGGGTTCCGCCTTTCGTGCGGTCGGGCACGATCAATTTCCGCTCCTCATAATAGCGGATTTGTCTTACGGACAATCCCGTCAACTCGCTGACGGTGCCGATCGGGATTACTTTCTTATCCTTGTAAGAAGCCATCCGCCGTTCCTCCTTATCGCATCCTCTCCATTCGCCCGTTCCATTGCCCGTCTCATTACGAAATGCCATTTGTACGAACGACTGTATTTTTCTACAAATCAGCGTAACATAAGCTGTTTTATTTGAGAAATAAGAATGTTATATAACGTGACAAACAAATTTTTATACAGCAAAACCAGAAATTGTGTCACGAAATCTGACATTGTTATGGCGAGGGTGCGTCTGTTGTGAAAAAATGTCCCTAACTTTAAACACCCATTGGAGGAATGAACATGACAACGAAAAATTACACGGCGCAAGACATCCTGGGCATGGCGGAAGCGGAGAACGTGCGCTACATCCGCCTGCAATTCACCGACTTGCTCGGCATCGTGAAGAACGTGGAAATTCCGGTCAGTCAGCTGCCCAAAGCACTCGAAAATAAAATGATGTTCGACGGCTCCTCCATCGAAGGCTTCGTGCGCATCGAGGAATCGGATATGTACTTGTATCCGGAGCTCGGCACGTGGATGGTGTTTCCGTGGACGGCCGGCAGCAGCGGCGGCAAGATCGCCCGCCTCATCTGCGACGTGTACAACCCGGACGGCACGCCGTTCGACGGAGATCCGCGCAGTATGCTCAAGCGCGTGCTGAAGGAAGCGGAAGCGATGGGCTTCACCTCGATGAACGTAGGTCCGGAGCCGGAATTTTTCCTGTTCAAGACGGACGAGCGCGGCGAGCCGACGCTGGAAGTGAACGACAATGGCGGGTATTTCGACCTGGCGCCGAGCGATCTCGGGGAGAATTGCCGTCGCGACATTGTGCTGGCGCTGGAAAGCATGGGATTCGAAATCGAAGCCTCGCACCATGAAGTCGCGCCCGGGCAGCACGAGATCGATTTCAAATATGCCAACGCGGTGGAAGCGGCTGACAACATCCAGACGTTCAAGCTGGTCGTCCGCAATATTGCCCGCGAGCACGGCCTGCATGCGACGTTTATGCCGAAGCCGCTGTTCGGGGTCAACGGGTCGGGCATGCACTGCCACCAGTCGCTGTTCCGCGGCAAAGACAATGCGTTCTATGACGAGCGTGACGAACTCGGCCTCAGCGATACGGCAAAGCAATATTTGGCCGGATTGCTGCACCATGCCCGCGGTTTTGCCGCCGTCACGAATCCGACCGTCAATTCGTACAAGCGTCTTGTGCCCGGTTATGAAGCGCCTTGTTATGTCGCCTGGTCAGCCAAGAACCGCAGCCCGCTCGTGCGCATTCCGGCCAGCCGGGGCCTCAGCACGCGGATCGAGTTGCGCAACCCGGATCCCGCGGCTAATCCGTATTTGGCGCTCGCCGCCATGCTCGCATCGGGGCTGGACGGCATCAAGCGGCATATGAAGCTGAGCTCGCCGACCAACTCCAACATCTACACGATGAGCGAAGACGAGCGCAAAGCGCACAAAATTCCGAGCTTGCCGGGGAACCTGGAGGAAGCGCTCGAGGAATTCAAGCAGGACGAAGTCGTCACGAGCGCGCTGGGCGAGCATATCGTCGCCCACTTTGTCGAAGCCAAGGAGATCGAGTGGAACTTGTTCCGGATGCAAGTCCATCCGTGGGAGAGAGAGCAATACATGAACGCATTCTGACGCGCCTGTCTGCGGTTCGACGCGTGGGTGATTAACATTTTTTTACGGTCTGCCAAATATCAGTAATGTTAAATTATATGACAAGCAAATGGAGAAACCGATCGCATCACAGGTATGATGAAGCCCTAAAGGAGGGTGGTCAACCATGTGTGGGATCGGTTTTATCGTGAATATCAACGGCAACAAATCGCATGACACGGTCGATCAAGCGCTGCAAATGCTGATCCGGCTGTCGCACCGCGGCGGACAGGGCGCGGATCCTCATAGCGGGGACGGGGCGGGGATCTTGACGCAAATTCCCCATGATCTGCTTGCAGGCTGGTGCGCGGAGCAAGGCGCGGCATTGCCGGAAGCCGGCGGATACGGCGTCGGAATGCTGTTCTTGCCTGCGGATGAGACGGCTCGGCTGGACTATGAAGCGAGACTGGAACGCATCGTCCGGCAGGAAGGGTTCCGCTTGCTCGGCTGGCGGACGGTGCCGGTGGAGAGCGATGTGCTCGGCGTCAGCGCAAGAAGCACGCAGCCGGCGATTCGCCAGCTGCTGATCGCCCCGCTTGCGCAGACGACGTTAGTCGAAGGATGGTCGATGGAGCGGTATTTGTACGTGATCCGCAAGCGCGCGGAGCGCGAGATCGGGAGCATCGCGGAGCGGAGCGGCGTTCCGTTCTACTTCGCCAGCATGTCTGCCAGCACGATCGTGTACAAGGGGCTGCTGCTGCCGGACCAACTGCCGGCCTTCTACATCGACTTGCAAGACGAACGCTATGCGTCGGCATTGGCGCTTGTGCATTCCAGGTTCAGCACGAACACGTTCCCGAGTTGGGAACGGGCGCATCCGAACCGCTATGCGATTCACAATGGTGAAATCAATACGATCAAAGGCAACGTAAACTGGATGCTGGCGCGGGAGACGAAATGCGGCAGCGAGCAGTTCCCGGACATGCTGAAAATCCGCCCGATCATCGATGCGAGCGGAAGCGATTCGTCCATGCTCGACAATTGTCTCGAGTTCCTGTACTTGTCCGGCCGTCCGCTGGCGCATGCTGCCATGATGATGATCCCGGAGCCGTGGGCCAAAGACCCGCTCATGGACGAAAAGAAGAAGGCGTTTTACGAATATCACAGCTGCCTGATGGAGCCGTGGGACGGCCCGGCCGCCATCGCGTTCAGCGACGGCAAGCAAGTCGGCGCCTGCCTGGACCGCAACGGTTTGCGCCCGGCGAGGTATTGCGTGACCGATGACGGCCGGGTCATTCTCGCGTCCGAGGTCGGCGTCATCGACGTGCCGCCGGAGCGGATCGTGCGTCAGGATCGGCTTCGCCCGGGTCAGATGCTGCTTGTCGACACGGAGCTGGGCCGGATTATCCCGGATGAAGAGATCAAGGCGACGGCTGCGGGCGAACTTCCGTACCGGGAATGGCTGGACGGGCAGTTGATCGACCTTGCGCGGTTGGGCGATCCGTCGGCGCAGGGGACCGAAACGATGGACGAACGGCAGCTGTTGCAGCTCCAGCGCTGCTACGGATATACGTTCGAAGAATTGTACAAGGTGCTGAAGCCGCTGGCCGAGCAAGGGGAAGATCCGGTCGGCTCCATGGGGTACGACGGCCCGCTGGCCGTGCTGTCCGACAAGCCGCAGCTGCTATACAGCTACTTCAAGCAGATGTTCGCGCAAGTGACGAATCCGCCGATCGACGCTTTCCTCGAAGAGATGATCACATCGCTCGAGACGACCATCGGTTCGGAAGGAAACTTGCTGAAGCCGGGACCTGAACATTGCCGGCGCATCCGGCTGTCGGCTCCGGTCATCACCGACGAGGATTTGGCGCGCATCCGCGGCAATCGGGAGACGGGGCTTCGCGCGGTCACGCTGCCGATACTGTTTGCCGCTTCCACCGGGAGCAAAGGGTTGAAGCGGGCGCTGGGCGAGCTGTTCCAGGCCGCCGATCAGGCGATCGACGAAGGCGCCGCCGTGCTCGTCCTGTCCGACCGCGGCGTGAATTCGCGGCGGGCGTCGATTCCCGCGCTGCTGGCGGTAGCCGGCTTGCATCATCATCTGATCCGCAGCGGCCGAAGGACGGCGGCGAGCCTGCTCGTCGAATCGGCCGAGCCGCGCGAGGTCCATCATGTCGCGCTGCTGCTCGGCTACGGCGCCAGCGCCGTGAATCCGTACCTGGCGCTCGCGAGCATTGCGCACATGCAGCGCGAAGGCAGGTTGGGCGAACTCACCAGGGAACAAGCGAACGCACAATATGTGCGCGGCGTCGGCAAAGGCATTCTGAAGGTGATGGCCAAGATGGGCATCTCCACGGTGCAGAGCTATATCGGGGCGCAAATCTTCGAGGCGATCGGAATTTCGCAGGATACGGTGGACAAGTATTTCACGCGTACGCCGACGTCCATCGGCGGCATCAGCGTGACGACGATCGCCGGGGAAACGCTGCAGCGTCATGCGGCGGCGTTCGCGGCAGACGATCAAGCGCCCGTGTTGGAGTCCGGCGAAGACTTCCAGTGGCGCAGCGGCGGGGAGCCGCACCTGTACTCCCCGCACGCGATCCATTCGCTGCAGCAGGCTTGCCGTACCGGCGATTACGGTCTCTACAAGCAATACAGCCAGTCGCTTGACGGCGAATCGGACGGCAGCGGCACGCTGCGCGGATTGCTGCAATTCGCGGCGGTGCGCCAAGCTATCCCGCTCGATCAGGTAGAGCCGGTCGAGATGATCCTGCGCCGGTTCAAATCCGGGGCGATGTCGTTCGGCTCGATCAGCAAGGAAGCGCACGAGACGCTCGCGATCGCCATGAATCGCATCGGCGGCAAGAGCAATTCCGGCGAAGGCGGGGAAGACCCGGCCCGCTATGTGCCAGATGCGAACGGGGACCGGCGCGCCAGCGCGATCAAGCAGGTCGCGTCCGGCCGGTTCGGCGTGACGAGCCATTATTTGATCAACGCGAACGAGATCCAGATCAAGATGGCGCAGGGCGCTAAGCCGGGTGAAGGCGGTCAGTTGCCTGCGCACAAGGTGTACCCATGGATTGCCGCCGTGCGGGGATCGACGCCGGGCGTCGAGCTCATTTCGCCGCCGCCGCACCACGACATCTATTCGATTGAAGATTTGGCGGAGCTGATCTTCGACTTGAAGAATGCGAATCCGCAGGCAAGAATCAACGTCAAGCTCGTCTCCGAAGCGGGCGTCGGCACGATTGCCGCAGGCGTCGCGAAGGCGCAGGCCGATGTCATCTTGATCAGCGGCTTCGACGGCGGAACAGGGGCGGCGACCCGTTCGAGCATCAAGCATGCCGGCATGCCTTGGGAGATCGGATTGGCGGAGACGCACCAGACTTTGGTGCAGAACGGCTTGCGCGGCCGTGTCCGGCTGGAGGCGGACGGCAAGCTGATGACCGGACGCGATGTCGCCATGTCCGCCATGCTCGGCGCGGACGAATTCGGCTTCGCGACGCTGCCGCTCGTGGCGATGGGCTGCGTGATGATGCGTGTCTGCCATCTGGATACGTGTCCGGTCGGCATCGCGACGCAAAACCCGGAGCTGCGCGCCAAGTTCGCAGGCAAGCCGGAGCATGTGGAGCAGTTCATGCGCTTCATCGCGCAGGAGGTTCGCGAATGGATGGCGCGTCTGGGCATCCGTAAGATGAGCGAACTGATCGGCCGCGCGGATTTGCTTCAACTGCGCGATATACCTGCGAGCCGCAAGGCTGCCGCCGTCGACCTGTCCGCCCTGCTGCGGCGTCCGCTGGAGCCTCAGCTCGTGGCAGATAAGACGTATTTCACGGATGACGCGCCAGGTGCGAGCCGAAGCGAGCTGGATCTGACGCTCGACCGGCAGAAGCTGTTGCCGCTGAGCGAATCCGTATGGAACGGCCGCCGGATGGAGCGCGTTCAGGCGATCCTGCCGATCCGCAACACGGACCGTTCGGTCGGGACGCTGCTCGGCAGCGAGGTGACGCGTCGCTTCGGCGCGCAAGGTCTGCCGGAGGATACGATCCAGTTGCATTTTCACGGATCGGCCGGTCAGAGCTTCGGTGCCTTTGTGCCCAAGGGCATCACCCTTACGTTGGAAGGGCAAGCGAACGACTATGCGGGCAAAGGGCTGTCGGGCGGAAAGCTGGCCGTATATCCTCCTTCCCAGGCGGCGTTCGCGCCGGAGAAGAGCGTGATCGTGGGCAATGTCGCCTTGTTCGGCGCCACTTCCGGCGAAGCTTACATTCGCGGAATGGCTGGCGAACGATTCTGTGTCCGCAACAGCGGCGCGGATGTCGTCGTCGAGGGCGTCGGCAACCATGGCTGCGAATACATGACCGGAGGACGCGTCGTCATTCTGGGCGACATCGGGAAGAACTTTGCGGCGGGCATGTCGGGCGGGATCGCCTATGTGTGGAATCGGAACGGGGCTGCGCTCGAGCGGCTGTGCAACCTGAAGCTGGTCGATATGACGCCGCTGGATGCGTGCGATGACGAGGGCGAAGCGCAGCAGGTGCGCGGTCTCGTCGAGCGGCACGCGAAATATACGCACAGCGAGCAAGCGATGTTCCTACTCGACCATTGGGATCGGTCCGTGCACCAGTTGGTTCGGGTGATCCCGCGGGATTACAATCGCATGCTGCAAGCGATCGAGCGCTTCCGGCAGTCGGGTGCGTCCGGGGAAGAGGCGGAATTGGCGGCTTTCCAGGCAAGGAAGCAAGCTTGACGGATGAGGGGTAAGATTCACCTTGCCGTCATCCAAAGGAGGCATTGACCATGGGTAAAACGACCGGTTTCATCGAGTATCGCCGGGAATCCATGCACACAAGGGATCCGGCTGCCAGAAGTGGCGATTGGCGGGACCTATACGAGCCGATGCCGGAACATCGATTGCGGACGCAAGGCGCGCGGTGCATGGACTGCGCGGTCCCATTCTGCCAGACGGGAGAGATGCTGGACGGGGCGGTGGTCGGCTGCCCGGTGCACAATCTGATTCCCGAATGGAACGATCTCGTTTACCGGGGACAGTGGAGAGAAGCGCTTGACCGTCTTCACGCCACGAACAACTTTCCCGAATTTACGGGCCGGGCTTGCCCGGCGCCGTGCGAGGGCTCTTGCGTCGCCACGCTTGTGGAGTCACCGGTTGCGATCAAGACGATCGAGCGCGCCATCATCGATAGAGGCTTTGCGGAAGGGTGGGTCGTGCCCCGGATTCCCCGCCACCGTACCGGCAAGACGGTCGCCGTTGTCGGCTCCGGGCCTGCAGGGCTCGCCTGTGCCGCCCAATTGAACCAAGCCGGACATCTCGTCACCGTGTTCGAGCGGAACGATCGGATCGGCGGCCTGCTGACGTACGGCATTCCGAAGATGAAGATCGAGCAGGAAGTCGTCGATCGGCGCGTGAACTTGCTGCGGGAGGAAGGAATACGGTTCGAGACCGGCGTCGAAATCGGCCGCGATGTGACCGCGGACCAGCTCCGCGCGCAATTCGATGCGATCGTACTGTGCACGGGCGCGACGGTGCCGCGCGACCTGCAAGCCCAGGGCCGCGAGCTGAAAGGCATTCATTACGCCATGGACTTCTTGCATCTGAATACGAAGAGTCTGCTCGATTCCGAGCATCGGGACGGCCGCTTCCTATCCGCCGAAGGCAAGGACGTCGTTGTAATCGGCGGCGGAGATACCGCGACGGACTGCGTCTCGACGGCGCTCCGTCACCGCTGCCGATCGCTCGTGCAATTCGATATTTATCCGCAGAAGCCTCTGCATCGCGATATCGGCAATCCGTGGCCGTTATGGCCTGTCGTGCACAAAGTCGATTCGGGGCAGGAGGAAGCGCGGGCGATGTTCGGCCGGGATTCCCGCGAATTCGCGGTGTCCGCCGCCGAATTCGTCGGCGATGAACGAGGCTGCGTGGCAGGAGTGCGCAGCGTGGGCGTAACGGTCGCGAAGGATACTTCCGGCAACCGGACGCAGACCGATGTTTCAGGCAGCGAGCGGTTATGGCCGGCGCAGCTCGTGCTGCTCGCGATCGGATTCCGCGGACCGGAGAACGGTCTGCTGCAGCAGATGGGCGTTGCGGTGGACGGACGCTCGAATATTGCGTCGGGTCGGGTGTCGTCCCAAGGCCGCTATGGCACGAATGTGCCAGGCATATTCGCCGCCGGGGATGCGCGGCGCGGCGCCAGTCTGATCGTCTGGGCGATCCGCGAAGGGCGCGAAGCGGCGGAGGAATGCCACCGCTATTTAATGGGAGGTTGAGCAGATGTCGCAGGAAGATTCGCATATCCGTTCCTTGTTCGCCGATCGCATCGGCGGCGCGCAGTTCGGGCTGGGCACGGAAATCTACAAATTCGAGAAAATCAAGCGGGCCAAACAGGCAGCCCGTGCGGCTCATCCGGGCATCGAGTTGATCGATCTCGGCGTCGGCGAGCCGGACGGCACGGCGGATGTTGCGGTCGTGCGCATGCTGGCGAAAGAAGCGGGCAAGCCGGAAAATCGGTTCTATTCCGACAACGGCATCCCCGCGTTCAAACAAGCGGCGAGCGAATATATGGCACGCATCTTCGATGTTCGCGACCTGGACCCGGAGACGGAAATCAATCATGTCATCGGCTCGAAATCGGCGCTTGCCATGCTGCCTCAAGCATTCATCAACACCGGGGATGTCGTGCTCTTGCCGTCGCCCTGTTATCCCGTGCTGGGAACGCATACCGCCTACTTGGGCGGAGAAGTCGTCTCGATGCCGCTGCGTGCGGATCGAGGCTTTCTGCCAGATCTGAACGCGATTCCGCAGGACGTGCTGCGGCGGGCGAAGCTGCTGTACCTGAACTATCCGAACAATCCGACCGGCGCATCTGCCACGCGCGCGTTCTTCGCCGATGTGGTGCGGTTCGCGCGAGAGAACGGCTTGCTTGTCGTTCACGACGCCGCGTATGCCGCGCTCGTGTTCGACGGCGCGCAGCCGCTCAGCTTCCTATCCGTGCCCGGCGCGAAGGAAGTCGGCGTCGAGCTGCACTCCTTGTCCAAGTCGTTCAACATGACGGGCTGGCGCATCGGCTTTATCGCCGGACATCCGCTCGCCGTTCAGGCGTTCGCGGCCGTTAAGGATAACAGCGATTCCGGCCAGTTCATCGCCATTCAGAAGGCGGCGGCTTATGCCCTTGCCCATCCGGAAATTACGGACGCCATCAGCGCCAAATATTCCCGCAGACACGATCTGCTCGTGCAGGCGCTGCGAGATTTGGGCTTCCGCGCGCACAAGCCGGGCGGTTCGTTCTTCCTGTACACCGAGGCGCCCAAAGGAATCGCCGGAGGTCCGGCATTCGCATCGGCCGAACAGTTCAGCGAGTATCTCATCCGGGAAAAGCTGATTTCCACGGTGCCTTGGGACAATGACGGCGCTTATGTCCGGTTGTCCGTCACCTTCCAGGCGAGTGACGAAGCGGACGAACGTCGGGTGATCGACGAAGTGAAACGCCGGTTATCCGGCATCCGATTTGAGTTCTAGATTCGCGTCGGGAGGCAGGAAGGAGAGGGATGCGATGAACGGGGTGAAGCTTCGCGTGACCAAGATGCACGGACTCGGCAACAACTACATTTACGTGAACGAATTTGAGGAGACATTGGCGGAATCGTCGCTGCCCGCGCTAGCGATACGTCTGTCCGACGTCCATACCGGCATCGGATCGGACGGCATGATTCTCATTGGCCCTTCGGATGTCGCGGATTTCCGTATGCGCATCTTCAATGCGGACGGCTCGGAAGGCCGCAATTGCGGCAATGGCTTGCGATGCGTGGCGAAATATGTAGCGGATCGGAAAATGACGGATAAAACCTCGTTCACGATCGAAACACTGGGCGGGTTAATGGAGGTGCTTGTTCACGCGGAGACGGCTGCGGCAAACGGGGGTAACTCGCGAATAGACGGCGTTGCCGTCAACGTGGACGCTCCGCAAGTGAACGGCATTACCGTCAGCATGGACGCTCCGCAAGTGAACGACATTGCCGTCAACATGAACGCTTCGCAAGTGAACGACATTGCCGTCAGCATGGACGCTCCGAGGGTGAACATGGTCACCGTCAACATGGGCGTCCCGCGGTTGAACCGGCGGGACATCCCCATGACCGGCGAGCCGGACAGTACGGCAATCGATGAGGAATTGGTCATGAACGGCAACTCGTATCGCATGACCGCCGTTTCGATGGGCAATCCCCACGCCGTCATATTCGTTCCGAACGTAGCGCTGATTCCTCTGGCCGACATCGGGCCGCAGATCGAATGCGCTCCGCTGTTCCCCGAACGGGTCAACGTCGAATTCGTCAGCGTCAGGAATGAACGGGAATTGGATTTCCGCGTCTGGGAACGCGGTTCGGGCATTACGCAAGCCTGCGGCACGGGAGCTTGCGCTGCTGTCGCCGCAGGCGTGGTGAACGGTCACCTGAAGCAGGACGCTTTGGTAACGGTGCATTTGCCGGGCGGCGACCTGGAAATCGTATGGTCGTCGACCGACTCCTGCATCTATATGAAGGGACCGGCTGCGTTTGTATTGGAAGGAGACTTTCTGCTTGATGAGTTGCTTCAGTGATAGGCAGGTGTCTCGATGCCGCAAGGGCCTCCGTCCGGATTGCCCTGAAGCTCGATCGCCGTGCCGTCCGCCCGGTACAACGGGTTATAGTGATGGGAAATACGGGTGGCGCTGACGTTCGCGTAATGACAGATGAAGGACCTGCGGAACCGATCCTTGGATTTATTGCGATAGGAGCCGTGGATCAGGTTGCCGTTGAAGAACAACACGTCTCCGGGCTCCATCAAGGCCGCGATCGGCTTCTCGTTTTTCGGCGGCTTCACATAGTGGGTCGTGAACGATTCCTTGGCGTCGGATACGTCAGGGCAGACGATCTCATAAGTGTTCGTTTTCGGCACGAGCAGCATGCAGCCGTTCTCTTCGTCGCAACGGTCGATCGCCGCCCATGCTGCGATGCAATTGCCCGGTTCCACTTTCAAGTAGAAGTTATCCTGATGCAGCGCCTGTCCTCTCGATCCGGGAGGCTTGTAATAGAACATGCTTTGAGCCGCGAGCGCTTCCTCGCCGTATAGATCCTGCATGATCGCCAATACTTCAGGGTGCAGCATATACTTCATCGCGACAGGATGGAACCGGTGAGGATGCATGACGCGCGGGAATCGCTTCAACGGATCCTGCGTTTCACCGCTCAAATCAGGTTCGAACATGCCGGGTATCGTCGTGTGGCTGATTTCCTCGAATGTACTCTTGATTTCTTCCACTTCCGCCGGGCTCCAAACTCCCTTGACAATCAAATAACCTTCGGTTTCGAATTGCTGCAGCTGGTCTTTCGTTAACGAGCGAACGGTCTCTGCCATCAAGATTCGATTGCTCCTTTCACGATGCTGATGATTTCACCATCAGTGTACTCGACGCACGTGCAACGGAGAAGTCTCAAACTTGCTCTAAACTGGATGTTTCCTGCTATTTCATAGACATGGGCCGCATATCGCTGTAAATTATATGGAGGGAAGCACATTCGATTCTGCTGGAGGGATCCGAGATAGAAAGAGAGCCTTATAGCGGCATCTTAACGGGGCATTTTCAGGAGACGGACAATTACGTCGTAAGACGACCGACCGGCATGGATAACTGGCTGGTCGTATATACAATAGATGGTGAAGGGTATTTCCGCACGTCTCAGGGGGAAACTTTTTGCCGACGCGGGGAGATCGGATTGCTTCGCAACGGCGTTCCCCATCAATACGGAACGGGGAGCGGCGGCCATTGGCATTTCATGTGGGCGCACTTTGCCGGCTTGCCGGAGACGGGACTGCTGCCTGAAGGCGATGTGCTGATCTGCCCAATGCCGACGGGCACGGTTCAACGTCGCGTTTTGCGTTTGTTTCGCACGCTGCTGCAGGATTCGCGGGATCGGGGCAGATTCTGGCAGGAGTTGTGCGAGAACCAATTGAGCGAATTGCTGCTGCTGGTAGCAAGCCAACTGGCCGATGGGCTGGACCCGAGAATTGCCCAGATTATGCGGGTCTTGTCGGCACGTATGCAGGAGCCGATGACGATCGCCGAACTTGCAGCCGATGTCGGGCTCTCCGCTTCTCGGCTTTCCCACCTGTTCAAGGAGGAGACCGGCCGTTCGGTATTGGATACGCTGAACAACATGCGGCTGGAGCAGGCGGCGCTGCTTATGGCGCATGCAGGCCGCACGGCTTCTGAAGCGGCGGTTGATGTCGGATTCCAGAGCTATAACCATTTTGCAGCACTCTTCCGTAAACGTTATCAAGTCGCACCGTCGAATTATCGGAAGGACTTGAAGCAGCAGAAGGGTAATTAGTCATTTGTTCTGAAGGAAGTTGGCCGTTCCTTATTCTACTGAGAGTTGGAAAATGAAGGGATATTGAAGCGGGGGGTGCTCTCCTTTTTTTCGCCATTTGCCGGTATCCCCTTCGCTCAGGAGAGACGTGGACGAGGACGAGGATGAGGATGAGGATGCGGATCGCACCTTACGCCTACCATCAAACTCAATCGCCTAACTTCACCCGCGGGAATCGCCATCTCCGTGCAGGTAGCCTACGGCAGGCAGTATCTCTACGCTGCCGACTTCCCGGGCCTTTAAGCTGCGATCGGCGTAGTAGGCATTGCAACAACAGGCGATGGGCGAGCTATCAGCTGTCGGTAGATGATCGTCTTCGTTCGCGCGCAATGACGAAGCAGGTTGCTGAGCAGCGACGCCCCTCGCCAGTTCCGTTCGTAGCAGTATTGGTCCAAATACGCCTGCAAATGCTTGGGCCCGATCCCTCTATAC
>JAEWAQ010000070.1 GCA_023391635.1 Bacillota bacterium | reverse complement strand
CCCTTCTGCGCCCCACGTTGCCGGTCGTCAGCTCCGTTTCCTTCAGCAGACTGACTTTCAACAAATCCTGGGTCAGGTTGGTAATGGTTCCCGAGGTGAGCATGGTCTCATCAACCAATTCAATACGGGATACCGGTTCCAGATTCCATATATGTTTCAACACTTGTGACATATTATGCTGCTTAATTTGCCGCAAATAGCCTGCGTTCGTGTTTTTACGCACTTTGATCCCCGCCCATAAATTTGAAATCACATCTTATAACCAACAATATGATAAACTCCTGCAATTGTACAGTATATGGCTGCTGCACTTGCCCTGGTGCGATTTCCGCACCGGAATTTCGATCTTCCACGTCTCGGGATCGCCCGGGCGGTTCTCGCTGTTGAATTGCGATTCCGGTACGGTGCGCCGCCAGAAAGTCAGCTTGCCGTCCACTAACGCTACTTTCGAGCGCTGCAGTCCCCTCACTTGCCACCATCTAACGCTACACGTCGGAAGGCGAGACTTTTGCAAGCGATTGCCCTGATTCGAACTGATATTAGAACGAATCGCAAAGCTATCTGTACGTGTATTCGGCGGATACGGAGCAATCCCGGCCGTCGCGAACGATCAGAGCGATATGCGCCATGCCGTGGATCAGATAGCCGGGGCCAAGCTGGGACTCATAGTGTCCGATGCCCCCGGCCGCTCCCCGCGGTATCGCCTGATCGAAGTAAACGGGCAAAAATTGATTGGCGAGCCGCAAGCCGCCGTCGAGCCACTTTCGATTGCCGGTAATGTCGTATAGATCGGCCATTAATTCAACGGCCAGACCGGCGTCGCAGGCCGGCACATAGTGATGGCCGATTAAATTGATATGCTCGTGCGGCCTGATTCCTTGCGCATCTTTGGCAATATCGCTTGCAACGGGAAAGGGCTGCTCCAGGTAGCAGGCGCCCGCCGCTTCCGCCCATTCCAGCAGCTCCGGACGCCGACAGAACCGCCAAGCGCACAAGCACATCAGCGCAGCGCTCGAAGCGCTGGAGACGCCGTACACACTGCCCCACACCGACATCGGTTCCGTTAACCGGTTGTCGCGAGAACAAAGATTGGCGAAGACGCCACGCTCCGGATGATGCGGCGCAGCCAGAAATCCGCTGATGTAGATGTCGGCGCGCTGCCGTAGGACTGCGGCGTGCGCAGGGGCCGCATCAACCAGCAGCTCCGCCGCTTCGAGCAGGCTGACGGCCAGAGAGAGCGTCTGGGTCGGCGAAAGAATGCCGTTGAACCTGACCGCCTCCTCCGGAGATCGGCTCTCGATAAGCAGCAACCCGCTCGCATCCCGCTTGTCCCACCAGTAGTTCAGGAACAGCTCAAGCTGCCGCAGCAGGTCGGGACGGCGGCTTTTGTCATAGGCAAACGCCAGATCGAATATATAGAAGCCGGAATGGCGCGGGAAGTCGTGAGAACGCAAATCAGCCGGCGCATATTGCCTGTGGTTGATTTCCGCATGGCGATAATATTCGCGCGGCGATATCTGCTTCCAATGATACTCTAGCCCATCGGCGAAGCGCTGCACGCAGTCTGCATGAAAGGCATGCAGCTTCTCCCATAGCCAGAGCGGCGCATGTCGCAGATGATCGTGAATCGCCCGCCCCATCGGCTCGTGTCTGCCGATGCTGCTCCCCACACGATGCTCGGTTAAGTGCCAGAAAGCATGCTCTCCCCATGGAAATAAACCTGTTGCGGTACCCGTGCAATGTCGAGCAAAGAATTGCAAATAACGATCGGCCGCCTCCGCATATTCCGGCTTTCCTTCCGCCCTTGCAAGTGCGTACATCGTATCAAGCAGCGGAATATCATGCATCAGATTGCTGCCCATCGGCGCTCTGTCTTCATGGCGCTGCCCGGGGATCGGGCCGGGCAAATCATTCAGCATATTACCCGTGCGGCAATCCAGCAGCGAGGGGATCAACCCGTTGTAGGGCAGCGCGCTCTGCGCCAGCCGATCGACCGCGCCGCAAACCTTGCTCAATATTCGCTTCATCGTTTTTGGCCTCTCTTACTCTTTAATGGCTCCAACAACCGCGCCTTTTACAAAATATTTCTGCAACAAGGGATAGGAGCAAATAATCGGTACGATCGATACGATGATAATGGCGTACTTCAACTGTTTGGCAAACATATCCCGGGCCATGGAATCATCGAAGGGCGCGCTTAAATCCGTAGAATTCTGTATCAGTACTTTCATTAAATAAACTTGCAAAGGCTGCAACCGGGCTTCCGGCAAATAAATAAGCGCGGAAAAGTAGCTGTTCCAGAATCCGACCGCCGAATAGAGCGCAATGACGCTGATAATGGGCAATGAGACTGGCAGGACGACGCGAAAGAGGATGCCTACGTCGGAACAACCGTCGATCTTGGCCGCCTCCGTCAATCCGTCCGGAATTGCCGTCTGGAAATAGACGCGCGCCATAATCGCAGTCCATGCGCTCATGGCTGCCGGCAGAACGATCGCCCAGCGCGTGTTGTACAACTCCAGCTTCTGAATGAGCAGAAACTCGGGTATTAATCCCCCGCTGAAAAACATCGTCACCGCGAGCATGATCATAAAGAAACCGCGTGCGAAGAAGTCGCGACGGGACAGCGGGTAGGCAAACGTAACGGTCACAAATATATTGATGGCCGTGCCGACAAGCGTATACCAGATCGTATTATAATAGCCTCTCCACACATTGGGGTTATCGAACAGCAAACCGTAGCTTTCCAGAGAAAAGCCCCGCGGCCACAGCCATACCCGCATGGCGACTACTTCCTCGGGCGCGCTGATCGACATGCTGAACACGTAAATAAACGGATAGATCGTTGTCAGACCGATCGCAAGCAGGATGAGGGCAATGACGACATCGGTTATTCGGCCATTCTTCATTGTCACTGGCTGCCCCCTTACCATAAAGACGTATCATTCACTTTTTTGCTAATGGAATTGGCAATGATCAGCAATAGGAAATTGGCAAGCGAATTAAACAGACCTACCGCTGCGCCGAAGCTGTAATCCGCCCCGAGAAGTCCCCGGCGATAAACATAGGTGGAGATCACGTCGGATGTCTCGTATATGGCGGGAGAGTACAGCAATATAATCTTCTCGAACCCGACGTTGAGCATGCTGCCCATCTTCAAAATAAGCAGAATGACGATAGTAGGCATAATGCCAGGCAACGTGATATGGCGCATCTGCTTCCATCGGCCTGCACCATCGATTTTGGCGGCGTCAAACAGCTGCGGATCGATCGCAGACAGCGCTGCCAAATAAATAATGGAGCTCCAGCCGAATTCCTGCCATATTCCCGATGTGATATAAATCGTACGGAACCAGGCCGGATCTGTCAGCAGACTGGTCGTCTCCCCTGTCAGATGCTTGAGCAACAAGCCGACGATGCCATCGGTGGGAGAGAGGAAATTGACGATCAGCCCCGCGATGATCACGGTCGAGATGAAATGGGGAAAGTAACTGACGGTCTGTATCGCTCGCTTGAAAAATCCGTTCCTCAGCTCATTGAGCAGCAAAGCAAATATAATCGGAATCGGAAATCCCCAGATTAACGAATACAAGCTGATTAATATCGTATTGCGCAACAGCCGGAAGGCATAGACCGATTGAAAAAACTCGGCAAACCACCTGAAGCCGACCCATTCGCTTCTCCAAATGCCAAGCCCCGGCGAAAAGTCCTTGAAGCCGATAATGATGCCGTACATGGGAATATACTGGAATACGATGAGATAAGCGGTGCCCGGCAGCAGGAGCAGCAGCAAGTATTTGCTCTTGATTATATTTTTGTACAAATATGACCATTTGCTCGCAGCCGCGCTCCGATGCCAAGCGTTCGTACCGTTTTCGTGAATCATGGCGGCGCTCCTTATCATGCGGATCATCAGCGAGCCGGATCAAGGCCGGATCACAAGCGAGATGCCGGATCTGGCCCGCTGATGACGATGGCGTTTATTTTATGCTAATCCAACGGTCATACTGTGCCTGCTTGATTTTGACTACATCGTCAATGCCCATCGTTTTCAACGTTTGCACGAACTTGTCGAAGTTCGACAACGGCTCCGCACCCGTGATGAACTTGGCGACCATCTCTTCCCTGTATGTGTTGATGTCCGCCATCAACCGGGAATAGGACGACGATTCCTCCGGCGTGCTCATCACGCTCGGGAATGTTGAGCGGTAGTACTCCTTAATGCCTTGCAGCCTTTTAATGGACGCTTCCGGCATCAGAATCCCGGACTGCTCGCTCAGCGCTTCTCGCGTGACAATTTGCGGAAAACGGCCGTAGGACCCATAACTGCCCAGTGCCATGGCAGGATTCGGATATTTCGGGTTATTCGTGATTTCCTCCGTATATTGGGGTTTTCCGTCTACCATCGTATAGGTGACGCCTTCGATGCCGTAATTAAACAGCAATTGACCTTGCTCGCTCGCGAACAAATAATCGAGCCATTTGATGGCGAGCTCCGGATTTTTCGCATCTTTGGATATGGCGAAGCGATTGCCGTCCGTAGCCGGGTTGATTTCATAGAACTGATCCCCGTGCGGGCCTAGAGGCGGGACTGCAACCGCCCACTGGGCATCGGGAAAGTTTTTCTTCATTTCCTTCGTGTATTGATCAAATCGCTGAGCCCAGATCATGAAACCTCCGGTCAGGTCGCCAACCACGTAGGCCATCACCTTATCCCCATGTTTGGTGAGCAAGCCTTCATCGATTAGCTTTTCTTGCCACCACTTGTTCATCTCCGTCAAGTAGTCCTTGGCTTTCGGATTCGTCCATGTATACTCGACTTTTCCTTGTTCGTCAACAGCAAACCAGGCGCTTTTGGGCGTCATGCCGTAAGCTTGGGCAAATTTATCGAGCGCGTCGATGCCGTCGGCGACCAGAGGAATTTCGTCGGCCTTGCCGTTGCCGTTGGGATCACCGTCGCGGAACGCAAGAAGCATGTGATACCAGTCTTCGATCGTTTGCGGTTCCTTGAGGTTAAGCTTCTCCACCCAATCCAGACGGTAGCCGAGCGCATGCACATTGAAATCGCTCCCCGCTACCGACACAACGCCTGGAAATGCATAGATGGAGCCGTCCGGAGCCGTCAATGTCTTCTTGACATCGGGATTGGCGTCCAGGAATGCTTTGGTATTCGGCGCATGCTGGTCGATAAGATCATTCAATCGCAGAATGATGCCGTCCTTGGCGATCTTGACCGGGTCGTCTCCTTGCGGCAATTGCATGATGTCGGGCAGATTTGAAGCAGCCGCGATTCGAGTCCGCATAATGTTGCTATAATCGTTGAAGACGGCTTCGAATTTGATTTTTACACCCGTCTGCTTTTCCAATTCCATCATTATCGGGATATTGTCATCGTTATAACTGGGACCATCAGCGCCCATATCAATGACAGCAAAAGACAAGGTTTCGCCTGTGGCGGAAAGTCGGGTATCCGCAACGGCTTCCCCGGTTGCCTCCTTGTTTACAGCCGGCGCACTTGCCGTTGCGGTGCCGGCAGGCTGTTTGTTGCCCGTGCCGCATGCGGATATGACACATGCCATCAAAACTGTAAGAGGTAATAATAATGCGGTTGCTCTTCTCAACATGGACCGTGTTCCTCCCCTGAGGATTTTAATTTTCACCACACAATGCGAACGCTGCAGCGATTCAATTCTGAATTATGAGGCCGCAGGGGGAGACGTGCAATGATCGTTATTTTTCTGCGGTTCGTCATTTCATATCCGGCATTATTTGCGCTCATTCGGCCAGGGGAGCGTTATTTCAACCGATGAATCGTTTTTTCACCGCCGCTTTGTCTCCAGCTTCATGGCTCTGTACTCGCCTGGGGTAATGCCCGAATACTTCTTGAACGCTCTGCGGAATGTCAGCACATTCACATAGCCGATCCTGATACCGATCTCTTCGACGGTGAGTGCTTGATCGTTCAGCAGTTGCTTGGCCATCGTCACTCGCTTGCGGGCGATGTATTCGACGAAGTTGTAACCGGTCTGCTCCTTGATGAACTTGCTCATGTAAGGCACGGATAACCCGAACCGTTCAGCCACCGCGTCAAGAGACAGGTTTCGGTCGTAGCAATTGTCATCGATATAGCTCCAGATCTCGCTTTTGGCTTTCGAGCTGCGCGTTTCTCTCTTGCGCGCCATTTCCGCGCATACTTTCGCATATACGTCGTACACGTATTCCTTAATGCTGTTAATCGTATTTAACCGCATAAACTCGCGCTCGTTGATCACGTTCGAAATGCTAAGATCCGTATCTGACAGCGCTTTTAGCGCAGTAGACAGCAGATTGTGAAAGAAACATTGCAAGGTCATGAAATGGTTCGCGCCGCTGCCGACGTTTTTTTCGATCAACTCGCGAAGCGCCAACTCCACCTGCTCGAATTGGCCCAGCCTCAACTTGCCGACAAGCCCCTCTTCCTTATCCGACGGATAGTAGTAGCGGAAGCTGTTGTCGGCATCGATGTCCGCGAAGAATACCATGCTGTCCGAAGAACTTTCGCGAACGAATGCATAATTAAGCGCCATGACGGCTTCCTTGTGAGAGTTGCTGATTTCGGCCAGTTCGGCGCAAGAACCGCCAACGCCCACAAAGCTTTGATATGCGCCGAATGCATCCAGCAGCGACTGTTTGATTTGTCCGATCGCTTCTTCCGCTTTGCTCCGATCCCCTGTATTGAGAATAAGCGCCAACCGATTGCCTTCGATTTCAACAAGATACAACGGCCAATTTCCTTCCACCGTCCATTTGGACACCTTCTGACCGATCGATATGCTATCGTCGCCATTGCTTTCGAAGAACAACAGGGCAACTCTCCAGGCGTCGTTCGTTATGCCGATGCCGATCGTCTGCCTCGCATAGCTTATTTCGCCGGGATTATGCAAGTTGTACAGGAGCTTCAGGAAGAACGAGTGCATCGCCATCGGCAAGTAATACGCTATCTTCCGTTCCAGCTCCTGGTTGCTGGATATGATATTATCGAACGTCGATTCAAGATAGTTGTATTCGTTGGCGCCGCTGTACGGTTTGTGCTTCGCGGCTATTCCGCTGCTAAGCTTGCTGAGCAGCCCTTTGAGCGGACGGTAATTGCGCACGGCAAAGCCGTATGAGAACAGGATTCCGATCACGATCGAAACCGCAAGCTGAAGGAGCACGGCATATTTGATCACCTGCACCTTGCTCAGAACCGTGCTTGTAGGAATGGCCGCAATATATTTCCAGCCGTTCACATCGGATTTCGTGAGGAAAATAAAGTATTCCTCTCCGCTCCCATTTATGACGACGCTCGTCGTGCGCGTTCCCGCGTCGGGCAAATCGCTAGGCAGCAGTCGAGGACGCTCGTCAATGTTTACTCCCGTTACCAGCTCGTGGTTCTCATCGAGGATATACAGCGCATGGCTGCGGTCATACGACCCCGTGTGCAGCAGATCCTGGATCGACTTTTCTTCAATTGACAATAGAAGGGTAGCAACGGGAGTTTGATAGATGAGCGGCAATGTCTTGATATAGGTTACCGCACGTTTATAATTATTGTAGGTATGCACCTTCGCGGGATTCAGCACGCTGCCGTGATTGAACGTGTCAATATAAGGGAGCCAGTCTGCCACGCTCATGCCTTCATACTTATAGTTTTTCTCGAAAAACCACGCATAATCGTCCAGACCGTTATTCGTCAGCACCATTTGCTTCGTGTTCAATATGATCGCAATCCGGTCGATAAATCCGTTCAACGATTCGTAATTTCGAATTTCATCCGCATATCCGCTTATTTCCAGAGGCTCCAGGCGGTTTGTTTGAATCTTCGGCCCGTACATGTTTCCGATTTTTTGCACCCATCGGGTGCTCACGAGCGTCTGCACCAGTCGATCCATGTCTACAAAACGTTTGTCCACGGCGGCCCGCGCCTGGTCAAGCTTCTCGTAATACATAGCCTCGGTCTGTTCCTTGACGATCTTCACCGTCCACCAATATCCCAACGAACCAATAACAATCATCGGGATGACCAGGACAATAATATACGATAAAAACATTTTCTGCTTGATGGATTTCATCCGAAAAATCGCATTCATTTTCCTCCCCCTCAGTTTGAAAGCGTTATCATTTTTATTGTAATGCATGGGCGCTTCTTCGAGCAAATCAATGACTCGAACAGGCGCCGCCTCTTGCCGTTACCGACCATTGCCGCCGATCTGGACCGTCCGGTCGCAAAGCCTTCGCATCAAGGGCGAATCATGGCTGATCAACAGGATGCCGATCTGCCGCTGCCGCGCAATGTCAAGCACCGAATGCCAGATTTGCGCTTGCGTGATCGGGTCCAGCATCGCAGTCATCTCGTCGGCGATCAAATATCGCGTTCGTTCACCCAGCGCCCTGGCCACACATACCCGTTGCAATTCCCCTCCTGACAGTTCGCCCGGCCAGCGGCGCATCCACGATTCCGCGATACCCAGCGCATGCAGCAATGCGGGGGCCGTCGTCCCGCCGCCCTCCGCAAGCACGCGGTGGATCCGCCATCTGGGGTTAATCGCTCGTTCGGGATGCTGGAAGACCAACTGGACAGGATGGTAACCGCTGTCGCCCGGCGGATAGCCGTCAATGGCGACTTCGCCTTCGATCTGCGTGCAGTATCCGGCCAGAATCCGGGCCAGGGTCGTCTTGCCGCTGCCGCTTGGGCCCGTAAGACCTACAATTTCCCCGGCACAGACAGACAGATCCAGATGCCGAAACAACCACGGTTCCCTTCCGTACCGGAATCCGAGAAGCTTGCCTTCAAGTCGCATGATGACACCTCGCCTCGCCGCCGCGAAGTCGTTGAACGGCCGGCATTCGTTCCTTGCATATCTGCGTGGCGATCCCGCAACTTGGCGCGAACGGACAACTTATCGTTAATAAATCCTCAGCAAACGACGACACAGGCAGCCGGATGAAACCGTTTCGCGGCAAAGCCCGCCACAACGCCCTGCTATAAGGATGCCTTAACCTGTTGCCGTCTCCTGTGAAATCCTCCGCTGCCGCAATTTCTATCGTCGTGCCCGCATAGAACACCGCCACGCGATCGGCCACTTGCAATGCCGCTTCGATATCATGCGTAATGAGCAGCACCGCCGCGCCCTGATCCGCCAACTCCCGGAGCATGCTCATCGCTTGGGCCGCATCTTCCGCTTGCATCCCTGGCGTCGGCTCATCGGCAATGACCAGTCTGGCCCCGCCGCCGGCCATCGCCGTCGATACCAACACTCGACGCGCCATGCCGCCCGAAAGTTGATGCGGAAAGAGCCGTTCCACACGCTCGGACAAGCGAAGCCTGCGGAAGATGTCACGCATCCTGGACACCGGCAGGGCGCCGCCGCCTGCCGTAATCCGAACCTGTGCGCCCACCCTCATCAGCGGGTCGAGATGGTTCACCGACTGCGGGATAAGCGCGATCTCTCTGCCCCGCAGCCGATCAAGCCGCTTTGCGTCGAGAGGAGAATCGTCATAGATGACTGTTCCCGACACGCGGGCATTGTCCGGCAGTATGCCCATGATCGCATGCGCCAGCAGACTCTTGCCCGAACCGCTGGCGCCGACGATCGCCGTCACTTGTCCGGCATCCGCCGTCACGCTCAGATTTCGGATCGTCTCGGAAACGATCGTGCGCATTCTCTTGCCGTATTGCAAGAACGAGATAGTCATCCCTGATACTTCCAGCAGCGCCACCGCTTCCGCCTCCTGACTTCTTCCCTACTCTCGCGAATGACGCGGATCAAACATCATGCGCAAATGCTCTCCCAGACGGTCGAACGCCCGGACGATCGCAACCAGACCGATTCCCGGAAACAACGCGAGCCACCACATGCCAATCGACAAATAGCGCATCGACTCGGACAGAATGATTCCGATCGCCGGCTCGTGCGGAGACAGACCCAATCCGATGAATGTAATCGCAGCCTCGTGCAGGATCGCGTGCGGAAACAGCAGCAGCAATCCGACCAGCCATTGCGGCGCGATATGCGGCAGCATATGGCGCAGCGCCACATGCCAGGAGGAGTAACCCAACTTTCTGGACACCTGCGTGTATTCGGCCGACCGAAGCTGCATCGCCTCTGCGCGAATGACGCGGGCGAGACTGGGCCAATGCGTGAGCGCAACGCCGACCACGACTCCTTTCATGCCGCCTCCGCAGACGAATGCGATCAAGATCAATGTCACCAGATGCGGCACGCTAAGAAACAAGTCGATCAGCCACGTCAACAAGCGGTCTGCCGACTTGCCGAACGAAGCGGCTGCGAGGCCGACAACGGCGGCGATTGCGGCGCTGCATACCGCAGCGGTCAGACCGATGCGAATACTGAGCGCCAGCCCTTCGACGGTGCGGACGAACATATCCCTGCCAAGCCAATCCGTACCGAACGGATGCTGCCAGGATGGCGGCAGGTTGCGCTGCGCAAGATTCGTGGCAAGCGATGAGCCATCCAAGATGAGTATGATGGCTCCGATGCCGATAGCAATGAGCAGCACACCTGATGCTGCTGCCGTTATTAAAGCGCGCTTTCGGCGATTCCAGGCGCTATTGGCAAGCTCCATGCTATGTCGCACCGCCTTCCCGAACCCGGGGATCGACGACACGATAGATCAGATCGGCCAATTGATTGCCTGCAACGACGAATACGGCGCTGAACAGCACCAGACCCAGCAACAGCGGGACATCTCCCCGGACACCTGCCTCTACTGTCGCTTGACCAAGCCCGGGGTAGGAAAATACCTGTTCGGCAAGCACGGCGCCGCCGAATAGTTCGCTGAGCGACGCAAATTGCAAGGTGATGGCGGGCAACGCGATGTTGCGCAGCCCATGCCTGCGGATCAATCCGAACCCCTTCTCGCCTCTTGCCCTGGCGAATAACGCATAGTCGCTATCCAGCACGTCCAGCAATTTCTGCCGGGTATGCAAGGCAACCGGCGCGATGCCGACGACGCTAAGCGTCAATGCCGGCAAGACCATATGCCGAATGCGATCCGACAGCATCACCTCATCGGCGGATACGCCTGCAGGCACGGCAAGCCCTACCGGAAACCAGCCGAGCCATACCGCGAACACCATCAGCAGAAGGAGGCCGAGCCAGAATGTCGGCGTCGAAGCCAGCGTATAGCAATACCATTGGATCCCCCGGTCGATCCAACTATTGCATTTGGCTGCCGCCGCGACACCGGCCGCGAATCCGATGGCTCCAGACAACAGCCAGGCGGAAGCCATCAGCGCGATGGAATGAGCGAACCGGTCGCCAATCACGGCGGCGACCGACTCGCGATAAATCATGGACGTGCCCATATCGCCGCCCAGCAGGGCACGCAGCCAGCGAATGAATTGTTCCGCCGGCGGCTTATCCAGTCCCCAATAGGCAGCGATTTCCGCCCGCTGTTCAGGTCCTACATGCAGCAGATCGGTGCCGACATACGCCTGCACCGGATCGATCGGCGACAATCTGACCAACGCGAAAGAAATGATGCACACCGCCGTCAGCATAGTGGCCAGACGGATGAAGCGCACACCGATAAAGAAGCACCAACGGATCATCGCCTGCCATCCCCGCACTTAGCTATGACTTCCATTTCCACTCCTCGATATTGTCGGTAATCGGCCAGCCGTGACCATGCGGTTGAATCCGCTGTTTGCCGATATCCAGGTTATCGCGCACCAGATACAGATGATCGATATTAACCAACCACGCCCAAGGCGCGTCGCCTAGCGCGCTCGCGCCCGTCTTGCCGTCCCACTGTGCGTTCTTCCAATATTGAAGCGCCTCCGCTTCGCTCGCGGCATATAACGCCTTATCCATCCATTCATCCACTGTCGGGTTGCTGTAGTACCCCGCATTGTAGTATTCGACGCCGCGAAATTTTCTGCTGTACAGATGGTACGTTTCCAGAGGATCATGACTGCCCCACCCAAACAGTATGGCATCGGCGTGCATTCGCTTCTCCAGATCGTCCCAGCTCTTGCCAGCCACTTCAATCCGGATGCCCGCCGGCTTCGCCATATCTGCGACAGCAAGCGCAAGCGATTGTCTCGTTGCATCCCCTGACGGATAGATCAACGTAAATTCGGCTTCAAGCTCGCCTTTCTCCATAACGCCGTTCCCATCCGCATCCGACCATCCGGCATCCTGCAACAGCTTCCTGGCTTGCTTCACGTTCGCATCCTGAACAACGGTCTGTTCATTCCACCACGGGAGACCGTCATTGGCCGAATACGCCGGGGAGCCGTATCCCTCCAACACGCCCTGCACCAGCGCTGCCCGATCAATCGCGACATTCACCGCCTTGCGAATGGCGATGTCAGCCGTCACGTCGTTGCCGACCGGGTTGCCGTCCACCGTCTTGCCGCCGCTCGGCACATACGGGAAGAGAATGCCGCGGTTGTCCACGGACCGGATGTCCTCGAGCCGCATGCCACGGACATCCTCCCGCCCGAAGGCAGACGGGATATAAGCGACATCCGCCATACCGGCCTTGGCAGAAGCAAAGGCCGCGTCTTCATTCAGAAACAGGAAAGTCAATCTCTGAAAATAGGGTTTCGCGCCATAATAATCGGGGTTCGCTTCCACAATGACCTGCTGGCCCTTGTCCCATTGCACGAACCGATACGGCCCCGAGCCGACCGGATGCCTCGCATAATCCGGACCGTATGCATGAGCAGGAACGATTCCCGTGGCAACCAATTGTACGATGAACGTGGATTGCGGCTCCTTCAAAGTGAATAACACCGTATGTTCCCCATTCGTACGCACGTCCTGCAGATTGGTCAGGTCGATGGCCGAGCCGTTGCCCGCCGCCGTCTCGAATGTGAACTTCACGTCTTCTGCCGTCAACGGCTTGCCGTCTGTAAATTTCGCGTCCGTCCGCAGATTCACCGTCCATGTCTTGCCGTCCTCACTCACTTGATAACCGGTTGCCAGGTCATTCACGATCTGCAGGTCATCATCCCGCTTCAGCAACGTGCTTTGAAACAACGGGGAACCGTATCGCCCCCAACCGGTTGTCGGATCGAATCCGGTTTCCGGTTCGGAGCCGACTGCCAGAATCAACGTATCGCGATTCATGTTCTCGCTCGTTCCGGGATTTAAAGCGCACCCCGATAGCAGCAGCCCTCCTAGAAATCCTAATGCAGCTACCTTGCGAATCTTTCTTATTGGGCTCATTCACTTCAACTCCATCCAGGCCTTTCAAGACCAACTCTATTTATTCATCTTGGCGATGTATCGAGCTCTGGCATATTCGTACACTTCTTTGATCGGAACGCCACAGGTTTTCGCCGCCGCTTCGCAATCGGCGAATTCGGGCGCGAACTGCACCGCCTTTCCGTCATACAAGCCTACTTTGACCCGAATAGGTCCCCATGGCGTCTTCACCTCCTCCCAATGCCGCTCCAAACCTTTGCATTCCGTCCACACATAGCGAATGCCCAGCGTAGTCGTTTCCTCGAACACGATTCTCTCGATCTCGGTTAGCCGCTTGAGAGACGTCAAGACGTTCAGCAGAAAGCCCGGACGGCCTTTCTTCATTAGAATCGGGATCCAGAACACATCGTGCGCGCCGGCCTCCAGCAATCTTTCCCCGACATAAGGACAGAACTCCGGGTTCATATCGTCAATATTCGTTTGCAGCAGGAGCATGTCGCTTTCTTTATGACCTTGCTTGTGCTCAGGAAACTTCATCTCGTTAGAACTCCCCTCACAGTTTCTTAATCATTAAGATATTTACTTATTCCTTAAACTTATTTATAATGTGGTTACATTATAGGCCGTCAATGAAATGTGGTCAAACATTTTCTTAATCATTGACTTAATTCGACCGACCGCTATATCCAGCAAGTCCGAGGAGGTTGCAACTTGAACGATCCTGCCCTGTTATCACTTGATGCCAAAGACGAACGGCTCGGGGAGCTGCTTCGATCGATGGGCGGAGCCCTTGTCGCTTTTTCCGGCGGCGTTGACAGCACTTTCTTGCTCAAGCGGGCAAGGCAAGAATTGGGCGCCCGGGCCGCCGCCATCACGGCCGCCTCGGAAACGTTCCCGACGCGCGAATTCAACGCGGCCGTCAAGCTTGCTGCCGAGATCGGCGCACGGCACCTGTTGACGGAAATTTCCGAGCTCGACAATCAGAGCTTCGTCGCCAATCAACCGGATCGCTGCTACCACTGCAAAAAAGGGTTATACACTCACCTCAAGCGAATCGCGAAGGAACAGAAGCTCCCTTATATACTGGACGGCACGAATGTGGATGATCTCGGCGACTATCGCCCGGGCCTTGCCGCCAAGTCGGAGGAAGGGGTGCGCAGTCCGCTGCTGGAAGCGGGCATGACCAAGGACGATATCCGGACATTGTCAAAGAAGCTAGGACTGACGACCTGGAATAAACCGTCGTTCGCCTGCCTGTCTTCGCGAATTCCCTATGGCACGCCGATCGAGCGGGCCAAGATCGATCAGCTCGATCAAGCGGAGCAATATTTGCTCGATCTCGGATTCTACCAGGTCCGCGTTCGCCACCACGGCGAAATAGCGCGCCTGGAGCTGCTTCCGCAGGACATGGGCAAAGCGTTGGAGCATCATGCGGAAATCAGCGAGACGCTGCAGAAAATCGGCTTCAAGTACGTAACGCTTGATCTTCAGGGGTACCGGACAGGCAGCATGAACGAAACGCTCCCGCGGGGTGAAAGAGGATGATCGGGGAAGAACGCGACGGGCAGCTGGACACAGGCTTCGCCGTACTCGATACGGCGCGGGAACGGCGAATAGGCTTTCCCGAAGTGATCTACGGAGAAGGCAAGACGGCGGAGCAGCTCGCACATCTTGCAGAGCGGATGAAGGAGCGCACGGACAAGCTGCTCGTCACCCGGGTCGATGCCGACAAAGCGGCGCACGTGACCGCGCAAGTTCCCGGCATCCGCTATCACCAGGATGCGCGGGCGCTCACCGGCTTCGGCGGCATTCCGCCCGCGCTCAGAGACGGCTATATCGCTGTCGTATGCGCGGGCACCTCCGACTTGCGGGTAGCCCAGGAGGCGGCAATCACGCTCGAAATGATGGGCAGCCGCGTCGAACGCATCCATGACGTGGGCGTCGCCGGCATCCATCGACTGTTCGCCCGGCTCGATACGATCCGGGGAGCCGATGTCGTGATTGCGATTGCGGGAATGGAGGGCGCTTTGCCGAGCGTGCTGGGCGGCCTGATCGCGAGTCCGCTCATTGCCGTTCCGACCAGCGTCGGCTATGGCACCGGGCTGAACGGCTTGGTCGCGATGGGCGCCATGCTGAACGCCTGCGCGCCGGGCGTGACGGTCGTCAATATCGACAACGGCTTCGGAGCCGCCTACGCAGCGGCAAACATACACAAGGCCATTCGGTCTGACAGGTAGCATTCATTCTTCACCATCATTTCTATACGCTTCCGACATTTCAACGCAACCCGATATCCTCGAACACCTGATAATACCAGTATGGATCCCGGTTGCAGTCGAACTCGGCATAATGTATAGCAGGCGATACGACTCAAAATGTCGTACCGCTTGATTAAACTCACATCGTTTTCCCGTTTGCCTCCGGCATCTTCGCTACCTCAGCTTTGGCATCGGATTTCGCTTCGGATTTTGCTTCTGATTTGGCCTCCGCTTTCGCCTTGCGCCTGCGCTTGATCGACAAGTACAGCACGATGAGCGGTACCCCAATGGCAAAGGTGTACAAGGACACGTCTTTGACCATGCCTTCGGCGCCTTGCCCATACCAATAGATCAACGAGCCCACCGCATAGAACTTGACCGCCCGGCCGATCGCCGCATAGACGAGCAGCCGCCACAGCGGAAATTTCATGCAGCCGGACAGGATCGTGAATACTTTGAACGGGATCGGGGTGAACGATCCGATCAAGATCGCAGCCTCTCCGTTCTTCTGGAACATCCGGGTGGCGGACTCGATCCATGATTTCCTGAGCAGCTTGTTCAGCACGGAATGTCCGAGCAGCTTCCCGATTAGATAACCCACCGGCATCCCTAACAAGCAAGCGACATAGCCTACGGTTGCAAGCCAGAGCGCCTGAGAAGGGTCGAGCAAGCTCAAGGGTACCTGCAGGAAGAACGCGGGAATCGGAAAAATGACTGCATCCGCGAACGAATGAACGAACAACCCCCAAGCGCCGAAGTCCATAAAAAAATCGATAATCGCCTGAAACATTTTTTGCAAAACCTCTCTTCCAATCGCAAGGCATCCTGAAGGTGTTCTCTATATGCTATTCCAGTGAACGTCCTTCGTCGATTGGTCGAGGTCGGGAATTCCATGCGACTTAAGTCTAAGTAGGGGCTGCGGATGCCTTGCCTTCGCTTGCCAAGAGCGGGAACGACAAAAAACGGATACGACACCCAAGTGCCGTACCCGCCGCAACTGTCGCTATCGCGTCTTCACGATAATTTTGCGAATGCTCTCTTCCGACAAATGGTACTTGCGCTCCAGCTCGGCAATCGAACAGCCCTCCGCATAGCGGCTGCTGATCTCGCGATTCCGCTCCGCCAGCTGCTTACGCGCGCCGCTGAGCTCGCCCCAGCCCGCCCGCTGACGCTCAGGCTTCGGAACATAGAGCAGCTCTCCGGAAATATATTGCTGCAATTCCTCCAGCAAGCTACGGGGAAGCACATCTTTCCCGTTCTTGTAATGCAAAATAGGCGCCCTCCCTGACCAGATTCCTGCGAACTCCATCAAACCCGATTGCCGCGATTCTCATTGCAGTGAACGCCTCCTTTCGATTCATGATAATTCAAGTATATAGGCATGCTGTCATCTACGCAAAAGGAGGCCTCGCGGCCTCCCCCTTGCACGAGGCTTCCGCTTACGCGGAAACCACCTCATAATTGTGAATCAACGCAGATCAGCTCCTTTCGCGCGTATTTCGTCGGCCCGACAACCTTATTGTATCCTATTGTTCATGCTGAACATAGGGAAAGATCGCTTATAGTCAAACTCTACCTCGTTGACGAACCCGATAGTCAAGCTAGCCGGAACATTCATAGAACTTCAGCTTGTCTTCGTCCACTTCAATGCCGAGTCCGGGGCCTGGCAGCAGCGCAACCTTGCCGTCTTCGACCCGCAGCGGAGTCTTCAGCACATCGTCACCGAGAAACTGCGGCCCGTTCCAGGCGCATGGCGTCCGGATGCCCATGGCGGCCGCCAGGTGCAAGTTGGCGGCCATACCTACGCCGGTCTCCGTCAGCCCGCTGCATACGCTCATGATGGCCGAGGCTTCGGCCATCTCCGCGCATATGCGCGAAGGGAACAACCCGCCGCTTCGGGTCGGCTTGATCGCGAATGCAGTGATCAAGTCCTGCATGATCCATTCGGACAAATCCCGGGGCGTTATGATCGGCTCATCCACCGCCAGCGGAATCGACAGCCGGTTCTTCAACTCGCGCCAATAACGCAGCTGATTGGACGGAAGCGGCTGTTCCAGCAAATCCAGACCGGCAGCTTCCAGGCTGCGAACGATGCGCAAAGCTTGCGCGAACGAATAGCCTCCGTTCGCATCCCCCCACAGGAACCCTTCAGGCAGCCTCCGTTTGACGAGCTCGCACAAGGACAGATCGATCCGTTCGCCAACGCCAAGCTTGATATTCATATGCGCATAGCCCTGCGCGATGCCTTCCTCGATGATGCGTTCCGCCTGCTTGAGATCCCGGGCGCTGACCGTCCAGCTCAATACCGCTTCGTACCCTTCGCCGTCGTAGCCCCACATCTTCCACACAGGCACGCCCAGCGACTTGCCGGCCAGATCGTGAAGTGCCGTATCCAAAGCGCATCTGGCAATCGGATTCCCGCTGGAAAATGCGGGTCCGATCGACCGCTCCATGATGCGATGGGCGCCGGCAATATCGTGCACGGGATGACCGATGACCGCAGGAATGTAATATTGCCGCAAGCAAGCCACGACCGATTCGATCGTCTCCGACGACCATAAGTGGCTGGGCGAACCTTCTCCCCAACCGACCCTCCCGTCCTCGTCCATAACACGAACGATAACGACTGTTCGCTGAACGCCGCCGCCACCAACCTGGCCTCTGGCAATACTGAAGCTGGATCGGTATGGGATTTTCAGCGGATACACGTCCACTTGGCGAATGCGCATCTTACTCACGCTTCCTTGTCCGGTTCGACTTCACGACCCGTTCGAGAATGCCTTCCCGCGTGTACCACGGGTCGTCCTTGCGGATGGGCAGCAAGACGGTTTCACCGAGGGTGGCCGATTTGTAGATCGCCGTGATCGCCTCGATGGTTCGCCTGCCTTCGCGGCCGTTCACGAGCGGTTCCCGGTTCTCGCGGATCGCATTGAACATGTCCTGAATAGGCCCCGTGTGGTCCGATGTGCCGTTCTCGATCTCGTCTGCGGCCTGCTGCAATGCAGCAAGCGCCGATTCGTCGAGCGCCGGGAATCCGCCCGGCTCGTCCTTCTTCACCGCACATAGCTGCAGCGGCGCTTCATCGGTCGCCCGCGATATCGTCAGCGCGCGATACTTGCCGGAGAACGCCATCGTGATGTCCTCGAAGGCCGCGTTCAACGTGCAGTTCACCTGGCCGAGCGTGCCGCTGGCAAAGCGGATATTGGCCGACGAATAATCTTCCACTTCGATGTCATGGGCTTCCGTATGCATCTCCGCGCGAACGGTCTCGATATCTCCCAGCACGGACAGGAAAATATCCAGTGGATGAATCGCGTGATTCATCGTCACGCCGCCGCATTCCGTAGCGAATTGTCCGCGCCATGTCCACGGCTCGTCATAATACGTATCCCCACGCCAGTACAGTCCGTTCATCTGGGCGAATTGAATCGGGCCAAGCTCGCCTCCGGCAACCAATCGCCTGATTTGTTTGAAATCTTTGCGATAACGATATTGAAACACGACGCCAAGCCGCAAGCCGCGCCGTTCCGCCTCGTCGATCATGGCATCGCAATCCTGCAAGGACGGCGCGAACGGCTTCTCGCAGAGCACATGCTTGCCGGCCTTCAGCACATCGATGACGGACTCGCGGTGCAGGAAAGGAGGCGTACAAATCGACACCATGTCGATGTCGTCCCTTTCCAACATTTCCGCATAGTCCGTATATGCCGCAACGCCGCTGCCCGCCTTGGCGGCAAGCGCCAGCGCCTTATCGCCCGAAATGTCGGCGACGGCCTTGATCTCGCATTGGCTGCCCAGCCGCAAATACGCTTTCACATGCGCGGAAGATATAATGCCGCATCCGATAATCCCGATGCCGATTTTCCGATTCGCCGTTTGATTCCCCATTCGATTAGCCCCCTCCAAGTCGCCTCGCCCAATGCGTTTAAAAACCCGCTCACCCTGCGTTACCGATCCGCTCGGTCATACCGCTCTGCCTGCTTCTGTTGGCCGCTTCGATGAACCGGATGATTTCCAAAGTTTCGCCCGGCTCGACCGGACTGACGCCGCTTTCCGCCATGCGGACGATCTCCTCCAGAAGCAAGGCATAATACGGTTTGGGATACGCGAATATGTCCACGAAATCCGTGCCGTGCTCCCTGTGAAGCAGCGCGCCGTACTGATCGTTGCCCTTGCGGTTGCCGCGCACTGTTCCGATCCGGCCATCCTTCCATACGCCGACCAGCAGCTCGTGATCGTCATTGTGCGTCGCCGTAACGGACGTACAGCCGGGCCCCATCGCGGTATACAACATCTCGATCTCGTGAATGCCGTACCAGAACAAGCCGGGATTCGTCGGCTCCAGTTCAACCGGCCCATAGCAATCCGCGCCGATGAGGCTGCCTTTGTCCGTCAGCGCCAGCGATTCCGAGAGCGACCCGGAGAATCTCAAGGCCGAACAGCTCATCAAGGGCGCCCGATGGCGCGACGCCAGTTCGAACATCGCCTCCGCATCCCGGAATTGCACGGCGAACGGCTTGTCGACGAACACAGGCTTCCCATAGGGTGCAATCTCCCGGAATTGAGACAGATGCACTCTGCCGTCCACGCTGGTGATGAGAATGAGATCGCACGCTTCGGCCACGGCCTTCGGCGAATCCACAATCCGTACGCCGCGGCGATCCGCCAGTTCCTGCGTAAAGCGATCCACGCGGGAATAACTGGCGAATAAGTCCGCAGACCCGCCGGGATAAGCCGCTTCGATTCTGGCATTCGGTATGTGATGCGGGTGGGAAGCGTCATTCAATATTTCCGCGAATTTGCTCACATGCGAAGTGTCCAATCCGATCAGTCCGACTTTCATTGCTGCAGGTTCACTCCTTCAAGGAGCCTAACATGGCGCCTTTGACAAAATATTTTTGCAAGAACGGGTACACGATCAGAATCGGAACCGTCGCGAAAATGATAATGCCTGCCTTCATCGTCTCGGCCGTCGTCACCGTCGACACTCCCAGGGAACGCGTGCCGGAGCCGTCGATATCCACGACCAGGCTTCGCAGCAGCACTTGCAGCGGGTACAATTCCCGGGAGCGGATATAAATGATCGCCGAGAAATAGGAGTTCCATTGGCTGACGGCATGAAACAAGGCGATCGTGGCGACAACGGGCATCGACAGCGGAATCGCCATGCGGGCGAATATGCCCAGTTCGTTGCAGCCGTCGATCTGCGCGGCATCGAACAGCTCGGCGGATATGCCCTTGAAGAACGCTCGCATGATCAATATATTGAACGTGCCGAGAGCCCCTGGAATGATGAGCGCCCACAGCGTATTTTCCAAACCTACGCTTCTGACCACGAGATAGCCCGGAATCAGCGGAATGGAGAAGATGAACGATACGATCGTCGCTTGCAGGATGAATTTCCTGGCCGGCATGCGCGGTCTCGACAGGGCGTAAGCCATCGTCGCGGTGAAGAACAGGGCGATGAACGTACCGAGCACCGTAATGTAGATCGTGACCGCCATGGAGCGCCACATCGATTTCATGCCGAAGATAACATGATAAACTTCCGTATTGAACCCTCTGGGCCAGAAAACAACCAGATTCGCGTTGGCGTAATACGGCGAGCTGAACGAAATGGCGGCGATATGAATGAGCGGCGAAATCATGGTCAGGCTGATGAAGATGATGAATGCGTTGTTGATCCAGGCGAACATGCGGTCGGATCGATAGGTGGTCATCCCGCTTCACTCCTAATAGATGCTTTCTCCCGTCGCTTTCTTGCTGATCTGATTCAACATCATGACCATCGCAAGTCCGATGACGGATTTGAACAATCCGATCGCTGTCGTGAAGCTGTACTGCGAACCAAGCAACCCTATCCGGTAAACGTAGGTGTCGATCACCTCTCCCGTATCCCGAACGAACGGATTCAGCAAGACGAGCACCTGTTCCACATTCGAGTCCAGCACGACGCCAACCCGCAGCAGGAACAGCACGACAATAGCCGGCATCAACGACGGAATCGTAATGCTCCACATTCTTCGCCACCTGCCCGCTCCGTCCACCATCGCCGCTTCGTACAGGTGAGGATTGATGCCGGTAAGCGCCGCGAAATAAATGATCATGCCCCAGCCAACTTCCTTCCAGATACCGACGCTGACCAGGATGGACCGGAAATATTCGGAGTGGATGAGCCAATCTTGGGGTTGCACGCCGAACCAGGAAACAATCTGATTGATCGAGCCGTCGATGGACAGAAAGTTGATCACGATGCCCCCGACGATAATCCAGGATAGAAAGTGCGGCAAATACAGCAAAGTTTGCGTCGTTCGCTTGAGCAGCAGTGACCGCATCTCATTGAGCAGCAGCGCAAGGAACAGCGGGGCGGGAAATCCGAATACAATGGAGTACAGGCTGAGCAGCAAAGTGTTGCCCATAATTCGCGCAAATTCCGGATAATCGAGCATGTTTTGAAAATGTTGCAGACCGACCCACGGACTGTTCCGCAGCCCCTGAAAGAGGTTGTATTCCTGGAAAGCGATCACGTTGCCGAGCAGCGGCGTGTACTTGAACACAATGAAGTGCAAGATGCCAGGCGTACAGAGCAGGAGCAGCAGCATTCGGTCATAACTGAGCATTCTTCGCACCCATGCAATCCCCCTCGCATATTTACGACAGGTTGGCGTCGGTTCGCAAGCAACGAACCGGCGCCAACCTGGTTAACCGTCTAATCCGTCACAGCTTGTGGAATGCGCGATACCACTCGGTTGCTTCCTTGATCGCCGCGTCTCCGCCGCGCTTCTTCCAATCCGCGACAAACTTGTCGAACGTTTCGTCGAGCGGCGCGTTCTTGACGAGAATTTTCGCGAACATCTCCAGAAAGAGCGATTCAGGTTCCATATCCGGATTGAGCTCCGGATGGGCTTCAAGCGCTTTCAGATCGGGCATGTGCAGGTCGCCCCGCTTGGTCACTTCATAAGTGGCGACTTCGATGCCGGTCTTGAGCATTTCCGAATCCGGGAGATAATCCAGCAATTTCGGCTTCATCCGGCCGTCTCCGCGCGGATTCAAGATCAGTTGATAGAATACGTTCGCCTCGTTCTCGGCGTTGGCCGGACTTTTCAGATCCCACTTGACCTTGCCGTCCTCTATCGTATAGTTATAGCCTTCAATACCGTAGTTGAAGAAGTTGTCCGCTTCCTCCGACCAGGCCCAATCCAGGAACTTGATGACTTCTTCCGGATTCTTCGTCTTGGCCGGGATCACCCAGGCGAAATAAACCTGATCGTTCTCCGCCCACAATCCGTGTCCATTCGGTCCTTCGGGGCTCTTGATGAAGCTGAGTTTCGCATCGGGCTGATCTACGAATGCATCCAGACTCCAGGTGGACTGAAAATTTAGCAGTTCATGCTGCCACATGCCGGCTTTGCCTTGCAGAATGCCCGCGATCCAGTCCTTCGACGCATTCGTGAACAAGTTCGGATTGATGTAGCCCTTATCGTACAGCATCTTCCAGAATTTGATCGCTTCCTTCATCTCGGGCACGATCATGTTCGGGACCAACTCGCCGTCCCGATACTGCCAGAAGTTCACGTTCCCCGCGAACTGCGGGAAGAATAAGTCCGCATACGACATATTCTGACGAACATATAACCCGTATTCGTCGTTCGGATCGCCGTTGCCGTTCATGTCATTCACTTTCACCGCCTCGAAATACGCCAGGTAATCGTCGATCGTGACGGGCTGCTTCATGCCGAGCTTATCCAGCCAATCCTGGCGGATGTAGAGAATATCCGTGCCCGGGAACGGACGCAATGCGGGAATGCCATAGATCTTGCCGTCCTTGCTGAGCTTTGGACTTTTCCATACTTCTTCGGGAATGTTCTTCTTGATATTCGGGCCGTACTTGTCGATCAGCGGACCGAGCTCCAGGAACGCGCCATTCTCCAGTGCCCCCTTATGATTCGGCGACAAAATACTATTGGTGCGGATCAGATCGGGAAGATCGCCGGACGCGAAACGGACGGACAACTGCTGGTCGAACTCATCGTCATGCCCGAGAATATCATAGGACAGATCGAACCCGGACAGCTTGGACAATTCCTTGATGTAGCGGTCGTCATTGGTCGCTTGCATGGCATACTTGGTTAATGCGTGAGAGATCAATATGTTGATCTTGGGAGGAGGGGCCGCCGCCGTCGGCGTCGCGCTGTCGGCGGGGCTGGATGAAGCCGGATTGCTTGGGCTTGGCTGCGTATCTTTCTTGCCTGAATTGCATCCTGTCAATAGCGTAACAACAATCAGCGCCAGTGACAAGACGATTGCTGAAGCTTTTCCGAACTTTCCATTTGTCCAATTCATTGCATGTCCCCTTCTTTCCTGTTCTCAGGATTTTAATATGGATGGCGCCGCCCCCATCTGCGAAGAAGGAGGGATCCCCAGCAGTTCGCAAACAAGCGGCGCGATACCCAATTGCGGAATGATTGCCTCGTGATGCCCCGGGCGAAAACGGCTTCCGTAACAGAATAACGGCACTTCCCGCTCACCCTCCGTCGTCCCCCCGTGAGCGCCGTCCGGGTTCATCCCGTGATCCGCGGTGATGATCACCTCATAGCCCTCTTCCATCCAGCGCGGCAGCAACAGGGCGAGCAGGCTTCCCGCTTCGCGAGCCTTGGCGCGGTATGGCTTGGAGTCGAACGTGTGCTTGTGCCCCGCATCGTCGATCCCCATCGTATGGATGAACAGGAAATGCGGATCGTACCGTTTTCTCAAAAACTCGGCATCGGCAAACACGTGAGCGTCCGGGTACTCCGACTCATAGTAGAACTTCCCGTGCTGAATCGGCTTGCTCTCGTCGTGCTGTTCGCGGTGCTCGAAAAACTCGAACGGCACCTGCTGATACAATTCGCTGATCCAATAGTCCGCAGCGGCGGCCGTTCGCAAACCGTTCTGTTTGCATAAGTGGAAGATGCTCGTTTGGTTGGACAACCGAACCACGTGATTGGCAGTTATGCCGTTCTGCCAACTCGGCGTTCCGGTGAGTAAAACTTCATAAAGTACTCTGGACAAGCTTGGCAACTCGGACTGAACTTTGTACAGCGCGCCTTTCGACTTCTCCACCAGATGAACCGGATACCCCATCGACGACACCGCAACGTCAAATCTCAACCCGTCCAGCACAACCATGATCACTTTCGGCATCGATTTTACCCCTTTTTGGCAGATTTTCTCATCCATCCATTGAATGACAGAAAAATTTTGTAAAAATCACGTTAACTCTGTTGCATTACTTTGTTTTCGTTACCTTTTCTTTGCATTTTCTGTCCTGAGGACATATTATTCGATTTTAAGATAGCTGTCAACCTGTATTTCTCATGGAATTGCAAATTCTACAGATTCGGTTAAATCGCGCTGTTTCGCTTTGGTTGTCATTAGTTGGGGACTTGTTGTTTCCTTTCTTCATAACGGATATAATTTTTGTAGTTCACTATAATAATTTGGAGGAGTCGGCATGCTGCAAAACGAAAGGCAAGAGCAGATCATTGCCCTGCTGGAAGATAAGAAAACCGTGAGAATCGGCGAATTGTCCAAAATATTGAATGTAACCAGGGAAACAGTTCGCAGAGACCTCTATGAGATGGAGAAGCAAGGGCTGTTGAAGAAAGTGCACGGCGGGGCCATGCTGAACAAGACGGTCGATGAACCGCACATCTCGCAAAGGCAAGTGTCTAATATTACCGAGAAGGAACGGATTGCGAAGAAGGCTGCGGAATATGTAGAAGATGGAGACGCCGTGTTCATCGATTTGGGCTCGACGACCCTGATGCTGGCCAAATGCCTGCGAAACAAGAATAACATAACGGTGATTACGAACTCCTTGCCGGTCGCCGTCGAAATGTCCGAGCACCCGCATGCCAAAGTCATTCTGTGCGGCGGCGAATTGCGGTCGGGCGAATTGTCCTTGTCCGGGCCTGTCGCGTTGAAGAGCCTGGAAGATTTCTATATCGACAAAGCCTTCATCGGCGTCGGCGGCATCTCGCCGGACAACGGATTTACCGATTATCATGTGGGCGATGCGGAAGTCCGCCGCTTGATGATGCGCAGAGCGAAAGAGACCTTCGCATTGGCCGACTACAGCAAATTCCGCATCACGGCGTTCATGAAGGTGTGCAGTTTAAACGAAGTTGACATGGTCATTACCGATTCGACCATCTCCGAACAAGAAATCAGGCAATATCACGACCTTGGATTGCAAATAATAACCACGTAAAAGTAAACATAGTCACTAAAAACAATCATAATGCAAAATAAATAGATTGACACATTCGTATTCCAGCAGTAAAATGATCCCCAAGTCCGGAAAATGCAACACATTCGGACAATTTGCAAAATGGGAGGTCATTGAATTGGGTGCGGAAGTGTCTTTTTTGTTTGCAGATCCGACATCGCTTGACACGTTGCAATACCTGTTGAATCGATCGGATCCGGGGCAAAAATTGAAGCCGATCGGCATGAAGCAGATTGCCATCGGTTCCGACGCCATTCATTCGTTGCCAGGCATGGTCGACAGGTTCGGAGATGGCGGCACGATCGCCATCGCAATCGATACGACGCCGATGCATCGGGAAGGCCAGAATCTGAAAGATTATGTCGGGCAGATGCTTCGTTCCCGATATGCGGTGAAAGAAGTCGTTCTGGGACACCCGGATGAAGAGCTGCACGCGGACGAAGCCACAATCGCCAGCGCCTCCCTGGCGTTCGACGGCATCAACTGCGTTGTCGTCGTCGGATCCGGCACGATCGTAGACGTCTGTAAAGAAGCGCTGGGCCCGTCACCGAACCGCTCTCTGATCGTCGTCCAGACGGCCGCTTCCGTCAATGCGTTCTCCGACGATATGGCCGTCCTGTTGAAGGCAGGGGTTAAGCGGACGGTGCCCTCGCGCTGGCCGGACGCCCTCCTGATCGATCTGGAGACGATCGCAGGCGCGCCCGCAGCGATGAATATCGCCGGATTCGGAGACTTGATGGCGATGTGGACCGCTCCGGTGGATTGGTATTTGGCTCACGTGATCGGAATGAACCGGCAATATCATCACGCGCCTCCCGCCATGCTGCGCGGACAAGGACGACAGCTTCTCGATCAGGCCGGCCAGTTGGCCGAGCGGAAGCCGGAAGCGCTCGAATTGCTGGCGAAGGTTCTTACGCTAAGCGGGATATCCTTGGGCGTCGCCGGATCGACTGCCCCGTTATCAGGCACCGAACATCTGATCAGCCATATGATCGATATGTCTGCAGGCAAGCGGCCTCTTGCACTGCACGGCGCTCAGGTGGCGGCTGCCGCCATTGTCGTCGCCGCGACGTGGGAGAAGGTGCTGGATGAATTGGTGCCGGACAATATCGACATCGATCGCTGTTTCCCGATGCTAGAAGACGTGAAGCCGCTCATTCGCCAAGCATTCGATCGGATCGACCCGAGCGGCGGCGTAGCTGCCGAATGTTTGAACGATTATGCCGTCAAGCTGGCAAGCTGGCACGATAACCGTCAAGGACTGCAAGATTTCCTGGCCCAGTGGCCGCAACACAAAGAGCAGCTTCGGAGCATGCTGATTTCTCCGGAAGAGATGGGCCGGGCGTTGTCGGCCGCCGGCGCTCCGCTCAAGTTCGCGGATTTAACGCCGTCCATCCCCGGCGATACCGTCCGGTGGGCTGTCGCGAATTGCCACCTCATGCGCAACCGTTTCACGCTGGCGGATTTCCTGTTCTATATCGGCTGGTGGAACGACGCGGCAATCGACGACATCTTTGCCCGTGCGGCGAAAGCGGGAGGCGGCCTATGAATGCGGCATCGGGTCACGCATCGCGCGCGCCGGACCGTTGGTTCAAGAGCTACATCTTCGACTTGGACGGGACGATCTATCTGGGCGACAAGCTCTTGCCGGGTGCCGCGGAGATGATCGCAGCGCTGAAACAGCAGCAAGCCGACATCTTGTTTCTGACGAACAAGCCGCTTGAGCTTCCTGCGGATTATGCAGCCAAACTGACGAAACTCGGCATTCCGACAGCGCCGAATCAAGTGCTGACCGCCACGGATTCCTTGCTGTACTACTTATCCCGTCATGCGGCAAACAGCAAGATTTACGTAATCGGAGAACCGCTGCTTGTAGAATTGTTGAAAAATTCAGGCTATTCGGTCTCGGACCAGCCGGAGGAAATCGAGCTCGTCGTCGTCTCGTTCGACCGCACGTTCGACTATGCGAAGCTGCAAATCGCATTCGACGCCGTCAGGAGCGGAGCGCGAATCGTCGCCACGAACCCGGACGCCTATTGTCCGGTGCCCGGCGGCGGGCTGCCCGACTGCGCCGCCATGCTGGCCGCACTCGAAGCATGCACGTCCGGCAAGGCGGAAGCGATCGTAGGCAAGCCTTCGAAGCATATGACCGATGCCCTGATGAACAGGTTGGGCGTATCGTCGTTTGCGGATACGCTGCTCGTCGGAGATCGTCTGGCAACCGACATCCGGATGGCGCTCGCCGCCGGCATGTCCGGAGGATTGATTCTGACAGGGGCAACCACCCGGCATGAAGCGGAACAATCGACGCACCGGCCTCACTACATTTTGAATAATCTGCTGGAACTCATTCCGGCATCCCATCATTAAATCAGGAGAGTGTTGAACAATGTCTGAGTTTATTTTCATGTTGACCAAGAATGACGCAACGATCCGGGACGCGTTCGAAGTATATGAAGAAGTGCGCAAGACGAGCCTCGAGTATATCGGGTTCAAGGATATCGGGCTTCCGTTCGATCAGTTGAAGAAATTGACGGAGTTGATTCACAGCGACGGGCGGCCTGCCATGCTGGAAGTCGTAAGCGAGAAGAAAGAAGACGAGCTGTGCTCTGCCCAGGCTGCCGTGGAACTGGGCGTCGACTACTTGCTCGGCGGCACCCATGCGGAAGAAGTAACGACCATGCTGAAGGGCACGAATATCAAATATTTCCCGTTTGCCGGTCAGGTCGTCGGTCACCCTTCCAAGCTCCGGGGAACCATTCCGGAAATTGCCGATAGCGCGCGCAGGTTGTCCCGCATGCAGGGGGTGCATGGCGTGAACCTGCTGGCGTATCGGTTCGAAGGAGACGTGCCGGCATTGATCGAAGCTGTTGTGTCCGCCATCGATGTTCCGCTGATCGTCGCCGGCAGCATCGACAGCACAAGCAGGCTCCAAACCGTTCTGAATACAGGGGCATGGGCGTTCACGGTCGGCAGCGCCATCTTTGACTACAAATATATCGACCACGCTGTCCAGGAGCAAGTCTTGAATATCTTGAACCGAATTCCGAAGGAAAGAATGGAGGCCTGAATGAACAGCATGTTCTCCGCGTCGAACCGGGAGGCTTACTTGCAGCGAATGGCCTCACAAGAGCTGGACCTGCTCGTCATCGGGGGCGGCATTACCGGCGCCGGGATTGCGTTGGACGCCGCGAATCGCGGCTTGCAGACAGGACTGATCGAAATGCAGGATTTCGCGGAAGGCACGAGCAGCCGGTCGACGAAACTGATTCACGGCGGGCTGCGCTACCTGAAGCAAGGCGAGTTCAACCTGGTCAGGGAAGTCGGCAGGGAACGGGAGATTCTGCATCGAAACGCTCCTCATATCGTCATTCCGGAATGGATGCTGCTGCCGATTGTCAAAGGCGGAACTTACGGCAAATTCTCCACATCCGCGGGATTATTGTTGTATGATTATCTTGCGGGCGTCAAGCGGCACGAACGAAGACAGATGCTCAGCAAGAAAGAAACGTTGAGGCTGGAACCTCATCTGCGCAAGCAGCATCTGATCGGAGCAGGATACTACGTCGAGTATCGAACCGACGATGCCCGGCTGACGATCGAGGTTCTCAAGACAGCCGTCGAACACGGCGCGACGGCCGTCAACCATGTGAAGGCGGAACAGTTCCTTTATGAGGACGGTATCGTATCCGGGGTCATCGCCAGAGACTGTATTTCGAATCGAACGTATTCGCTGTGCGCGAAGAAGATCGTGAATGCGGCAGGGCCCTGGGTAGATACGATTCGCGAATTGAACCGGTCCAGGCAAGGCAAGCGGCTGCATCTGACGAAAGGCGTCCATCTGGTCCTCGACAGGGCCAGGGCGCCAGTCGGGCGGGCGATCTACTTCGACACGCCGGACGGGCGCATGATCTTCATCATTCCCAGGGGAGATAAAGTATATCTCGGAACGACGGATACAAACTACGACGGCGATATCGGCGGCCCTGCCGTTACGCCGGAAGACGTCGACTATTTGATCGGATGCGCCAATCATATGTTTCCGTCGTTTCGGCTTCGCGCTTCGGATGTCGAAGCACGTTGGGCGGGGCTTCGGCCATTAATTCACGAAGACGGCAAATCGCCGTCCGAGCTATCCCGCAAAGATGAAATCATCATCTCCGATTCGAACCTGATTTCCATTGCAGGCGGGAAGTTGACCGGATTCCGCAAAATGGCGGAACGTGTCGTGGATGTCGCATGCGCGCAGTTGTCGCGGGAAACGGGTAGATCGTTTTCCGCATGCTCGACGGATCAAGTCCCGTTGTCCGGCGGACGCATCGATCGCGGAAGAAGTTATGACGATTGCCGTGACCAATGGATCGCTTACGGGGAAGCATGCGGCATTCCTTACGCACAATCGCGCCATATCATCGGCATCTACGGAAGCAACAGCCCCCTCATATTCGATGAAGCGAAGAATTGCGCACAGGAAGCCGCCGAACATGCAATAGCGCCTGCGCTCTATGCCAGCTTGCGATATTCCGCCCGGCATGAGATGGCCGTAGATGCGGACGATTATCTCAACAGGCGCACCGGCTACGCCTATTTTGACATTGCGAAGTATCGGGAAATGTACCCCTTGGTATCGAACTTGCTGAACAGGAGTTGAAGCCATTGCCCTACGTCATCGGATGCGACCTGGGAAGCCAGAGCCTGAAGGGAGTTCTGCTGGATGGAGACGGCAACGCCGTTGCCGCGGGGTCTTCGTCCTACGACATGGTTTTCCCTCGGCCGGGGTGGGCGGAACAGGATCCTCGCGTATGGTGGACAGCATTGAAAGAAGTGATCTCTCAATTGCTGCTTGCCAGCCGGGTACATCCCGCGGACATCCGGGTAATTGGATTCGCGTCCCAAGTGGACGGCGTCGTACCGGTCAATCAAGCCGGTCAGCCGCTTCGAAACGCGATCATCTGGATGGATCGGCGCTCGGAGGCGCAGTGCCAAGTCCTGGAGAAGGCGGCGCCCCGGGAGGATATTTTCCGATTGACGGGGTTGAATCTCGACTCCAGCCATGTGGCGCCGAAGCTGCTGTGGATTCGCGAGCACGAGCCGGACGTGTTCCGCACGGCGCGATACTTCTTGCTGCCAGGCAGCTACCTGGTTCACCGAATGACCGGAACGTGCGTTGTCGATTACTCGAATGCTTCCTGCACGCTCATCTATGATATCTGCAATAAGATTTGGTCGTCCTTCATGCTCGAGTATACGGGCATCGACGCCAGGACGCTAGGCGCAATCACTCCTGCGGACCAGATCGCAGGCCATTTGACAACGGAAGCGGCTCGGGAACTCGGGCTGCTTCCCTCTACGAAAGTCATTGTGGGCTGCGGCGATGAACACGGCGCGTGTCTGGGCGCAGGTCTTGTGAAACCGGGAATCGTCTGCGACATCGTCGGAACCGCCGAACCTGTTGCCGTGGCTGCACAACGTTTACTCTACGACTCTCTTCGGCTCGTGGAAACGCATGCTCATGCCGATCCTCGCTGGTGGCTGCTGGAAAATCCCGGATTCGTGTCCGGTGGAAGCGTCCGCTGGTTTGCGGACAAGTTTGCGCACGGTTCTTACCACGAGGTCAATGCATCTGCCAGGCGCGTGGACCCCGGCTCGGAGGGAGTAATCTTCCTGCCTTGTTTGAGCGGTGCGATGACGCCGAAGTGGAATGGCGCCGCCAAGGGAACTTTCTACGGACTGACGATGAAACACGGCATGGATCATATGGCTCGCGCTGTTCTGGAAGGCTGCTGCTTCGGATTTCGCGACATTATGGAACGATTCGGAGAGCTCGGGATTGCGCGCGATGATGTTCGGCTGGTCGGAGGCGGCGCGAACAGCCAACTGTGGTGCCAGATCAAGGCAGATGTGACGGGCCGTTCAATACGCACGCTGGCCCATAAGGAAGCGACTGCCCGGGGTGCCGCGATGCTGGCCGGCGTCGCGGCAGGCACATTTCCTTCTCTCGACGATGCGGCTAATCGACTGGTTTCATTTCAGGATATATATGAGCCAAACCTGGCTCACCGGGCAGCTTACGACGAGGCATACGGGCTATACAGAGAACTGTACTCGTCGCTGGAGCCTGTCTTTTCATTAAACGAAGCGAGGAAAGGTCATGACGCAGACAGATAACAATTCGTATGTCTCTGTTGCTGTTCATTGTGCCCAAGCAGCGGGCGAATGGATCAAAAACCGGGTAGGCAGGCATCGGGACACGAGGGTCAAAACCGGCTTGCGGGATCTGGTAACGGAAGTGGACCAAGGCGCCGAGGCAATGATTCGCCGGTTGTTGAAGCTGCATTTTCCGGATCATGCCGTTCTGGGGGAAGAAGAGATGGAACCGGGCGCAGCCGCATACGGTCATGCCATTCGGCAGGCAAAGGCGGCAACGTACGTTTGGATCGTAGACCCGATTGACGGGACGACCAATTTCGTTCACGGATTCCCGTTCTTCTCAGTATCAATTGCGCTTGCGCACAAAGGCGAGATTGTCGTTGGCGTTGTTTACGACCCGCTGAAAGCGGAAACATTCGTCGCAGAGAAAGGCAAAGGCGCCGTTCTGGGAAATCATCCGCTCTCCGTATCGCGAGAGACGCGGCTTGACGAAGCGCTGGTAGCGAGTGGGTGGGATATCGAGTCGGCATTCGAATTCAATCGGCGCAGCTTTCAGCAGGTGATGCCGCTGGTCCGCAACATGCGCCTGGGCGGCTCGGCGGCGCTGCACCTGGCTTATGTCGCCGCAGGGAGGCTGTCCGGCTACTGGGAATTCGGTCTTCAAGCGTGGGATATGGCCGCCGGAATATTGCTTGTTCAGGAAGCGGGAGGATGCGTAACCGATCATAATGGACGTCCATACAAGCTTGATATGCACCATGTTGTGGCCACCAACGGCTTCATTCATCAGCATCTGATCGATGCGGTAGGAGGATGTACGAAATGAAAAGTTTGTATGTGTCCGACCTTGACGGTACGCTGCTGAACAGCAAGAAGCAGGTGTCCGCATACTCCGCGAAAGTGATCAATGCCTGCATCGATCGAGGCATGCAGTTTACGATTGCCACAGCCAGAATGGCATACGCTTGCGATTATCGTTTATCAGCCCTCCGTCTCCGCACGCCGGCCATTTTGACGAATGGCGTTTTTCTTTACGATTTTCAGGAGAAGAAATATATCTCGGCTGAAGTCATTCCCGCGCAAGCGGTCCCGCAGATCATAGCCGCTTTCGAGAACAACGGCACGTCTTGTTTTCTCTACACTTATCATCAGAATAATATCTCCATGTACTATGGCGATGCCTCCTTGACCAAACAAACGCAGTATTACAGCGACAAAGCGCTTGAGAGCTGCGGCGAAGTGACCTTGGTTGAGGATGTAACGCTGGCAGCCATGGACAAACAAGTCGTGTATGTCGCGCTTTCCGGCACACAGGAGCAGCTAACGCCGATTTGCGAGGCGATCGGGAAGCTGGATTATGTCTCTTACGCCTACTACCTGAACATCTATAACGGATTGTACTGCATCGAAGTGTTCAGCCGGAATGCCAGCAAAAAAACGGCATTGAGAAAGCTGCAGCAAATGTTGGATTGCGATGAATTGGTGGTATTCGGAGACAACCTCAACGATCTGCCCATGATCGAGATCGCACACCGCAGCTATGCGCCCCGAAACGGCTTGCCGGAAGTTAAAGACAAGGTGACGGCCGTCATCGACGATTGCGACGACGACGGCGTCGCCAAATTTCTCGCACAGGAATTTGACATTGCCGACCGCTAATCGCAGGGAGTACCACATGGAGTTGTCGGACCCCATGTGGTATCTTTAATCATGCTCTGATTCAAATTCAGTTAAAAATTTATTTGGCAATCTTAGTCTGCAGTATTTATCTATTATTTCCAGATTAGCAAGAATGGACTCTTCATCACAATTCAATGACAGCTTTCTTCCAAGCAGAGATGTAACTCCTCGGAATCCATCCCCAATAGCAAGGCTGGCACTGAATATTCCATATCTGCTTTCAATAGCAAATTCCCATACGAATGAATCATATAAGAGATATTCCAATGCTTTTTGGTTTAGATCGACAATAGTATTAATTCCTTTTCCTTCGAAATATGAATCTATTTGTGTCATAAGTGATTTCAAATCTTCTGGTATTTGTTCGTCAATTTCATTTTGGAATTGCATACATTTTCCCCCTGAACCAATAAATTCGTCATACTAACCTAACCTTATTTTGCTTGCGCTCTTTGCGTTCTTATAATGAAGAGACGAATTGCAGACTGATGTACCTCGAAGCAAGCGGCACGACATTCTAAGTCATGCCGCTTGGCATCTGCGTTTACAATTTGCCGCTGTCGATCAGCTTCGCCGTCTCGAGCGCCCGCCGGACGATGACAGCCGCTTCCGCCCTTGTGATCTCGGCGGTCGGCCGCAGTTGGGACGCGGAGCCGACGACGAGCTGCAACTTCACCGACGCTGCGAACGCATGCTTCGCCCATGCGCCTACATCGGCGGCGTCGGCGAACTTGGACAATATCGCATTCGCTTCCGCATCATCCATGCTTGCCCCTACCCCCGCAAGCTTGAGCGCCCGTTCCATGACGGCGACCGCTTCCTGGCGGGTAATCGTCCCGTTCGGACGGAACGTGTTGTCCTCATAGCCTGCGACGAGGCGGTACTCTTGCGCCTTGGCGACCGCGCCGATATACCAGTCGCCGCCCTTCACGTCCGTGAAGGCGGATGTCGTCCCGATGTCGGCAAGCCCGAGCGCGCGTACGACGATCGCCGCGAACGCTGCCCGGTTAATCGGCGCATCCGGAAGGAAGTGCGTCCGGTCGACGCCTCGAATGACATGCCGGGACGCCAGGTCGTTCACCGCCTGCTTGCTCCAATGTCCCTCTACGTCTGCAAAAGCGACAGATTGACTGATTACGGCGTATTGGCTGTTCGTCAGGCTATGGAATACCGCATAGTAGCGCCCGTCCTGCAAGACGATGTACGTCGGCACGTGGCGCACCTGACCATTCGCCTCTAGCACAACTGCAGTCGCGATAGGGTTCGGTTTCACGCCTCCCGTAAGCGGCAGCGCGCGCTTCACGAACGAGCCGAACTTGTCGGCGCTCGCCGTCTTGCCGCCATACGAGGCGGTGATGGCGAAATCGACCGGTGGCGAGACGACCCTGAAGCCGCCGACGGCAGCCGTCTGCTCCAGCTGCTTGCTGGCCGCAGCATCGCTCTTCGTCAGGCTCACGCGTACGATCACCTCGGACAATTGTTCTTGCCGGCCCAGCTGCCCGGCCAACTCGCCGACATGAATTTCTGCCGCCGGCAGCGTATAGCTGCCCATCTTCGTCCGAATAGCGATCACGGAGCCGCTATTCTCAAGCGCCTTCACCGCATCCCCGGTCAGCATGAGTGTCACGCCGTCTGCCTCGCGCTCCACTGGAACGACGACCGCCGGCCGTTGCCCGGCCTTGGCCAACTGTTCCTTCAACTGGGCTGAATCCGCTGTTGCCGTCAGCGTCGTTCTGCCTTCTTCCTCCTCGACCACATAGGAAACAATCCGCTCATGCTCTTTACCGCCGATGGTGATCGGGATATAGGAAGGCGCGTCTTTCCACTTGGCGTACAACGTAACGTTCCCGGAGATCGTCGTCGTGAAATCGAATTCGGCTGTCAGTTCGCTGTCCGAATACCATCCGGCGAAGCTGTTGCCGTCACGGACCGGATCGGCCGGCTTTCGGACCCTGTCGCCGGCGTTCACCCGTTGAACGTCCACTGACGAACCGCCGTTGCTGTTGAAAGTCACCGTGTATGCCGCCGGGTCAGGGTCGCCGCCTGCGGCGCGCGGACCCGCGACAATCGTATAAGAAGCGGCGGCGAACGGAGCTGCGTCACCCGTCCGGTACACTTCCACCCTCACCGGATAGGTGCCTTCTGCCGTCGGCCGTACTCTCCATTCCATCAAAACATTCGCCCCGGCAGCGACGTTGGGGACCGACACGACCTCGTTGCCGTCCACCTCCGTCAGTCCCGGACCCGGCACCAGCTTGAGCGTTAAACTGGGAAAGGGAAGTCCCAGATTGTTGGTGAATACAGCTTCCACTTTCGTCGGCGCCGTCGACCATTCCGCATAGGTCAGATGCGGCCTACCGCTCAGCGCCAGCGGATTGGTCGCGCTGAAGTTCGACACCTGAAGCGGAATATTGGAATCTTCGTCGGGAACGCCGAGTTTGTCGGCATAGCTCTCCCCCCATGACCATACGCTTCCATCTTTTGTGACGGCCAGCGAGTGTTCAGGTTCGTAGTCTTCCGAGCCAGCTCCGATCGCAACTGCGTCCAACAGCCGCTCGACTTTCGTGGCAATTACCTTGTCGACGAATGTTCCGTCCCCGAGTTGACCGCTGGCATTCGCCCCCCACGCCCATACCGTTCCATCGTTTAACAGGGCAAGGGTGTAAGAGGAGCCTGCCGAGATCGCAGCGGCATCGGTTAGCGGAACGGTCGGACCGATGCCCTTCAGTACCTGCTGCGGCACGTAGCCTCCCGATGTCGTGCTGCTCGATCCGATGCCGAGCTGTCCGATGCTATTGTCCCCCCATGCCCATACCGTGCCGTCTCGTCTCAAGGCCACGGAATGGGCGCCTCCTCCCGCAACGGCAACGATATCGTTGATATTCGCAGAATCCACCGTCTTCGGTCGAACGTTAGGTTGAGTGATTCCGACATTCGTGCCGTATCCGAGTTGACCTTGATAATTGTGGCCCCACGCCCATACGGTCCCGTCGTCCTTCAAGGCAAGACTATGATAACTGCCAGCCGCAATCGCTTTTACATCTGCCAGCTCGATCACTTGCTTTGGCGTTTCGCTTCGAGCATTCCCAGTACCATATCCGAGTTGTCCGTAGATATTGTTTCCCCATGCCCATACGGTGCCGTCTCGTTGCAAAGCCAGGGAATGATTCGCTCCCGCGGCAATAGCGACGACTTCAGTCAGCGTGCTCACTTGCACCGGGGAGGATGCGACTGCCGTACCGCCAATACCCAGCTGCCCGGCATTGTTGCGTCCCCATGCCCATACCGTTCCGTCCCGTCTCAGCGCCAGCGTATGTTCGTGCCCTGCTGCGATAGAGACAACCTCGTTCAGATTAACCGCTTGGACAGGTATGCTGCTGCTCACACCGGAGCCGCTGTTGCCGTTGCCGAGTTGGCCGAACCAGCCTCTTCCCCATGACCATACGGTTCCGTCGCTTCTCAGGGCAACGGAATGGTTCGTTCCCCCGGCTACAGCGGGCTTGGTCGCAAACGGTTCAAACAATATCCCGGCATGGACAGAATGGGGGAAAGATACCGCGAGCAATGTCAGGACAATACCGATAGCCAGGTTGGACCGGATGCGTCTCCGGATATCAGTCTTCAATCTGAATCCCCTCTCTCCGGCTCGTTGGCCGTATTGTTTCATGATTTGGATGTCTTCAGCAGCAGAACAACCGATTCCGCGCGGGTGAGGTTCGCATCCGGCTCAAAGCGGTTACCGTTGCGCCCGGCGACGATACCAAGGTCCGCCGCGGTTCGCACGTACCCTCTGCCCCGCAATTGTACATCCGACACCCTGCCCCACATTATAGTTCGATTTCGAAAAAATAGGGTCTACCTTACGGTAGACCAGGTCGTTATAGGTATTGGGCGCGAATGATTATTTGCTGAAAACCATCGATTCCGCCATCTTTTGAATCGCATCGATATTTTTATTATAGCTGTCATCATTTGAGGTGTAAGTGCAAATGTAGGCTTTACCGTTTTGAATCGTGTAGAGCTGCAGCCAGATCAAGTCAAGCTGTCCCTGTTTTCCGGTATAAAGCAATTCCTGGAATTCTACACCGTTGCTGCCGGAAACCCTTTCTTCGGATTCCAATTTGAAATCTGTAATCAGCTGTTCAAGCTGCTGCTTATTCAATTCCGTATATTGGGCAAGATCCATCGACTGTCCGCCGAAGTCCTGAACGACGACATTGAAGTTCGGATGGAATGTCGCTCCGCTTTCCACTGGCGCCAGCAGAAATATGACCGTTCCTTCAACGTTCGTCCTCTGCGTCCAATCCTGCGGATATTGAAACTCGAAACCGTTCGTTTCATCCTCGAACGTTTCGAAACCTTCTGCCGTAGCGGTCGATGACGACGCGCTTGAGCTCGGGCTTAGACTCGGGCTTGCGCTTTCGGAAATGGACGGGCTCGGCGATACCGAAGGCGATGCGTCTTTCCCCTTATTTTCCGAATTGCCTCCGCAAGCGGCCAACACAAGCGACAACCCTAACGGAACAGACCATTTCAACCATTTCTTCGTTTTTCCATACATGATGATGACTCCCTTCAGTCACAATCGGCTCGCTGACCTGCAAGCTGGGCGACCTACAGTTGCAGGCCGGCGCGATTGCATAGATGTAAGTTTATACTACGATTTGCCGATGTCGATCAGCTTCGCCGTCTCAAGCGCCCTTCGGACGATGACGGCCGCTTCCGCCCTGGTAATCTCGGCAGTCGGGTGCAAGAGCGAAGCATTGCCGACGACTAACTGCAGCTTCACCGACGCGGCAAACGCATGCTTCGCCCATGCGCTCACGTCGGCGGCGTCGGCGAACTCGGACAATATGGCATTCGCCTCAGTGTCCCCCATGCTTGCCTCTACCCCCGCAAGCTTGAGCGCCCGCGTCATGACGGCGACCGCTTCCTGGCGGGTAATTGTCTCGTTCGGACGGAACGTATTGTCCTCGTAGCCATCAACAAGGCGGTACTCTTGCGCCTTGGCGACCGCGCCGACATACCAGTCGCCGGCCTTCACGTCCGTGAAGGCTGATGTCGTCCCGCTGTCGGCAAGCCCGAGCGCACGTACGATGATCGCCGCGAACGCTGCCCGGGTAATCGGCGCATCCGGCCGGAAATGCGTCCGGTCGACGCCTTGAATGACCTGACGGGACGCCAGGTCGTTCACCGCTTGCTGGCTCCAATGTCCCTCTACGTCTGCAAAGGCGACAGATGGACTGATTATAGCGTATTGGCTGTTCGTCAGGCTGTGGAATACCGCGTAGTAGCTCCCGTCCTGCAAGGCGGTGTACGTCGGCACAGGGCGCACCTGGCCATCCGCCTTGAGCGCGACCGCAGTCGTGACATGATCCGGTCTCGCGCTTCCCGCAAGCGGGAACATGCGCTTCACGAACGAGCCGAACTTGTCGACACTCGCTGTCTTGCCGCTATACGAGACGGTGATGGCGAAATCGACCGACGGAGCGACGACCGTGAATCCGCCGGCGGCAGCCGTTTGCTCAAGCTGTTTGCTAGCCGCAGAGTCGCCCTTTGCGAGGCTTACGCGTACGATCGCCTCGGACAGCCGCTCTTGACCGCCAAGCTGCCTAGCCAAATCGCCGATGCGGATTTCCGCCGCAGGCAACTTGTAGCCACCGATCCTCGTCCGGATATCGAGTATGGCTCCGCTATTCTCAAGCGCCTGTACCGCATCCCCGGTCAGCTCGATCGTCACGCCGTCAGCCTCGTGCTTCACTGGAACGACGACCGCAGGCCGCTGCCCTGCCTTGGCCAACTGCTCCTTCAACTGGGCTGAATCCGCAGTCGCCGTTAGCGCCGTCCTGCCTTCTTCCTCCAAGACAACGTAGGAAACAATCCGCTCATGCACCTTGCCGCCGATGGTGATAGGAATATAGGAACGCGAGTCTTTCCACTTGGCATACAACGTTACATCCTTGAAGAACCTCGTCGTAAAATCGAATTCGGCCGTCAGTTCGCTGTCCGAATACCACCCAACGAAGCTGTAGCCATCCCGGACCGGATCGGCCGGTTTCTGGGCCGCATCGCCGGCATTCACCTGTTGAACATCGACCGGCGAACCGCCGTTGCTGTTGAACGTCACCGCGTATGCCGCCTGGGCAGGGTCGCCGCCGTCAGAACTTCCGGCTCCGGCGGCGCCTGGCTCTGCGACAATCGTGTAGGAAGCGGCGGCGAACGGAGCGGCGCCTCCCGTCCGGTACGCTTCCACCGTCACCGGATACGTGCCGGCCCTCGTCGGCTGTACTCTCCATTCTGTAAAAGGGCTCGATCCGACCATAATATCGTTGTCCCACACCACATCGATGTCATCCACCGTCGTCAGCCCCGGACCCAGCGTCAGCCTGAGCGTCAAGTCGGGCAAGACGATTCCAAGACTATTGGTGAATACCGCTCGCACCTTTATGGGCGCCGTCGACCACTCCTCATAAGTCAGTTGCTGCGGCCCGCTCAGCACAACCGGATTGATCGCGCTAATGTCCGGCACCTGACCGGCGCGATTGGTGCTGTCCTCGGGATCGGCCGGAAGCGGAGAGAGATACCCGAGCTTACGCCAGGAGTTGCCTCCCCATGACAATACGCTTCCATTTTTTTTGATGACAAGCGAATGCTCCTTGCCGGGGTTGTCAAAACCCGCCCCAATCGCGATAACGTTGTTCGGCCCGCTGACCTGCGTAGCGAGCAGCTTGTCAGCGAAAGTCCCGTCCCCAATTTCACCGTTTTCGTTCTTCCCCCATGCCCAGACCGATCCATCGTTGATCAAGGCAAGAGTGTGAAAGGATCCTGCAGAAATCGCAGTAGCATTGGTTAGCGGTTCGTCCGGCATCACAGTCTTCATTACCTGTCTCGGCTCATAACCGCCCCCCAACCCACCCAATCCGTAGCCCAGCTGTCCGTAGGAATTGTCTCCCCATGCCCATACCGTACCGTCCTGCTTCAAGGCAACTGAATGCTTATCCCCTCCAGCGATGGCGATCACATCGCTAATGTATGATGGATCCATCTGCTTCGGTTGGATGTGAGGAGAACCGATTCCGCCAGTGTCATACCCGAGTTCGCCGCCAACATTGCCCCCCCACGTCCATACCGTCCCGTCGTTCTTCAAGGCCAGACTATGATTGTGGCCTGCGGCAATCGCTTTAATGTACGCAAGCTCGATTATTCTAACAGGCTCTTCGCTGTTATTTCTTACAGTTGCGGTTGTGTCGTACCCAAGTTGTCCCCTTGCATTGTATCCCCATGACCACACGGTTCCGTCGCTCTTTAAGGCCAAGGAATGATCTTGTCCCGCGGCAATGGCGACAACGTCCGACAATGCCGTTACTTGCACAGGCATAAATGCGTCCGCAGTGCCGCCGATACCCAGTTGTCCATAGTAGTTCATGCCCCATGCCCATACGGTTCCATCGTTCTTCAATGCCAGAGCATGATACATGCCCGAAGCAATGGCCACAACCTCCTTCAGTCCCTCTACCTGAACCGGGTTGAAGCTCCCGCCGCCGGCGCTGCCGAGCTGGCCGTAACCGTTGCTTCCCCACGCCCATACGGTTCCGTCACTTCTCAGGACATAGGTATTATAGTTTCCCCCGTCTATAGCCGGTTGGGTGGAAAATGGCTCAAAGATCACTCCGGCATGGGCAATCGGGGAAAATGGTACGACGAGCAAGGTCAACATGATACCGGTAACTAGCCATAGCTTGATTCGTGTCCTGATCGAAATGCACAAATTGAATACTCCTCTCTGGCAGATGGCCGCTCAGCTTTATTTTTTGGATGTCTTCGGCAGCAGAACAATGGCTTCGGCGCGGGTGAGGTTCGCAGCTGGTTCGAAGCGGTTGCCGCCGCGCCCGGCGACGATGTCGAGATCCTCCGCGATTCTCACGTACCCTCTGCCCCAGGCAGGGATCGCCTCGTTATCGGCAAATCCCGTCCCTGTATCCGGCGAGGGCTTGTGCCCCAGTACGCGGACGATGATTGACACTGCCTCCGTACGTGTAATGAGTCGGTCCGCCCGGAATGTACCGTCGTCGTAACCCGATATGAAGCCCGCTTCTGCAGCTTGGGCGATGTATCCTTGCGCCCAGACGGGTATTTCACGGCGATCCGCGAAGTCGAGCGACAGATCGCTCGTGGCCGACCAGCCTAGCGCCCGCGCGATAAAGGCGGCGAACTCCGCGCGCGTCACAGGCCGGTCAGGCCGGAATGTGCCGTCCGGATAGCCGTGCGCGAGGCCCTTGCCCGCAGCTTCGACAATAGCCGACTGCGCCCAATGGCCGTCCAGATCGGAGAAGGCTGTCGGCTCATCAGGCGGCTCGGCCTTCACCGCCTCTATGGTATAGGTCTTCCTGTCACCGTTCTCCGCGAGTACTTCCACTTCGATGCTGTTCTTTCCGACGGCCAGCGCAATCGTCCGCTGCTCGCCGCTCGGCTGATTTTCCTGCCCGATCCGCAGCTTAGCCCGCGGGTCGGAGACGACAGCTGTCACAGCGATGTCGCGCGTATCGTGACTGGCTTTAACCGTATACCCGGTCGTGGCCGGATCGAATGCCGGGCTCAGCGTCCCGACGCTGACCGCGAGCGACTTCAGGTTCGCGTTGCCGCTCAGCGGCGGAGATCCGTTGCCGCTAGACGTCGGCGGAGGCGCTTGCGGCGTCGCGCTCGCCGCGTTGGACACCCCGTCATGTAACCCATCGGTTACGCTAAGCCGGAAATGGTAGGTCGTTCCATTCGTCAATCCGGTCACCGTCGCGCTCGTCGATGACGTCGTAAGCGGCGCGGCGGTAGTAGCCGTACTCCACGTCAATCCGCCGTCGCCCGACTGCTCAGCCGTAATCGCCGTTGCCCCAGTCGGCTCGCTGAACGTCAGCTTCACCGCCCCGTTCCCGCCGACCGCCGCCAAATCAGCCAGCGGCTGTACTTCTTGGTACAAGCGCACCTGATGGTTATAGTAATCGATAACGATGACTGTTCCATCGCCGCTGACCGCAATCCCGTTGGCTTTTGCGACTATCGACATATCGCTCCATTTGCCAATAAAAGGGGTGAGGCTGGCCTCGTCGCTGTCGAACATGGAGATCTTGCTGGTGCTGTCCGTCACATAGAGCGTGCCGTTAAGATCAACGCCGATGTTGCTCGGAAAATATAGTTCGCCGTCGCCGGTTCCCTCCGTCCCCCATTGGGCTACATAATCATAGTCGCCTATATTGTCCTCCTTAAATTTCTGCACCCGGTGATTGTAGCTGTCTACGACGTATACGTAACCGTCTGCATCTACCTCGATGCTTCGAAGACTGCTGAATTCTCCGTCACCCGACCCCGCGCTTCCCCATCTGGCAAGAGGGACACCTTCCGAACTGAATTTCTGAATTCTGTTATTGTTCGAATCGGCCACATACACATTTCCATGCCGATCAATGGCGATATCGAGAGGTGCGTCCAGTTGATTCTTGTCATTGCCGCGTTCGCCCCATTCCTTGACGAAGACGCCATGCGCTGTAAACTTTTGCACACGATTATTATTGGAATCGACCACGTATACATAACCCGATTCATCAACAGCCACGCCGCCGGGGTAATCGAACTGGCCTTGACCTTGGCCATATTCCCCCCATTGGCGCACCAGCGTTCCGTCGGCATTGAAGACAAGTACGCGGCTGCTCCGGGAATCTGTCACATAAATTTGTCCCCAACGATCGACGGATACATAGGTGGCATAGACGAATTGATCTTCCAATCTGCCTAACTGCGACACGTATGCGCCAGTCGGGTTAAGCGTCTGAACACGGTCCGAATCCGATACATGGATGAAACCGCTGCTGTCAACGGCAATGCCGTTCAATTCGCTTAACAAGCCCGCCTGATAACCGGGTTTCCCAATCGACTCCGCTTGTGAGACGTCCAGATCAAGATTGATCTTCTGAATACGGGTGTTGCCTGTGTCTACAATATAAACGCCAGCATAAGTCCCCTCACTGACAACGGAAAGCCGATACGGGTATTTGAGATTCCCGTCGCCGCTGCCTTTCGTCCCCCACTTCGCCTCGAGCTGACCGTTCGGTTTCAACTTCTGCACGCGATGATTTTCCCTGTCGGCAACGTAAATATAGCCGTCTGCATCTACGGCTACACCGGTCGGATGATCGAACTTGCCGTCATCCGAGCTTCCGTTGATTGTTCCTCCCCATGCCGCGATAAACACGCCATCGGAACCGAACTTCTGAATGCGATGATTGTTCGTATCCGCAACGTAGATACTGCCCTCGTCATCGACGGCAATGCCTTGCGCAAATAGCAATTGACCATCCAACGATCCATAACCCGCTCCGAACGTCAGGAGATGCTGGCCGTCTGCGGTAAATTGGTGTATGCGCCCGCCGACATTCGCGCCTCCGAAATCCCAGCACTCAACCGCAAAGACAGTACCGTCACGCGGACTGACGGCAATGGCATCCAGTTCGTCACCGACCCCGTAGTGCCATGACGTCAAGTAGTTCCCATCTCTATCGAATTTGACAATGCCCTGAAATTCGTCGAGAACATATCGGTTGCCGTTCCGATCCTCGGCGACGTCCATCGGATCGGCCACGATGACGTCCGCTTGCGTCCGAGGCAGCGCGGCGACAGGATAGTATGTCGGCGCTGTCGCTGCACTGGCGGACAGTGGAAAGACCACACCCACGCCAAGCATACTGAAGAACATCATGAAAACCATAAGCGCCGCGAACCTTCTTCGCGCAGCGCCGCCTTGCCGTTTTCCTTTGATCATCGTTCCACTCCATTCCGTGCCGGCAATCATTGTATTTCCGGCACCTTGCCCCACATTATAGTTCGATTATGAAAAAAAAAAGTCTACCTCAAGGTAGACCGGGTGGTTATAGGTATTCGGCATCATCTTCCAGCAGCAGGCTCCATTCCCGGCTGCGCTGAATCGCCTCGAACCGGCTGTTTACGCCGAGCTTGCCGTACAGGCGCTGCACGTGCGTCTTTACCGTGCCGACTCCAATGTTCAATTGTTCCGCAATGCGGGAATTGGTCAATCCGGACTGAATCAGCTTTAGCACTTTCGCTTCCATCCTCGTAATCGGAACGGCCATCGGCGGCGAATCCGCCTTCGGTCTGCCGGTCGGCGAACGGGCTGACCGGGCCAGACGCAGCTCGGTGGCCAGGCGTTTGACATACTGCATGGGAACGCCGTCGGATACGCGAATATGGTTCGATTGTCTTAGTCGCAAGTATTCCATAAGCAATATAGCCGCGGGTTCGCCTTCGTCGACGAAGATCCGGATCAATTTGTCCGGCAACGCCAACTGCAGCGCGTGGGCAAAATGACCGACGGCTGTCTGCAAATCGTCCTTCAGCAAGCACACGCGGCTTTTCAAGATCAGCACTTCAATCTTATCCAACATGAACCCGTTCTTGTGCGCGCTATCCGACAAGCGATCCAGCCATTCAGCCGCCTGGTCGAGCTGCTCCGCGGCAATCATAGCTCTCGTCTGCATGAGCGATTCGAACATTACCCACCCTGGCAGCAGTCCCGTGTCGGCCCATAGACGAGGCGGATGCCTGTCCAGCCATTCTACGGCAACAGCCCTCCCCTCTTCGCTGTCCAGCAGTATGCGCAATCTGTGCAGATTCATATGATTCAGCCAATACGGGTTCACAGCCACCGCCGGATGCGCTTCCGTCTCCTGAATCATCCGCAGGGCCGACTCCCTGTCTCCCTTCGCCGCCTGAATACGAACGAGCACGACGACGGCCGATACGATCGTCCCTTCGTATCCGACCCTGTATCCGATGTCCAGACATTCCTTCGCATATTGTTCCGCCTCCTGCAGCCGGCCCCATTCATACATGCCTTCGGCATATCCGTGCAGGCATATGGCTTTGCCGATCGTCGGACTGATCGTATGCTGGAGCAGAGAGCCGAAGAAAGCTTCGGCCTTGCCGGGACTTCCTCCAATCTTGGGGTTGTGGCGAATCGTCGATACGGAATTGAACTTATGGTATACGGAGAGAAACAGCCCATCCTTCTTCACTTCCCGGGCATACTCCAGCAGACAGGTCATGACGGTGTCCAGATCCATGCGTTCCGTTGCCAGATAAAATCGAGTCACCACCGTATCTGCATGTAATTCTCCGGCCTCATCCGGCGGCCATATCCCGGCTTGCTCGGCCCGCCAGGCTTCCCACTCCGACAGCTCGTCCTCGGCATCGTCGATCCGCCCGAGCAACCCATGCAAGAAAATATTCGTTAACAACAATCGCGGATATGCCCGCAATACGGAATCCGGAAGCGCGCCGATCCAGGCAGCCAGCGTCGACCATTCCTGCTTGATTCTGGACGGAAGCAGACGCAGCATCGCTTCGGCAGCGCGATTCATCTGATTAGCGGCGAGATAGTGCTCGATCGCCTCCTCGTCATATCCGTTCGCCTCGAACCACGAGGCCGCGGCAGCATGCAATTCCGGTATGGCATCGCGTTCCCGCTTCCGCAACCGGTCAAGCAGGAACTCGCTGAACAGATGATGATACCGAAACCATTCCTTCCGGCGATCCAGCGGCACGAGAAACAACTGATTGCGCTCTATCCGTTCCAGCATATCCTGACCGTTGCGCTGCCCTGTGATCGCGTCGCACAGCGGAGCGCACATCCGGTTCAACAAGGAAGTACGCATCATGAACGCCTGAACATCAACCGACTGCTGCTGAAATACTTCCTCCCACAAGTAATCGGCTATCGGATGTTCTTCCCCGCCGAGTCGGTCCGGGACATCATCCGGGCTTCTCTGCCGCAGCGCGAGCGCGCCGAGCTGCATCCCGACAGCCCACCCTTCCGTTCGGCTCACCCAACGATCAATAACGGCATCCGCGACGCTTCCGTTCGTTCTGCGGCGAAAGAAAGCTACAGCTTCGTCTCGATAGAAACGCATATCCGTATGGCTCAGACAATTCAATTGTCCCGATGCCAGGAGCCGGGAAACCGGCAGCGGGGGCTCCGCGCGCGCGAGCAGCACAAGATGAACATGCGTCGGCATTCTCTCGATCAAATACGCAAGCGTGGTGTGAATGTCCGGCAACCCGATCGTTTGGTAATCGTCCAGTATAAGGGTCACCGGCTCCGGTATGCGATTCATCTCGCTCAGCAGTATCGTCAGTCCCTGTTCCCATGAGGACGGGTCTCTATTCACGAACAGAAGCGGCAAGCGGTCTCCCGGGGGCAGATACGCCCCGGCGACGGCCGATGAGACATAGAGCCAGAAGCGCATAAGATCGTTGTCTCTCGCGTCCAGTGAAATCCAGGCGACGGGGCGCCCCTGTTCCTGCACCCAGGAAGCAACCAACGACGTCTTCCCGTACCCGGCCGGCGCGCAAATCAGCGTCATCTTGCGATGCAGGGATTCATCCATCATCTGCAGCAGACGCGGGCGGACAATATGATCGCCGGACAGGACAGGAACTTCTATTTTTGAAGTCAAGATGACGAATTCCATGCGAGTTCTCCTTTTGGATCAGCTTTAATGTTGCATTCTGTTTGCAATTCTTTTGCTTTCATCATTATCTTACGGATATCACGGTCACATTTCAACGATTTCGTCAGATTTACAGAACATTGCATAAGGATCTTCGTCTATAATCATTAAAGAAAGGACCTCGCTTTCCACTGTAGTGGATTTCGAGGTCCTCTCGTACATGAAAAGCACGCGCTCATAAGCCTTAACTTCTTGTCTTCAGCACCAGCACGACCGCCTCGGCGCGAGTGAGATGCGCATATGGCTCGAAGCGGTTGCCGCTGCGCCCGGCGATGACGCCGAGATCCGCCGCGGTCCATACGTACCCTCTGCCCCAGGCCGGGATCGCCTCGTCGTCGGCGAAGCCCGTCTTCGCGGAGACTGGCTTGCGCCCCAGCACGCGGACGATGACCGATACCGCTTCCGTACGCGTAATCAGCCGGTCCGCCCGGAAAGTCCCATCCTCATAACCCGACACGAAGCCCGCTTTCGCCGCCTGGGCGATATAGCCTTGCGCCCATGCGGGAATTTGATCCCGATCCGCGAGGCCGAGCGGCAAATCGCTCGCAGCCGACCACCCTCGCGCCCGCGCGATGAAGGCGACGAACTCCGCCCGCGTAACGGCTCGATCCGGACGGAACGTGCCGTCCGGATAGCCACTGGCTATCCCGGCGGCTGCCGCCTGGCCGATCTGTTCCTCGGCCCAATGGCCGGTCACATCGGTGAACGGAATCGGCTCCGGCGACGGCCCGACAGGCTTGACAGGCTCGGACGGCCCGGACGGCTCGGGAGGAGCCGCGCGCCGGACATCGATCGTGTACGTCTTCTTCGTGGTATCCTGCGCCGTAACGACGATCTCGATCCGGTTGTCGCCCGTCTGCAACGGCATCGCCACCGCTTCTCCGCTTGCCCGAATTTCGCCGCCTATCCGCAGCTTGGACCGGTCGTCCGCGACGGTCGCGACAATTTCAAGCTTGCTTTCCTCGTGACCGACTTCCACCTCGTAGCCTGTTGTCGCCGGATCGAACGACGGGCGGAGCGTGCCGGCTCCGACTGTCAGCGATTTCAGGTTCGCGTTGCTGCTCAGCGGCGGAGAGCCGTTGCCGCCGGACGTCGGAGGAGGCGCCTGCGGCGTCGCGCTCGCCACGTTGGACACGCCCGCATGCGCGCCGCCGGTCACGTTCAGCCGGAACTGGTAGGTCGTACCGTTCGTCAACCCGGTCGCCACGGCACCGGTCGAAGCTGCGGTCAGCGGAGAGGCGGTGACGGCCGGATTCCAGGTCGCGCCTCCATCGACCGACTGCTCCAGCACGACGGAGCCTGCCCAGACAGGCGCGCTGAACGTCAGCGCAGCTGTACCGTTCCCGCCGACGGCCGCCAGATCTGACAGCGGCTCCACTTCGCGGTAGATACTCAACGTATTGTTGCGAGGATTCGTTACCAGAACGTTACCGTCACCGGCACGGCTGGCAGCTATTCCGGCGGGATATGAGCTCATGTGCCACTTGGTGATGAACGTTCCATCCGCATCGAATGCTTGCACCCGGTTATTTCCTGAATCCGTAACGATGACGGTGCCCGAGGCATCGACGGCAATCCCGAGCGGGTTATGGAACTGGCCGTCCGCAATTCCCTGCGAACCCCATGTTATCGGACCCGAAGGACCATACTTCACGATCCGATTATTGCCGAAGTCCACCACATAAACATGATCGCTGGCATCTACCGCAATGTCCACCGGAGACGACAACTTGCCAATCGCACCGCCGAAATCGCTCCATTGCTCAACATAATTGCCACCGGAATCGAACTTCTGAATTCTGTGGGTCGATGCGTCCGCTACATAAACGTAATTCTGCGAATCCACGGCGATGCCGGCAAGACTGATAAATTGCCCGGCTCCATAACCCCTGGTTCCCCACTGTCGAATAAAGTCTCCGTTCGACTTGAATTTCTGCACGCGATAATTGTGTTGGTCCGCAACATAAACATCGCCGGCACGATCGACGGCAACTCCCGCGGGCATGCTGAACTGGCCCTCTCCTTCGCCGTAGCTGCCCCATTCGAGCAGGAATTCACCGCTCGCGTTAAACTTCTGAATACGATGATTCAATTGATCGGATACATAAATATCGCCATCTCTGTCTGCGGCCATGTCCGCAGCCACGTACAGCGCTTCCTGAAATTGACCTTCCCCGGGACCGCCCAACTGCGCGATGAACTGACCGGCATCGTCGAACGCTTGCACTCTCGCCCGGTCCGCTACATGAAAGCGCCCGTTGTCGTCCACCGCGATGCCGTAAGGGAAATACATATAACCTTGACCATACCCGGTGCGGCCGAATGACACGGCGTCGGAGTCGCTTAAACCCAGATCGATTTTTTGCACCCGATCGTTAAAGCTGTCCGTAATATAAACGCCCTCATACGAGCCGACGTCGACGACCTCAAGCCGACAAGGGCATTGGAGTTGTTTGGCGCCGGAGCCGGGCGAGCCCCATTTCGCTGCCAGCTGGCCACCGGGTTCGAATTTCTGTATCCGATTATTGCCGCCATCTGCAACATACACATAGCCCGCCGAATCGACCGCAATCCCGGACGGTCCGCTGAATTCACCATCGAGCGAACTGGAATGGGAAGGATCTGCATTCTCCCACTTGCTCAAATATTGACCGCGTTCATCGAACTTCTGAATCCGGTGATTGTCCGTATCCGCAACGTAGATCGCGCCATCTCTGCCTACCGCCAGATCTCCCGGCTTGTTGAATTGGCCCCGGTCGCTTCCTAGTCCCTCGCCAAACACGAGCATAGGCGTGCCGTCAACGTCAAAAATGCGCACGTGCCCCGACGATACCAGCACATGAATCCGATTGTCCGGTCCCGGTCCTACTGCAACGGCAATAGGTTGGTCGATCAGCCACGTAGCCACGTACGATCCGTTCGCGTCCATTTTGACTATGCCTTTCAGTCGATCGACGACATAGCGATTGCCGGAATCGTCAATGGCAATATCCGCCGGATTGTCAATGAAACCATCGTCAGCAGGCGGAATGACAGCGTACAGCCCATATTCCGGTACGGCTGCCGCGCTGGCGAATGGAACCCTCGTACCAATCATTCCCAAGACCAACAGCAGCAGCGACATCAAGCCCGTTAGCGTCCGTCTGACCGATTGTTTTCTTGAAACCATTTCATCACTCCATTTCATTGACATCCATTGTGCGCATCTCAAACATCAATTGTACGCGGTATGCCAATAAAAAAAATCTACCGAAAGGTAGATCGGGCAGTTATACTTATCCATTTTATTCCACATCGAGATGCAAATTTCCGCCCTTCTGTATCGCCTCGAACCGGCTTCTGACGCCGAGCTTGCCGTAGAGACGGTGAATATGCGTCTTCACCGTGCCGACTCCGATGTCCAGTTGTTCCGCGATTTGGGCATTAGACAGGCCCGCCTGGATCAGCTTCAAAACTTTCTTCTCCGTGTTGGTGATCGCAACGTCCATTAGCTGCGAACCCGCCTTACGTTCGCGAACCGGCGAATGGGCAGCGGCCATATGGTGCTCTGATGCAAGCCGTTTTACATAGTGCATGGGAACGCCGTCCGACCCGCGAATATGATTCGATTGTCTCAGGCGAACGTATTCGGCCAGCAGATTCGCCAGCGGTTCGCCTTCGTCTACGAATAACCGAATGAACCGTTCGGGCGCCGAGAGCCGCAAAGCTTCGGAGAAATGCCGAACAGCCGTATTCAAATCGTGCATCTGCAAGCAGGCGCGGCTTTTCAATATCCAAATTTCCAGCTTATCCATGATGTATTCGTTGGCTTGCGATTGATCCGATAAGCGATCCAGCCATTCAATCGCTTGCTCGTACGCCTCCGCTGCGATCATGGCTCTCGCTTGCATGAGCGATTCGTGAAATTTCCAATCGGGCAGCGCTTCCGCTTCCGACCAGGCTTTCGGAGGATAAGCCGCCATCCAATCGATGGCCGCCTGTCTTCCATCGGGGGAATCGAACCGGATACGCAGCCGATGCAGCTTCAGATTGTTCATCCAATAGGGGTTCATATGCACAACCGGATTGTCTTCCGCTTCCTGGAGGATCCGCAAGCCCGTCGTCATGTCCCCTTTTGCCATCGAAATGCGGGACAGAAGGATGGAAGCCGGTACGATCATGCCTTCATACCCGAGCCTTACACCTGTTTTCAGACTTTCTCCCGCATAATGCTCCGCCTCCTGCAGACGGTTCCGCTCATACATCGCTTCCGCATATCCGTACGCGCAGATCGCTTGGCCTACCGTCCGGATACCTTCGATCGAGCGGAGCAATCTGCCGAAAAATGATTCGGCTAAACCAGGTCTGCCTGCGACTGTTGGATTATGTCGAATGGCCGATACGGAAATAAATTTGTGATAAACCAAAGCAAATAAACCATCCTCGCGTATGTTCATTACATACTCTTCCATAGACGCTAATTTAGCAGCAAATTGCTTCCGTTCCGTGGCCATATAATTTCGAATAACAAGCGTATCCGCATAGAACCGATAGACTTGCGCTTGCGGCCATTGCCCGGCTTGCTCGGCCTGCAGCGCTTCCCATTCGGACAACATCAGCTCGGCATCCGCAAGACGACCATGCAAGCACAGCAGGAATACTTTCGTCAGAAACAACTGCGGGTATTTCTTTAAAACAGCATCTTGCAGAACGCCAAGCCAATCGGCCAGCGTCGTCCATTCCTGCTTGATCCGGGACGGAAGCATGCGCAAGATCGTTTCCGCTGCGCGATTCAGCAGGCCGGCCGCAAGATCGTGTTCGATGGCTTCCTCGTCGAATCCGTTAGCTGCAAACCACGAGGCCGCGGCAGCATGCAATTCAGATATGCGATCGCTTTCGTGCTGCTTCAGGCGCTCAAGCAAAAAGTCGCTGAACAGATGATGATAGCGAAACCATTCCTTTCTGCGGTCCAGCGGGACGAGAAACAGCTGATTCCGCTCGATCCATTCGAGCATGGCCTGGCTGCCCTGCTGTCCGGTGATCGCGTCGCACAGCGGGGCGCACATTCGGCCGAGCAAGGAAGTTCGCATCAGAAAAGTTTGCACCGGCTCCGGTTGCTGCCCCAACACTTCTTCCCACAAATAATCGGCGACGGGCCGATCCTCTCCGCTCAAATCCTGCAACAATCCATCCGAAGGTGTTTGCTTCAGGGACAGGACGCCGAGCTGGATCCCTGCCGCCCATCCTTCCGTCTTCTTCACCCAATGATCGATGGCGGCAGTCGGAGCGCCGCCATTCATCCTCCGCCGGAAAAAATCGGAGGCTTCGTCTCGGCTGAACCGCAAATCTTCCATGCCAAGTTTGTTCAATTGTCCCGCTGCCAACAGTCTTGAGAGAGGGAGCGACGGGTCGATGCGCGTCAACAAGATCAGATGAAAATGGGCAGGCAGCTGCTGGATAAAATATGCAAGCGCAGATTGAATATGCGGCGAGACTACCAGATGAAAATCGTCAACAATCAACGCCATGGAATCGGGCATTCGGTGAATTTCGTTGAGAAAAACTGCGAGGCCACGATCGCAGGAGGAAGGATCTTTATTAATGAAAAGACGCGGCAAATGATCTCCCAAAGCCGGGTATGCCCGAACAACAGCCGATGAGACGTAAGCCCAGAAGCGCATCAGATCGTTATCCTTGGAATCGAGCGAAACCCAGGCCACGGGATGCTCGCACTCTTGCGCCCATAAGGAAGCCAGCGTTGTTTTCCCATATCCGGCGGGTGCGCAAACAAGCGTCATCTTCTTGTCCAGCGATTGATTCATCTGAACCAACAGACGCGAACGAACAACATGATCGTTTACGATCTTCGGGGCTTCGATTTTAGAGGTTAATATCGTATCCAGATGGCATCCCTGCTTGGAATATAGTAGGAAACGTCGTCTCCGAACGCTTGCTTTTTGAACCCGCAATCATTCCAATCCCAATAATACTGTAACTTTAGGGATTATTTGAAGTGCCGTTGGTACGAAATTACAGCCCACATGTCATTATAATCGGACATAATGCCAAATAATATGTTTGACAATTGTTGCATTAGTTTGTAAAATGAAGATCGATACTTCATATAGCAAAATAAAGAGACAAATTACAAATGAGAGGGGCGGTCAATTCCACATTAGAACGATTTTATTTTCGGATTAATAACTGCCTTTCACAGGAGGAGAAACCCGGTATGAAATCCCAAATGATCAGAGTGCGCAGGAGATCATGGACAGCCTTGTTGGCGACGCTCATGCTTGCCATTAGTGTAAGCGCTTGCGGAAGCGCCGGCGGAAACGACAAAGACGGAGAAGCGGGCGAAGTGGCTGCCAATCCGACAATGGAAGAGTTGGCGCCCAAGGCGCGGCAAGAGGGGGCGGTCATCAGCATCGGGATGGCGGATACCTGGACCAACTTCAAAGACACCTGGGACCAGATGAAGGAGAAATACGGTCTCAAGCATAGCGATACGGATATGAGCAGCGCGGAAGAGATCGCCAAGTTTGCCGCCGAGAAGAACAACCCGACGTCGGACATCGGGGACGTAGGCATTGCCGTCGCGCCGACAGCCGTCGAGAAAGGAGTTACGCAGCCGTACAAGACGGAATTCTGGGACGAAATTCCGGATTGGGCCAAAGATAAGGACGGCCACTGGATTGTTGGTTATACGGGCACGATGTCCATCATGTGCAACAAGTCGCTCGTGGCGAAGTGTCCCAAGACGTGGTCGGATATGCTGGAAGGCGACTATCAGGTGAATCCCGGAGACGTAACGCGCGCATCGCAAGCGCAGCATGCCGTGCTGGCCGCAGCTTTCGCCTTCGGCGGAGACGAGAGCAACATTCAACCAGGACTCGATTTCTTCAAGCGCATGGCGGAGCAAGGCAAGCTGTCCAAGGTCGACACGAATATTGCCAATATCGAGAAAGGCGAAATCAAGGTTGCCATCCTGTGGGACTTCAACGCCCTCAGCTACCGCCAGGAATTCGGAAATCCGGACAACTACGAGGTGAACATTCCGACGGAAGGCAGTGTCGTAAGCGGCTACGCGACGATCATCAACAAGTGGGCGCCTCACCCCAACGCCGCCAAGCTGGCTCGCGCCTACATCCTTAGCGACCAAGGGCAGATCAATCTGGCCAAAGGATTCGCACGTCCGATCCGCAGCAGCGTGCAAATTCCGGCGGAAATCGAAGCGAAGCTGATTCCATCCGAACAATATGCCAACGCCAAAGTTCATAACATCAATGATTTCAAAGCCTGGGAAAACACGACAAAGGAGCTCGGCATGCAATGGCAAGAGCAAGTCACCGCCATCATTCGCTAATGGCCGCGGCGCTAATACCCTTCATCCTGTGGATCGGCGCCTTTCTTCTGCTCCCCGCGATTCGCATCGTGATGTCGAGCTTTCAGGTGGAGGATGGCCAAGGGTTCACCCTTGGCCATTTCGAACGCGCTTTCCGCAGCCCGGTATTCTCGATCGGGATGGTGAACAGCATCAAGATTTCCCTGTTTTCCAGCGTAATCGGCATCGTGGCAGGCTGGATCGGCGCGTATTCCTTCAGCCGCTTCTCGCCGCGCGTCAGGGATACCTTGCTGAACCTGTCCAACATCATGACGAACTTCGCCGGCGTTCCGCTCGCTTTTTCGCTTATCGTCCTGTTCGGCACGAGCGGAATGCTGACCGTACTGCTGAACAAGCTGGGCTGGCCATGGCTCGCGCTGGACTTGTATTCCTGGAACGGTCTGCTGCTGGCGTATATTTACTTCCAGATTCCGCTTGCGGTCCTGCTTCTGTATCCCGCGTTGTACGGCATCAAGGAGGAATGGAAAGAAGCGGCCTGCCTGGTCGGTGCGAGCGGCTTGCAATTCTGGCGGCACATCGGGATCCCCGTCCTGCTTCCTAGCGCCATCGGTACCTTGAACATTCTGTTCGCGAACGCCATGGGCGCCTATGCGACAGCCTACGCTTTGCTGACGAGCAGCGCAACGCTGCTGCCGATTCAGATCGCCGGTCTCGTATCGGGCGACATCTTCCCGAGATACGAGCTCGGCAGCGCATTGGCGGTTATCCTGACGTTGTTCATGGTTCTGCCGATGCTCGTCAACCAATGGATGTTGAAACTGGTCAGAAGGAGATTGCGATGAGCGGTTCCTCCCGTAATCACAGAAACGCTTCAAGAATGTGGCACGTGCTGGTGGCGGTCGTTTTCCTCTTCTTCCTCTTTCTCCCGCTTGCCGCGACGCTGTTGTTCTCCGTCAGCACGGAGTGGCAGAACTCGGTGCTCCCGCGCGGATGGACCGGCCAGTGGTATCCGAACCTCTTCATGGAGGAACGTTTCCTGAACGCGCTCGGACGTTCCGTCCTGATCTCCGTCCTGGCGGTGGGAACGACGCTGGTCGTCATGATCCCGACGGTCTTTATCGTATCGATGTATTTCCCAAGATGGGAGCGCCTCCTCCAGGTCGTTGTTCTGCTGCCATTCGCCATTCCGGGCGTCGTGCTTGCGGTTGGCGTCATGAACCTGTACTCGTCGGGACCGCTTGCGATCTCGGGGACGATATGGATTTTGCTGGGCGTCTATTTCGTCGTGGTCCTGCCGTACGTCTATCAGAGCATTACCAATTCCCTGAGAGCCATTAACGCGATCGACCTGGTCGAAGCGTCCGCCATGCTAGGCGCGAACAAGAGCCAATCCTTCATCCGGGTCATCCTGCCCAACATCATGCCGGGCGTGCTGGTCGCAAGCTTGTTGTCGTTCGCCATCATCTTTGCGGAATTTGTGCTTGTGAACATATTGGTTGGCGGCACGTTCGAAACGATACAGGTTTATTTGCTCCAAATGATGCAGATTAACGGGCATCTCTCCAGCGCCACCATCATCGTATTTTATACGGTTGTATTCGTCATCTCCGTTCTGGTTCTGCGAATCGGCAACCGTAAAACAGGCTCCCCTGACAGGAGAGGGGCCGACAATCGGGAGGAACACGCATGAGTTTCGTGGATATCATCAAGGTAGCCAAAAGCTACCATGGTCAAAAGGTGCTGAAGGACATCTCGATTTCGATTCAGGAGGGCGAGTTCGTTACCTTCCTGGGTCCTTCCGGCTGCGGAAAAAGCACGCTGCTGCGGGCGGTGGCGGGACTGAACGATATTGACGCAGGCACGATTATGGTAGCGGGCAAAGACATCACCCCGCTGCCGCCGAGGGATCGCAGAGTGGGCATGGTGTTTCAGTCGTATGCGCTGTTTCCCAATATGAACGTCTACGACAACATCGCGTTCGGGCTGAAGATGGAAGGAATCAAAAAAGAGGAAATTCGGCGGCAGGTCGCCGAGATGATCGGGATCGTCGATCTGAAGGGCAAGGAACATCAGTATCCCAGCCAGTTGTCGGGCGGACAGCAGCAGCGCGTGGCGTTGGCCCGGGCGCTCGTCAAGAAGCCGAGAATCTTGCTGCTGGACGAACCGCTCAGCGCTCTGGACGCCAAAATTCGCCGGACGCTGCGCAATGAAATTCGCTCGTTGCAGAGGAAGCTGAACATGACGACGATCTTCGTGACGCACGATCAGGAGGAAGCCTTGACGGTCTCTGACCGGATCTTCGTCATGCGGCAGGGCGAAATTGAACAAGCCGGTACCCCGCACGATATATACACCTCTCCCCGAACCGAATTCGTAGCCAGGTTCATCGGTCATTACAATGTGTGGAGCGGGGAAGATGCCGCGGCCTGCTTTGCGGGAATGGACAGCAAGCCGGGCGTCTTATATGCGGTGCGCCCGGAGATCATCCGGCTGGAGGCCGCCGATGAGAAGGCCGACGAACCTGCCGCATTGCCGACGGATGCGAACGACGGCACATCGTTGATCGGCACGGGAACCGTCGCGCACGCCACCGTGCTGGGCAATATCATTCGCTTCGAAGTGCATGCGGGCAATCTCCGCATCTCCGTCGACATGCTGCACGATGCGGCCGTGCATGCGCTGCCGTCCGGTTCCTCCGTCCGGTTGCGGGTACCCAGGCAGGAACTGAAGGAGCTTCGCAGCGATTGACAGCGGCACGCAGCGGCTTCATCCGACAAATCATCCATTCAGGGAGGAAACGCAGATGAAATTCAAGACGATCGACTCTCGAATAAGCGCATGGGCCGCCATCGCGATAGCGCTGTTATTAGCCGTCACGGTAAGCGCCTGCGGAAATTCCGCCGGCAAGGGCAAGGGGGAACCGTCGGGCGGCGAGGCGGAAAATCCCACCATGGAAGAGCTTGCGACCTTGGCGCAAAAAGAAGGTGCGGTAATCAGCATCGGAATGGCAGACGATTGGGCCAATTTCAAAGACACCTGGGATCAGTTGAAAGACAAGTATGGTCTGAAGCATAGCGATACGGATATGAGCAGCGCGGAAGAGATCGCCAAGTTCGCCGCCGAGAAGAACAATCCGACGTCGGACATCGGGGATATCGGCATTGCGGTCGGGTCCGTCGCGATCGAGAAGGGCGTCACGCAGCCCTACAAGACCGAATTCTGGGATGAAATACCTGACTGGGCCAAAGACAAGGACGGACACTGGATCGTAGGCTACACCGGAACGATCGCCTTTATTTGCAACAAGGATCTCGTGTCCAAGTGCCCGAAGAGCTGGGCTGACATTCTGAGCGGCGATTATCAAGTCAATATCGGCGACGTGGTCAAGGCCTCGCAAGCGCAGCACGTCGTATTGGCCGCCGCGTTCGCATTCGGAGGCGACGAGAAGAACATCCAACCGGGGCTTGATTATTTTGCAGAGCTGGCCAAGCTGGGCAAGCTGTCCAAAAGCGATATGAGCGCGGCTACGATCGAGAAAGGCGAGGTCAAGGTGGCTCTCGTGTGGGATTTCAAAGCGGTAGGATATCGGAAAGGCTTTAAAAATCCCGAGCGATACGAATTGAGCATTCCGTCCGAAGGCAGCGTGACGAGCGGTTATGCGACCATCATCAACAAGTGGGCGCCTCATCCCCATGCAGCCAAGCTGGCCCGCGCCTATATCCTTAGCGATCAGGGGCAGATCAACCTGGCCAAAGGCTTCGCCCGTCCGATTCGCAAGAGCGTGAAGATTCCTGAAGAGATTGAAGCCAAGCTGATTCCTAATGAGCAATATGCCAATGTTCGCACCATCTCGGATTTCAACGCCTGGGAAAACACAACGAAGGAGCTTGGCGTCCAATGGCAAGAACAGGTGTTGGCAAAAATTCGATAGTGGCCCTTGCCCTGCTTCCTTTTGCAGCATGGATTGCGGCGTTCCTGCTGCTGCCTGCGCTTAGCATGATCGTCACAAGCTTTCAAAATGAAAACGGTCACGGGGTGACCTTGGACCATTATATTCGTGCATTCCGAAGTCCGGTGTATTCTCTCGGCATGGTGAACAGCATCAAAATATCCGTGTTATCCAGCCTGGTCGGTCTTGCGGCAGGACTATTGTGCGCTCAATCGTTCAGGAAGCTGCCGCCGCGGATCAGAGATATTTTTCTCAACCTGTCCAACATCATGACGAATTTTTCCGGTGTGCCGTTAGCGTTCGCTTTCATTGTCCTGATCGGTACGAGCGGTATGATCACCCTTCTGTTGAAGCATTGGGGGATGACGTGGCTCGTGATCAATTTGTATTCTTGGAATGGGCTGCTTTGCGTATATATTTACTTTCAGATTCCGCTCGCCATTCTGCTGCTGTACCCGGCGCTCTACGGGCTCAAGGAAGAATGGAAAGAGGCGGCGAGCATCCTCGGCGCCGGAGATCGGCAATTTTGGCGGCATATCGGCGTTCCGATTCTGCTGCCGAGCCTGCTCGGGACGTTTAACATTTTATTCGCGAGCGCGATGGGCGCCTATGCGACCGCTTATGCGTTGTTTACGAGCAGCGCGAGCCTGCTTCCGATTCAAATCGCCGGCCTGGTATCGGGAGATATCTTTCCCAGGCACGAACTCGGGAGCGCGCTTGCGGTCATCCTGACCCTGTTGATGATCGTGCCCATGTTCATTAACCAATGGATGTCCAAAGCGGTGAGCAGGAGGCGGCCATGAAGCGCGATCCGCATACCGGAATCAGAAGACAGAGGCGCGACATCCTGCATGGGATCGTAGCGGGCGTATTTCTCATCTATGTATTTCTCCCGCTGGGCGCTACCTTCTTGTTCTCGATCAGTTCGGACTGGCAGAACACCATATTGCCGCGAGGGTTTACCGGCGAGTGGTTCCTTTACATCTTTACGGAAGAGCGTTTTTTAAAGGCGCTTGGCAGATCGGTTCTAATCTCCGTACTTGCTGTGAGCGCTACGCTCGCAATCATGATCCCAACCGTGTTTATCGTCACGATGTATTTTCAGAAATGGGAGCGGCTGCTGCAAGCGGTGGTGCTGATCCCGTTCGCCATTCCCAGCGTGGTGCTCGCGGTAGGCGTCATCAAATTGTATTCTTCGGGACCGTTCGCAATCTCGGGTACAATCTGGATATTGCTGGGTGTCTATTTTATCGTCATTCTTCCCTATGTCTATCAGAGCATCCGAAATTCCTTGCAAGCGATCAATGCCGTTGAGCTGACCGAAGCCGCCGCCATCCTCGGCGCCGGCAAGCGTCAAACTTTCATGCGCGTCATCCTGCCGAACATCATGCCGGGTATACTGATTGCGAGCTTGTTGTCGTTTGCCATTATTTTCTCCGAATTCGTTCTGGTCAATATTCTGGTAGGAGGAACGTTCGAAACGATTCAAATTTACCTGCTGCTGATGATGCAAATTAACGGCCATGTCTCCAGCGCAACCATCGTAATCTTCTATGCTGTCGTATTTACGCTATCCGGCATCGTGCTGCATATCGGCGGCCGAAAACCGAAGGCGGCCAAGACGACGGCCTGGATACCCGATATTCACGATATTAATTGAAACGGATGGATTACGCGAAGCAGGAGTTGCCGCCTTCATTGACGAAACAAATCCGTAGAAGCAATTCGGCCTATCGGACGGAAGGTGAACCATGCATGCCTCCATGCTTGAGGAAATAATCGATGCGATACGTTCGAGATTTGGTGTGAGAGTAGAAGAAGTGAATCCGATCCGGCGGGGATACTTGAACGAAAAATGGATTGTGCGGACGAGTCGGGGGACATGGTTCGCGAAGAGCTACAGCATTCAGCGCTATCAGCATCAGATGGACACGATCTGGCAGGAGATCGAAACCGCGCTTGATCTGCAAATGAAGTTCTTCGACGCCAGCGGGGCTTGCCCGCGGATATATGGAAATGAGTACGGCGGTTGGCTCCATGAGACGGTAAGCGGCAGGAAGTTCGTGCTGATGACCTGCTGCGCGGGCGACAACGTGCCGGCCGGACAGGTGTCGGAACGGCAGATGTATACGCTGGGCGCTGCGACAGCCAGCATGCACCGCGTCTGGAACGGCGGCGACAGCTTGGTAGCGGGTGCTTCGTCATTCCCCGATGCTGCCCCGCTATGGACTGCGGATACGGATGACATTCAAAAGCAATGGCAGCAGCGATGGGAAGATAGCAAGAATGCCGCCGCCGCTGTCCGCGATTCCCTGCTGCTGCAGAAAGACGTGTTGGAACGATTCGACCCCGCGGCCATGGCGGCTTGTCCTCCCGGCTGGACGCATCTCGATCTGTGGACCGAAAACTTGCTGTTCGAGCCGGAAAGATTGACCGCCATCGTCGACTTCGATCGGGTGCGCTGGTCGTACCCGCGTCTGGATCTGGGACGTGCTGTCCTGTCTTGCACGCTGCAGGACGGAGAATTTCGCAGAGACGCCGTCGCGGCATTCGCCGAAGGATACCGCACGGTCCGGCCGCTGGCGAACAATGCGCTGTTGCACGCCGTGCAGCACAGCTGGCTGATCGAATCGTGTTGGTGGATCCGGCCGGCAGCGGCTTCGTGGAGCACCGCGCCGAAGCGATTCCGGCAGGAGATGCTGTGGACCGCCGCCATGTGGGACCGGCTGGTGGCACAGTTGGGCGGAATTTAGAGCGATGCAACAGGGAGGCCCGATGGCCTCCCTGTTGCATGCGGACAAATCATTCGCAGGTGCAGATGAGCTGAGTCCGTCAGAACCGCCCGTCGAACCATGCCGCCGCATGCTCGATTTCGCTTCTGGACAGCTGATGGCCGTTGTTCTCCCAATGCAGATACACGTCGGCGCCTGCCTCTTGCAGCAACCCCGTCAGTTCTTCGGATTCCGCGGGCGGGCAGAGCGGGTCGTTGCGGCCAGCCCCGATGAATACCTGCACGGATTGCAAGTCCGGCAGCGCGATGCCCCGCCGCGGCACCATCGGATGCAGCAGCACGGCGCCGCGAAGCGCGTCCTTCCGATGGAACATCATACTGGCGGCGATGTTCGCTCCATTGGAATATCCCACCGCTACGACGTTCCGGCGATCGAATCCGTACTGCCCCGCCGCTTCGTCGAGGAACTCGGATAGTTCTCCGGTGCGGAAGATCAAGTCTTCCTCGTCGAACACTCCCTCCGACAGGCGGCGGAAGAACCGCGCCATCCCGTTCTCCGACACGTTCCCGCGAACGCCCAGCTGCGACGAGCCCGCCGAGATCATCCGCCCGACGCCGGCCAGATCTCGCTCCGTTCCGCCTGTTCCATGCAGCAGCAGCAGCGTGGGGGCAGAAGGATTCGTACCCTTTTCGTAAATATGAATCATCTTTATTGCCCCCCGCATCAGATTTTTGTCGCCGTATCGAGCGGCTCGAGCCCTGCTTCGATACGCTCGCGATGGGGTTCGAGGAACGGAGGCAGCGCCAGCGCTTCGCCGAGGTGCGCCGGATCCTCATCCGTATCGAAGCCCGGTCCATCGGTTGCCAGCTCAAACAGAATGCCGTTCGGCTCCCGGAAGTAGAGCGAGCGGAAGTAGAAGCGGTCGACGAACCCCGAGTTCGGAAAATGGGCTTTGCGCACTTGCAAGATCCACTCTCGCAACTCTTCGTCATTGTCCACCCGGAACGCGACGTGGTGCACGCCGCCGTATCCTTGCTGCTCTCGCGGCAGGTCGTGCCGTTCCTCCACATGAATTTCGGCGCCGCTTCCGCCTTCGCCGGTTTCCAGCACGAGAATGTCCGGTTGCCCGGCGACCGTGGACGGATACTGCCCTTTGCGGCGGAAACCCATGAGCGTCGTGAGCACCGACACCGTCGGTCCGGCATCCCGCACGGTCAGCTGCACCGGGCCAAGTCCGAGTATGCCGTATTCGGCGGGCACGGGGCTGCCCGACCATGGAATGCCGCCGGCAACGCCTATATTATGCTCGTCTGATACCAATACGAGTCGCTGGCCTTCCGGGTCTCTGAAAGCGATCGTGTTTCGACCGGCCCGCTCCATGACTTCATCATAATCGACCTTGAACTGCTCGAAGCGATCGGCCCAATAGTGCAAGGCCGCGTCGTTTGCGACGCGCAAGGACGTCGTGGAGATGCTGCTCACGCCCTCGCGATTGCGAGCCGTCATTGGAAATTCGAAGAACGTCAGCTCTGTGCCAGGGTTGCCCCTTTCATCCCCGTAGAACAGATGGTAGACGGAGGTGTCGTCCTGGTTGACCGTCTTCTTGACCAGCCTGAGTCCGAGTACTTTCGTATAGAAATCATAGTTGCCTGAAGCACTGGCCGTAATGGCGGACAGATGATGGATCCCTTTGAGTTGCATGTTGATTGCCTCCTTTGATTGGTTGGTGAACTCCTCCTGCCGGCGTTGCGCTCAAGCGGACGCTATCCCTTGTCCGCCGCTCCCTTGCCCAGCAGCTTCAACCATTCGATCGCATCCCGCTTCTGTTCTTCCGTGAGGCCGCTCATCAGGTCGTGAATGCGCGCCGCATGCTGCGGGAAGATCCGGTCGAACAATTCCGCGCCGGCATCCGTGATCTCTGCGTAAATCACCCTGCGGTCCTCTTTGGCGGGCTTGCGCTTCAGCAGCCCCTTGTTTTCCAGTTTGTCGATATTGTACGTAATGCTTCCGCTCGTAATCAGGATTTTGTCCCCGATCTGCTGCAGCGGAATGCGGCCCTTCGTGTACAATACCTCCAGAACGGCAAACTCCGACGAGGACAGACCGTAACTTTTCATATCCTTCAACGCTTTGTCCATAATCGTCTTGTAAGCTTTCGAGAGAACGACGAACAGCTTGAGTGAAGATTGCAACCCTTCGTCGATTATATTCGGCATCATGTCATCACCTCTAATATCTTCAAATTAATTATCTTGAATTAAAGATATCATGCATTGAATTGTTTGTCAACCGTACTGGTCTTAACAGGCTACCGGGTCATCTTGGCGGCATATTGCCTGTCGATTTCGTGACGCAACGGCTCACCTGCATAGAATCGCTTGATATCTTCCATCAGGCTTAACGTAACGTATTTTCTTCTGTCGATCGTCGGACCTGCCATGTGGGGAATGAGGATGGCATTCGGCAGCTGCCTCAATTCACTGTCCGACGGCAACGGCTCCTGTTCAAAAACGTCCAATACCGCCTTGAACCGACCTGTCTTCAATTCCAGTACCATGGCCTTCTCATCGATAACGCTTCCTCTTGCGGTATTGATCAGGATGGCGCCGGACGGAATCATGGCAAGCAGCCTGGCATCAATCATATGATACGTCTGGGGCAGACTCGGAACATGCAGGGATATGATTTTGCATGTGGTGAACACCTCTTCCAGACTCGCTGCTTGCACCCCGTGCGCTCTCAATGCCGGTTCGTCTTCCGGCCGGGCAAATACTTTCACTTGCACGCGGAACGGCGCCAGCATCCGAACGAGGGAGCGGGCGACCATGCCGAATCCGACCAAGCCCAACGTCTGATCCAGCAGCCCTTCGTTAAAGGACGATTCCGACTTCCATCTGCCTTCCTTCATCTCGCGATCGAAATACGGCAACTCTCTCAAGGAGGCAAGAACGTAACCGATTACGCCCTCCGCTACCGATTCTGCATACAGCTCATTCCCGCTGATCACTTTGATCCCCTTGTCGTATACGGCATCGCTTACCAAAGATGCCACGCTGCCGCCGGTATGCGCAATAAGCTTCAAGCCGGAGGCATGCTCCAAAATCTGCGCGTCCATAAGGGGGCAACCCCAACCCGTCAGGCATACTTCCGCATCCTTGAGGCGAGTTTTCAGCTCATGCTCGCTGAATTGTTCGCAGGACTGATTCCAGACAACGTTGCCCAAACGTTCGAGTTGCCAACGTATTTCCTGCGGAATGAAAGTTTCTCTAATTTTGTCGTCTGGCATGGTCACCAAAATATTCATGATCTTTCTACCGCCTTCCCGCCAAGTCAAAATAAGTCCGAAAGATTGCGAAACTGCACATTTTCGATTTTCAAATTGTTCAGTGCATTGCCGATGTGAGTGCGAACTTTCTTCTTCACCAGCCGTTTATTCCCGTCTTTGAACAATTGGATAAGCTCTTTGTGTTCGACAGCTCCAGGGGCCGACTCCGGCTGCACATGGTAAAACATCATTTCGAACAAAATCAAATAAATATTCGTTTGATCGATCAGCTTCTCGGCATATTCGATCAAGAACCGATTGCCGCACTTGCCGATGTATGCCATGTGAAACGACTTGTTAATTTGCAAGTAGGCCGCCAGATCGGAATCTCGAAACGACTTTGCTTCCTGCTCGCACAACTGTTGCATCCGCTCAAAATCCGCATCCTCCATATGATCCACCGCAAGTGCGGCCGCCAAGCCTTCCAATTCCACGCGAAGCTGGTAGGCCTGGATAATTTCATCCTTGGTCGGTTGGATCACGAATGCTCCGCGGTTCGGAACCATATTGACGAGCCCTTCCTTGGCAAGCTTCTGAATCGCCCCGCGAATCGGCGTCCGACTGACGTTCAGCTTTTCGGAAATGATGTTTTCCACCAATTGATTGCCCGGTGCCAGCTTTCGCTGCAGGATGGAGTTTCGCAATTCTTGATAAATGAACGCTTCCATCGTCTCTCTTGATTTATCCATATCAGTTGAACCCCTCCGTCGTCGATTTGGCGTGTTCTTCGATCCTTCCCGGTTGATAGAAAGCGGCAAGGATGACATAACCGATAAATACACCGCCGAGTATATAGAACATTGCGCCCGGCGCTATGAACTGAATCGCTATGCCACCCACATTCGGACCGGCTATGGACGCCAAGCCGGAGCCGAGAGCCCACGTGACGCCCAAGGTCGGAAGCAAATGCTTCGGCAGGAGATCGACGCCATAGCTTACGCCAAGGGAACTGATGGATCCGACCAGCGCTCCGTTGATTGCAAATAAAGCCAATAAAACGAACTTGAGATGTACAACGAAGGGCACCAGAATGAACAGGACGCCGCCGATGCTCATAACGGTCATCAGAACGCGCTTTCGGCCGTATTTGTCACCCAGCATGCCAAGTTGAATTTGCAAGATCAGACTGGAGCCGAGGAATACGGATAAACAGACCGCTACCCATTCGGGCGTCATTCCTGTATGCGCGCCGAAGACGGTGAAACTGCCCGTCAGTATGGACTCCATGAAGCCATAAAGCGATATCGGTATTAGCGCAAGCAAACCTAGCCGCAACGTCGTCCAATACCTTCCGCTTCCGTTTTCTTCAGCGGTAGGTCCTCGCATCGGCCAATCATTTTTTACGCGCAAAGTAAACACGATGCAAACTGACAACAAAAGTGCGGCACAAATGAACGGCGTATACAGTCCGAACGACAACAAATTAACCCCCTGCGGCCCGATGCCGAATCCAGCGCCGTACGCCATGCCGTACATGGATATATATTTCCCGCGCAAATGAGCAGGCGAGTCGGCCATGATCCATTGCTGGGCCGTGTAATGCAAGGCCGTGACGCCTGCCCCGGTAAATAACCGGACCGCAAACCAAAAGTGCATGTTCGTCCAGAGCGGATATAAAACAAGCGTCACCGTGATTGCAGTTGCCCCTATAAGAATGACCGGCTTGTAGCCGAATCGACGCACCGGTCTTTCAATCAGCAAGGATGTGCACAATATGCCAATGAAAATCGCGCTGGAGTTGAACCCGTTCAAGGAGGAGGATACTCCTTGGGTCTCCATCAAATAAGAAAGCAGAGGCAACAATAGTCCCTGTGTTGCTCCTGCGACGATACATGTAAGAATGATTACAACGAGAAATTTCCGATCCAACTTTTCCAATGCCGTCGACTGCACAATTCCATTCTCCTAATTGTACTACAATTTTGTTCATCTAATAAATAGAGTATACTCCGTTTCACTCGCTGTCAAGCCTTGGAAGGACACACATGACCGGCATCCAGACAAGCCTCGCACTTCTCTTATTCATTCGTACAAATCGGTGCTTAAATATTTTAAACCGGAGTCATTGATCATGAGTACAATGTTAGCGCCGCATTCTTTGCCTCGCAGTAACTTTAACGCTGACGCAACGTTGGCTCCGGATGAAAAACCGGCAAAGATGCCTTCTTTTTGCGCCAGATCTCTTGCCGCCTGGATCGCTTCCGCATCGGAAACCTGTATGTAGTCCTCGATCAATGCAGGCTCATTCGCAAATGGCAGATTCATGGAATATCCGCCGCCCTGGATGCGATGACCGGGATTTGTTACCGGTTTGCCGGCCAGATACGGAGCTGTCTGCGGTTCCACGAGATAACAACGGATTGTGGACTTGTGCATCTTCAATCCTCTTGCGCACCCTACGAACGTACCTCCTGTTCCGGCAAAATCGACAAAAACATCTATTTCGCCTTGTGTCTGTTTCCACATTTCTTCTGCCGTATACTTCTCATGGGAATGGACATTGCCCCACAGGTTGAACTGGTCTGCACGGAAAGCCTTTCGCTGCTCTGCCAGCAACCGCGTTGTCTCTTCCACCAGTTCAAGATCTCTTCCCGACACTTGTCCGGGGATGGAGCCCGGGGCCTGATCGACCAACACAACCTCCGCACCCAGGGCTTTCATCATTCTCGCCCTTTCCTGCGAATTGCCCTTGGACATGACCGCGATAAAAGGGTACCCCTTGCCTCCGCAAACAATCGCCAAGCCCGTTCCGGTATTGCCGCTGGTCAGTTCAATCACTGTCTGCCCAGGGGCGAGCTCACCGCTTTCTTCCGCCTCGACGATCATCTGCAATGCCGCCCTGTCTTTCTTGCTGAATCCGGGATTCAAGTAATCCAGCTTCGCATAGATGTTGCCTTCCAGCCCTTCCGTCATTCGCGACAATCGAACCATAGGCGTATTGCCAATGACTTCATAAGCATGATTCAATACTTTGTCGTGCATGATCGATCATCTCCAAACATATTTAGTACCTTATATTATACATTCGTATTCATACGGCTGGCCGCCAACCCGTAAAGGTGTTAAATATTCACATAAATCTGCTCTTCTATCCTGCCGGTATCCCTATACTTGCAGGCTAATTAGAAGAAATCACCCAAGCAATCGCCAGGATTGCTTGGGTGACACCCTGACTATTTAAACGAACCTGGCACAATTACTGCGCCCGGCCCCCCGCCGCCATCCGTTCCAACCCGAACTTCATCCACATAAATCACATGTTTATTATCGCGCGTATGATCGCTGCCGCTTTGCGGAAACGGGTGCTGGCTGCGATAAATATTAATAAAGGGGTAGTATCTCACATCTGAAGGATCTAGTACCGCATAGCCGACTGGCCCTGTATAGGAAAACACCATATGACCATATTGATCGACGCCATCATTTGGATTAGTATCCCATTTCTCATCTGCTCTCTTCATCCGCACATACACGTGTCCAGCAATCGGGGATGGTACATCTCTATCACTCATTCTTGTTTGAATTAAAAAATCATACCAGACACCTCGAGTCATGCGCGAAGTAAATAATGCCTCTTTTTTTGTATTTTTACAATTATTTTGGCTTGCATCCTTACAATTCAATGTCCACGCTGTTCCTTTTAATAGTACGTCCGTCGATGTCACACTATTGGATGTTGCAGACGCCAAATTAATGGAAAAGGAGGCTTCACCGGGATAAGTGTGAAGATTGTACAATAGAACCCACTGGCCATCTTCGTTGAGGGCAAAATGATCATACGGGTCCAAAGTGGGTAGCGGGATCTTCATACTGAACCCGACATAAAATTCGTTAAGGTGATGAAACCCGTCTTGCCCGTCCGGGATTAACTGAAACTGCGAACGATCCGCCGTATCGGTAGCATGAATGCCATTCGGGTCGGGAGTGCCGACATTATCCCACAATCTTAAGCTGTAAGTCCCGTCTCTCGCATACGTCGGCTGTCTAAATGGCGCTTGTGCCGTCCCTTGCAGACCAATAGAGTTGATAAAGTTACCCGTCGATTCGATGTTCCATTTCTGGAATTCGATCGTATTCCATGGGTGCTGATTATTCCACTTGTACTCTGTGGCTTGGTACGAAGTCGTAACGGATGGATAAGATGTCTTCCCCGAATACTCGTTATCTTCAAAGCTATAGTAATACTGGACGCCTGCAGTTGCTTTAGCTTCCTTGGGCATGATTTGCACTGACCCGAGAATCAAACATAACGCGATCACTATAAGTCCAATATGCATTTTCTTGAATCGCATACGCAATACCTCCATTAAAATGGGTTTGACACGCGACTTTCCAGATGCATACACCTTGAGTAAAGCGGCTTCAAAACCTCCTTCCTCATCCGAGTCATGCAGCTAGCGTAATGTAGAGTCGTTCGCCGGGTCTCGCTTGATTTGCACCTCCTTTCTTGGCAGCCTAATCCCTGCTCTTGCCCTTCCCGTCCCCTTGCTTCCTCCTTGTCTACGGCAATAGCCGGGAGGCAGTCGCGATGCGCCTGTTCCCGGCCTGCCATTATTCGTGCTGTTAGGCGAGTTATGGCTGGTACTGCTGCCGCCAGTCGTCCAAAATCAGCTGGGCCACAGCCGCCACAGCCGCAATGTCGATCTTGCCTGTGTCATTCAGATCAGCCGCTGCCACTTGATCCCATCCGGCATCAGTATTCTTCAGGCCATAGAATTTCACCAAGAGCGACAAGTCCGCAATCGTGACCTTCGTTGCGCCCGGAATCAGCGTGATGATCTTGCCGGCGAATGCATCGAGCGCTGTCTGCAGCGTCGCCTTCGCCGCGTCCACCGCGGCCTGCGTGCCTGCGCCGGCAGCATTGGCCGCCTGGATCGCCGCCTGCAGCGTCGCTTTCGCGCCGGCAGCGTACTGCCCGATCTTCGTTCCTTCTACAGCTGCGTCAACCCGGCTTTGCGCCGTGGCGATCAGCGCGTCGAGCGCCTCGCGATTCACGGGTTCCGCCGGGGTGACGGCGGCGGCGAAAGTGGAGATCGCAGTGTCGAGCGCATCGACTGCAGCGTCCACTTGCTCCTGGGTTGCCGTGCCGTTAACGAACACAGCGTTCGCATCCTGGATTGCCGACAATAGCGCTGTCCGCGCCGAAGCCGGATACTCACCCGGTTCCGAGCCTTCCTTGGACGCCTCGTATGCGCTTTGCGCGGCAGCAATTCGCGACTGAAGCTCGGCCTTGCTCACCGCTGCGATCGTGATCGTCGCAGCTGCCCCAGTCACCTGCCAGTCATGGCTGACCCCAGCCATGGAACCGCTCGCTTGATCCAGCGACACCGCCGCTGCGCCGAGCGGCGCATCCGCCTTCACCGCGCCTTTCAGGGCGAACAGCGGGCCGCTGTCCGTTGCTGCATTCGCCTCGCTGCCGGCATACAGGAACAGCCGGATTTTCCCGAGTTCCGGGATCACTTCGCTGTTTACAAGATCCCAACCCGTGCGCAGCGCTTCCACCGCCCCCGCGGCCAACTTCTCGGCGCCGGCATCGCCGGTCAGCTCAAACGCCAGACGCGACGGGTCGTAGCTAACCGTGACATCCAGCACCGTGAACGGGTCTGCCAGGCTTGCGGCGCCAATTGCCAACTGGAAGGGCTCGCCTGCCGTCTTCGCAGTGCCTGCCGTCGTCAAGCTTGCCGTGTTGTTCTTGATCGCATTGGGCTGGTAAATATAAATTTCATCGATGCTAAAGAAAACACTTGCCGTCGTACCGTGTCCGATCACGCGGATATAGCGCGCTTGCACATCGTCAAAATCATAGATTTCCTCTCCGTCGCTGACGCTGTCGCTCTGTCCCGAATAGATCGGCGTCCAGTTGACAGCATCATTGGAAGCCTCCATATCAAAAACAAAATGCCTGCCAGGCCCACTGTACCAATTAATGCCGACTTCACTTACCATTCGAAGCTCATGAAGATCGAACACGATGGAAGGATACCCTGCAGGATTACCTTCCGTCGCCAACACCGGATCCACCTTGGCCGACCAGTAAGTTTCCAAATTATCATCATAGGCATGATCCGGATTGAACCCCGTCGTCCCGTTGCTGGTCGCACTGTAAATGGGCAAAATCGTAGATGGCTCCAGATAAACCGCATACGTACGCTCGGTCCCGTCTCCTGCCGTCACTTCCACCGTTGCCACACCGGGGACGGCGCCATCGTAATGGACCTCGGCGGATGCGGCAGCCGAGTTGAGCACATACGAGAGGACAGGAACCGGCTTTTTATTCGTATAAACATGCGTATAGGAAAAAGTCTCGGGAGAGAACCCGGTCAACAGCTTGCCGTTAATCGTGAGAGAGGCCAAGCTCGCATCGCTCATATCCACCGCAGGTCCGGAGCTTTCCACCTCCGTCACCGATTGCGCGGCGAAGTTCAACTCGACGGCCTTGCCTCCTGCTTCGAACTTCCACACATCGCCTTGTTGGTCAAGGGTAATATCTGTCGGCAGCGCCGTGTCTTTGCTCCAACTGAATGCTACCGCAGTGAGCAAAGTCTGCTTGTCGTCGCCGCGAACGCGCAATGCCAGCCGATTCCCGGTGAACTTGTCGCTTTTATAGGCGACTTTATCCGCCGAGACCGCTGCGCCGTCCGCAGCCAGAGCCTGGAATCTCAGCGCATTGTTCGGGCTCGTCAACAAGTAGTCGCCGTCCGGCAGCGTCTGGATCGTCTCCGATTCCGGAAAATAGCGCAGTTCCAGGTCTTGCGGCGCTGCGGTTTCAATGTCGTCCACCACAATCAATATATCCGGCTTCAGGAAAATCAAGTGTCGCTGATATTTGATCAACCCGGTGGATGAAGGATAGGCGCTCGTCGCGTCGCCCAGCATATAATCGAACCCGTCCTCCGATATCGCCTTGAGCATGCTTGCTTCCGAGCGGGCCGCTTTGGATATCCCGTTATCGAACCAGCGGGCCCCCTCCCCGAGTTGCCCTGATCCGTTAATCAACAAAGTGTTATGATTGGATGTCCACTTATCCGCATAACCGTCGTCTCTGATCAGATACTCGCCATTGGCGAATAGAAGGAAGTGATTGGCATCCGGATGCTCGTGCCCGCCGCCAAAATTGCCGGGGTAATCAAGTTCTTTATGCCCTTGCGGCGGCCCCGACTTAAACGCAACGATGCTTTCATCGCCCGACCAATCGGAACGCGACACAACCAGATCGATGTTGTCGAACCAGTGCATGGTCGGTCGGCTGCCGACCGGCGTCGCTTCGACCGTCGGATCGTAGTAGAGAATGCCGAGCCATTCTGCGCTCCGCGTGTTCACATGCTCCTCAGCCACGCGATTCGCCATCCACTGCGCCAATCCATCCTGGTGCTCGGCGGCCAACACCCGCAGAATATGATCCGGACCGGCATAGTTGATGCCTTCCGTGTCGCCCAGACTCAAGAAATTGCTATTGAATCGCCAGTCATTCTCTCCAAGCATCGAATAGGCTACATAAGCGCCGGCATTTTTAAACCATTCGTTCTGCAGCATGTGCGAGCCAACGAATTTCTCGGCCAGTTTCGCATATTTGATCATCCACTCCGTGCCATACTCCCAATACGGATAGCCCTCATGGCTCGCCCCGTCGTCCGCCAGCAAGGATTCCGTCTTTCCGAATGCGGACATGGTATACCCAAACCAATCCACAGCATCGGAGTCTTCGTCGAAAATCGCCATCGCGGCGGCTGACAATCCGCCCATAGAGATATACATATGGTTGTGAAGATAGGCTGACCCGGAAAACACTTTCACAGTACGGCCATTGAATGGTTGGCCTGTCGCTTTCTTGTACATCTCATCGCCGTGCGCTTTAAGTGCAGTCAGCAAGGTGTTTTTCGTGCCCGCATCGAGCTCATCGTACAGCCAGTCATAAACGATCGCCACGCTGAACAATTGATGACCCGCTGCCAGGCTGGCGTTGGTCAGGTCGCCGCTTCTTCCCCAGGTCGGATACGAGCTGGAAGCGAGCGCCCATTCAACCGCCGCCTCTTTATACTGATCCTCGCCCGAGAGCAGATAAGCAAAAGCGAAATTGACGGTTTTATTCGCCACATCTCTTTCCCAAAGCTCTTCCTCTGAAGGATCTGCATAATAAGCCGGAACGTTCTCCGCAAGCTGCCCGTCTACCATCTGCCTGAATTCGTTCCATAATGACGCATGGGTGCCTCCCGGCTGAACGGCCGACTTCAATTGGCCGATCTTGGAGGCATCCAGGTACAACCGAGGGTGCACGCCTTCAAAGTCCTGCAAAGTGTCCGCCAACGTTTCGACTGCAACCGTAACGATGGAGAACGTATAATTGCCGTGTGCATCATCGACGCCTACTCTGAAATCATCCTGTCCGTAGTAGCCGTTGTTCGGCGTATACGTCCACGAACCGTCGGACGATACGACGGCAACGCCATTCGCGGCGGGAACAGCAAGCGAATAAGTTAAATCGTGGCCGTTCGCATCGCTCGCCGCCACTTGTCCGCTTACCGGCACGCCAATTTGCGTTGCTACGGAATCATGCTGTACGGTGATATCGGAGTTTGTGCCTACTTGCACGATGCACTGTTGTTCAAAGCCATTCTCGTCGGTCTTGGCTGTGATTATCGCCGTACCGCCGCTTATTCCCCTAACATTGCCCGACTGATCAACGGCCGCTACCCCGGAGTTGGATGAAGTCCAGGTCACGGACGGATTTGTAGCGTCAGCAGGCTGTACCGTTGCATTGATTTGCAAGGTGCCGCCTATGGCAATCGTCTCTTCGGCCTTGTCCAGACTCAAGCCGGTCACGGAATGCCATTCGACCAATTGCGCATCGTCGTACCAGGTTGTCCCCGCGGTCGCAAAATTGCCGACAACAAATACGGCTGTCTGGGAAGGCGCGGTAAATACGACTTCTATCGGCACCCACCCTTTCTCGTCTTCGACTGCAGTGGGCAATGGCGATAAATTGATGAAGCCCGGAGGCGTGATCACTTCATTGGCAGCATTCCTGAAAGAATAACTCACCCGCGCGCTGGAACCCGAATCCTGCTTCTTCACCCATGTTGAATACTTGTAGGATTGGCCTTCCGTGATGTTTACCGCCTGGTACATCGTAACGGAAGTGCCGGATTGAACCGATATTTTGACCGATTTCGTTCCTCTCTTGTGCTGATCATCGTCAACAGTCACGGAATAGGTGTCCGACGATTGGGCGGAATACAGGCTCCAGGGCGCTCCGATGCCAGCTTCGTAAGAACCGTTAACGAGCAGATTAACGCCTGCCGCACCGGCCGATTTCGGATGAAACATCATGTTCCCTGCTGCCAATGGCCCGGCAATCATTGCAATCATGAGTATGAATATAATGAACCTTTTCACGTTTATTCCCTCCCTTCGACACTTCTTTCCGGAATTATGGCGCAACATCTGACTCTGATGTGCCTAATTTAATATTGTCGAAATACACTCTCATATTATTGGTTTGGGAACCGCGGTAAAGGCCAAAGGAAGTATAGAAGGAACTGATGAACGATTTCTCATGGAAACCTGCGGGCACGCCGATCTTTCCGGACCAAGCCCACGCATTCGGAGCATCATAGCTATTCAAGTAAGTCTGAGGCACGCCATCCAGCACAATCCTTACATAGCCATACGGTCTACCGCCGGTATAAGCAGGATCCGCCCTGAAGCCGATCACAAGAGTATGAAATTTCCCGTCTCTAAGATCGTTTGGGGATTGCCAGATTAATAAATTGTTACCGTTAGGGCTTGAAACGCCATCTATGCTATAATATTCATCATTTCGGATGACAAAGTTCAGCTTCCCCGGAGAGGATTGGCTAAGCTCCAATACGCCCATTGGCGCTTGGTTGTAATACCCCAATTGATAGAATTGCGTAAGGGCGGCCCAATTGCTGGGAGCAGGGAAATCGGTAGAAAATGAAAATTGATAACCTACATAAGTCATTTGGTAAAACGGCAAATTTTTCGCTAAATAGTATTCTGTTCTCTGCTTGTCTGTGCCGGATCGCGAGGCATGCTCGAATTTGAGGCTATGACCTGTGCCTGATGGCGTCCATGTTGACAAGGCTGGCGCATACACATTATTGTGGTCCAGATTTTTCTCATCGTAGGTGACGGCGCTGTCCGTTAAATACCAATTGGCAGGATTAATTGAGGCATTTTCTAAGTCAATAGTGTTTGTTGTGCTTGCCCACGCCGCACTGGTAAATACACATGCTACACACAGTACGAAAGTCATGCCGACAGCCAATACTTTGCCTCTGTTCTTCATTGGAAATACCCTCCTTATTTTTAGTCAGGACAGCTTCGTCAGAACGATGACCGCTTCGGCACGAGTCGTCTGCGCCAGCGGCGCGAACTGCCTGCCGCCGCGTCCCTGCATCAATCCGGATGCGACGACTGCCGCCACTGCCTCCCGCGCCCAGACCGGGATTTGCGCCGCGTCGGCGAAGCTTGCGTTGGCCGCAGTCTGCAACCCGCCTGCCGCCGCCTTCGATCCGGTTCCCGCTTGCCCGCCGTCTGCCGCCAGGATACGTGCCAGAATCGACGCGATCTCCGCCCGCGTAATCGGCTGCTGCGCGCGGAAGGCGCTATCGTCATAGCCCGACATCCATCCTGACTTGGCAACAGCGGCGATATACGGCTTCGACCAGTCCGGCAGTGCCGCGTTATCGGTATAGTCCAGCGATCCTGCCTCGGGCAAAGGCAGTTGCAGCGCTCTTGTCAGCATGGCGGCAAACTCGGCGCGCGTCACCGCGCCTTGCGGCTTGAATGACCCGTCCGTATAACCCGACACCCGCCCGTAAGCCACAGCCTGCCTGATCGCCGTTTCCGCCCAATGGCCCTTAATATCCGTGAGACGCACCAATGCCGGATCGCCCGGCAGCTGCAGTTGCAGATCCGCGGGCAGGCGTACTTCTTTTTGCAATTCGGAATTTACCAGTTCGACCTGTTTCAGCCGCACGGTGGCAGGTTCGCCTTGCTTCAAACGCAAGACGATCGTCGCCAGGCGTGCGTCACCGGAGGTGCCCGCCGTCTTCCCTACTTTGGTCAAAGCCGCTTCTACTGTATCGCCTTTCACCAGCGGGCCGACCGTGAATCCTTCCAGTCCATGCTCGGCCCGGACTGCCTCCCACTTCTTCGCATCGACTTCCAGCACGATGCTATAGGCGTACAAGTCTTTCAATTGCCTCGCGTCCACCCGTACCGCCGTCACGCCGCCCTCATCCGAGCCGTTCGCAACCGCCTCAACGCTCATCGTCAGTCCGGCGCTATCATCGGTCGCTTGACCCGCCGGCGCCGCCCGTGCCGTTGCGCCGAATAGGAGCAGCGCCAAGAGCCCAATCCCCGCTCGTGCCATTCTCATCCTGTTCCTGCCTCCTTGTGTACGGCAACAGCCGGGAGACGGATACGATCCGCCCGCTCCCGGCCTGCAGTAATTCGTGCTGTTCGGTAAGTTATTGCTGGTACTGCTGCCGCCAGTCGTCCAGAATCAGCTGTGCCACAGCCGCCAGCGCCGTAATGTCGATCTTGCCAGTGTCCTTCAGATCAGCCGCTGCCACTTGATCCCAGCCGGCATCGGAGCTTGTGATTCCATAGAACTTCACCAGGAGCGACAAGTCCGCAATCGTAACCTTCGTTGCGCCTGGAATCAGCGTGATGATCTTGCTGGAGAATGTATCCAGCGCGGTCTGCAGCGTCGCCTTCGCTGCGTTCACCGCGGCCTGCGTGCCTATGCCGGCAGCATTGGCCGCCTGGATCGCCGACTGCAGCGTCGCCTTCGCGCCTGCGGCGTATTGTCCGATCTTCGTTCCTTCTACAGCTGCGTCATGCCGGCTTTGCGCCGCGGCGATCAGCGCGTCAAGCGCCTCGCGATTCACCGGCTCAGCCGTGATGACGGCGGCTGCAAAAGTGGAGATCGCGGTGTCGAGCGCATCGACTGCAGCGTTCACTTGTGCCTGAGTTGCCGTACTACCAACGAACACGGCGTTAGCATCCTGGATCGCCGACAACAGTGCCGCCCGCGCCGACGCCGGATACTGGCCGGGCGCCGAACCTTCCACAGATGTGTTGTATGCAACTTGCGCGTCAGAAATCAGCGACCCAAGCTCAGTCTTGCTCACCGACGCAATTGTGATCGTTGCGGTTGCTTCCGTTGTCTGCCAATCATAGCTGTCTCCGTCCATGGACCCGCTCGCTTGATCCAGCGACACCGCAGCCGCGCCGAGCGGCGCAGCCGCCTTCACTGTGCCATGCAGGGTGAACAGCGGGCCGCTGGTCGTTGCCGCATTCGCCTCGCTGGTGGCTCCATAGAACAGCCGGATCTTCCCGAGTTCCGGGATCACTTCGCTGGTCACGAGCTGCCAACCCGTGCGCTGTGATTCCACCGCCGTCGCGGCCAGCTTCTCTGCACCGACATCACCGGTCAGTTCGAACGCCAGACGCGCCGGGTCGTAGCTGATCGTGATGTCCATAACCGTGAACGGGTTCGCCAGGCTCGCGGCTCCAATCTCCAGTTGGAAGGGATCGCCCGCCGTCTTTGCTATGCCTTCCGTCGTCAAGCTCAGGGTGTTGCTCCCGGACGGCGGCGGCGCGGTCGAATCGTTCACCGCAATCGCAAGTGTCTGCGTTGCTCCAGCGCTGAACGTGAACGTCAGGCTCGTCGTTCCGACCGGCTGCCGGGCCAAGTATTCCTTCTTTATAGTGACCTCACCGCCCGCTGCCGTGTAGTCGGTTCCCTCGACAAGCGCCGCGCCGCCGTTCGAGATGCCGGAGAGCGTGTTGCCGTTCAGAGTCATCGCCACGCTCACATCTGCATAAACAGCCGAAGTGACACTCCTGTCGAAACTCGCCACCACCGGGTCAATGACGCTGTTTTGCGGCATATCGTCCGGGCGATAGAACGTCAAGTAGTCCAAGGTATACGCCCCTGTTCCAACTTGCGGTCTGATTCTCACGGATTCAATTCGTGTAATCGTATTGTCCAGGAACGGGATGCCTGGCGCATGAATGGTGCCGGTTGTTTTATCCAGCGCAGTGCCTTCCGCAACTGTGCTTGCATAACTTTTCAAGGAATCGGCTTGCACTGTAATATCGTACGTCTTCGCGTCAAAATCAATATCGAAGCGAAGCGTCATCCACTCGCCGTCCGGTTGTGCGTACGTATTATAGGGCGTGATCCGAAGGATCGAGCCATCGGTCTTATTCTGATAAGCAATTGAGCCTTCGTCGGATATGCGAAACCGACCTAACAGCTTGTAGTTGCCCAACAAATCCAGGAAATACCCATCGGCATTGTGGTCCATCTTCGTAAATTGAAGCTTCGTTTCCACGGTGACTTTGCCGCCAGCCAGATAAGGATCTGTCACAGACTTTTGCACATCGGGCGACTGAAGATATGGGCTCTCATTATAATTATCAATCAGCTTCAAGCCCTTGTTGCCCGAACCCAGATCCACTACCTGAACCGATGTAGGATCTTTGTCGGCTGCCGTTGCAGTAGATACTGTCCAGGAAGAATTGCCTGGGAATTCTCCCAAATCCCAATCGTCGAACGACTCAAAGAAGGTTCTATCATTCGCGACAGGCGCAGGCGTCGTGAACGAGATCGTCGGCCCGCCGGCAGCGAATGTGCCGCTCTCGTTGGCTGCCGCCACCTTGTAGGTGTACGTCTGGCTCGGCTGCAGCAGAGTGGCATCGTACGATGTGCCGTTCACTGTCGCGACAGGGATGAGTGCAGTGCCCTCCTGACGATAGACGGTGTAGGCGACCCTGCCTTCTTCCACCGTGGCCGGATCCCAAGACAGCCGCGCGGTATCGGTAAATAACCGGTTCAAATGAATGGCTGCCGTACTCCCCCATACCGGTACTGCCAATTCTTGCATGATCAGCGAGATAGCATTGGATAGCTCCGACAAATTGTCATTGACATCCACAGCAACCACTGTAAATACATAGCCCTCGCCGGCCGTCAGGCCTGTGAGGTTCGCGGTCGTTGTTCCTGCCGGTACAACGGCCTTCTGCTCGCCATTAGCCAATATGCGATACTCTTTCAACGCCGTGCTTCCCGCTGCTGCCGAGCTCCAGCTTAAGTTCACCGAAGTCGCTGTTCGCGAAGCCAGCTGCAAGACAGGCGTTGCCGGCTTGGAAGCCGTTTGATAGGCCGTTACATAGTCCAATGTGTGTACGCCGGTATAAAGCTGCGGTATGAAGCTGAAAGCGTCCAGCCTCGTCACATTGGAATCCAGGAAGGACAGCCCGTCGACCCGGTACGTTCCTGTCTCTCTGTCCAGAACGCCTGCAGCATTCGGAGTGCCTGCGTAAGTCTTCAATGACGGCGTCTGCACGATCAAATCAAAGGTTCGCTTGCCGAAATCAATGTCAAAGCGAATCGTCATCCATTCATCTATCGGCTGCTGGAAGGTGTTATATGGCGTGATGCGCGTATAGCTGCCATCAACGTTCCGGTAGCCGATCGCGCCTTCGTCCATTCCGCCAAAGTGAGCGAACGTCTTGCCGCCGCCGGCCAATTCCAAATTGTACGAATTGACATCATGATCCAGCTTGGTGAATTTGACTTTCGTTTCTACGGTGACTAGCCCATCCAGGTAAGGCGCATCGATCGATCTCTTCAACACGGGCGCCCACGCATAGGCCTTTGGCGCCGTGGAATTATCGTAATAGCTGTCGACCGCCTGCAAACCTTTGCTAGACTCCGAAAGCTCCACAACCTTGACGGATGTTACCTTTTCGGTTGTACCGCCATTCTTGATATAGGTCCAGCCGTTGCCGTCCTCCACTTCTTCGCTTGTTGCCCAACCGTCGAACGAGTCGTAGAAGCCTACGCTTGTCAGCGGAAGCGTTACGGTCAGCTCGGGCCCGTCTATCGTTTCACTCTGATTGCTGTCTCTGGCTTCTACCTTGAACGTATAGGTTTCCCCCGGTTGAAGCCCCGTAATGTCCGCATTCGTGCCATTCACGGTTGCCGCTTTGGTCTTCACCGCATCTTCCACTTGGTACACTTCGTAGGAAGTGATGGCGCCGGAAACCGCAGTTGCCTCGCTCCAATTGAGCCGTACTGTATCGGGGAAGGCAACAGACTGTACTGCCGCCGTTTCATCCCAGGTGGGCGGCGCTTGCACTTGAATCGTTTTCAGCGGCAACCCGCTCACCTGCACCGCACCTGCTTCCGAACTGCCAATTCGCGCTTCGATTACTGCGATCGTGCCATCCGTTCCGCCTGTCTTCGCTTGGAAGAACACTTTCAGCACATCGGTCAGCCCTGTAATCGCGGCATCGTTTGTCGACTTGATGCGCAAGGTGCCACTCGCTGCGTCATGCACAATGTCGCCGAGCCCAATCCCATCGCGCGCACTTTCCACCCGCGAGTAGGTGAAGCGGTCGGTGTCGTAATGCAGTTCGACTTCCTGATACAAGTCATTGCTGCCTGCCGGCTCTACGGCGACCGTCACGGGGAACTCTTCCTGGGAGCCGACGGACGGCTTCGCAGTGAGCCCGACGCGATCCCGCTCCTGGGGCCGATAGAAGGTCAAGTAATCTAAGGTGTACGCTCCTGTTCCAACTTGCGGTCTGATTCTCACGGATTCAATTCGTGTAATCGTATTGTCCAGGAACGGAATGCCTGACACATGAAGGGTGCCGGTATCATTATCCAGCTCGGCATCCCCTTCGAGCTTTGTTTCATCATAGTTCTTCAAGGAATCGGCTTGCACCGTGATGTCGTACTTCTTCGCGTCAAAATCAATATCGAAGCGAAGCGTCATCCACTCGCCGTCCGACTGTTTGTACGAACCATAGGGCGTGACCCGAAGGATCGAGCCATCGGTCTTATTCTGATAAGCAATTGAGCCTTCATCCGCTATACGGAATCGGCCTAACAGCTTGTAGTTGCCCATCAGATCCAGGAAATACCCATCGGCATCATGGTTCAGCTGCGTAAATTGAAGCTTCGTTTCGACGGTGACCTTGCCCCCCTCAAGGTACGGCCATGCCACAGACTTTTGAACATCGGGCGACAAAACATAGGGGCCATCGCTATAATTATCAATCAGCTTCAAGCCCTTGTTGCCCGAGCCCAGATCCACCACCTGAACCAATGTAGGGCTATTGGTGCCTTCCGTTGCTGTAGACACTGTCCATTCAGAAGGAACGCCTGTGAAATCACCCAAATTCCAATCATCGAACGACTCGTAGAACGTCACATCATTCGCGTTAATCGCTGGCATTGTGACCGATATCGCCGGTCCTCCGGCAGCGAACTTCCCATCATCGTTGGCTGCCGCCACCTTGAAGGTATACGTCTGGCCCGGCTGCAATCCGCTCACATCGTACGAAGTTCCTGCTTGTGTGGCCAGCGGCTCGTAAGTCGCGCCTACCTGCTTGTAGATCGTATAGGCAACGCCGCCTTCACTGCCCTGGGCTTTGTCCCAGGCCAGTCTCACCGTATCGGGATATAGCTGCGCGATCCGAATGGAAGCGGAATCGGCCCAGACAGGCACAGCCTTCTCGGTCAATGTCGCCGTCACGCTGTTCGACGGCAGGGAGAGATTGTCGCTCTCATCCCGGGCCCTGACGGTAAACGTATACGTTGTCCCGGTTGCGAGCCCAGGCACCGTTGCGGTCGTTGTGCCGGCCGGAACAACAGCTTTCTGCTCGTCGTTCGCATACACGACATAATCTTTCATGCCTACATTGTCCGTGGCTTCCGTCCAGCTCAAGTCTACGGAGGTTGCCGTCTTCGCATCAAGCTGCAAGGTCGGCGTCGACGGCCTGATCTCGTCATCCTTGACTTCGATGAGCGCAAGCCAGTCCAGATTCATCCCCCCGAGTTGATGCCACATGGTGACGTCAACCGGCCCTGCCGGCAATTGCACCCCTGCCTTCACGCGAAGGCCTCGCCAAACATCAGCTCTTGTTCCATAATCTTCTGTCTTGGGCGCCCGGAAGTAAGTGACGTCATCGCCGATTTGCAGATAACGGGTCGATTGTTCCGTGCCCGCCGGCAGATCCCAGCCTGTCACGTAATCAATATATAAATCATATTTTCCCGCTTTCGGCACGTTGAAATTCCACTTCATCGACATGCCGGACTGATCCCAGTTGCTGACGCCCCAGCCTCCGGAGAGGTAATCCCGTGTGTTGTATTTTGTGGCCTCTTTCCCTCCGCCCCACTCCGTGTAGTTCTCCGCTTCCTGCCATATCATGGACAACGTGTCTCTGTCATCGAGAGGATCCTCAGATACGACAGCAGGAGCCGGTTCGCCTGCCCCAATGCTCTGAAGCTTCAGGACGCCTGTGTCGCCGCGCAAAATAATCGGCGTGTTTCCATCCAGAATCGCCGTCTTGGGATGGCCGTATTTGACGAACGAAAGCCCGGCAGGCGCTTCCACTACTTCATAGAACCCTGCGTCATTCCCGAGATTCCCCCAACCGACATTGACGCCGTCGATATCGGTATAGGACTGCAAGGTAACCTCGCCGGGAACACCGTCGATTTCTGTCTGCAGCACGACCGGCGCTGCCGGGCCCGGCATGGCTGCGTTGTTCAATTTGAACGCTTTCTGACCACTCTCCACATTCAAAGTCAAGGTGTCGCTCGTCTTTGACCAATGCACGCCGCGCAGGCTCATCGCTTCGGCCAGGTTGCCGCCGTTTGGAATATCTACGCCGCTGTCAAAATCTCTGAGGCGCGTCACAACCGGCGCATAGAGTTCAATCTTGGCGTCGGACAGCCCGGATACGGATAACCGCTCATCGCCATAGGCAACCGTGACCGGCTTATCGCTATCGATGAGAGCTATGCCATCCTTCACGACCTTGGTGCCATTGACCAGCAGGACGGAGTCGCCCTTCACGGCCACTGCGGCGCCGTCGAATTTGATGTTGTCATCGCCGACCAACCCGCTGTCGGTCGTGCGAACATATACCAGAGTGCCATCCTCGAAGGTTAGCTTCGTATAATGGCCCTGAATATCCGAGACGACCTCATGCGCTTCTCCGCCGCTCTTGTACACTTCCATGGTGGAAATCATCTTCGTCGCATTCATCTTTGGCGTAATGAATTGCGCATGCGCCTGCACTTCGTTGGCGAGTGAGGTCAACGGATCCGGAGCAACTTCCGTGCCGTTGGCGCTCAGGAACTTGGTTGTGCTGGTAGCCGTCATAGGCTCGGCGGTATAGAATTGCACGTTCAAATTCGCCTTTCCCTTGGTAACCGTAGCGCCTTGCTCGTCCGCGTCGATCGTCAGATTGTCCTCGCCATGCAGGTTCCATTCAAAATTGGAACCGCCGGTTTTGTTCGTAGCCAGGTCGTCGATGACCACAAACATATCAGGCCGCAAATACAGAATATGCCGGACCGCCTTGGTCAACGCGCCTTTGTAGGCGGCTGTCGCATCCCCGCTCGTCGCGTCGAAATCGGGATGCGTGACGAAGCCCAGAATTTGCCCGTCCGCGCTGAAATCCTCGACCGCCTGCCCCCGCTTGCCATCGAACGTAATGGCATTGGCGGAGAACGTCTGCCTGGTGTAATTGTAATGGTGCGGGCTGCCGTAGATATCGTAGAATCCGGTCTTGGGCGCCAGGGACTCGCCAAAGGCATTGATAATGAACGCGTTCTGGTCAGCCTGATTATGAATCGCCGTGCCGTACGAATTAGAGCGGAAGTACAGCGAAACCCGGTCCTTGTCGGACAAGTCTGAATGCATGGCGACAAGCCCCGTATCTTCGAACCACTTGGCATTCGGCAAATCCACAGGCGGCCTGGACGCCAGATCGGCGTCCCCATAGAAGTAATCCTGCAGCCCGGTGTTCGGTGCGACGCCGATCGCCTCGGACTCCCACTTCAGCCCGGGATTCTGGGTCATCTGGGAAATGCGGTTCAGCATGGACACGCTGGCGCCGCCGGGGGCATATTCGGTAGCATCGCCGAAGACGCCTTTCGGAGTGCCATGCGGAAACATGTAGAGCGGATAATCGCCTTCATTGCGCGAGAACGATTTCCGATACAAGTCAATGGCCCCTGCGCTCAGCAAGACGTCCATCAACTCTTTATTTGCCGCAGACGACCATTGCCAGTAACCGGTTCCTTGCGACCAGGCGCCGTTCTCCCCGCCCCAGGGGGGCAAGAGATTGATATAGACAGGGACGGACTCCCGGAACCAATCGTCGGCTTCCGGCATGTCATGCAGCATTGCGGTCGCGATGATGCCGATATAGCCGAGTATCGTCCAGCCATGCGAATCGTAGGGGTACTGATACATCGGCTTGGTAACCAAATATTTCTGAACCAGCGTATCGGTACGCTCTTTCACCATCGCTTGGACGGCCGCTTTGTCATCATCGGACAATAAATCATAAATCCAGTCATACACGATCGCGGATTTATAGGCAATCGCGCGGTGTACTTGATCCTGAATGACGAAGCTGGTTGACCCGTCCGGGTCCCAGGAAGCAACATTCAACAGCTGTTGCCTGGCTTTCTCGCCAAATTGCGCACGGGTCTCCAAATCTTCCTCTGAATTCTGCTCTGAAACCAGGTAGATGAAGGCCGTATTCATCATCTGGTTCAATATCCCGTCCGTTTGCGTCTTAAGCGCTTGTTGCGCTTGTACGTATCTTGTCGAAGTCGTAGGTTCGTTGGTATTCAAATAAGGGAATACAGGCTCTGCCGGCAAAGCAGCACCCAAGGTTGCCTCGGCACTGGACAACGCAGCCGCATATTTGTCCTTGCCTGACGTATCCTTGAGCTCCCGGAATGAATCAAGCGTATCCGGCGTCGTCCAGACCCGGGGATGAACGGCGCTCACATCCTCCATCATCTCATCCACCGAAGGAACGGCAAACGAGACATTATCCTCCTCGATCCGGAATTTCCGGACGGTGCTCCATTTCGGTGTTTCGCCCGTTTTTTGATAGCTAACGCGCCAATACCAGATGCCGGACTCGAACGTTTCCGGGAAGTTGTAGAAGTTTTGCGTCAGCGACACATTCTTATCAACAGCTGAGAAACTAGCATCGCGGCTTACTTGAAGATTATAACCGTCCGCACCCGCGACGAACGGCCAGCTGAAGTCCGGCGGATTCTGCGTGGTGACCAGCGAATTCTCCGGCCGAAACGGCATCGAATAGCTCACCAGGGCCGTGGAAGGCCAGTCGGAATCAGCCGCCTGCGCGACAGGCGTTTGCGGACCGGGCAAGAAGTTCATCATTCCGAACACCATCAGGAAGGACAAGATCATGATGAGCGATTTTCTTATGGGCTTATGCTTGGTCATTCTTTCTTCATCTCCCTTGATTCGGTTTATCACGGGTTAAACAGCTTGATGAAACCGATTACATTTTTCCTACTTATTTAGTCCCCAAGCTAATCTTGATGGAACAAGCCAGAGGCCATTGCTTCCATTCACCTGACCTGTTCCTATTGCAATTCGCTTATTTGTTTTGCAGATATTCGTTGATCTGCTTCACCGCCGAATCCTTCACCTTCTGCCAGCCTGCGGCATTGGCTTTCTCCAGGTAGGTATTGAAGGCTTCGTCAATATCCTTGATCGCGCCGAATTGCAGCGGGAACAGGTATTGTGTTCTTACGTTTGACAAAGCGGCCGTTTCTGCTTTCAAATCGTCGTAATTCAAACTCAAAGCGGCCACTGACGATATGTATAGCATCTTTTGAGAATCTTCCATCAGCTTGATGTATTCATCGCTCCACGAAGCGAAGATCGGGAATTGCCGCTTATCCGTGAACCAGAATCCGGCGGCATCGGGCGGGTACGTATTATCTTCCGCCGCAAGTCCTGCCGGCAGCTCCAGCTTGCCGTCTGCATTGATCACATAGTTCTTTCCCTCAATGCCGAAATAGGCCAGGTAGTTATAAGATTTCTCCGACATGATCAAATCCAGCGCCATCATCGTTCTTTCCGGGTTTTTGGCAAATGTGGGAATCGAAACCCCATTGCCTTGATAAGGGAAAGCGGGCGCCTTTCCTTCCGCATCCACGAAAGGAATGATTTCGACTTGATAACCCTTCTCCTTGGCTTTATCCAGGTACGGACGAACATTGGTCGTATTCGTAAGCCCGACGGCAGATTTGCCTTGATCGAACGCATCGATGCTGATGACTTTGTTGGAGAAGAAGTCACGATTGATATATCCCGCATCGTACCAGGACTTTAAAGTCTTAACTGCATTCAAAAAGGTTGTTTTCATAGGTTCTTCGTTATACCCGAGCAACTTGGCAGAAGGGTCTTCCAGCGAATAGCCGGCACCCGGCAAATTGCTGACCTCATTCGGATATTGCCCTTGTTCGGCCATCAATTGAAAATACATAATGTTCTCGCCTGAGGTGCCTGTTATCGAGATCGGCGTCATACCGGGTTCATTCTTCTTGATTGCTTCCAGATAAGGGCCCAGGTCGGACAGCCGCTTGATCTCCGGCACGCCGTATTTCTCGCGCAAGTCGCCGCGGATCACCGCCAGCTTGATTTCGGTTGGCAGCGATGGAGCCGGCAGCATATAAATCTTGCCGTTGACCTTCACCTGCTCGATTGCGATTTTATCAATGGAAGCATAGTATCTGGGCATATACTTCGCGATCATGTCTTCCGTCAGTTCCATGAACGCTCCCTTGGCAGCGTGTTCCTCATAGTTATTCCAATTTGCTGAATAAATCCACTCCGTATCGCTGCCTGTCGCGAGCACCAACGGATACTTGGTCGCCAGATCCCCCCACCCGATATGCTCGATCTGCATGGTGGCGTTGATATCCTGCTTCATCCTGTTGTTCAGCTCCGCCAGCACATCCGGCATCCCCTTGGGCGCTTCTCCGAGCAGATAGCCTTTCAACTTCAATTCCTTGGACGTGTCGATGGCCGGCGTCGCCGGCGGCTCAGTCGATTCCGTATTGTCGGCTTCGTTGCTGCTGCATCCCGCCAGTACAAGCGTGAGTACCAGCACCATAGCCAGCGCCAAGCCGAGCCCCTTTTTAATGCCTGTCATACAAAATACCTCCTGTCTACTATATCGCCTCACACTTCTTCCAGATGTCCAGGAACGTGTCGATTCGCGAGCGACCGGTCGAAGTAATCGTCCAGCAGCTCCAGCCCGAACTCTTCGATGACCTCTTTCACCGTGAATTCGTCCGACTCGCTGGTCAGCAGCACGGCGCCCAACTGGCCGGGATCGCGGATGATCAGATCCTTGCCGTACTTGCGCTTCATATCGTGGAAATGAACAAGATTCTCGTCAAGATGAATGACTGCGCAGTCCAGGTTGACCGTCGTCGTGATGAAGTGGTAATAATTCGTGCTGATAGCCACGACTTCGCCGAGCGGATTGAGCACCGTGCACGGCGGTCCTCCGACGCCAATCGCGCCGGCGAAGTGCGAACGGCACGTATACGCCCAGTAGGACTGCATGAGACCTCCATGGTACATCGACGGAAACACGAGGATATCGGGCCTGGCCGCCTTGTACTTCAACAACAATTCGTCGAAGTTCAGGTCAAAGCAGATGATGCCGGCCACCGTTCCGAAGTCGCATTGCAGGAGCGGCGCTTCTTTCCCGTACAGAATGCCCCATTTGTCGTGTTCACCCGGCACGAGATGATTCTTGTGATAGGTACCGACCACTTCGCCGTCTCGGCCCAGCAGCTGCATCGCATTGCGCCAACTGCCGTCCGCCGCCTCTATATGGGCGGGGTAAGTAATGTAACAGCTGTTATCGCGAGCAATGCCGGCTAACATATCGCGGACGGTATTTCCTCTGTACCGATAATATTTCGTCCAACGTTCCCAGTCGTATCCTTCGCCGACCGGGCGATCGCACGCCTCCGGAAGCACGATGAGATCGGGACGATCCGGCAGCACCTGGTCCAGTTCCCGCTTCCAGCGCTCGATCATCAATTCGACAATCCGTTCATCGGGCGTTGCCGAGTCCATTACGTAAGGCGGCGGGCCTACGCAACTGATCGTCACTTTGTTCACGAACCTATCCCTCCAGTCTGATCCTGCAAGAACAAGCCAGGCTGTCTTCCATCTGCCTGACTTGCTCTTGCCACACTTCGCCTATTTATTTTGCAAATATTCGTTGATCTGCTTCACTGCAGAGTCTTTCACCTTCTGCCAGCCTGCGGCTTTGGCTTTCTCCATGAACTCGTTGAACGCTGCGTCAATATCCTTGACGGCGCCGAATTGCAGCGGGAGCAGGTATTGCGTTCTTACATTGGACAAAGCGGCTATTTCTGCTTGCAAATCGTCGTAGTTAATCGCAAATGCAGCCAATGTCGGCATATACAGCATCTGCTTGGTATCCTCCAACAATTTGATGTAATCATCGCTCCAGGAAGCGGATGCCGGATGTTGCCGCGAATCGGTGAACCAGAATCCGGCGGATTCGCCCGAATACGTGTTGGTTTCCGCGGTAACGCCCTCAGGCAGCGCCAGCTTGCCTTCTGCATTAATGACATAGTTCTGGCCTTCAATGCCGTAGTAGAGCAAGTCAATATAAGATTTCTCGGACATGATCAAGTCCAAAGCCATCATCGTTCTTTCCGGATTTTTGGAGAATGCGCCGATCGATACGCCATTGCCGGGATAAGCGACAGCCGGTCCTTTCCCTTCCGCATCCACAAAAGGAATGATTTCAAGTTTATACCCTTTCTCCTTCGCCTTATCCAGGTACGGGAGTATGCTGGTTGTATTGGCTAACGCGACAGCAGATTTCCCCTGATCGAACGAATCGAGGCTGATGACTTTGTTGGAGAAGAAGTCGCGATTGATATATCCGGCATCGTACCAAGTCTTAAGGGTGTTAACCGAATTCAGGAAAGTCGTTTTGAGCGGCTCTTCATCAATCCCGAGCACTTTAGCCGAGGCGTCTTGCATCGAATAATCCGCGCCAGGCAGTTTGCTTACCTCGATCTGATATTGCCCCTGTTCAGCCATCAATTGAAACGCCATCACGTTCTCGCCCGAGGTAATCTGGATCGGCGTCATGCCGGGTTCGTTCTTCTTGATGGCTTCCAGATACGGAGCCAGGTCGGACAGCCGCTTGATCTCCGGCACGCCATATTTTTCGCGCAAATCGCCGCGAATGACTGCAATCTTAACATTGGATGCAGGTGTCGGAGCAGGCAGCATGTAGATCTTGCCATTGACCTTCGCTTGCTCGAACGCGACCTTATCAATGGATTCATAGTAGTGCGGCATATACTTGGCAATCATGTCTTCCGTCACTTCCATGTATGCGCCTTTGGAAGCGTGTGCAACATAGCTGTTCCAATCCGCCGAGTAAATCCAATCCGTATCGGCGCCGGTCGCGAGCAGCAGCGGATACTTGGTTCCCAAGTCGCCCCAGCTGATATGCTCGATTTCCATCGTAGCGTTGATGTCTTGCTTCAGCTTCTTGTTCAACTCCGTCATGACATCTGGCATGCCCTTGGGAGCTTCTCCGAGCAAATATCCTTTCAGCTTCAATTCAACGGATGTGTCGATGGCCGGCGTTTCCGGCGGTGCCTCTGAAGCCGGCGTCGTTCCCGAAGCCGATGCCGAAGCAGGCGGCTCGCTCGACGCGGTATTTTTGGCTTCGTTCTTGCTGCATCCCGCCAGTACGAGCGTGAGCACCATCACCAATGCGATGGCCAACCCTAACCCCTTCTTGATGCCTTTCATGCAAAAACCTCCCGTGTTTTTTTATTATGTGAAGAGTCGGGACGAGAATCCCGGCTCGTCATCATCAGCCTTTCACGGCGCCGATCATGATGCCCTTCACGAAGTACTTCTGCAGGAACGGATACAGCAGTACAATCGGGCCGATCGATATGACCGTCAAAGCCAGCTTCAGCGACTCCTTCGGCGAATCGATGGCTACCGGCGCATTGACGATGGTCCTTGCCGATTCCGCGCTGGACAGCACCCGGTACAGCACGTATTGGAGCGGAAACAGGTTCTTGTTATCGACGAACAGCATCGGCGTCCACCAATCATTCCAATACGCCAGCCCGGTGAACAGCCCGATCGTCGCCAGCGCGGGCTTGGACAGGGGCAGCACAATCTTCAGGAAGATGGCGAAATCCCCCGCACCATCGATTCTTGCCGACTCCAGCAAGGAATCGTGCAGCGAGCCCTGCATGAAGCTGCGCAAGATCAGAATGAACACCACATTGAACATGTGCACGAGCAGCAGCACCAGGTACGTGTTGCCCAGGTGCAGGTGGTTCATAATAATGATGTAGAAGGAAGCCAGCCCGCCGTTGAACAGCGTGGTGAAGTAGAGAAAGAAGCTCAGCTTGTTGCGGTGCTTCACGTCTTTCCTGAACAGTACGTAGGCGGCCATGGTGGAGATGAACAGGGACAGTGCCGTGCCGACCACCGTGAGCGAGACCGTTACGCCATACGCCTGCAAAATCTTGGCCGGTTCCTTAAACACCAGCGTATAGGCATCGAAAGAAATATCCCGCGGGATCAAGGTGTAACCATAATGAATGATATCGTGCTCTGTCGCAAACGAGCTGGTCAGCAGCATGAGGAACGGCAGCAGCGTGATCAATCCGAAGAAGCCGATTATGGAATAAGCTACAATATTGAATAATTTCATATCGAGCGTTTTTTTGATTTTCATTCCGAGTTCCTCCCTTAGAACAGCGAGTAATCCTTGTTATATAACTTGACGGCGCCGTTCGCCGCGAGGATGATGACGAAGGTAAGCACAGATTGGTAGAATCCGGCCGCAGAAGCCAGTCCGAAATCCGGCATGCCGACCAGCGAGCGGAACACCAGCGTATCGACGATATCGGTCGCATCCAGCAGTCTGGAATTATTGCCGATCAGCTGATAGAACATATCGAACTCTCCCCGCATAATCCGACCGAGCCCGAGCAGCACAAGAATGATCATCGTCGGCATGAGCAGCGGAATGGTGATGCGGAATATTTTCTGAAATACCGATGCGCCGTCGATCGTCGCTGCCTCATAGCACTCCTGATCGATTCCCATAATGGCGGCCAAATACAAGATGCTGTTGAACCCGACCCATTTCCACACATACAGGAACGGAAACAGGAAGTACCAATAGGCGGGCGTTCCGTAGATATCGAGCGGTTCTCCGCCAAAAGAACGAACGATCGTATTGACGACCCCGTAATCGTAGTTCAGAAAGTTGTAAACGAACGCCGAGACGATGACCCAGGATACGAAGTACGGCAGCAGCATGAACGATTGGGAAATCTTTTTGAAATATTTGCCCCGCATCTCGGAGATCAGGATGGCGACTCCCACGGAGAAGAACGTGGAACAGGCCAGAAATACCACATTATAAACGATCGTATTGCGCGTCACCAGCCATGCCTTCCCGGAGAAGAAGAAGTATTCGAAGTTCTTCCACCCGTTCCACGCGCTTCCCCAGATGCCGCCCGAGTAGTTGTACTCCTTGAACGCGATGATAATGCCGGCCATGGGCAAGTACGCAAACACGAGAAAATACACGGCTATCGGGATAAACATCGCATACAAACCTTTATGTTTGCTGATATCCCCGAAAAATGAAGAAAATCCTGAATTAAGCGTTTTCATTTGCTGCATTCCACTCCCCGTGCTATTCTTTCTCTGTTACAGCTTTCATTTTATCGAACAGCCTCATTCATGAATACGACATAGGATTGCGATCTTCTTGGTTATTTTACTGAGTTGTCCGTTGAACCGTTTGCGCTATTCTCATCGCGGCCCGGAGTCTGCTACAATGAAGGCACATTCGCTAAGCATATGACCGGAAGGGGCTGCCGAATGATGAAAGTAATGATCGTAGATGACGAGAAGAACACCAGAGAGAGCTTGCAGCAATTTGTTCCATGGGCAGAGATCGGCGTCGATCAGGTCGTCACCGCCAGGAACGGCAAGGACGCTCTTGCGCAAATTGGAGAAACCGAACCGCCGGACATTCTTTTGACGGATGTCAGAATGCCGAAGATGGACGGCATCCAGCTTGCGGCAAGTTTGCGGGATCTGCATCCCGAATGCAAAATCATCTTCCTGAGCGGATACGCGGATAAGGAATATTTGATGCAAGCCATTCACCTGGGCGCAATCAGTTATATAGAAAAGCCGATTTCGGTTGAGGAGATCCATGAAGTCATTATGAAAGCGGTGTCAGCCTGCCGGCGGGAGGCCCTCGCCCATGCGGAAAGATCGAAATGGAAAGCCGGCCTGAACGAGAGCATCCCGCTCGTACGCCAGCAGATCGCGCTTGAATGGATTAAACCGCATTCCGATGCGGACTTGTTGGCAAGCAGATTAGGCCACGTCTTTGTCTCTCTCTCTCCCGACAACATTTATTTCGCCGTTCATGCCAGGATGAACTGGAAACCCGGAGCGAGCGCCGCAGTCAAAGATGAAATCAAGCAATCTTTGCTTGACCTGTTCAGCTCCGAATCCGGCATTGCCGGGTTTACCGACTGCCTTGCCGGATTCAACGCAGAGGACCACCTGGTGCTGATTCTCATCAGGCAGGGCGAACGATCGGCAGCCGTCAGCGATCCGGAGCTCCGACAATTGCTGGAGCAGCTCGCGGAACGATCGACCGGGGCATACACGGTTACACTCGGCATTGGAGAACAGACAACGGACAGGATGCAGATTCCCGTCTCGTGGAAGCAGGCGGAAGCCGCTTCTCGCCGGCAGTTCTTCCTCGGGACCGGTCGGATCATCCGCAGCGGACCGGTCGGCCGCCCTCCCTTCGAGCCCGACCCGGCAGTATTGGAGCAATTCCGTGCGCACCTGGAGAACGATTGCAAAGACGGCGCACAGGACGTCGTACGATCGCTGACTGAAGCATACGGCGTTGACCGCGACGACGACCCCTCCACCGTGAAGGAATGGTTCCTGCAATTGATTCAGATCCTGTCGGCCGGTGTGAGGGACCGGGGGATCAATCTCCCGCTGCTCCCCCACGACAGCCGCAAACTATGGCATCAGGTGGACGCATACGTAACGCTGGAAGAACTCTCCGGATTTGTCTGCAGCACGGTCGAAGCTTTTTTCGTCGAGATCGAGAATCGCGATTCCAACAACCGCAGCATCTACGAGATCAAATCTTACATCAAAGAGAATTATACGAACCCTGAGCTTACCACGCACTCGATCGCGGTTCATGTCAATTTGAGCCAGTCGTACCTTTGCGCTTTTTTCAAAAAAAGCACCGGACAAACCCTGAATGCGTATATGACCGAAATTCGCATGGAAAAAGCCAAAGATCTGTTAAAAGAAAACAAGCTCAAGCTTTATGAAATCGCCGGCCACCTGGGGTATACGGATGCGAACTATTTCTCCACCTTATTCAAGAGATATACCGGCTTCACGCCTACTCAGTACAGGGAGAAACACTACCATGTTCAGCATTAAATATAAGCTGTTCCTGTCCTATTGTGCTCTCATCATCATCTCGCTATGCCTGTTCCTTGTCATCAATACAATCGTCATCGAAAAAGAGAACGAGCAGGAAGTGATCTATTCCGCCCATCAGATGCTCAGTCAGACACGTTCGTTCCTGGAGTCCAAAACGCAATCCGCGGTCATTACGTTGAATGTGATCGCTCTGAACGAGACATTCAACGACCTCATTACTACAAGCACCGAATCGTACGTGGACAACGTCGGGCGATGGCTGATCGACGCAGCCAGCCTTGATAACTTAATGCTCGCTGTGAAGAACAATCCCGACATCAGCAGCATCCACGTGTACATGAAGCAGGGACTTGCTTCCTTCGGGCAAAACGAGACTTTCCTGGATCTCAATCAGTACGTCGACACTGCCTGGTACCGCGACCTCAATGCCAAGAAGAACGTCATCGAGTGGTTCGGAAAAGGCCATTTTCCCGAAAATGATGGAGCCAATTCCATCTATGCGCTGAGAGTGATTCCGAGCAATCGGAATTATCGCGAAACCGCCGGGGTTCTCCGTCTGAACATTCCGGAGCGCAAGATTCGCGCTCTTCTGGACCATGCCATCTATACAAAATCCACTACCGCCATTCTCCTGAACGGAAAGGGAGAAACGATCAGCGCATCCAGCAACACGACGGAGTATCGTCCCGACGCATACCGAGATATTCTTGCCTCGTTCGAGTCGGAACGCACGGATTCGGGACCGCTGAAGACACTGGATTTGGTCAGCGGGAAAACATTGGTCGGCGTCGAGGATGTGGCCAACTCCGATTGGAAGTTGATGTTGATTACGCCTTACCAGGATATCCGGGGTTTAAGCGAGAAATCCCGCCGGCCGATGATTCTCATATTCGCGATGATCGCCGCGATTACGCTTCTCTTGTCGCTGTTGGCTGCTTCATCGGCGGTCAAGCGGATCAAATCGCTCATTATCCAGATGAGAAGGGCAGTGCGCGGCGACTTCAACGTCACCCTGATTCCCAGCGGTCGGGATGAGATCGGGGAACTGATCCGCAATTACAATTATTTGCTAACGACCATCGCGCGTAACATTGATGATCAATACGCCATGGGCAAGGAGATCAAGAACCTCGAATTACGAGCGCTGCAAGCCCAGATCAACCCGCATTTTCTGTACAACACGCTGGACCTGATCTACTGGAAATCCATCCAGCACAGGGTCCCTGAAATCAGTCAAGTAGTTGAAGCGCTATCCAAATTTTACAAGCTCAGTTTGAGCAAAGGGGAAGCCTCCATTCCCATTCGGGATGAGCTTGAGCATGTGAAAGCCTATGTCCAAATTCAGAACATGCGATTCGAAGACGGGATCACCCTGATCGTGGACGTTCCCGAGCTTCTGCTGGAACAGCATATCATTAAAATTGTCCTCCAGCCGATCGTGGAGAACGCGATCCTGCATGGCATTTTCGAGAAAGAAGAAGAACGGGGAACCATTACGATCCATGGCGAGCTGAACGGCCGCGTCATCACCCTGCAAATCACGGACGACGGAGTCGGCATGTCCGAGGAACAAGTCGCGGGGCTGCTGACCGGTTCCTTACAACCCAAGCGCTCTGGCTACGGCCTGAAAAACATTAATGAAAGACTGCGGATTCATTACGGAGAGGCTTACGGTCTCTCATTCGAGAGCAATCCCGGAGCAGGTACGACCGTCATCGTCAAAATTCCAGCCGAGCAACTGGACAGAGATGATTGAGATTGGCCGACAGGAGATGAACGAGATCGAAGCGAAAGACGATATTCTCGCCGCCTTGCTGGAAACAGCCGAACTGAAGCTGCTGACCTTCGATATTCACCGCCGCCGCGAGATGAATTACCGGCATCGCGTGTTTCGCGATTTCTATATGATGACCTATGTAAGGCGTGGCTCGGCCAAGCTGAAGGTGCGGGATGAAGTTTATCCGATCCCCCCGGGAACGGTCATCCTGATTCCCCCCTTTCTGGAGCATGATCAATACATGGACAGCGATGAGGAAACCGACTTTCTGTGGTGGCATTTTACTTACAAAATTCATCAAGTGTTTGACGTGCTGCCGCTGTTCAATCCTCCTTATATTTACCCTCTGCACAATCGCGAGAAATTCGAGCGCGTGTTTGACGAATTGATGGAAGCTGCCTCGGGCGAAGGCAGCATCCCCCGCATCATCCTGCAGAAGGCCAAGTCGCTCGAATTGTTGTATATGCTGCTGGACAATGCACTTGGCAACGCGAACGCCGCAGACCGCGATCAGCCTTCCCGCAACTTCCTTGCCGTCTTGCTCAAGATCGTATCGCACCCGGAAGCCTCATTCTCGCTATCCGCCTTGGCCGAGGACATGCATATGAATTCGGCCTATTTGAGCAATCAATTTAAAGCCTTGTTCGGAAAACCGCCCATTATGCTCCATAGGGAGATCAAAATCTCGAAAGCGAAGACGCTACTCGAAATGCGCACGATGAGCATTACCGAAATCAGCGGTTATCTCGGTTTTCATGACCTGCAAACCTTCACCCGCCTGTTCAAGAAATACACCGGCATCTCTCCGACGCAATATCGCGGTTTGTTCTGATTACCAACCTGTAAAAGTGTTAAATATTCATATAAACCTGTTCTTCTATCCGTGAGTCTGATGCCGCTATACTTGCTTTAGACGTTATGAAACCATGGGAGGAGAGCGGCAGATGGAATCGTGGAACATTGTTTTTACAGACAAGGAACAAGTAGAAACTCGTCAGGAAACGTTCGATGCCACGCTGGGCCCGACAGAAATCCTGTGCGCATCGCGCAGTTCTTTAATCAGCACAGGAACGGAGACGCAATGCTTGCGGGGCGTCTTCGACCCGGGCACCAACTGGGCGGGCTGGGTGAAATATCCGTTTCGACCTGGCTATTGCACGGTGGCAGAAATATTGGAGATCGGCGAGGACGTTCGTGACATCCGGCGAGGAGATCGCGTGTTCATCGAACACCCGCATGCGCAATATTTCAAAGCAGACAGCATTAGCGCACACTTGCTTCCGAACGAAATCACCGATGATCAAGCCGTGTGGGTGAATCTTTCCAAGACGACCCAGCTTGGCGTCAGAAGAGCGGAATTGCAGCTCGGCGAAACGGTCGGAGTGATCGGGCTTGGCATTCTGGGACAGTTGGTCACGCAGTACTTGTACTTGTCCGGCGCCAAAGAAATTTACGCCATCGATCCGGCAGAGAGCCGCTTGCAATGGGTCAAGGAACGGCCCGGCATCCATCTGCTGCCTATGGACGCGGCTTCGGCCCATGAAGAGATTCATCATCGGACGCAGGGCAGGATGTTGGACGTCGTCTTCGACATTACCGGCCATCCGGCCGTCCTGGCCCAAGCCACCAAGCTGGCGAGGACGTTCGGTCGCGTCGTTCTGCTGGGAGATACGGCAACGCCTTCCCTGCAAGGGATTGGTCCGAGTGTCGTATCCAATTCGATCTCCATCTCGGGTATTCACGCCATGATGAATTACAAAAACTGGAATCACCCCGAAATGGCCGCCCTGTACTTGCAGTATACCGCCCAGGGGCGCATGGACATGTCCGCCATGATCTCTCATCGCTTCTCGCCGATGGAAGCTGCCCAGACGTATCAGATGCTCGCGAACAACCGCAGCTCGGCGATGGGCGTCGTGTTCGATTGGACCCGGCTGTAAAACTCATTCAAAGATAAAATTCCACGCGACGGTGGAGTTTGAGGTTTTTTCGTCAAATGGCTCAAAGTATAAATCGCCTGCCGGAGTACGTATGGTATAATCGCATTAATTGGAAATGGCACCACAAGGAGTTGACTCCTCTTTTGAATGTAGAAACCCGACTGCAGCAGCTTGAGCAGAAAGTGGAAGCGCTTGAACAAGAACTTGGCGAGCTGCGAGGTTTGAAAGAACAGCTTCGGCAACCGCCTGTCATGCCGCCCACCCGTCCTCTCGCGGATAGCGAGGGACAGCGGGAAATGGTGCATGCGTACAAAGAAATTCCCCCGCCGACTCCTCGGCCCGCAACGGATTGGGAGCATCTCATCGCCAAAGTCTGGTTGCCGCGCATTTTTATATTTGTGCTGCTCTTGGGCGTGCTCTGGGGATTCACCGCAGCCATGGACGCGGGCATCATTACCAAGCCCTTCCGCTGCATACTTGGGATCGTGGCCGCAGGGTTCATGTTTTGGCAAGGGGAAGCGCAATCCCGTCTGAAGCGGCATGCGCTCGGACAAGTGCTGCTCGGGGGATCGACCGCGCTGCTCATGCTGTCATTGTTTGCAGCGCATATGCTATATGGTTACCTTCCGCCGTCAATCGCATTTGTACTATTCGTGCTTTCCATTGGTTTAAGCGTGTTCAACACCATTCACCGCCGCTCGCAGGCGCTGATGATGGTCACCATGATCGCAGGCTACTTGGTTCCTTTTCTCGTCGATTCCGCAACGCCAAACATATGGATATTCACGGGGTATGAGGCGCTCTTCTCCATCGCAATGATCGTGCTGTCATTTCGTTATTCCTTCAGAGTGTCCTATTATTTTGCATTCGGGCTATTGCATGTGCCGCTCCTGATCGGGAGCCTCTATGGCGATTGGCACGATGGCCGGAACGCCATCATGCTTGCCGCACTGCTTCAACACATTACGCTGTTCGCGCTTTCCTCATTCCGGCAATGCTCGCACAAATTTGATCCTTCAATCGTATTATTCACCAGCTTCGGATTGACGGCAGCCTGGATGTACGGATTGTTCGCAATCGACGACACCCTTGTTTACCCCTCCATGATCGCAACCTTGTCTTTCCTTTACAGCGCGGTTGCCTTTTGGAACATGGTGAAGCAGAAGCCGGCGGTCGTTTATGCGGCGATTGCTACATTCGGCTGGTTCCTGTGGTTGACGTTCGTGCTTCAAGCCGGGGGCCAATCGGCGGCAATCGTCGTCGAGGGAGTTCTTGCCCTCATATTGGGCATGAAGCTCAACAGCAAGTGGCAACAAATTACGGGCGGCGCGGCCTACCTGTTTGGGGCTTGCAGCACGCTGGCGCACCCCATTCCGGACATCCTGTCCATGGAAACCTTGGCGTGGCTGCTGTTGTTGGGGACGATCGGAGGGTTATATGTCTTCATACGGAGCTTTCCGGAAGGCGATCGCTATAAACCCTACCGGAACAGCCTGATTTGGATCGGTTCCATTTTGTTATTGATATTTTTTAGCCAGATTACCTATATTTTGACCCGCGCTTCTACCCTTGATATGCAGCATTTGATCCTGTCCGGTGTGTGGATTGTATATGCGATCGCGGTCGTCATATTCGGGGTAATGGCTAGAATCAAGAAAGTGCGGCTCACAGGTATCGCCTTTTTATTCGTAACCTTGTTGAAAATTATATTTGCCGATCTGCCCGATGTTTCCATGGCTGTCCGCGCCATTCTATTTATCGGTGTAGGAATCGTCGGAATCGGAATCTCGCGATTGTTTTATAAGCGAAATGGCTGAGCTTCCCCGATTTCTTGAAGCATCTATATGGTTAAATTTGATTATACCATCCCTTTATGATTACAGCAGCCTGTCCTCGAGAATTTGTTGGATAAAGTAAAATCCCCTTCGTCAGCAACTCTGACGAAGGGGATCAATAGCTTACGAACGATTATCTGCTTTACATTAACCGATAAACTCCTGCACCCATGCGCCATTGTAGTAGGCAACGCCGATGGACGTGTAATTCCCGTTCAGGATGTTCGCTTTATGGCCCGGGCTGTTCATCCACGCGTTCATAACTTCTTGCGGCGTGCGCTGCCCCATCGCGATATTCTCGCCTGCATAGCGGTACGAGATACCGAACGATTTCATCATGTCGAACGGGGAGCCGTACGTCGGCGAATTATGGTCGAAGTAGTTGTTGTTCTTCATATCCTTCGCCTTAACCATCGCCATATTGGCCAGTTCCGCATGGCTGGACAGCGGGCTAAGTCCCGCCTTCGCGCGCTCTTGGTTCACCAATGTGACTACTTGCGCCGCATAACCGGAATAGTCGGCCGCCTGGTTCGCCGTACCGGTATTCGAAGCAGGCGTGGACGGCTTCGTCGTTGTCGGTTGCTGCGGCTTCGGTTGGGCCGTCGGCTGCTGAACTGCCGGTTGCTGCGGTTTCGGCTGTGCAGCCGGCTGCTGAACCGTCGGCTGCGTCTTTACGGGATAGTTGGTTTGAAAATATTGCTGCAACCACGCGCCCCAATCCCCGTAGTCGCCTGAGCCGGCAAAATAAACTTTATATTGAACGGTCGTACCGTTGCTGCCTGCCGTATCCGTCGCCGCCGATGCCGCACCTGCCGGGATGGAAATCGCCAGTGTCAATGCGCCTACCGTCAGCCACTTCGTGAATCCGTTGAACTTCTTCATGTGCTTGCATCCTCCTTGATGTCCGTAATAGTTCGGCTTGGAACGTCTCCAAGTCTATCAGGTCGGATGCGAGAGTTCATGACGCAAAAAGTGGCAATTACGGTTCGGCGCAGCCGAAATCCTTGTGCCGCAGGCACTTCGGCCGAAGATTAACAAATCATCATCAAAAACTACTCGAGATTTCGAAAAGCGCTCCGTAAACTGTCATAGCTCATCGCGCCCTGCATTTTGCCGCGAATGACGCCCTGCGAGTCGATGACGATCGAGGTCGGATAGGCCCTCACCCGATACAGATCGCTCGCTTGCCCCGCCTCGTCCAGCACGACCGGGAAAGTCAACTCTCGTTCGCGCACGAATTCATCGACTCTGTCCGCCGACTTCTCCGTGTCCGTCAAATTGACGGCCAGCACGACGACATCCCTCTGCAGTTCATCCTCATAAAATTTCTGAACATGCGGCATTTCGGCTTTGCAAGGCGGACACCATGTTGCCCAGAAGTTGAGCAGCACCTTCTTGCCCCGATAATCGGATAATTGAACGGTCTTGCCATCCAGGGAGGTTAGTGTGAAATCCGCGGCCATATCCCCGACTTGAATGCCGGAATGGTCAGCATCCGCCAAACTTCGGCCAGGCTGCACGGCTCCGTGCACCATGCCAAGGACCAAGCCAAACAGAATCGCGGCTGTGAGCAGATTGCCCGATTTCCGGCTTCCCACCGGATGCTTGTCGCGAAGCTGCACATAATAAAGCAACAGCCCCATCGCAGATGCGACGCCGGCGATCCATCCGCCATGCTGGAAGACGGCCGACAGCAGCATGTATGCACCGCCTCCGGCCAATAAGCAGGTTAGCAGCGCATCAGGGAACAGCAAGGTCGGCAGTTTACTCTTCCTGGTCCGATAACCGAGTACTACAAACGCATACAATGCCGCCAGCAGCAGCCCTTTATTTCCGCCCGTAAAGTAGAGCAAGGACAACGGATGGTCGAGGACGAACCGGGTATCCAGAAGGATCGGACTGAATTTCCAGATGAGCAGGCCGGCGAACAGGACATGCCCAAGCGGATCGAGCAGCACCTTCTGTTCGTCCGCCGCAGCGTCTGTCCGACGAAGCCTGTATCGCAACGCCGCATACCCCGCTATACCGGCAACAACAAGCAAAAGCAGACGCACGGGCACGATCAGCGGGCCCAGGAAAAGCGTATCGTTCACAGCAGCTTCACACCCATCATTTCGAAATGTCGGTCGAAGGCGAAAATGTTTTCGATCTGATGATGATTCATCGCCACTACGCTCAAAGCATTGCAATAAGATATTTTATGGTCGCTATACTTCTCAAGAAGCCGCATGACATCCTGTCTCATGGCTGGGTTTATCTCTACGATTTCATATTCTCGGCTATTCAGGATAATATCCAGAAAATTACTGGATGAATGAAAACCTAGCCGGTATCTGAGCAACGCATAAGTTTCGGTGATCACGGAATCCGTGACCATGAAACGATAACCTTGCAATTGCTTGGCAGTTGCATACGCCTTCTCATGGTTGGAATCGCCAACATGATTTAGTGCAATGAATGCACTCGAATCTACAAAGCAGCAATTAGGAATGGTCTTCATACGCCTCCTGTAGAAACTGATCGTGATTGGCGGAGAGATCGGGAGTCTTTTCATCTTCCTTACCCGCCTCGCTGCTTCGTACCTTAAGCGCCATCTCTTCCAGCGAATTCATCTCTTTTATTCGATTGTTGGCTAATTCCCGAATCGCGATGCGGACAATTTCGGCTTCGGACACCCGCTCCTGCTCCGACAATCGGTACAGCAACTTCTCCTCGGCGACGGAAAGGTGAAATTGTTTTCGTTTCATATTCTCGCTCATACATGCGCCCCCCTACACATAAACAATATCATAGGTGTGTAGGTTATGTAAATAAAAGGCTATATTCCGGATGATTATTAAACACGTACCCTGTCCCGATTACCCGGTTTGGTTGGGTAATTCGGCGCTTGGAGCTCACGCGGGGCGTGATTACCCGGTTTGGTTGAGAATACTACTCCCCTTAGCTACAATCAAGCTGAACACAGCCAAATATAAAAGAAAATCCGCCCCGATTTCCTGTCGAGGCGGAACTTTGTTCAGAGATTGTTCATTACGTAGATATACAATAGAAGCACAGGACGCACAATGCTGATAGTTGGACCAGAATCAGGGGAGGAACAACATGCTGAAACTGAACGGACAACTCCAAGAAAACGCCGTTCCCGTCGCATCGGACGAACGGATCGTCTCGATGTTTTTGGCGTCCTATCGGGATCGCTCCGTGTATACGACACGGAATTACCGCTTGGCCATACGGCATTATCGTCAATATATTCAGCCCAAGACGCTGCGCGAAGTGACTTGGATGGAAGTAGAAAGCTATAAGAATGCGCTGTTGACCGGGCAGAACCTGAAAGATAGCAGGAAATTGTCTCCGGCAACCGCCGCCGTCTATTTGGCTTCGATTCGATCTTTGTACAAGTGGGCCAGCGATCCGAACATCGGCTTGCTTCCCAACAATCCGACAACGCCGATCCGCATGCCCAAAATCCAGATCACCAGCCGCAACCGAATCTTGACCAAGTCGGATCTAGAGAAGCTGCTGCAAGCCCTTCGGCAACAAGGAACGAGAAATTATCTCATCGGACTTATGCTGACGATGACGGGATTGCGGGTGTCCGAATTGGTCGACCTGGAGTGGCGCGATTTTCAGGAAGACATTACGGAGAGTTTCGTATGGCTTATCGTGCGCAACGGCAAGGGCGGGAAAACCCGGAACGTGAAAGTGCCTGCCCTGCTATGGAAGTTCTTGCGCAAATACGCCGACGAGAAGAAGGCGCAAGGGACTTACGGACCAGATTCGCGTCTGTTCCCGATCTCGGTGCGGCAAGTCGACCGTATTCTGGCAAGAGCAAGAAAGGCGTGCAAGCTGGGTAAATCCGCGACGCCGCACTGGTTCCGCCATACAAACGCAACGCTTGCGCTGCTGAACGGCGCTTCCTTGCAGCAAGTCCAGGAATCGCTTGGCCACACGGATATATCGACAACGCAGCGTTATCTGCATACGGTCGAATTCATGAAGAAGTCGGCTCCCGACTACGTCGCGGACAGTCTTATTCATCTCATCGAAAAGCGAAAACGTTCATGACAATTCCGACAGGATATGCTACAATTGGACTAGAAATCGCCTCGAAATATGTGGTATTTTGGTCCAACTATCAGCATTGTCAGACTCCCCAGGGATCAAGGCCAAGGGAGAGAATGAACTTGAGAGAGATGAACCTGTTCGAACTGGCTCCTGGTACCCGTCTGGCCAGGCCAGTGACGGGCAGCAGCGGCGCCACCATGTTGGAGACCGGTACTAGGCTTACAGAGCATTACATCGAACGCCTTAAGAAATTGGGCATCACGTCGGTATTCGTTCAAGATGTCGAGTCATCCACTCCCTCTCTATCGATAGGTAGAATTCTTTATACATCTCCTGCAAGCCGGTGGGAGCTATTGACTCCATCTCAGCGAGAATCGAAAAAGAACGACGAGGAATCCCGGATTTCGGCATGCAATCAATTGGTCCAAATGGCCCAGTCGGATCACGAATTATCGTACATGGCCGTGCCTTTCAAGGAAGAAAGACAAAAGCGGCGCATCCGCGAGATTTTGCAGGAAATCGTAAGCAACAGACAAATTGCGGAGGAAATGGGCGTTCTATACCAGACTGATTCTTTCTTGTTCCAGCATTCGCTGCGAGTCGGCATGCTGTCCTGCGTAATGGGCATGGCGAACAATTACGACATGAACCGCCTGTACGATCTCGTAACGGGAGCGCTGCTGTTCGACATCGGCATGACCTTGATTCCGCAAGAGCTGCTGCGCAAGAAAGGTCCGCTGAAGACGGAAGAACGCGCTTTGATACGCCAGCATACGACGGAAGGTTATCGCATTCTGTCCTCCGTGAACGGGATTTCGCTCTCCTCTGCCAAGTGCGCCTTGTTGCATCACGAGCGCTACCGGGGTGAAGGGTATCCGTTCAACCTGAAAGCAGACGACACGCCCGAATTCGCGCAAATCGTCGGCTTGGCCGATTTGTACGATGCCTTGATGTCGCCGCGGCACTATCGCAATGCCTTTACACCGGGCGATGCCGTGGAGTACTTGTTCGCAGCGGGCAACTATGACTTCGACATTTCGCTCGTCTGGCTGTTTCTGCGCAACGTATTCATTTTCCCGGTCTCCTCTGTCATTCAACTTAGCAGCGGGCAGGTCGGCATCGTGTCCGAGTCGGACGTATCGCGCAATCATCGCCCCGTGGTACGGATCATTCGGGAAGCGGACGGCTCTACCGTCCTCCATCCTTACGAATTGGACTTGATCCAGCATAGCAACTTGACGATCACAGGCTCCTTGGGCAGCAAAGACGAATCCTGACAGCTGACTCCGTTCGCCGCATCCCAAGTACAAACCGACTTCTTCTGAATAATGAACATGAAAAAGCCCTCGAAATAGAGGGCTTTTTCATCATCTCATATTTCGGCAACCCGGCTGACATGGCGCGTACGTGCGCTTTAGCCCCGTGGTTTTGCGGCCCTGCCTTTCGACAGGTGTGCCTTTATTCGATTATGAGTAATATGGGGTTGTTCTGGCTGCGTAGGTAAATTGTATCAGACAATGTGAGGGATGTCACCATTTCGTTAGGTAGATTGTCTTATTTTAAATTTCGAACAGATCGGTAACCGCACCTTTGGCGGCAGAAGACACGAGCCGGGCGTACTTGGCGAGCGCTCCGTTCGCCGCCTTAAGCGGCGGCTGCTTCCACATCCGCTTGCGTGCATCCAGCTCGTCTTCCGATACCTGGAACGAAATCTCGTGCGTCTCGCTGTCGATCGTCACCAGATCGCCTTCCTGCAGAAACGCAATGTTGCCGCCTACTTGCGCTTCCGGCGCCACGTGCCCCACGACGAATCCGTGCGAACCGCCGGAGAACCGGCCGTCCGTAATCAGCGCTACGTCCCCGCCCAATCCTTTGCCGATGATGAGCGCCGTCACGGACAGCATTTCGGGCATGCCCGGCCCGCCCTTCGGCCCGCAATAGCGGATGACCAGCACGTCGCCCTTGCGGATCTGATCGTTCACGATCGCTTCCGTCGCCGCCTCCTCGCTGTCGTAGACGCGCGCCGGACCGGTGAAGCGCTGCTTCTTGATGCCCGACATCTTGGCGATCGCGCCTTCCGGGGCCAAGTTGCCCCTGAGCACGACGAGCGGACCGCTCGGCTTGAGCGGGTTGTCGAATGGACGAATTACGTCCTGCCCTTCCGCAAGCGTCGCCCCCGCCACATTTTCCGCCAACGTCTTGCCTGTCACCGTCAGACAATCCCCGTGCAGCAAGCCGCGATCGAGCAGCAGCTTCATCACGCCGGGGACGCCGCCGACATCGCTCAGGTCCTGCATGACGTAGCGGCCGCTCGGCTTCAGGTCGGCCAAGTGCGGCACATTCGCGCGAATCCGTTCGAAATCGTCGTAGGTCAAATCGACTTCTACCGAATGAGCGATGGCCAATAGATGCAGGAAAGCGTTGGTCGAACCGCCCAGCGCCATGACGACCGTTATCGCGTTCTCGAACGCCTTCTTTGTCATAATATCCCGAGGCCGGATGTCCGACTTCAACAATTCCAGCACTTGCCTGCCCGCATCCTCGCACTCCTCCGCCTTGTGGGAAGAAATCGCCGGCGTCGAAGAGGAGCCCGGCAGGCTCATGCCAAGCGCTTCGGCCGCAGCGGCCATCGTATTTGCCGTATACATCCCGCCGCATGCACCCGGACCCGGGCACACGCTGCACTCGACCCGGTGCAGCTGCCGATCGTCGATCCGGCCTTCGTGGTATTGCCCGACCGCCTCGAACGCGCTGACGATGTCCACTTCCTTGCCGTCCAGATGGCCGGGCTGAATCGTGCCGCCGTAGATATAGACCGCCGGCAGGTTCATCCTGCCGATCGCCATCAGGCAAGCCGGCGTATTCTTGTCGCAGCCGCCGATCGCGACGAGGCCGTCGAACCGTTCCGCGCCGGTCACGATCTCGATGGAATCGGCGATCGTCTCGCGGCTCGGCAGCGAGAAGGTCATGCCCGCATGGCCCATCGCGATCCCGTCGGATACGGTAATCGTGTTGAAGACGAGCGGCGCTCCCCCTTGTTCGCGGGCGCCGTTCTTAGCCGCCAAGGCGAGTTTGTCGATGTGCATGTTGCAAGGTGTCACTTCGCTCCATGTGCTTGCGATCCCGATCATCGGCTTGTTGAAATCCTCGTCCTCGAACCCGACGGCCCGCAACATCGCCCGATTCGGCGCGCGGTTCGCGCCCTCGCTGATGACATGACTTTGAATTCGCAAATCTTTGTGATTGGCCATTGCTTTCTCATCCTTTCTTCCGATTGAGTTTGAAGTCAGATTAATGCATAAAGCTCGTGCATGGGTCGAATCAAATTCTGCTTCATGACGGTCGCCGCCTCCTGTGCATCGCGTTGCTCCAGTGCGCGAACGATCGCCGCGTGCTCTTCTACCGAAGCGGTCAGCGATCCGGGCATCGGCTGCTTGAGAAAGACGTACTTGAATCTGCGAATATGAATCTGCAGCGAGGCGCTAAAAGAGGCGATGTAGGCATTATCAGCCGAGTCCACGATCAAATTGTGAAATTGTTCATCGCATTCCATCGCCTGGTAAGGCTGCCCGCTCTCCATAGCATGGCCAAATTGAGCGTTAAGCTCACGCAGCGTCTCCAATTGTTCGGGGAGAATACGCGCTGCCGCTAGCTCTGCCGCAAGGGCGTGGAGCGCGGCCAGAGTCGGGTACAGCTTGAAAATGTCGTTCTTCTCGATCTGCGTGACTCTTGTTTCCTTCCCCGGCTGCATGGAGACGAGTCCCTGCACTTCTAGCAATTGCAGCGCCTCCCGGATCGGCGTCCGGCTGACGGCAAGCGATTCCGCCAGTTCGGCGTCCAGCAGCTTCTCGCCGGGATGTAGCACGCCTTCGATAATCCAGCGCTGGAGCTGCGAGAACGCCCGCTCCTTCGCGGACATCCGGATCGGGGTAGTAAAGTCGGGCGGCACCGGCAAGCGAATATTCCCTTCCTTCGTGTGAGACCTCTTGATATGCAATATATCGCATATGGGTGGGGAAAGCAATAAGAAGATGCCGATTGGCGGGAACCGCCGTTCCCGATGAATAGCCGTGAAACTAATAAATCTGATTAGAACAAAAACCGTCGGTCTATTTGGCGAATTGGCGGGGCGGAGGTGGGAACCATTAGTCACAACCCCGATGCTGTGGGTAAGCTAATGCGAACACTTTCTGGCAAAGACATCGTACTCGAAGTTTGTTATGAGGCAGGCCCTACGGGGTATGATCTATATCGGTGGATTACGC